>BTVI01000028.1:0-42580 GCA_045862955.1 Fimbriimonadales bacterium
TGCGGGGTCATGCTTCGACAAGCTCAGCATGACGTAGAGGCTCAGCATGGCGGGCTTCCGATACCACCAAGCGGCAGGCGACGTCAAGCTTCGACAAGCTCAGCCAGACGGTTGCGGGCGGCAGGGTCGGGGTCGGTAGCAGGCGCATGCTTCGACAAGCTCAGCGCTCTATGCCCCGGCCCGCGTCCGCCGGCTAACAGCCACCTCCGGCTCGCCTCGAACCTAAGGACCGCGCCGGGGCAGGGTCGGTGGTGACTGCGGGGTCATGCTTCGACAAGCTCAGCATGACGTAGAGGCTCAGCATGACGGTTGCGGGTGGGCAGCAGGTGCTCTATGCCCCGGCCCGCGTCCGCCGACTAGCAGCTACCTATCGCTCGCCTCGAACCTAAGGACCGCGCCGGGGCAGGGTCGGGGGTGGCTGCGGGGTCATGCTTCGACAAGCTCAGCATGACGTAGAGGCTCAGCATGACGGGCTTCCGATACCACCATGCGGCAGGCGACGTCATGCTTCGACAAGCTCAGCATGACGGTTGCGGGTGGGCAGCAGGTGCTCTATGCCCCGGCCCGCGTCCGCCGACTAGCAGCCACCTACGGCTCGCCACGAACCTAAGGACCGCGCCGGGGCAGGGTCGGCGGCAGGCGCATGCTTCGACAAGCTCAGCATGACGTAGAGGCTCAGCATGACGGGCTTCCGATACCACCATGCGGCAGGCGACGGCATGCTTCGACAAGCTCAGCATGACGTAGAGGCTCAGCATGACGGTTGCGGGTGGGCAGCAGGTGCTCTATGCCCCGGCCCGCGTCCGCCGGCTAACAGCCACCGACGGCATGACCCGAACCCGAGGACCGCGCCGGGGCATCCAAGTCGGAACCTCCGCATCGGCGCAGTAACGAACTCCTTCCGCACGCCCGATGGGGGGAATCCAGTACGCGCCTGCCGGCGGCGCGGGACTGGTAGCATCTCCAAACACCGGAAAGGCGCCTACGGCCGCAGGCCGCGGGCGAAGCCTTCGGCGAAAGCGCCGAGGTCGCCGGAAGGGTCCTGCTCGGCCAGAGCCTGCACGAAAGCGCTCCCGACGATCGCACCATCCGCGAACTCGTGCACGGCGGCCACATCCGCAGCCGAGCGAACGCCGAAGCCCACCAATGCCGGAAGCTGGGTGACGCCCCGCACCCGGTCCACCAGGTCGCGCGTCTCGGACCATGCTGTCTCTCCCGTTCCGGTCACTCCTGTCCGCGAGACACAGTACACGAACCCTGTCGAGATCTCGCATGCAGCGCGGACGCGGGCATCCGTGGAGGTCGGCGCAACGAGGAACACGGTGTCGAGCTGATGACGCTCCGCCGCCTCACACCACGGGTGGGCCTCCTCGGGCGTCAGGTCGGTCACGATTACGCCGTCCGCACCGTGCTGCTTCGCCGCTGCGGCGAACTCGAAGTGCCCCAGGCGCAGCACGGGGTTGTAATAGGTCATTAGGATGATAGGCACATCGGTTTTCGCGCGCGCACTACGTACGGCTTCCAAGACCGCACCGACCCTGACTCCCCTGTCCAGCGCACGCTGGGACGCCGCTTGAATGACAGGCCCATCCGCGATCGGGTCGCTGAAGGGGATTCCGACCTCTACCGCATCGGCCCCCCCGCGCGCTAGCCCCGCGACCACGTCGGGCAGGCAATCCAGATTCGGATCGCCTGCGGTAACGAAGCAGACCAACGACTTGTTGCCGCCAAGTGCGGACCTCAACCGCGACATCGCCGACCAGTGTACCGGAGAGCCCACCGAGCTGCCGAGAATCTAGAGCGAAGTATGAAGTTGTGGATGTCGAACCGTATCATAGCGACCCTCGGGTGGGCTGCCATTCTCGCCCCATCGCTCGTGCTGCGCGTCTACCCGGCGGTTCCGCTCGCAGCGGATGAGAAGGTGTTCGCAGTGGTCGCGAGGCAAATCGCGGCAGGCGCCGTCCTGTACCGCGATGTCTTCGACCATAAAGGTCCGGCGCTGTACTGGGCGTTCAACGTATGGACCGAGCTGTTCGGCGGGTCTTTCGTCGGCGTACGAGTGGGCAGCGTGTTGGCCTCCGTCGCGCTGCAGCTTGCCGTGTTCCTGGTGGTTCGCCGGCTGACGGAGCGCCAGGGAACGGCGTTGTTCGCCGCGTTCACCATCGGGCTGGCGGCCTGGGTGACTAACCGCATCTTCGGGGTCGAGCTTTGGATAGCTGCGTCCGCGGCTGTCGGGCTCGCCCTACTGGTTTGCTCGCGTGGCGCCTTAGCGGCGTTCGTTGCCGGTGCCGCAGTCGGCTTCGGGGTGATGATTCGCCCGACCGCGCTGGTGGATGCACTCGCGGTCGGACTCGTAGCGGCAGGGATTGCACAGGGGCATCGGCCGAAGCGCGTGATCGCCTATTGCGCAGGGCTGGCTGTATGCTGCGCAGCGTTCTTCTGGCCGATAGTCCGCGCGGGGGCGGGAGCCGACGCTATCTACGCATTGTTCACGTTCAACTCGTACTACTCGTCCGTTGTTCCCTTGGATGGCGTACTCGTGGTGACGCTGGGGCGGTGGCTCGCGGTGCAGCTCGTGGTCTGCGCCTTCCTCTGGGTCCCGACGCTCGGCACGCTGTTGCGGCTTCCAGAGGATGCCGAGCAGCGGCGATGGGTACGGCTGTTGCTTTTTTGGACAGTGCTCGGGATTGCGAGCTCACTGCTCGGCAGGCGTCCCTTCAACCACTACCTCCTGCAGCCCTACCTTCCGATGAGCATTCTCGCCGGACTGTGGCTTGCGAGCCTACGCGTTCCGCTCCCTTCGCTGACCCCGAGAGCCGTAGTCGCAGTGTCGTGTGGATGGTTGACGATTTCGAGCGGCCTGGCATGGGTGCACGTGAACAAGATCCGCGCCCCGCAACTGGCCTATGCAGAGGCGGAACGACAGGTTGCCGAGAGGGTGGATCGGGTGACCTCCCGAGACGACAGAGTGTACGTATGGGGAAACGCCACCAATATCTACTTCTTCTCCGAGCGCGCCCCCGCCACGAGGTATCTCTACTACCCGCCGTTTCGGGGAGCGGAAGTCCCCCCTCCCTTCGAAGCCGCGTATTGGCGAGACTGGATAGCGCGATTCGACGATGCGAGACCCGCTGTCGTGGTGGACTGCTCCGGGTCACAGTGGAACGATCTACCGTGGCTCGATCCGGAGCGGAACCACGCCTTTGCAGAGCGACTCCATAGCCAATACGAGCCCATCGCAACACTTCAGGGCTTCCGAATCTATGCCCTGCGAGACAGGCGCAACGCGGAGCTACGTTGATTCGGCCGTTCGCGTAAGCTATACTCCTGGCCGAAGGTGCTGCGCGCACCGCGATCGGGAGGCACACGCTTTTCCATGGATACGAGCGATTTCAGGAACGGCCTGCACATCTATCTGGACGGACAAATCTTCACCATCATCGAGTTTCAGCACGTCAAGCCTGGCAAGGGAGGCGCCTTCGTCCGCACCAAACTCAAAAACCTCCGAACGGGCGGTGTCGTGGACAAGACCTTCCGTGCCGGCGAGCGGGTGGAGCAGGCGTTCCTTTCCAAGAAGCCCATGCAGTACCTGTATCGCTCCGGCGACGAACTCACCCTCATGGATCTGGACACCTACGAGCAGACCGCATTCCCGGAATCCGTCTTCGGCGACGGCATTCGCTTCCTCAAGGAGGAGATGCAGGTGCTGGTTCTGGATGTGGACGGCGAAGTGATAGGAGTGGAGCTTCCGAACTCGGTAGAGCTAGAGGTGGTAGAGACGGACCCCAGCTTCCGGGGCGATACGGTATCCGGGTCCTCCAAACCCGCCACATTGGAGACGGGCGCAAAGGTCAACGTGCCGTTCCACATCAACGTAGGCGACCTGATTCGCATAGATACACGAAGCGGCGAGTATTTGGAGCGCGTCAAGAAGTAGGACGTCGCACAAAAGAAGGGGGAATCGCCGGTGCGCAGACCGATCGACCCGCTGGTTCCGGATAATCAGTTCCGTCGTTTCGTGGACGACTGGGCACCCAGAGTGCTGGGGCTCGGGATCGTTCTCACGCTGATTGTGTTCGGATACCTGATCTATGCTTCCATCAGCTTCGGCTCTTCCACCGCGGGCAACCTAACGGTCGATGACGTCGCCCGCCTGCAGAACTCGCTGAAGATCGCAGGCACGTGGTCCATCATCGCGCTGCTCATCCTCAGCCTAGGCATGATCCTGATGTACGCCGAAGAGGGCTCCACCGGCCCGCTTCTCTTGCTGTTCGGGGCCGTGATCTATTGGGGCATTCCGATGTTCATCATCATGTCCCAGGGCGGACAAGATCCGGGGAACAAGGAGCTTTTCGATCAGGCGCTCGGCACTATTCGGCAGGGCACGCTCGCGGTGGTAGTTCCGGGGTTGCTGATGTCGGTGATCACCGTCGCGCTGAATACCGGGCGGCGCGGTACCGTCGGCGTCCGCAAGGACCAGATGCAGTACGGGAAAGAGGTCAAGGAAGAGCCGGAAGTGGTCAACCGCTTCATGGGCAAGTGTTGGCAGCTTCCGTACTGCCGAAAGTTCATCCGAGTCAAGTGCCCTATCTACTTGAGCAGACGATGCTGTTGGCGCGAGCGCGTCGGCTGCATGTGCGAAGAGAAGGTGATCAGTCAGGCACTGGAGGGCACGGTCATCATACCGAAAGACCCCGTCGCTGCGGCGCAATACATCCCCTACAACAAGAAACTCACGCCAGCAGAAAAGGCGGAACGATGCCGGAACTGCGTGATTTACAACGAGCACCAGCGGCACAAGTACCGTTTATTGGTTCCGCTCGTCCTGCTCGGTACGATTGGACCGGTCGTGTACTGGCACGGGCAGTTCACCGAATGGACCGGGCTGCTGCTGATGCGCCTGGACAGCATCTTCGGAAGGTTTTCGGTGGCGTCGGTCGGGTTGGTCGAGGCGGAGCCTGGCTCTCAGACCATTTTGGAGGCGTTCCGCACCACCCCTATCGCGGTGCAAATCCTGCTGGTGAGCGCGGTGATGCTCGTGCTCGCCTACGCCCTGCGCCTTATCGAGTATGCTTTGTTCAAGTGGAAGATATGAAGCGGCCCGACATCATGCAGTTGGACGAGTTGCTCGCGGCGATAGTGGCCGCCGACCTCTCGGAGGCGGAGGTCGAGGTCGGCGAAGTTTGCGTCACTGCCGAGAGGGTCAGAACGGGGCGGGTCGAGGGTATCGAAGTCGGCAAGCCCGAACCGGCCGAAGCCGCTCCCACGTTCCACGAGGTGAGAGCCACGCTCGTGGGCTACTATCGGGCCCCGGAGCCTCCGATGACGCCGGGGCAGAGCGTATCGGCCGGCACTCTCTTGGGGAGCATCGTATCGCTCGGTCTTGCCAACGAAGTGCGCTCCGATACAGATGGAACCGTTGTAAGTGTCGCGGTTGCAGACGGTCAGCCCGTCGAGTACGGACAGATCCTCGTGAGCATCGCACCGAAGGAGGAGTCGGCAGAATGAGAGAGCAGGGATTCTCGCTGATCGGTTCCATAATCGTGGTTGCGCTCGTGTTGGTGTTAGCCCTGTTCTTCATCTACGGCAGTCCGCTCTGGGAGAAGCGAGAGCCACAGCGCGCCGACAAGCGCGACACAAACGTCATCACTGGCTCGAAGGCACGCGCGAACGATGCGGTGTGCATGAACGGACTACGTCAGGTGCGCTACGCGATTGACATGGAAAAGATGTCGAGCGGCGCGCCGCCGGCCAGTCTCCAGTCCCTATCCGGGGTGCCCAAGGAGATGCTGGTGTGCCCTATCGGCGGCGAGCCATATCAGTATGACCCTGGCTCCGGGACGGTCCGCTGCCCGCATCCGGGGCACGAACGTTACTAACGCGCCTGCACGGTCACGATGTGCGCGTGCTCTTTCAGCAGGTCGGCGACCTTTCGGAATAGAGCTCGGAAGCGCACCTCGTCCATCCCGTCCTGCTTCTGAATCTCCCTCCGTGCCACTTCGAAGGAGACACGCGCCCGATCGGCAAGGCGTCGAATCTGATAGTCCAAGTCCTCTTGGGTCAGTTCGATCTGTTCCGCCTCTGCGATATCGCGAATGAGCAGTGCGCGCTTCACCTGCATCTGCGCGTCCGCAGCCACCCGCGCGCGGAGTTCCTCCACCGAGATTCCCTCTGCTGCCGCCAGCGCCTCGAAGCTGCTGTTGTTGCGAGCTTGCTCCTGCTCGATCTCGGCGATCCGCTCTTGGTACACGCTCTCCCACATGCTATCCGGGATCTCGACCGTGGAGTTCTCGAGGAGTCGAGTGAACAGCTGCTCGGTCACCTGTTCATCGGCCATGGCTTCCTTGATGGCGCCGATGGTCCCGCGGATCTCGGCACGGAGCGCCTCGATGCTCTCCCGCTTCATCGCCTTGGCAAACTCGTCGTCTGCTGCCGGCATCTCGACCTTGGAGAGCGACTCCATTCGCACGGTGCAGTCCATCAGCTTTCCCGCCCAGTTCGCGCCTTCCTCGAAGTCGTTGGGGAAGGTGAGTGAGGCCGACTTCTCCTCTCCTGGCCTCATGCCTACTAATAGCTGGTCGAGCTGGCCAAAGGTCTGCCCCACGATGACCATGAACCGCTTCGTCTCTTCGTTTTCTAGGGAGGTGATGTCGAGAACCGCGAGGTCTCCCGACTCCGCCGGTCTGTCGAGGGGGATCTGCTTGGCACGGCGCCTACGCATCTCGGCCAGCTCGCGCTCCACCTCCTCGTCGGTCGGCGTCGGGTCCGGCCGCTGTGCCGAGAGGCCCTTGTACTCACCGAGCTGCACCTTTGGGGCGAGCCCGACCTTAGCGGTGAAGCGGCAGGCTACGCCCTCCTCGAACACGTCCAGCTGGAGCGATGGGGCCCCGTAGGGCTCGAGCCCCGCTTCCTCTACGGCTTCTCTGTAGGCCTGCGGAACCAACTGCTCGGCTGCGCGCCGATACAGATCATCCTTAGGGACCATCTGGTCCACGAAGTATGCGGGGGCCTTGCCAGGACGAAAGCCTGGCACGCGAAGTTGCTTGGCGATCTGCCTGCGCGCCTGCTGAACGGCTTCCTGCACTCGATCCGCTTCGACCTCGACGGTCATCTTCACGGTGCAGGGGTTCAATTGTTCCTGTTCCAGTATTCTCACGGGCTCTCCTAGCGGAAAGGGCACACACGCCGAAGCCACGCTGCCGGCGGGTTGGAATGGCGACTCTACCCTACCGGGGGGAGGGCCTGCCATGGAACGGCAGTATGCGGGTATTGCCTATGTACAACCTGCTCGGTCTCCGATGATTCGAATTAGGGTCTGTGCGTACCGCGCGCGCTCGAATCGGGCACGTAGCCCGAGCTCGGGGGAGTAGATTGAGCATCACTCGAAAATTCGCTGTGTACGGTGCCGTCGTGGCGCTGCTAATCTCCGCCATCTTCTGCGCAGTCTTTCTCCAGATGGCCGCAACCAGCATCGGAGCGCTGCTTTCCCCACTCATCGTGGTGACGATCCTCAGTTGTGGGATCGGCGCGGTCGTGGGATGGCGGCTCGCCCGGGAGATTTGCGGGCCCATCCGGCAAATGACGCGATGCGTCGAGGCCTTCACACGGGGTGAGATTGACGACGATGTGCCGACGGCCTCGACGGGTGAGCTGGGGGAGCTGGCAGAGAGTGTGCGGAGCGCGATTGGGTACGCCAAGCGGATCGCCGGCCAGGCTCGGCACATCGGCGAAGGCGACCTCTCGGGCGAGATGCTGCCCCAGTCGGAGCGCGACGAGATCGGCTCTGCTTTCGCCTCGATCCTCCGTGGGTTCCGAGAGTACGTAGTGCGGCAGATCGAAGAAGCGAACGATCTCGCGGTGAGCGCGAGTTCGTTGGCCTATGCTGCACGGACGTCGTCCGAGTCGATTCGCCGAACGGCTGAGGCTGCCGACGAGGTGGCGCAGGCATCGCGCGAGACCGCCAAGGTGACCGAGCAGATCGCGGCGGGTGCACAGAGCCAGGCTGCGAGCTCGGCCGAGGCGGTGGTACTGGCCGCCAAGTCCGTAGACTCTGCTTGCAGCGTGAGCAAGTCTGCCGAGGAAGTCGCTGAAGTGGCGGAGGCCACCCGACGCGCAGCCAATGTGGGTACGGATGCCGTCGAGCGCACGGTTGCCGGCATGATGCGTATTCGGGATACGGTTCAGGAAGCGTCCGCGCGGGTTCGCGAACTGGGGGTACGAGGCGAGCAGATCGGCACCATCACCAGCACGATTGACGACATCGCCTCCCAGACGAACCTGCTGGCGCTGAATGCCGCCATCGAGGCCGCTCGGGCCGGCGAGCAGGGCCGCGGGTTCGCGGTGGTGGCGGAAGAGGTTCGCAAGCTGGCGGTGCGAAGCACACAGGCAACCAAAGAGATCGCGGAACTAGTCGCCGGGGTTCAGGCGAGCGTCAACGAGGTAGTCGCTGCGATGGATGCGGGCAACAGGGAGATCGAAGCCGGAGCCGAGGTCGCCGTATCTGCCGGAGAAGCGCTTCAACAGATCCGCTCTGAAGCGGACCGGGTCGCAGAGCGCGCCCGCGCCATCCTGGATGCCGCCGAGAGCATGACGAACAATGTGAGCGCCTCCTGCCAAGCGCTCGAGCATATGGCCGCTATCGCCGAAGAGAACAGCGCCTCTGCCCAGGAGATGTCCGCTGGAATGCAGCAGGTGAAGGCGGCGATCGACACCGTAGCGGAGAACATCGCCCGTCAGACGCAGACCACCGCAGAGGTTGCTGAGAACGCCGCGCACATGGACCGTATGGCCACCGAGATGCGGGAGCAGATGCGACGCTTCCGCCTGGGGTCTGCGACACTGCGGGTGGCCGCAAGCGATCACCAAGCACGCATTCAGCGGCTGCGCGAGATCGTAGCAAGGTGCACAGAATTCCGCCCGGGGGACTTCAGCGCAGATAAGGGGTGCAGGCTGGACGAATGGCTTCAAGGGGAAGGCGCGGAGCAATTCGGCAAGCACCCGGCGTTCCAGTCCGTAGCGCGGTCCCACTCGGAGTTGCATGGCCTAGTGCGGGACTGTGTCCACTGTCTCGAGGCAGGTGACCGGGATGGTGCGGCGCGATTGATGGTTCGAGTCGAGCAAGTCGCTCAAGAGCTACAGTACGCGTTGGCATCTTTGGGCAGCGGGGTCGAGGGCGCGAAGTCGGAGCAGCACCTGCGAATTGCAGCGTAGCCCTTCCACGCCTCAGACCCCGGCGCTTACTGACGAATCGTAGCGAGAATGGCGTATCCTCGCGTACGGCCATCCGTTGCCGAGCGCACAGACAGAACGATGGTATCCGAAGCCGGCCCGGTAGAAGGTACTGTCACGAACACTCGCAAAAGCACCTCCTCTCCAACGGCTAGCGTCTTCTTGGGCTGTAGGATCACAGGCTCACGCCATGCGTGGTCATCGGCCTCGACAAGGAACGTCAGCGGACCTCTCCCTCGGTTCTGGAGGAGCACGTCGTATGTGACAGTACGACCTGCTGGCGCCGATTTGGTCTGGGACGTAGGCGTCAGCCTTATCCCGGGGTCGAACTGTGTGACCACCTCGGGATCGCCTGCTGCCTCGGGTCCCCACACGTCACGCCAGAGGGCGGTCTCGTGCTTCAAGTACAGGTTGAAGAATCCAGTGAGCAGACGGCGAGTGATCCGGAGCTGATCGGCCCGAGGCAAGCTGCCGCTGTCGCAGCCGAAGCTGCTCACATCCTCGAAGCCGCAGTGCCATCCTCCGGTGATCACGGGCAAGAGCCGCGGTGGGCCGCCCGCATCGTACATCCGCTGTCCGTTCGTCGAGACCGGAACGATGCCGTCCTGGCTGCCGGCGATGAGGCTGACGGGAACGAGGACGTTGGGCATCTGGGCGATTGCGGAGGGGTTCGTCTCGGCGGCGGCCAGATTGGCCAGTGCCTTGACCCGTGGGTCTGCGGCGGTCGCGAGAATACTGCATCCGCCTCCCATCGAGTGACCGGACATCCCGTAGGCGTTGGTGTTGACTGCCCGGTAAAGAGCCGACGAGGGATTGGCGTTCTGCAAGGTGAGCCACGTGAGGCAGTCGCGCATGTCGGAGGCGAAGCGTGAGTGAGACGGGAATAGACCGCCCTCCGACTCGGAGGCTATGACGATGTGGCCCCAAGTGGAGAGGTGCTCTAGCGTGCTTCGGTAGCGGGTGACCGGTTGGAGGAAACCGTGGCCGAACGAGATTCCCGGACAGGGAGCAGCGGAGGCGTCGAATGGGGTGTTCTCGCCGGGCAGAAGCGCAGGATAGAAGAGGTAAGCGGAGAAGCTGCCTCCGCCGGTACGAGATACGGTCACGCGCGTCCATCCGGGCTGGTACGGACCTGGCGCGCTGAGGTCGACGTTTGCTAGCGCGGCAAAGGCGACGCATGCCAGACCGCACATAGCTGCCGCCTTGGGCCCAAGCGAGAAGAGTGAACGCATGCGATTTTCCCCCACTCTCTGGTATTCGACGAGTCGAGTTCACTCTACCACTGGATTGGAACGCCTGCAAGGCCCTGCCTAAACGATGGTTGGGCCCCGAAAGAATCTGCCGAGATTTCCCCGAGAATCTTAGCCGGCGGGCTTGACTCGTCGAGTCGTGCTTTGCTATACTGCTTCTCGCCTCTGCAAGAGGGGGCTTTCGAGTTCGTTGAAAACTAGGTAGGTTTGCGCGAGTGTGGTCCAGGTCCGGCAACGGACCAATCGTCGAAACGTAAGTAACGCTACGTTTCTTACGAAGAGTTTGATCATGGCTCAGGACGAACGCTGGCGGCGTGCCTAAAACATGCAAGTCGAACGGGCAAAGAGGCTTCGGCCTCTGCGCTAGTGGCGAACGGCGGAGTAAGACATAAGCAACCTGCCCCGAAGACCGGGATAACTCTGCGAAAGCGGAACTAATACCGGATGTGGTCCTCTGGGGGCATCCTCGGGGGATTAAATCAGGCAACTGGCTTCGGGAGGGGCTTGTGGCCTATCAGCTTGTTGGTGGGGTAACGGCCTACCAAGGCTACGACGGGTAGCTGGTCTGAGAGGACGATCAGCCCGACTGGGACTGAGACACGGCCCAGACTCCTACGGGAGGCAGCAGTTAGGAATCTTGCACAATGGGCGAAAGCCTGATGCAGCGACGCCGCGTGGAGGATGACGTCTTTCGGGATGTAAACTCCTTTTGTTGGGAAAGAACTAAGACGGTACCCAACGAATAAGCCCCGGCTAACTACGTGCCAGCAGCCGCGGTAAGACGTGGGGGGCGAGCGTTGTCCGGAATTACTGGGCGTAAAGCGCGCGTAGGCGGCTGGTTAAGTCAGATGTGAAATCTCCAGGGCTCAACCCGGAAACTGCATTTGATACTGGCCGGCTAGAGAGATGAAGGGGCAGATGGAATTCCTGGTGTAGCGGTGAAATGCATTGATATCAGGAGGAACACCCGTGGCGAAGGCGGTCTGCTGGGCATCTTCTGACGCTGAGGCGCGAAAGCAGGGGGAGCAAACGGGATTAGATACCCCGGTAGTCCCTGCCGTAAACGATGGATGCTAGGTGTGAGCGGTATCAATCCCGTTCGTGCCGTCGCTAACGCATTAAGCATCCCGCCTGGGGAGTACGGCCGCAAGGTTGAAACTCAAATGAATTGACGGGGACCCGCACAAGCGGTGGAGCATGTGGTTTAATTCGATACTAACCGAAGAACCTTACCCAGGCTTGACATCGAAGGCAAGCCCGAGAAATCGGGCCCCCTACCCACAAGGTAGGCCTGAAGACACCTGTTGCATGGCTGTCGTCAGCTCGTGCCGTGAGGTGTTTGGTTAAGTCCAGCAACGAGCGCAACCCGCATCCTATGTTGCCAGCGGTTCGGCCGGGCACTCATAGGAAACTGCCGGGGCAACCCGGAGGAAGGTGCGGATGATGTCAAGTCAGCATGGCGGTTACGCCTGGGGCTACACACATGCTACAATGGGCGAAACAGAGGGCAGCAATGCCGCGAGGCGGAGCCAATCCCAAAATACGCCCCCAGTTCAGATAGCAGTCTGCAACTCGACTGCTTGAAGGTGGAATCGCTAGTAACCGCAGGTCAGCTATACTGCGGTGAATACGTTCCCGGGTCTTGTACACACCGCCCGTCAAGCTAACTGAATCTGTTGCACCCGAAGTCCGTGGCTCAACCGCAAGGAGAGAGCGGCCGAAGGTGTGGCCGGTAAGGGGAGCTAAGTCGTAACAAGGTAGCCGTACCGGAAGGTGTGGCTGGATCACCTCCTTTCTAAGGGAGTTACTCACGACTCTCGACTAACACACCCACTCGAACAACCTGCCTAGTTTTCAGCGAACTCATGTTAGTGCTTCTGGGAGAGC
This sequence comes from Fimbriimonadales bacterium, assembly GCA_045862955.1. Taxonomy (GTDB): domain Bacteria; phylum Armatimonadota; class Fimbriimonadia; order Fimbriimonadales; family JABRVX01; genus JABRVX01. The sequence continues at coordinate 12,366 of BTVI01000028.1, forward strand.
GCGAGCCCGCTCGCGCTCTTTCCTTTTGTGTAGACCCCATCGTAAGAGCGCCGGCCCAACCTGCCTCCACACTAACACTCCGTGTGCCAGCGATCCCGCATCCCCTATGGCAACGAGTTGCCACGAGTAACCGTCAGACATCCCCCCCACATCGTCCTCTGCAGATGGGTGAAAGCTCATCAGCACTACTACGCGAGATATGCATAGCGGAAAGGCCTCGGCACAACGCCGAGGCCCGTCCAAAGAGAGAGATGTAGGGTTAGTGAACGCCGTAAGTATACCAGTAGCCGAGTCGCTCCGGTTCGCCGCCCGGCCAATTGGACCAGGCCTTGGCGTGCCCGTCGATGAAAACGACCGAGTGACCCTGTCGGCGGTGGCTGCCATAAAGCTTGTTGCCGGCTTCGGGACCTGCGACAGGCGTAACCATACACAGGCAGTACGGAGCGCAATACCAGCCGGTCCGCTTCAGGCCGTTCCACGTCACGTTCGGGTCGGGCTCGATGGCGTTCTCGTTCGAGGGGTCTGGGTCGCCGGCCAGCGGGTCGTCCAAAGCGCCTCGGAAGAAGCAACCCTGATCGTTGTGGCGGTTGGCTTCTTGACCGTTTCGCCGGCCCGTATCGAAGGCGAAGATAGCTTTCGCTGGCTCCTTCAGCAGATTGGCGGTCTTCATACCCGGTGAGATCACGATGTTGCCGGCGTCATCTCTTAGGGAAAAGCCGGGATAAGACATCGCCCAGGCACTGGCGATGAAGCCGTACTGGTAGCTGGACGACGGGCACTTGAACACACCGAGGTCGGTCTTGCCCTTCGTCTTGATGTAGGGGTTTATCTTGTTGGTCCAACCCCAGATCGTCTCGGGTCCGCGGAAGTCATTTAGAACGATGAAGCGTCCGTCATGGGTGCTCAGGTAGAGCTCGTGCCCGAGGCCGATTTGTTTGGCATTGCTAAGGCACATGGACTGCTTCGCCGCCTCGCGAGCCTGTGCGAACACAGGGAAAAGAATGGCCGCTAGGATTGCGATGATGGCGATTACGACCAGGAGCTCGATGAGGGTGAATGCCCTTCTGGGTTTCATGCGAGCGAACCTCCTGCAACTGGAATTATATCGCGGCTTTTGCCAAATCTGAACATTGGGACCCGGAGGAAGCACTTGAGTCTGCCCGAGATGTATCCGAATCCGAGCCTGAACAACGGCGAGAACCCCGGGACCGCTCCCCAGTTGGTGGTGCTCGAGAGCGGTTCCGAGCAGGTATCCTCAGACTATCCAATGAAGGCACCGACCAATCTCACGGTAGCCCGACTCGGTCCTTGTACCGTCGCCTCGCCGCTGAAGGAGACGAGCTTCGTGCCCGACGGCGCGCAGGTGCTGTATCACACCTGCCCCGATGAACTCGCGAAGGCGACCGCCGATGGGTCCCCACCCCCAGCGTTCGAGCGTGCCGGACCGCGCGAGAAGATTTATTTCGACCCTAAGAAGCTGCGTTGCGGCATCGTGACCTGTGGGGGACTTTGTCCCGGCCTGAACGACGTGATCCGTGCCCTGGTCATCGAGCTGTGCGACAACTACGGCACCCTACCGGTGATCGGCTTCCGTTACGGCTACCAAGGTCTCGTCGCCTCCTACGGCCACGACGTGATGGAGTTGACCCCCAAGACTGTCGGCGGCATCCAGTACCACGGCGGCACGATTCTCGGCTCCTCGCGCGGGCACCAAGACATCGGCGAGATGGTAGACACCCTGGAGCGGATGAACATTCGCGTGCTGTTCACGCTCGGCGGAGACGGCACGCAGCGGGCCGCGGCTCTGATGGCGGAAGAGATCGAGCGCCGCGGCCTGAAAATCGGCATCGTCGGCCTTCCGAAGACGATTGACAACGACATCATGTACATCTCCCAGTCGTTCGGGTTCATCACCGCGGTGGCCGAGGCGCGACGTGTCATCGCGGCAGCGCACACGGAGGCGCGCGGCGTGCCGAACGGGATTGGGCTCGTGAAGCTGATGGGCCGCACGTCGGGGTGGATTGCGGCATACGCGACGCTGGCTAACAGCGAAGTGGATTTCTGCCTGATTCCCGAGCAGCCGTTCCGGCTGGACGGTGAGGATGGGTTGATGGCTTCGCTGGAGAAGCGACTGCAGAAGAACAATCACGCGGTGATCGTAGCCGCCGAAGGCGCGGGTCAGGACCTCCAACCGGGCGAGCCCGACCACGATGCATCCGGCAACCTGAAGCTGAAGGACGTTGGGGCTTTCCTCCGGACAGCCATTACCGAGTACTTCTCGTCGCGCGACATCACCATCAACTTGCGCTACCTCGACCCGAGCTACACCATCCGTGGGGCGCGGGCCGACCCTACGGACGCGGTGTTCTGCCAGCTCTTGGCGCAGAACGCAGTGCACGCCGCGATGGCCGGGCGTACGAACATGCTGACCGGCTACTGGAACGGAGAGTTCACGCACGTGCCGCTGCACCTTGTGGTGGGCGAGCGCAAGCAGGTGGACGTGAAAGGCCAGTTCTGGCAGGCCGTCGTCTCCACCACCAGCCAGCCGTTCACAATGGGCTACGACCCGGGGTAGGAGCTAGCCTGCCCTCTGCCGCGGGCTTCCGAAGCACGAAGGTACACTTTCGCCATGCCCGTGGTGGTCGCGGAGCGCCTGTCCCGAACTTTCATCACCCACAAGAAGGAGCCCGGGACACTGGGCGCCCTTCGCAGCCTCGTCACCCGCAAGAAGGTAGAGGTGAAGGCTGTGCAGGACGTGAGCTTCGGCATCGAGGAAGGCGAGCTGGTCGGGTTTCTCGGTCCGAACGGCGCGGGCAAGACCACCACGCTGAAAATGCTCACCGGCATCTTGTATCCCTCGTCGGGCGAGGCCTCGGTGCTCGGATACCCCCCGTGGAAGCGCGACACCCGGATGCTCCGCCAAATCGCCCTGGTGATGGGGCAGAAGATGCAACTATGGTGGGACCTCGCCGTGTACGACTCGCTGCGGCTTTACAAGGAGCTGTACGAGGTATCCGAGGCAGACTTCAAGGTGCGGCTCGCGGAGTTGGCGGAGGCGTTGCAGGTAACGGACAAGCTGCGCACTCAGGTACGGCGTCTTTCGCTGGGCGAGCGGATGAAGTGCGAGCTGATCGCCGCCCTGCTCCACCGGCCCAAGGTGGTGTTCTTGGACGAGCCGACCATCGGCCTCGACTTGGTGTCGCAAAAGCGCATTCGCGAGTTCCTGCTCGAGACCAACCGTCGCGACCACACCACCATTCTCTTAACCAGCCACTACATGCAAGACGTGCAGGCTCTGTGCGACCGCGTGCTCATCATCGATCACGGGCGGCTGCTCTACGATGACCGCTTGGGCAAGCTTCTGAAGTCCTACGGCAGTCACCGACTGCTCCGGCTGCAGTTCGACAGGCCGGTAGAGGCCGAGGAGCTGGGGCGGTTCGGGCGTGTGGTGCGGCACACCGAGGACACAGCGGACATCGAGGTACCCCGAGCCGAGACGAGTCAGGCCGCGGCGGGAGTTCTCGCCACTCTACCCGTCTCGGACATCACAATCGCCGAGCCATCGGTAGAAGACGTGATCGCCGAGATATTCAGTGGTGGAAAGGCCCTTCCGGGCGCCAACCAGCCCGAATCGGACACTCCCGGGCCAGAGGAGTCGTAGGACTCCGAAGTGCGACAGGTGCATATTTATCTTGTGGGGGATTGTCGAACATGCTGAAAACTCTAGTCACCGCAGTGTTAGCGAGTGGCGTGATGCGTGTGGGAGCGGTGCCGAACGTTGGCGACCACGCACCGGACTTCGAACTGCCGGACCAGAACGGCACTACGCACTCGCTCGAGCAGCTCCGCGGTCAGTGGGTGGTATTGGCGTTTTATCCGAAGTCCATGACGCCCGGATGCACCTTGCAGAACCGCTCGCTGTCTCAGCACCTCTCGGACTTCGAGAGGCTCGGTGTGCGCGTGTTCGGCGTGAGCGTGAACAGCGTGGCGGACCAGAAGCAGTTCTGCGAGAAAGAAGGGCTGAAACACACTTTGCTCGCAGACCCGGACGGCGCAGTGGCGACTGCATACGGCGTGATGACGAAGGTCGGCGTCGCATCTCGCACCACCTTCGTGATTGCGCCGGACGGCCGAATCGCCAAGGTGTTCGAGAAGGTGGACCCAGCGAAGGACGCCGAGCAGGTGCTGGCGTTCATCGAGAAAGCGACCGCACTTCCGGACTTCCAGCTCACAGAGACATCTGGCAGGGAGTGGCGGCTGTCCGAGGTCAAGGCGGAGAAGGGCATCCTGATCCTCTTCGTGTCTCCGATGTGCCCTGTCAGCCGGGCGTATGACGACCGGATGAACGCTATCGCGGAGGAGTTTGCCGGTAAGGGGTTCGTGATCCTAGGCGTCGACTCCAACGCGACCGATCCGGATGCACAGATCAAAGAGATGGCTGGTCGAATGAAGTTCCCCATCTTGGTAGACAAGGAGTCCCGGGTGGCGGATATGTTCCGAGCTTCCCGTACGCCCGAGGTGATTCTGCTCGGTCCGGACCGCAAGCTCCTCTACCGCGGCGCGATCGACGACCAGACGGAGCCTTCCAAGGTGACGAAGCAGCACCTGCGCGAGGCGCTGCTGGCGGTGGCCGAGGGCAAGCCCGTGCCACAGGCCGAAACGCGCTCCTTCGGCTGCACCATCAAGAGGGCGGAGAAGAAGTAGGGATGGGCCCCACCGCCCCTCGTGGGCGGTGGGGCCGCTGGCTCACGTTACACCGAAGGACAGCCTCTGGGGTCGGTGAGGATCGGCAGGTGCCCGGGGCGGCAGATCCTGTCATCCTGAGCGAGCGGTACGCATACGGTAGGTATTAGGGCGAGCTCCGGCAGGTGGCCGAGGGACCCCTATCTACGTCGCCTCCACGCTCGGCCGTACACGCGGATCGGTGATTGCACGCTGCGAGGTGGGACGAGCCAACGGTCTCATGGCTCCCGAGGGCTTCAGGGTGGGCCTGCCGCATCCGACGATCACCCACACCGCTTCACGACGTCGGGGGTCACCCACGCCGCACCGCGCTCTCCACGTTCCCCCACACCACTTCGCAACGTCGGGGATCACCCACACCGCGACGCGCGCTCCACGGATCTCCCACGCTACTACGCAATCTCACAGATAGTTCCAGACCCGTCATGCTGAGCCTGTCGAAGCATGACCCCGCCCACCACCAACGTGGTCTAGGAATGCGCGAACATGCGGACCCCGATGTCATGCTTCGACAGGCTCATGCTTCGACAAGCTCAGCATGACAGTTCTGGCTAAGCTGAGCAAGGTAGTAGCTGACAGGTAGCAATGTGACCACGGCAGCATACTCCCTGATAAAGTGCTAGGATCCACACCGATTTGCTCCTGGTAGGATCGGTTGGTGGCGTCTTCCATAACACGATGCCAGCGGGCTACGAAGTCGTTGCCGGGCGAATAGCTGTCGCCTCCCTTATCATGTCCAGTGACTCCTGCCCGCCGACGTCGCCTAGGGCCGCGACGGTGAGGTATTAGGTTCAGTCGCTCTTCCGGTTGAACTCGTTCATCGCCTTCTCGGGGCCGTCTCGAAGCCACATTCGCACGGCGGCGACGACGCGCTCCAGAACCTCTTTGACCACGGGTTGTTCCTCCCGGTGAAAGGGGCTCAGTACGTGCTCCACGGCTTGCCCGGGGTTGGCGGGGTCTATGCCGATGCGGAGGCGGGCGAATTCCTCGGTGCCGAGCGTTTGGATGATGTGCTCCAGGCCCCTCTGGCCGCCGCCGGAGCCACGAAGCCGTATACGGATCCGGCCCAGCGGCAAGGCCAAGTCGTCCGCAAGCACTAGCAGCCGATCCGGACCCAGGTCATAGTGCCGGAGCAGAGGCTGGACCGCATTGCCCGAGAGGTTCATATACGTCATCGGGAGGGCGATGACCACTGGGGTGTTCTCGATCTCCCCATAGCCATACAAGGCCTTGAACTTGCGCGTGCGAAGCTTGATCTTGTGCCTCTCGGCGAGGAGGGTGGCGGCTCGAAATCCGATGTTGTGCCGGGTGTGGCTGTACTGCATCCCGGGATTGCCTAGGCCGACGATGAGCCACTCGGGCCGCTCCGTCGGTCCACTGCGCCTGCCGAAAAGCATGCCTGAAGATTACCCGTGCCGGAGCCTCATCCCTTTCGGAACTCGCTCCCTCCCGCGCCGGTATACTTCGTTAGTCGAGTAATCCCGATGGCCTGCTGCTGCAGCCTTTGCGGCGCGGGCCCAGCGGGCGACACGTTCTAGGAGACCGCCCTTGACCGCCGTGAGGATAGCCAACACTCCCCTGCCGCCCCTCGTCGGCGTGGATTCGCGCGGGCTGCGCGCCATGGCGAAGCAGCTCGGAGAGGCCGAGTACCGCGGCACACAGATCGCGGACTGGGTCTACCGCAAGCGGGTGCAGAGATTCGAGGAGATGACCAACCTGCCGGCGAGGCTGCGGATAGGACTCGCTGAGAGGTTTCGCATCTCCGCACTGACCCACGTCAGCACGCAGGTGTCCACCGACGGCGTGACCAAGCTGTTGCTGAACACCTCGCGCGGTGAGGGCATCGAGGCCGTTGCGCTGGAGACCGACGACTGGGTGTCCTCGTGTGTTTCATCTCAGGTCGGTTGTCCCATGCGCTGCACATTCTGCGCGACGGGACTAGGGGGCTACACTACCAACCTCACGGCGGGCGAGATCGTGGACCAGATACTGCACCTGCAGCGCGTGACGGGCAAACGGGTGGACCACGTGGGTGTTATGGGAATGGGTGAGCCACTTCTCAACCTCGACGCGGTACTCGCGGCGCTACGCATCGCGCACGAGGAGCTAGGCATCAGCTACCGAAAGATGCACGTCTCGACCGTGGGGATCGTCCCGAAGATCCGAGAACTGGCCGAGGCAGACCTGCCTATCAACCTGGCTATCTCCCTCCACAGCCCGACCGACTCGGTCCGAGAGCGCTTGATGCCGGTGAACCGCAAGTGGCCGGTGCACGAGCTGGTACTGGCGGCACGCGAGTACGTCCAGAAGACGGGACGAAAGGTGACCTTCGAATACCTGATGATTGCGGGTGAGAACGACACGCTGGAGCAGGCGCGGCGCCTCGCTTCGTTGGTCAAAGGGTTCCCTTGCTTGGTCAACCTCATCCCCTTCAACTACGTGGACACCGGTCATGGCTACCGACGCCCGGACTCGGGGCAGGTCCATGCTTTTCGAGCGGAGCTCGAAAAGCATGGTGTGAACGTATCGCAGCGAAAGGAGCGGGGTCACGGCATCGACGCGGCCTGCGGCCAGCTCAGGGGCAGGCACGGAGGCAAGCCTATTCCGCTCGGTTTGGCGCTTTCAGCAGATCGATCCGAGGCGTCATGAGGATCGGTCTTCTTCTTCTGATCGCTATCGCGCTAGCCGGCTGTAGTAGTTCTGGCAGGGACGGGCCCGGGCGCGAAGTGAGGCGGCCACCGACAATCGGCGACGACACCGGCAGCTTCGAGAAGGGTGTGGCTGAGAAGTACGACAACGAGGGCAGGCCCGTATGGAAGCTGTCCGTGAAGAGCGGCTCGCTGAGCGTCTCGGATGCGGGGGCCAAGGGAAGCTTCGAGGAGTTCCAGGGCGGGTTCTATCGCAAGGGGGAGCTCGTCGGATGGGTCCAGGCCAACGCGGGAGATGCCGACGCCACTTCCGGCATCGTGTCTTGCAGGGGCGGGGTGCGCTTCGGAAGCAAGCTGCACCGGACGGAGCTGGTCGCCGAGCGGCTCGAATGGCGGAGCAAGCAGGACCTGCTCATCGCGGCCGGGAACGTTGAGGTTCGTCAAGGCGATTTCTACCTAGGGAAATGCGACGTGGTGTTCGCCGACACCGCCGTCGGTCAGGTTTGGATGGATGCCAAGGAGGCGCAGATGACGCTCAAGACCGCGCTCGTGCCGATGCTCGGCGCGGCCGTTGCCGTAATGGGGGCGCAGCAGCAAGTCAGGCAGTACGGCACGGTCACGCTCAGCGACTTCACGTCGTTTCGGATCGACCTCGCCAATCTGGACGAGATCGCTGCCGTATGCAAGGGCAAACCTGCACGGCTGGTGGCCTCGGAGCAGGGCGTGGACGTGTCCGCCGAGACTATCGAGGCGGTGATCAGTAGACAACCAAAAGGCAGCCAGAGCGAGTTCGTGCTCGTCAAAGCCACGGCCTCCGGCCGCCTGCGGTATACGCTTAGGTATGTCGACACCGCGCTGCGAACCGCACCGAGCGCCAAGCCGACTACGGTGACAGGCACCGCCGAAAAGGCGGTGTACGACCGAACAGCCGGCACGTTGACCCTCAGCGGGCGCGTGGTGGCGACGATCAGGGACCCAGAGCGGTTCGAGGACCCGGGACTGCAGAACGAGGCCGACGAGTGTGTGGTGACCTTCGATCCGGCTACGAACCGCGTACTATCTATGGAGTTGACGAGCCGGTCGGGTACGGGCAAGAGCACGGGCATTCCCAAGGGCGGGGGCGCAAAGCAGCAATGAGGATACGCGCCGAGGGGCTGCGGAAGGCGTATCGCGGACGAGACGTCGTCTGCGGCGTGGATGTGGAGGTTGCCCAAGGCGAGGTGGTGGGTCTGCTCGGTCCGAACGGTGCCGGTAAGACCACCACCTTCTACATGATCGTAGGCGCCGTGCGACCGAACGAGGGCCGTGTGTTCATCGACGATCAAAATGTGACGCACTGGCCGATGTATCGTCGGGCCCGGCACGGGATGGGTTACTTGCCGCAGGAAGCCTCCGTGTTCCGCAAGCTCTCGGTCTTCGAAAACCTGATGCTGGTCTTGGAGATGCGGCCGATGTCGCACCAAGAACGGCTGCGAAAAGCAGAAGAACTGCTCGAAAAGTTGCACATAACTCAGTTGCGGAAGCAGCTCGGTCTGAAGCTCTCGGGAGGGGAGAGGCGGCGCGTGGAGATTGCGCGCGCCCTGGCGTGTGACCCGAAGTTCATTCTGCTCGACGAGCCATTCACCGGCATCGATCCGAAAACCATCGAAGAGCTTCAGGAAATCATCGGCAGGCTGCGTGAGGACGGGATCGGCGTGCTGATCACCGACCACAACGTATCGGCGACCTTCCGCATCACGGATCGGCTGTACATTTTGGTGGACGGCCACATCATCTTCCACGGCACTCCGGACGAAGCGGGGGCGAACGAGATGGTGCGTAAGCACTATCTAGGCGGGAGCATGGACTAGTGCGCTTGCGCCTTCCCCTCTCCGACGCTCTCATGCTCCGCGAGATCATCGGCCCGTTTCTCTTCGGGGTAGCGATGTTCTCCATGTTGGGGATGTCCATCACCTACCTCTTCACCCTGACGGACTATATGGTGAGAGGCGTTGCCCCGTTCATGGTCATCGAGATGAGCTTGATGTTGCTGCCAGGCATGCTGACGAAGACGTTGCCCGCTGCGATGCTTCTCGCCTCGTTGCTAGCCACTGGGCGCATGTCGGGCGACAGCGAGGCGACAGCGCTGTTCGCAGTGGGTGCCAGCCTGTGGCGCGTCATTCGAGCCATCGCATACATGGGCCTCGCCGTAACTATCTTGGCTATTGCGCTGACCGAGTATGTAGTCCCCCCTTGTGCCGTCCGAGCACACAACCTGAAGTTCGACATACTCCAACAGCTCGAGCGGAACCCTCTGAACTTCGCGGCGTTTCCCATCTATGATGGCAGGCGCATCGAGTACATCGTCGTATCACGCGACGCCGACTTCGCACGTCGGACCTTCTGGGGCACGAACATCATCCACTACCCGAAGGGGAGTGCCAAGCCGGACATGTACATCTACGCCACCGAGGCAGTGTACCGTGGGGGCACATCACTGAGCCTAAGCAGGGTAACGATGTTTCGACCGAAGGAGGACGGGCCGGAGCAGCGCTACGTGGAGATGCTAGAGGTGCCCCTGTCCGGGCCGTCGCTGAAGCTCGAGTCACTCTTCCGCAACCTGGAGCGTCAAACGATTCGGGATCCGGATGCCACCAACATGAAGGCTACGCTCGAGAAGATCGCCGATATGAAGCGCGTGGGTGCCGAGGGGCCGGAGGCAATACGTAATCTGGAGATGGGGTTCTACAATAAGATCGCATACCCGCTCGCGACGCTGATCTTCGCGCTGGTGGGGGCGCCGCTAGGCATACGCCAGTCACGGACGAGCAATGCCGTGGGTTTCGCCATCGCGCTCGTGATTATCTTCGGATACTGGCTGCTTTCGAGCTACATGGCGGTGCTGGGTCAGGGCGGCGCTGTCAAGCCGATACTGGCTAGCTTCGGTGCGAACATCGTCGGACTCGTTCTCGCAGTAGGACTGCTCATTCATCGGAGTAGGTAACAAGCAGACTGGGGCGCACGGATGTATCAATGGCCTATTTGGTTAGGGATCATGCTGATATGCGGTCTCATCGCGTACATGGGGGACGCGCTGGGGCGCAGGATGGGCAAGAAGAGGCTGACCGTTTTCGGCTTGCGGCCGAAGCGGACCGCCGTGCTAGTTACCACACTAACCGGCTGCTTCATCTTCACCGTCACACTCGGTAGCGTTATCACGCTGAGCAAAGAACACCGCGAATGGGTGCTGCGCGGTGTCGAGACAGTGCGCGACCTCGAGAGCCGAAAGGCCGAGCTGAAGCAGAAGACGACCGAGCTGCGCCGCCTCACGACGGAGTTGGAGCGGACGACGGAGGAACTGGAGGACCTGCGAGCTGCCATCCGAGACGCCAATCGCGCGTTGGAGACCGCTAAGGACTCGCTGCGGGAGGCCGAGGCGGACCGGCGCCGCATCGAGGGGAGCTTGCGGGCCGCGACACAGCAGCAGGCGGTACTTCGGGCACGCAATGAGACCATCGAGAAGCACCTCGATCTGGCCCAACGGAACCTCGCTGCCACTACGAAGGACCTCGAGGAGCGGAGCGCTGAGGTTCGTGAGCTCACATCCCAGCGAGAGAAGCTCTCTGCGGATGTCCAAGCACTATCAGACCAACTGACCACCTATCGCGAGGAGACGGACACGCTCGCCAAGCAGAACGAGGTGCTCGCGCGGGAGAACCTGGCGATGGAGAAAGACAGGGAGCAGCTTCAGCGCACCCGGAACGACCTGCAAGTGGAAGTTGCCGACCTGACGTCGCGCATCGGCATGCTGGGCGCGGAACTGACCGCTGCTACGGGCGCCTTCGGACGAACCGCCATCAAGTTCCGAACCGAGCCGATCCTATTTCCAATCGGCAGGGAGATCGTCCGAGTGCCTGTGACGGGCGGCGGCGACATTGCGGACAACGTGCTCACGATACGGTCAGTACTCGACCGAGCGCGAGAGGTGGCCAAGCAGGAGGGTGCCTCACCCGGCCCAGACGGCGACTACGTGACGATGCTGGACAGCTTCGCCCTGAGCGACCAGGGGCACTTCGTTCGCATCCCGGTGGAGAAGGTGACCGAGGCGATGGCCGAGGCGATGGCCAATACGTCCGGTGATATCGTCCTCATCGCCTCGGCTGCAGTCAACACCGTGGCGGGCGAACCGCTCGTCGTCGGCCTGCAGATCCTGCCGAATCCCGTGGTGTTTCACGCAGGCGAGACGGTAGCCTCGGTCCAACTGGACAACCAACGCACCGATGAGGAGTTGATGGGTGAGCTGGTCCGATTCCTGCGAGACGAGCTGGCGACGACTGCTCGGGAGCGTGGCATGGTTCCCGTCGCCGGACGCGGTGAGACGATTGGCGAAGTGACCTACGGCACGCTGCTCGATCTGATCAAACGCATCCGCAAGGCAGGAAGGCTGGTGAACGTTACGGCGGTGGCACGCTCGGAGACGAGGGCGGCGGACCGGCTAGATCTGATGTTCGGGGTGACGCGGCTCTGAAAACGTCCGTCGTGCTCGCGGTAGACCCGGGAACCGACAAGTGCGGGGTCGCCGTTGTTCGTGCCCAGAACGGCCAAACGGTACAGGTTCTCGGCCGCAAAGTTGTACAAATCGAGCAACTCGCCGACACGGTTGCGGAGATGGCGGATCAGACGCAGCCCGACGTGATGGTCGTTGGGGGAGGCACTGGCTCGCGGGAGGTCGTTCGAGCGATCGAGGCACGCTTGCCCGAATCGGGCATCCTCGTCGTGGACGAGAAGCACTCCACCGAGCGCGCTCAAAGGCGGTACTGGGAGTTGACGCCGCGCCGAGGATGGCGGAGGTTCGTCCCGAGGGGGTTGCTCGTGCCCCCCGAGCCCATCGACGACATCGCGGCGCTCATTCTGGCGGAGGACGTCTTACGGGACGCAGCAGAGGCAGAGTCGCGCGCTCGAGAAGGCGTAGACAAGGACTGATTCTCTCCGTTATACTACCGGTCGAAACAGCGGGCTGACAGCCCTGCCACCTGGCAATACCACTCTCGGCGCCCGGAGACCCGGCGAGTGCGGAGGATCGACGGACCGCCACCCGGCGCGCTGAGCGTCCAAGGAGGGACCGGATGAATGCCAGATTCTTCGCTCTGTGCGCGCTCGCGCTCACCTTGGCGGGAGTTCCCGCCGATGCACAGCAGTTCCCAGACGTCCCCGAACATCACTGGGCCTATGATGCCATTGCCCGACTCAAAGCGTCGGGCTTGCTCGTGGGTTACCCCGACGGTACCTACGGAGGCGGACGACCGCTCACGCGATACGAGTTCGCAGCTGCAACTAGCCGCGCCTACCTAGACCTGCGCGATTTGCTTCGAGCTCGCGAGCGTGGCGTTGCGCGGCTTCAGGAACAGATCGCTCAGTGGAAGCCTCCCGCAGGTGCGAAAGGCGAAGTCACCAAGGCCGAACTAGGCGAGCTGAAGACCCAACTAGAGGGGCTACGAAAGCAGCTCGGTGATGTCCGTGCCTATCGAGCCGACATCGATGCTCTCAAGAAGTTGACGGAGGAGTTCGAGCGAGATCTGGCGACGCTAGGTATGGATGTGGAGGAGATGCGGGGACACCTGCGCTCGCTCGAAGACCGCGTAACCGAGCTGGAGCAGCGCAAGGCCCCGATCACCATCGGTGGCGAGTACCACGTCGTCGGCTTCGGTGGCCACAGCCGGGACGGTCGGATCGGCGTCAGCCAGTCGGGCAACCTAATAGGCTCGGACGGCTCCGGCAATCCGGTCGGGCTTCCCAAGGACCTTCACCTGATGCACGAGGCCGGGCTGAACCTGTCCGGCGAGTTCGGGCGCGCCCGAGTGGACGCCGAATTGCTTGCCTCGACGCTCGTGGGCTACGAAGGGGGCGGCTTTGCGACGCTGACTCCCGGGACGCGGCGCGAGGAAGGCGCTACCGACCTGTTCCTCCACCGGCTCGAGGCTTCATGGCAAGACCGCTGGTTCGGCGCCCCGATGAGCGTGCGTCTCGGTCGTCTCGGCTTCGGAAGCTCCAACTACTTGGCGTTCAGTCGCATCGACCCCGACCCGTATATAGACATCGAGCGTTGGGACAACGGCAACTGGTATTTCGACGGGGGCCTCCTCACCTTCGGACTCGGTGACGTGGAGCTTGCCTTCCACGCAGGGCGCTCGGCCAGGCGCGGGAGCGTGCAATCCGACAGCCTGTATCAGATGAGCGTCGGCAGACTGCTCGGAGCTTTCGAGTTCGGTGAGCGGCCGGGAAACGTGGACGCGAGCGTCCTCTCGGTGGACCGTCACATTGGCGTCGAAGCCACCTACACGTTGCCCAAGCAAAGCCACGTCGCCGCGCAGTACTTGGTCCTGGACGGTGAGGAGACAGAGTTCGAAACCCTGCAGGGTAGTCCGTTCAATCGGCAGATCGTGATGGGCGCGGACACGGTTCTGAACCTTACGGACCGCCTCACCTTCTACGGTGCCCTCGCAGACTCTGACCTGTACTACAACGACCACTCGGTGCAGACGTCGCACAACTACGCTTACGACTTCTCGCTGGAGTACCACGAAGGGGACAAGTGGTGGCTCGGCTTCGGCTACCGGTTCGTTGCCCCTCTCTTCTCGGCTCCAGGCTCTTGGGACCGTTTGGGCTACTGGTACAACCCGAACGACGTAAAAGGATTTGGGGGCTGGGCCCACTACAGGCTGGCGAACGGTGCCGGCATCTGGGTGACCGGCCAGTTCCTGACCGGGACGGAGTTGCTCAGCGACGGCAGCGGTAGCCGCTCCATCGGCCTGATGAACGAGGACGACATCACGGCGCTTGCCGCCTACCTGCAGTGGCCTGTCAACCACCGTTGGTCGCTCCTTCTCAGTTGGGAAGGCGTTTTCTGGAAGTTCGCCGAACGGCCGGACCTCGAGTTCGGCGGCGGCGATGTGGACGAGAACTACTATACGGCCGAGTTCAGTTACGATATGGGTAAGGACACGCGGTTCAGGCTCGGATACCAGGTCACGAGCTATCGGAATAAGTCCGGCTCATCCTTCCTGAACGCGCCTGGCGTGGGCGCGGACAGGGCGGACGGTGGCCTGTTCTACAGCCAGTTCAGCGTGAAATTCTGACCCGAACGAGTGTGGGAATCGTCTAAGTTGACGGCACGACCCTCGTTCGATTGACAGGGTTCACCGAACGAGGTATAGTCCAGTCTGTACCTGTGGAACGAGTCCAACCGACTCGACCGACCATTGACATTGATGATCGTTTGTCGGCGGTCCGCTGCCGGAACGGGAGAAGGCGTGAAGGAAACCTTGGAAGGCTTCCGCCGTTCCGTCGAGGCAGGCCGTGACCGGCCGCGGTACTGAAACCTCAAGGAGGAGAACGGATGAAGCGAACGCTGAGTTATCTATTCGGCGTGGTGCTGATGGCTGGGCTCTACATCCCGGCTAATGCACAGAACTTCCCGGACGTCCCCGAGTACCACTGGGCCTACGAGGCCCTGGAGACCTTGAAGAACGACGGTCTCCTCGTCGGGTACCCGGACGGCATGTTCCGGGGCGCGCGTCCCATGAGCCGCTACGAGTTCGCTGTGGCCATGAACGCTGCGTACCAGAAGCTCAAGTACATGTTCGACGGCCTCCAGAGCCGCATTGACGGCCTGCAGAGGCAGATCGACGCGCTACCCAAAGGAGGCGGAGGAACGCAGGGCGATTTTGCCAGCAAGGCGGACCTCCAGGCGCTCCGCGATCAGCTAGAAGCGTTCAAGAACGATCTTTCGGGGATGAAGAACTGGAAGAACGACATTGACGCGCTTCGCAAGCTGATGAACTCCTTCGAGCAGGACCTCGCATCGCTCGGCGTGGACGTCGAGGCGATGAAGAAGGACCTCCGCTCCATCGAGGATCGCGTGGCTGCTCTAGAGGCACGCAAGCCCGCAGTCGACATCCACGGCACCGTGGACATCGGCGGTCGTGCAGGCCACAGCCGCGATAGCGAGATCGGCGTGGACTGGAATGGCGCGTGGGTCGGCGCGAATGCCTCGGGCGACCCCGTAGGCGTGACTCGTGACCTGCACGTGATGCACGAGCTGGGCCTGATCTTCTCCGGCACCTATGGCCGTGACGTGAACATGCTGGCCGAGTTGGTGGTCGGCAACCTGCTCCCCTTCGAGGGTGGCAACATGACCACGCAGTTCGCCGGTGCCGGGCGCAAGGAAGAGGGCAACACCGACGTCTGGCTGCACCGCTTCGAGGCAGCTTGGGCGTCGTCCTGGTTCGGCGCTCCGGTCAACCTTCGACTGGGTCGCATCGGTCACCAGATCAACCCGTATATCCTGAAGCGACAGGATGTCGACTACTACTGGGACTCCGACCGCTGGGACAACGGCGACTGGATGATTGATGGCGGCTCCGTCTCCTTCGACTGGTCGAGTTTCAGCCTCGGGTTCTACGGTGGTAAGGTCAGCAATCGAGGTTCCGCGCTGAACAACGGCGTGTACGATATGTGGGTCGGCAACACGTCGCTGGTCTCTGAGCAGGGCAGCCGTCCAGGCAACTACACGACCGGTTTGATGGTCGCGGACACCATCCTCGGTGCCGAAGTCGGCGTCAACCTCGGCCGCTTCGGAACTGCCCGGGCAACCTACAACCTGCTCGACGGGCCGGACACGCTAAGCCCCGCCAGCGCTGTTCTACCTGCGTTCACGTTCAACCGGCTCCAGCTGTGGGGCGGCGAGTTGGACGTGGAGTTTGCGAAGAACTTCCGGCTTAATGGTTACTTCGCGAAGTCGGACTACTTCTATAACGACGACTCGCAGTTAGACGAGGACAACTGGCTGTGGGACGCTGCTCTTCGGTACGCCGGCGACCGCTTCAACGTGTACGCCGGATATCGCGAGATCGGCCCCTGGTACGGTGGTCCCGGCTCGTGGGGACGCATCGGCTATTGGAACAACCCGACAGACATCAAGGGCTTCCATGCCGGCGTGGACTTCAAGGTGAACGACGACATCAGCCTGTTCGCGACCGGTGAGTTCTACACCGGGTCCGATCGGGCCGACTTCGGTGGCACCGTGTTCGGCATCTCCGAGGATGACAAGATCAACCGCATCCAGGCCGGTATCGGGTTCAAGTTCGCAGAGAACTGGCACCTCGGTCTCGGCTGGGAGGGCGTGTTCTGGGACCTCGATGAGGCCAGGCTAGACCTGGATAACGGCAAGATCGACGAGCACTGGTACACCGCCGATCTCACCTATGACCTCGGCGAGAACACGACCTGGCGCTTCGGCTACCAGATCCTCGACTACAAGAACAAGACGGGCGACAGCTTCTTCAACACGCCGGGCAACCCGAACGTGAATGCCAAGAGCGGCCTGTTCTTCACCCAGTTCT
The DNA here is from genome assembly GCA_045862955.1 of Fimbriimonadales bacterium. Classification (GTDB taxonomy): domain Bacteria; phylum Armatimonadota; class Fimbriimonadia; order Fimbriimonadales; family JABRVX01; genus JABRVX01. The sequence goes on from BTVI01000028.1 coordinate 29,137, forward strand.
CGATCAAGTTCTAAGGCATTCGCCTGAGACGGCCCCGGCGTTACGTGCCGGGGCCGTTTTCCTGCCACACTTTCGCAACGCCCGGCGTAGTCTGAGAAGAGGGAGGTACTAGGCAATGAAGAGAATGAGGACTCTCTGTGTTCTCGCGGCAGCGTTTCTGGTGGCGGCAGTCGCCGTGGCACAGCTCGACACGATTCTGAAGGCGGGCGGCATCGCACTGGCCGTCACGACGTTCGGCAAGGACATAGACAAGGCCATCAACAAGCTAACAGGACACAACAACACGCCCGCAGCAACCACTAAGGTGGTACCGATCCTAAGCGTAGGCGACGGCGGTTATCTCGGCGCGGCGCAAGTGATGGGAGCCAAGGCCAAGGTGGACAAGGTACAGGCGCTCGGTCAGATCGAGGGGCGCTTCATGGGTAACGCGGTGCGCCTTCGCGCGCTGATCCCGATCTCGACCAAGACCCCCGGTAAGAACCTCGACAAGGTTGACGGCGTTGCCGTCTCCGCCATCGTAGACTTCAAGCTGTAACTACGGATTGACCTCAGGGCCCGTGTAGTCGTATACTAAAGAGGTACGGACCGACACGGGCCCGGGCCGACAATGGAATTGGGAGTAGGTTCGGTAGCCCGGCACCCTCGCGTGTCGGCTCGTCTCACGGAGGAGAACCGATGAAGCTGGCGCGGAACGCTCTGCTTGCGATTGCACTCCTTGCCTTCGCGGCCCCCGTCGGGTTTGCGCAGGCCAACTTCCCGGACGTGCCGGAGAGCCACTGGGCTTACGACGCTCTGGAGACGCTCAAGGGCGCCGGGCTCCTTGTCGGCTATCCAGACGGCACGTTTCGTGGAGCTCGTCCCCTGAGCCGCTATGAGTTCGCCGTCGCAGTCCACGGAGCGTACAAGCGCTTCATGGCGCTGACCGGCGACCTCTCCTCCAAGATTGACGCAGTCCAGTCCAGGATTGACGGTTTCCAGGTCAGCGAAGGGCCCACCGACGCTGCGACTACCCAAGAGCTCGCTGCTCTTCGCGCCGAACTGGAAGCCCTGAAATCGCAGATGGGCGAGATCACGGCGGACCGAGAGGCTCTGAACGCGCTCAATCGGCTGGCCAAGGAGTTCGAGGCGGAGCTGGCTTCGCTCGGCGTGGACCTCGCCGCCCTCCGACAAGACCTCAAGTCGTTGGGGGGTCGCCTGGACGCCCTGGAGAATCGCAAGGACAGGGTCCAGATTACCGGCGATTTCAACGTTGCCGCGATCGGCAAGCACAGCATAGACAATCTGCCCGGAGTGGATTGGACCGGCAACCCGGTGGGTACGCGCTCGGACGGAAGCCCGAGTGGCTTGACCGGCGACTTGAACGTCATGCAAGAGCTGGGGCTCCAGGTGCGAGGCACGTTCGGTCGCAACGTCCGGCTCGACTCCGACCTAGTGTTCAGCAGCCTGCTGGGATACGAGGGCAACAGCTTCAGCGAGTTCTTTCCGGGGACCCGGAAGACTTCATCCGGGACCGACATCTTCGTGAACCGCCTGGCTGCGACTTTCGACGCGAACTGGTTGGGAAATCCGCTCACCGTCTCCTTCGGACGCATCGGCAAGAAGGTTTCTCCCTACGTGATGCAGCGGCACGATCCGGACCCGTACCTAGACATTGCTCGCTACGACAACGGAGAGTGGGCTATGGACGGCGCCGCCGTCCGGATGGACTTCGAGACGGTCGGGCTGGAGTTGTTCCTCGGCAAGCAGTCCGGGCGCGGCGACACCTCGGCGGCTTCCGACTACACCATGCGCGTCGGCGACAACCGCACCGTGTTCGATTATGCTGCCCGACCGGCCGGAATCAACCAGGGTCTGATGGTAGTGGATACCGAGTTGGGAGCCAACCTCGACGTGAAGTTCGGCCGGTCACGGTTCAACCTAGCGTACATCGCTTTCGACGGCGAGCCGACGGTCGCTGCCCCACGGCTGGGTAACGCGGGCTTCGAGTTCAATAGGGTCGCGGTATTCGGCGGCGGGCTTCGCATGGGGCTCGCAGACTCGCTGTTCATCAACGCCGACTTCTCCGCGAGTCAGGCATTCTACAACGGCAGCAGTCGGCTGAACGCAGACAACTTCGCTTACGACGTCGGAGTGCGCTTCGCCTCCGGCGATGACTTCGACTTCGGAGTCGGTTGGCGCGAAATCCGACCATTCTTCTCCGCTCCGGGCAATTGGGGGCGCATCGGCTTCTGGCACAGTCCGACCGACATCAAGGGCCTGACGCTGGGTGGTCGGTATCGCTTCAACTCGGCGGTCGGCGTAACCGCACAAGGGGAGTTCTATCAAGGTACCGGAACGGCACGAGACACTTCCGGCAATGTCGTCGGCCTCGGCACCGATGACCGAATCAACCGGTTGCAGTTCGGCTTGGACTACCGCATGAATCCCCGATGGAAGATCATGCTAGGTTGGGAAGGCGTGTACTGGGACCTGAAGGACCGCGCGGTAGGCTTCGGCGGGCCGTTCGTGGGTGGCAAACCGACCGAGTACTACTACACGCTCGGACTGGACTATGGAATGGGTGATCGAACCAACCTTCGGTTCCTGTATCAGCTCAGCGACTACGACGGCAAGAACGTCGCGGGATTCAACACCCCCGGCAACTCGAGCACCCGAGCGAAGGGCGGACAAGTTGTGACGCAGCTATCCGTCGAGTTTTAGGGCCGATCGACATGCCGCACATCTCGATTTCATCGGAGACCCCTCTTGCAGGGGTCTCGAGCTTTCGGTATAGTGGAGTGATCCTTTATCGTCCTCGCGGGCGAGCACTTTAGCTGGGAGTGGACCACATCATGGCGATGCACCTATTCACGTCCGAGTCGGTCACCGAGGGCCATCCGGATAAGTTAGCGGACCAGATTAGCGATGCCATCCTCGACGAATGCCTAGCGCAGGATGCCGGCGCGCGATGTGCGATGGAGACACTGCTATCGCGGGGGGTGGCCGTGGTTGCTGGAGAGCTAACTACGTCCGCGTACGTCGAGATACCCGACGTAGTACGCCGAACTATCAACGACGTAGGCTACACCAGCACCGCCCTCGGATTCGAAGGTGATACCTGCGGCGTGATGGTAGCGATCCAGCAGCAATCGCCGGACATCGCAATGGGCGTGGATACGGGGGGCGCCGGCGATCAGGGCATGATGATCGGTCTTGCGTGTGATGAGACTCCCGAATTGATGCCCCTGCCTATCAGCATCGCTCATGCACTAACACGACGCTTGGCCGAGGCGCGTAAGAAGCGAGAGGACGACGAGATGTTCCGGCCTGACGGAAAGTCGCAGGTCACTGTTGCCTACGAGGACGGCCGACCCAAATACATCGACACCATTGTGGTGTCCACTCAGCACAAGCCCGTGGAGGACCAGGAGCAGGTGCGTCAGGTGGTACGCAAGCATGTGCTCGAGCCCGTACTACAGAACTACCAGAGCTATGTGGATCGGGATATCACCTATCATATCAACCCGACGGGTCAGTTCATCATAGGCGGACCTCAGGCCGACACGGGTGTCACCGGTCGTAAGGTAGTAGTGGACACATACGGCGGAGCATGTCCAGTGGGTGGTGGTGCTTTCTCTGGAAAGGACCCTACCAAGGTAGACCGCTCCGCCTCCTACATGGCACGACACATCGCAAAATGCATCGTCGCAGCCGGGTTAGCACAGAGGGTGGAGTTGCATCTTGCATATGCCATCGGCGTGGTGCAGCCCGTCGCCGTCAACGTGCTCACGTTCGGCACGGGCAAGGTGTCCGACGAGGTGATTGCGGAGCGGGTCAGGAAAGTGTTCGATTTGTCTCCTCGTGGCATCATCGAATACCTAGGCTTGCTCTCCGTGAAGTACCTGCCTACGGCAAAGAACGGACACTTCGGGAACCCGGCATTCCCGTGGGAGAGCACCGAGGCCGCTGCCCGCCTCGCATAGCAGCGTGACTTCCTCGGCTCCCCGGCGGCGAAGGGGCTGCATCGGACCCGGACTGATAGGTCTCGGCGTGGTGGCTTTAGGGTTCTTCGCCTTCTACCAGTGGCAGCCTTGGGAGTACGAGCTGTTTCCGTCGGCGCATCCACAGGCTACGCACTCGGACCCCGATTCGTCGCGCTTGTTCGCCCAGGGGACGCGAGTAGCCGTCGTCACCGCTCATCCGGACGATGCGGAGTTCTACGTCGGCGGCCTCCTTACCAAGCTGGGGCGAGCCGGCTGCCGGATGACCCTCATCTGCGTGACCGACGGCGACAAGGGCTACTACCCGTTCGAGGACGCGGCAGCGAATCGCAGAGTGCGTCGGCGCGAGCAAGCGGATGCAGCCCGTGCGTGGGGCGCGAGCGAAGTCGTCTACCTAGGCTTTCCGGACGGTCGGCTGAAGGTGACCGACGAGTTGGTGGACGCTATTCGCACCGAGCTGCAGCGGCTCGAACCGGACTACGTCCTCACCTTCGACGGAAAGCACCCGACGCGATTGCGGCACCGGGACCATCGCCGCACGGGAGTGGCCGTGGAGCGGGCGCTGCGGCAGACGCCGACCGGTTCGTGGTTGCTTCGCTTCTCGACTGCTAGCCCGAACTTCGCCGTGGACATCGGCGACGTGTGGGACCAGAAGATGCGGCTGGTGGCAATTCACTCGAGCCAGTTCTATGGCGAGCGACTGAGTCGGATCCGGTCGCTGCTGCGCTCGCGTGCGGAGGCAGACGCACGACTGCTCGGCACGAAAGCGAAACTTGCCGAGGGTCTTCGGGTCAGCCGGCTTCCACTCTGAAGCCGGTAGCGTGCGTGCAACGGGCCAGCGGCGACAGAACGCGTGTTAGTCGTCCTCCGGGCCGCATGGTGGTTGGCTTCCGCGCGCGTGCGCTCGAGGCCAAGCGACAGGGGCCGAGCCGGTGTTTCCCGCGCCAGTGCTGCTCGCGGCGCAGCGCGGCGGACGCGGGCCGGGGCATGGAGTGCGGGCGGCGAGGTCATGCTTCGACAGGCTCAGCATGACGAAGCTCAGATGGAATCCTGGGGCCGCGGTATTGCCCCGGCGCGGTCCTTGGACTCGCGGTGTGCGGTCGGTAGGTGTAGTGCAGCGGATGCAGGCCGGGGCATAGAACAGTTCAGTCTGACAGCGAGCGCGCCGAGCCGAGGCGGGAATCCGGTACATCGCACGGACCGACGGGCGCTGGGCGGCCGAGCGGCAGCCAAGCTCCGGCAGAGGAAGACCGAGCGGGCCTACCGGAAGCTGTCCACGAAGCTCTGCAGTCGCTCCTGCGTCAGCTTGCCCATTGCCGCAAGGAATATCTCCCCCGCCTGCCGGGTCGCCATCCGGAACTCCCGATGGTGCAACCGGCCCAGCGCCTCCCTCGGTATTGCGCCCCGCACCTGGAACACGGAGATGGGGTCCATCCCATGGGCGTCGTGGTAGAGGAGGTGCACGCCGGGCTTGCCGCCCAGCTCCACCGGCTTGGCCCCGGCCAGACGCAGGCCGGCGAGCGCTGGCTCCGGCCGCAGGATGCGGAACGGGACCCGCTTCTGTGCGTCTTCTATGGGCACGAATTCGTCTTGCACTACCTTCGCGCCCGGATGCTTGATCACGAAGTCCTCGGGGGAGGGCTTGGCACCGAAGTCCACTTGCGTGTACTCGAACCCTCCGATTAGACGGTCATGATTCGATGGGTCCAGGATCTGCTGCTTCAGCAGGACACCGGTCGCGTCGTCCACGTAGAGCCGCCACACGTGGGAACCGTCCTTGCGCTTCAGCAACAGCTCGGTGCACTTGCGCCCCGCCACGCGAGCGGCATCGCCGATCTCTAGGTTCAGCAGGCCCCTCCGGACGCCTTCGAGGACACGCGGCAGCCGCTCCTGCAGCTTCTCCCGCCGCTTGGCTTCTCCCACGTAGATGGTGTTTTCGCGGGGCACCCAGTGCCACCGGCGCGAACCTCGCTCCACCACCACCTCGCCGTAGCGCGGGCTTCCCTTCGGGAACTCGACCCGGCTATCTGGGCCTGAGCGCAGCACCAGCTCGATGGTCCGCTCGTTTCGCCCCTCGAGGTTGTTGATGACCACGCGGGTGCCGGACAGCTTTTGGCTCATCTCCGCCCGAATCATCCGCCGCAGCAACTCCGTGGCCCGCGACTGCTCCTGGGACACGGCCGGGGCCGCCATGAGTAAAAACACAACGCATGCAAGCAGTGTTCGCGGCATCATTCTCTACATCCCATCGAGGTCGTAAAGATCGTCGTATTCCGTACCCCCGCTCGGCGGCTTGGGCCTGGCAGCTACCGGCGAGTCTGCAGGCAGTATGTAGGCCAGTTGGACCTGGGCATGGAGGTCCTTCATGGTGTGCAGCGCGTCCTGAGCCTGCGCAAGTTCCCGCTGGTGGGCGCCGATTCGGGGCAGCGCGACGAGTGCAGCAATTGCAGCCGCAGCCACTGCTGCTGCCGGCACGAGCCTGGGCCAGGCGGCCAGAACCCATGGAAGCTTCTTTCGGCTCGCCAAGCGCACCCGCACGCCCTCTGCCAGGCTGTCCGGAGCCCGATGCATAGGCAGTGCAGCGACCAGCTCGCGTACCCGGCGAAGCTCCTGGACAGCCTGCCGGCAGCTCTCGCATACGGCCACGTGATCGCCGAAGGAGTCGCATCGGCCGTCAACGTATTCCATCAATCTCTCGCGGTACTTCTCGCAGCCGTTCATTTTGCGTCTGAGCCTCTCATATACTCCCGAAGCGCCTCTCGCAACTGCTCCCTCGCAAGGAAAAGGCGGGACTTCACCGTACCCAAGGGGACACTCACTGCCTGGGCAATCTCCTCGTAGGACAGGTTCTGCGTGTCGTGGAGCAGCAACACTGTCTTCAGCTTGTCGGAGAGCCTCCCGACGGCACGTTCCACGACGGCGCTCATCTCGTTCTGAAGCACGATCCTCTCGGGGTCGTACCGGTGATCAGGCGGATCCACTGCTGGGCGCCCATCGCCGTGGGGGTGTGACAGTGACACCGATTGAGGCCTGCGCGACCTGTAGCGGGACCTATCCACGCAGAGATTCGTGGCGATACGGAATAGCCAGGTCGTGAAGCCTGCGCGCCCATCGTATCGCTGGATCCCCTGGAACGCCCGGACGAACACTTCCTGCGCAACGTCCTCCGCCTCGCCGTCCTCGGGGACCATCCGCCGCACATAGCTGTAGATGCGGTCTTTGTACCGGGAGACGATGATGTCGAACGCGGCGAGGTCGTTCGCTTGGCACCGGCGCACCAGATCGGCATCCAGTGCGGACTCGTCTCGCCCGGCTTCGGTCAAGCACCCTGCTCCTTGCAGTGAAATCGCAGCGTCCATCGGTTTCTCGACGGTATGGACGCCACCGAAACGTTGGGGTTCACCCTTTCCGTTATTCACGGGCCCTAACCTCGCAAAGGTGCCCGCGCGCGTCGGGCGCTACCATTTACACCCCTGCGTGAATACGCTCCTCGACCTCGACGATGCGCCCGTCTTCCAGTCTGACTACTCGGTTCGCGCCCTCCAGCACCGCCGGATCGTGGGTCACGAGCACGATGCTACCCTGCCCCCTCTGTTCTCGTAGCGTTCGCACCACTGCCAGGCCGGTCGCATGGTCGAGCGAGGCGGTCGGCTCGTCGGCGAAGATGACGTGAGGTCGGTTCAGAAGGGCGCGCGCGACGCACACCCTCTGCTTCTCGCCGCCGGAGAGCGAGCGTGGGCGGCGATGCATTTTGCTCCCTAGGCCGAGCGCGCCCAAGAGCTCGGCGGCCCGGTCGGAGGCCGCGGCCCCCCCGTTCGCCACCAGTACGTTCTCCAGCGCCGTCAGATAGCCGAGCAGGTACGGGTACTGGAACAGCATACCGAACTCGGTGCGTCTTAGACGGTCCCGCTCCCTTACAGGCATGGAGCGAAAGTCCACGTCGCGATAGGTAACCCGCCCAGAGGTAGGGGTCTTGAGGCCGCTGAGCAGATACAGCAGGGAACTCTTGCCCGAGCCGCTCGGCCCCAGGATGCCGACGAACTCACCTGGGCCAATCTCCAGCGAGATGTCGCGACAGGCGTGAACGGGCCCCGTCGGGTCCTGATACACTAGGCTTGCCCCCTCTGCCCGAATCAAACGAGTCTCCTTTCGACGATGGCCACCGGATCGAATCGCCGGAACCTCCACCACACGGTCGCCAGGCCGAACAGGGCAACCGCGACCGGAACAGAGAGCGTGTAGCGATAAGTCTCCCAGCCTGCCGGGCTCATCGGATATCCCTTCGGCTCCATCACCGTGCGCTTGACGATGTCCAGCCCCAGGTGCGCGAAGAGGATGCCCAGTATCCAAGCGCCGATCACTACGAGCACAGTCTCGAGCATGGTACGTACTAGCAATGACCGTCGCGTGTGACCTATTGCTTGCAGCAGCCCGAACTCCACGATGCGCTGAGTGAAGTGGATGTTGGCGAGGAGGCCCATCATCGAAGCGAGGACCGTCACCAGCGCCGCGATTACGATGTTCAGGATCAGATAGAGCGTGGCGAGATCCCGCTCGGCCTCTCGGTTCAGTTCGGCGTAGGAGAAAACCCTGCCCCGCGTGCCCTCCATCCGCTCGAGCACCCACGAGTCGAGCCTCGGCTGGTTCTTCGCTTCGTCCGCCATCAGGATGAAGGCAGTAGTGTCCGGGAAGAAGTTGGCCTTGATGAACTCCGTGGAGGAGAAGGCGAACCACTCCGGGCCGTCCAGAATGCCCACCACCTTGGTGGGTTCGGGTGCGTACTCGTCTCGATTGTCGGGGCGAAGAGCGATTTGTCCCAGCCGGTATCCCTTGTTGTGTGCCACGGCTCGCGAGACCACGATCTCGGGGGCGCCGGGCTTCGGGAAGCGGCCTTCGGCCAGACGCAGTCTCATTCGCTCGAGTAGCGGCTCGATGTCCTTCTGTTCTAGGCCGTAGATAACGAACGGCCATTGCCCCACGATGGTCTTCACCCGCATCATGGTGATGCGCACCGTGGAAAGGCGACCCAGGTCCGGAGCGGTTTCCAGAGCCGCCCGGATCTGCCGCGTGTCGTCCCGGTCGGCGCGGGGCCACACGACGGCGAAGGCCTTGCTGTAACCGTACACGGTTCGGATTGCGTGCGGGATGGAGTTGAGCATGGCCACGATGCCTGCGATGAGCAAGACGGACATCACGATGACTGCCCCGAGGGGAACCGTCTGTGCTGGGTTTCGCCAGAGATACAGAACCGGTGAGAGCGGATGCAGGCGAGAGCGCGCCCGGACGGGCGCCCGCGATACCGTTGTCGTCGCTTCTGCCGTGGTGTTCATCAGTTGCTTCGCTGCCCCAACGTTCTACGCCTCGCCGACCCGGGCGGTCGCCGACAATAAGACCTTCGGCATGTGCTACGCCTAAGGTACAGTATGAACTGGAGGGCGTATCCCTCGCCGCAGTGCGACTTCCCGACGAGGAGAGTTTCATGGTTCATAACGTCATCATCATCGGTTCGGGTCCGGCAGGCTACACGGCCGCGCTGTATACGTCCAGAGCAAACTTGCAGCCCCTGCTGTTTTCGGGTGACGAGCCGGGCGGGCAGTTGATGATCACCACCGACGTGGAGAACTATCCCGGCTTTCCGAACGGAATAACCGGTCCGGAGATGATGCAGCTCTTCCGACAGCAGGCGGAGCGCTTCGGCACCACCGTGCGGGACGAGAAGGTGACGGCGCTGGATGTCTCGGAGCGACCCTTTACTGTGCAGGCTGGCGGCGAGACCTATCGGACCAAGACGGTCATCCTCGCGACCGGAGCGTCGGCGAAGTGGCTCGGCCTTCCCGCGGAGAAGGCGCTGATGGGGCACGGCGTGTCGGCTTGCGCCACGTGCGACGGGTTCTTCTTCCGCGATAAGACGGTCGTTGTGGTAGGGGGCGGGGACACGGCGATGGAGGAGGCCGGCTTCCTCACGCGCTTCTGCTCCAAGGTGTACGTCGCGCACCGGCGGGATGCGCTGCGGGCTAGCAAGATCATGCAAGACCGCGTGCTCGGCAACCCCAAGGTGGAGATGCTGTGGAACACGGTCATCGAAGACATCCACGAGCCTGCAGAGAAGCGGGTGACCGCCGTGACGCTGCGCGACACCAAGTCGGGCGAGACGCGGCGGATGCCGGTGGACGGGGTGTTCGTCGCAATCGGACACGAGCCCAACAGCCAACTGGTGCGAGACGTGCTGGAGACCGACGAACTCGGCTACGTCATCACCGAACCCCGATCTACGCGCACGAAAATCCCGGGCCTATTCGCGTGCGGCGACGTGGTGGACCGAACCTATCGCCAGGCCGTGACCGCGGCGGGCTCGGGTTGCATGGCTGCGATTGACGCCGAGCGCTTCCTGGAGTCCGAGGGAAACTAGCCCCCTGCTGGCTGAGGGATATGCCGGGTTCGGCTCGCTGCTCGTGGACTACGGGACGGTCTCGCGTTATACTGAAGGCGCAGTGCAAGACAGTCCCCCGGGTCTCGCCCGGTGGGCAAAGGGGAGTTGGCGAATGAGAGCGACCACGCTGGTCGGGGTGCTCATGGCAGCCGTGGCCTGTTCGGCGGCAGTTGACGTTGGCATCTTCGACGACACTCGCGTATGGAGCCCGGTGTACAACGTAGAGACGGGCGCCGCGATGACGGAGCTAAGGGCAATCTGGGAGGCCAGGGGGGCAGTCTGGCACCAGACGGATGTACTCAGCGAATCTTTCCTCTCCCAAGTCTCTGTCTTCTATACCAGCCAGATACTGCAGCAGAACCTGACCGCAGCGGAACAGACGGCAATCGTAAACTGGGTGAAGGCGGGCGGGACCCTGGTGGTCACCGCCGATTGTGGGTGACCCGGTAACCAAGCGGCATACAACAGTATGCTAAGCCAGTTCGGCTTGAACCTAATGGGAACCATCAGTTACGGGTATGGCGATATCCTCGCCCCGCACCGCATCACCCAGGGCCTGACCACTGTGTTCCTGGGCAAGAACGGCTACCTTACCACCCCGTCGAGTGCACTGCACCTAATAGACGACCCCCAGGGCAACATCGCGGCAGCCGTGATGGAGCGCACGCCGGAGACCGGCGCCGGTCGCCTGTTCGTCATCGGCGAGAACGACATGTTCACCGATACGTACCTGATGCTCTACCCAGAGGACCGGCTGCTGGCCGAGAACATCGCGTCGTGGGCACTGACGCAGAACCCCGTGTTGACCGGTGTGGTGAGCCTGCCGGGTTATCTCGGGGACACGGCGGGTATTCCCTTGACGGTGAGGTTGTACCAGAACGGCAGCCTCGTGGGGACGTACGCAACTGCGTTGACCTCCGGCGGGCACTACTCGGTGCAGGTGGGGAATCCGGGCACGTTCGACGTGGTGGCGAAGCCTTGGCGGTGGCTGGGGCAGCGTCAGTACGGCGTGCTGATCGCAGGGGACAGCGTGCTCGACTGGGCGATGGTGCGCAACGGCGACGTGAACGACGACAACGTGGTGGACATCATGGACCTGAACGAGACGCTGCTGCAGTTCGCCCGGACGGGGACTCAGACAGGGGACTTGGACGGCGATGGTCAGGTCGGGTTACCCGATCTCAACATCGTGCTGATCAACTTCGCGCGGACGGGAGATTAGGCTCGGCTGGTTCGACGCGCCGACGCCAGCGGGGTCACCGGACCGTCGGGGTGTCGAGACCGATCGCGCATCAACGGGGCGCCCACCCTCTCGGTGATGCTCAGGTCCGGCGGGAGGCCCGCACTGTCGCCGTCCCGGCGATGTGTGCCATGCCTCGGCCCGTCATGCTGAGCTTGTCGAAGCATGCGAACGCAAGCCGCAAGCGTTGCATCGGAGGCCGCCATCACCCGGACGGCGAGGGCACGGGTGTCCCGATTCATGCCCCGGCGCGGTCCTTGGGTTCGCTCGGCGCGCCCAGCGGGTGCAGGCCGGCGGACGCGGGCCGGGGCATGGAATGAAACGCCAACACCTAACACCCTACCCGTCACACCCCTACCCGTCATGCTGACCTACCCGTCATGCTGAGCCTGTCGAAGCATGCGAACGCAAGCCGCAAGCGTTGCATCGGAGGCCGCCATCACCCGGACGGCGAGGGCACGGGTGCCCCGCCTGTCGGGCTGCCGATACTACCATCCGGCAGGCGAGGGCATGCTTCGACAGGCTCAGCATGACGAAGCTCAGATGGAATCCCGGGGGCGTGGTCAGGCCCCGGCGCGGTCCTTGGGCTGGCGGTGCGCGTCCGGTAGGTGCAGCCCGGCGGACGCGGGCCGGGGCATGGAATGCGCGCGGCGAGGTCATGCTTCGACAGGCTCAGCATGACGAAGCTCAGCAGAACGGTCTTGGTTGCGACCGGTGGACGGCTTCCGATGGCATCGTTCGGGCTCGACACCTCGGAACGCCAACATCTAACACCCCTTTCCCGTCACACCGCCCGACCCGTCATAGGCCTACCCGCCACACCCATATCCGGCAGACCCCTACCCGCCACACCCCTACCCACCCGACCCCTACCCGTCATGCTGAGCCTGTCGAAGCATGCAACCGCAAGCCGCAAGCGTTGCATCGGAGGCCGCCATCACCCGGACAGCGAGGGCACGTTGGCACCGACACGGGTGTCCCGATTCATGCCCCGGCGCGGTCCTTGGGATGGTGGTGCGCGTCCGGTAGGCTCAGCCCGGCGGATGCGGGCCGCGGCATGGAGAACCCGCCACACCCCTACTCGTAATGCTGAGCTTATCGAAGCATGACGTCGCCACTGCGATTGGGGAGGGAAGGGCACACATGGCTCGGGGCGTCATGCTTCGACAAGCTCAGCATGACGAAGCTCAGATGGAATCCCGGGGGCGTGGTCAGGCCCCGGCGCGGTCCCTGGGCTCGCGGTGCGCGTCCGGTAGGCTCAGCCCGGCGGACGCGGGCCGCGGCATGGAGTGCGCGCGGCGAGGTCATGCTTCGACAAGCTCAGCATGACGGGCTACCGATACTACCATCCGGCAGGCGAGGGCATGCTTCGACAGGCTCAGCATGACGAAGCTCAGATGGAATCCCGGGTCCGTGGTCAGGCCCCGGCGCGGTCCCTGGGCTGGCGGTGCGCGTCCGGTAGGCTCAGCCCGGCGGACGCGGGCCGCGGCATGGAGAACCCGCCACACCCCTACCCACCCGACCCCTACCCGTCATGCTGAGCCTGTCGAAGCATGCGAACGCAAGCCGCAAGCGTTGCATCGGAGGCCGCCATCACCCGGACGGCGAGGGCACGGGTGCCCCGCCTCTAGCGCGGCCGCGGACGTTCGGAACGCGCGGCGCGCGCGGCGGGTTGGCTCCGCCCGGGGGACGGGGGCCGCGGCCTGGAGAACCCGCCACACCCCCCCCCCCCCGCCCCCGCCCCGTCATGCTGAGCCTGTCGAAGCATGCGAACGCAAGCCGCAAGCGTTGCAT
>BTVI01000029.1:0-42202 GCA_045862955.1 Fimbriimonadales bacterium
CGTTCCCTCCGCGCTGCTTGGCGGCGGACGCGGGCCGGGGCATGGAATATCCCTCCCGGGGCCGGGCTGCCCCGGCGCGGTCCTCGGGTTCGCTTCGTTCCCTCCGCGCTGCTTGGCGGCGGACGCGGGCCGGGGCATGGAATATTCCTCCCGGGGCCGGGCTGCCCCGGCGCGGTCCTCGGGTTCGCTTCGTTCCCTCCGAGCTGCTTGGCGGCGGACGCGGGCCGGGGCATGGAATGCCGTCCACGACGCAGCCCCGGCGCGGTCCTCGGGTTCGCTTCGTTCCCTCCGCGCTGCTTGGCGGCGGACGCGGGCCGGGGCATGGAATGCCGTCCACGACCCAGCCCCGGCGCGGTCCTCGGGTTCGCTTCGTTCCCTCCGCGCTGCTTGGCGGCGGACGCGGGCCGGGGCATGGAATAGCATCGGATGCCGACGGCGAGGGCACGGCTGTCCCGACTCCTGCCCCGGCGCGGTCCTGGGGTTCGTAGCGGGCGGTTCGTGGGTGCAGAGCGGCGGACGCGGGCCGAGGTTCAGCGGGCCCTCAACAGGCCCCCGTGCGGGAATCCAGTGTTCGGACCGCGAACGAGCCCTCTGAGCGACACCACGAGAGAGGTACGAGCAGCGTGGCGCCGAAGACCTCGGCCAGCGCCGCTGGTCTAGCGCCCCCCGGGCTTTACGGGAGCGGGAGCGGTGCCTTCGGGCTTCCGTTCGGTGGTAGCGGCTCCCCCGGCATCCTTCTTCTTCGCAGCCTCGGCGGCGCGGCGCTCCTCGGCGCGCTTCCGCTGCTCTTCGGCCCGCTTCCGATCTTCCTCCTCGCGCTGCATCTGTCGAAGCCTCGCTTCGCGCGCCCGTTCGGCGAACTTCTTGGTCGTCTCCTCCAGCTTGGCCAGCTCTTCAGACTTGTACCCGGCGGCCTTTATGGCAGAGAGGTGAGACTGCACGCGCCAGTGAACTTGCTGGTCCTCCGGGCTGTTCGGATTCCATGCGAACTTCGCCATGGCGGTGAGCTGGGCGATGGCTGCCTTGTAGTTCTTGTCCTTCAGGTACTCCTGGACGAGCATCTCGCGGGCGTTCGCGTCCTCGTACTGGCGCAGAGCCGCGGTTAGCGCTTCGCGGTATACGGCCTGCATCCGCTCCTTTTCCTTGAGGTCGGTAAGATCTGGGCTGCTTACGAGTTGCTGTGCAAGGACCATGCGCATCAGCATGGCGGGCTCAGGAACGCCCTTCTTGGAGTTCAGCAACTCAGTGGCTTCGTCCACGAGCTTGATGTACTGGGCGTTGCGCTCCTTGGGGCTGGGCGGAGTGGCCGCGAAGCTGGCCCTCCAGTCGTATTGGACCAGCCTGTACAGCAACTGCCACGTGGGCTCTTTGAACTCGACCTTGGCGTTCAGCACGATGCTGCGTTGCCATTCCTGAACCTTCTCGCGCCGACGCTCCTCTCGGAACTGGTCTAGGTAGAAGTCCTTCTTCTTATCGTAGTCGTCCGGCAGCTTCGGCGTCACGGATGTGATCTTGTATATGGCGTAGTCCTCTCCCAGCTTAATGATCCCCGACACGTAACCCACGTCTTTGTCCGCCAGAGGCTTCAGGACAGGCAGGCGGGCCAGCGTGGTACGGTCGAGCGGTGCAGTTTCGCCCTTTTTCAGTTGCTGGCCAGGTAGCCCTGTCGGCTCCTCGTCGCTGTATTGCTCTACGAGCTTGTCGAAGTCCTCGCCCGCCTTCAGCTTGGCCTGAACTTCCTCGATTCGCTTCTTGGGGTCGACGTTCTTGACGGACTTGACAAGGATGCGGCGCAGGCCGACCTGCTCGCGACCCTTCTTGTAGGTCGCCTCGTCTACCTTGACGGAGTCCATCACCCGCTTCTGCAACTCCTGAACCGCAGCGGAGGCAAAGAGGCTTTGTCGCCCCTCCTCGGACTTCAGCATCTCGTCGATACGGGCGCGCTGCTCTTGGAGCACCGTCTCCCATCTGCGGCCGGTCTCTTTGCGATAGACCTCGAGCAGTTCCTTCTCGGAGGCGCCTTCCTTCAGCTTCTTCTGCTCCACGAACTGCTTCCGCATCTGCGCCAGCTGTTCTTTGGCGCTTTCGTCGAAGAGGTCGTACACCGTCTTCTCGTCCACGTTGATGCCCTGTCGAGCCGCGTCGGCCAGCATCGCGTTCTCCATCACCAGCTCCGAGACGACCTGGCGATAGGCTCCGAATGCGGCGTCGGGAGTAAGGCGACCCGCCTGCTGCTGTGCCTGGTCGAGAGCGGCCTTCAGCCGGCGGGAGAACTCCTCGCCGCTGACCTTCCGCCCTTCGATCACCGCGAACACGTACTGCTCGCCAGGACGAGCGCCGAACCCGCCGCCCCTGCCGAAGTAGAGGCCCATGGATGCCAGCATGAGTACCGATAGGCCGACCATGATCCAGCCCATCTGTTTTCCGAGGAAGTTCCGAAGGCCCGTTACCGATATCATTCCCGCCTGCGACTCCTAGAATCCGGTTCTCTCTATAGTTATCGTACGAAAGCCGCCCATTGTAGCACGGGAACCTGTGGGGCCTGGAGGGGAGAGGGAGCGGCGGCAGTACTTGACAAACCACTCGACATGCGTATACACTAAGGGGACGGAAAGGGGTTTACACGTGACACGCGGACTAACCTCCAAGCAGGCAGCGATCCTTCAGTGGCTGGTGGACTACCAGCAAAAGAACGGGTACCCCCCCTCGATTCGGGAGATCGGCAAGGCATCCAACATCGGCAGTCTCCGAGGCGTGACCGTACACCTCGACGCTCTTCAGCGCAAGGGATACATCGAGCGCGGCAACACTCCGAGAAGCATTCGCATCGTCCATCCCGAGTACCAGCCGGAGCAACAGGTTGTTCTCCTCCCGTTGGTGGGAACGATTGCCGCAGGCTCGCCGATCTACGCCTCGGAAAATGTCGAGGACCGCATCCCAGTGCCGAGCCAGATGGTGCGGAACGTGCGTGACGCGTTCCTGCTTCGAGTCAAGGGCGACAGCATGACGGGTGCGGGCATTCTGCCTCGCGACCTCGTGGTGATCAAGCCACAGCAGTCTGCCAATAACGGGGACCTGGTGGCGGTGCTCCTGGGCGACGAAGCCACGGTGAAACGGCTGCACTTCGACCGAAACTCGGTGTGGCTGGAACCCGCGAACCCCGCATACGAGCGCATCCCCATCCAGCAAGAGGACGCTCGGGTAATCGGAAAGGTCATCGGCCTACTCCGGGACTACGAAGGCATGGCGTTCTGAACGGGTGCCTATCGCTCGGCGAAGGGCTTCTTGGGCTTAGTAATGGAATACGAGGCGACGTAGTCGGGAACCAGCGCGTGTGCAGGTACTACTTCGCCTCGAAGCGCGCGGGGCACCGCGACCCGCGCGACCGATGTCGCCGACGGATAGCTGAACCCGACCTGCTCGCACCCTTCTGGCAGTTGGTCCCACTCCACAGGAGAAGTAACGAACACGGGAGGTCTCTGGGCAGCTTCGGCGAGTGCATCCAGAGCCTCGTCATGCGACAGCATCCGCAGACTGCCGTCCCTCTTCCCGTGCCGATACATTCCGAGATACAGGTGCCCCGCCTTCGCTGGTAAGAGACAAACCAACACGTCTGCAGCGCGGACGTCTGCGGACATGGCGTCCAGGGACCCCACCCCCACCGTCGGTACTCCTAGACTGTGGGCTAGCGTCTTCGCCAGCGTCACCGCGATCTTCACTCCCGTGAACGATCCGGGCCCCACGCATGCAGCAAACACGTCCACGCTGGACAGGCTCCAATCGCATGTGCCGAGCAGCGACTGAAGCGAGCCGAGCATCGGGCCGGCTACCGCGTTTCCCAAGTCGCCGGACCAATCCATAAAAGGCCCGTTCTCGTCTGCCAGTGCGACGCTGCACCGCGGCCCGTTGGCCTCAAAGGCGACCAGACGCAAAGTGCTCCTCCACGCAGGCCAGCAGTTCCTCGGAGCGAGGTCCGCGCGCGCGCAACTCGATGTCACGCTCCGTCTCGCCTGCGAATGCGAACTCGATCCACAGTGCATCGTCGGGGAACGCCTCGAGCGCCCTGTCCGGCCACTCCAGTACGAGGGCATGGCGGATCAACAGGTCGTCTAGTCCGAGGGCCTCGACTTCCTCGAGCTTCGTGAGCCGGTACAGGTCCGCGTGAGCCAGAGGGGGTGACGTGCGGTATTCGTGGACGAGGTTGAACGAAGGGCTGCGGATCGGTCCTTCCACTCCGAGCGCGCGCGCGAGGCCCCGCACGAACGTCGTCTTGCCGCATCCTAGGGGCCCGTCGAGTAGCACGGCGTCTCCCGCTTCCAGCCGGTTCGCGAGTGCCGCACCGAGGCGCATCGTTTCTTCCGGCGAGGTCGTGTGGACTTTTAGCGCTCGCATAAGTCTCTCACTGCACTTACGATGTCCGTCATGGCTTGCGAGTTCGAGAGGATGCGGTCGCAGCCGATGCGCTTGCCGAGCGCAATTAGCTCGGTCTCGCGCCCTCCCGCATGGCCGATCAGCTTTGCATGCGCCTGCCGCGCTCTATCGGCTGCCGTCGGCACATCGAACGAGCGGGAGCCGAGGTTCAGCACCATCACGTCGCACGCGAACGCCTCCGGCAGGCCGCCGTCTGCAACCTGCACGTGGTATCCCGCCCCCTCGAGCATGGATCTCAATCGCGCCGAAAACATCAGATTGTCTTCCGCTAGGAACACAGTGATGGGCCTGTCCATTTCCGCTGGATTATAGCCGTCCTCGGGGCCGCCACCTGGGACGTTGACATTCTGAGGCCGCCGAACGTACAGTAAGAACGTGGAGAAGCGAATCCAGAAGAGACCGAAACGCGGAGTGCGCGCTGCGGGCATCATCGTAATGTGGGGGGTCGCTCCCGCACTCTTTTTCGTTCTCGGATTCTTCGTACTAGGACCGTGGTATGCCAACGCGGGGTGGTTTCAGAAGCCTCCTGCGCCTGCCGTGGACCAGCAACAGGCTTCGGATGATCCGGCCCGAGGCCCTTGGTTCGACGAGTCGGCTATCCCTGACCGTCTCGGGCCCGTCGGCGGGGGCACCTACACCCGAGTGCGTAAGCCTCGGGCCTCCGTAGAGCGCGCGAAGCAGGTCGAGAGCCCGCCCGCAATCGAAGAGCAGGCAACTCCCGATGTGGGAGAGGTCGACGTGCCCGAGGAGGTGCCGGTACACGAAGCACCACCCGTAGACAGTGGCTCGGGAGTGCAGCCCCCAGACTCGATTGACTAGGCGCCCCGTTGGCGCCAGTCTTCGAGCAACCGGTTCAGCAGCGTCTCGGCTTCTTCCCGGACCGGCTCTGGCAGCAGCACCAGAAAGCGCTGGGCTCCCTCCCGCAAGGCTTCCTCAGACGTCCCCTCGAAGCGCAGAGCCAAGACCGGCTCGGTAACCGACGCTCTCGCGATGCCCCAGCACTCGGGCCAGTCGGCGCGAACACCGTCGGTGATAGTCAGGTCGGCCTCCCCGTCCAGGCCGGCGCGGATGGCATCAATCACTTGCTTCCTGCCCTGCGGATACGGCAGGCGGATTTCGGGCAGCGTCACGTAGTGCGGAAGGCTGTCGAGCCGCCCTCGCAGGTCCCCCCAGCGCGGCAGCATCGAGGCCACGAGCAGTGCGGCGAACAAACCGTCGTCTCCTCCGGCAAGCTCCTCGAAGAAGAAGTGGCCGCTGACCTCCCCGCCGAACAGCGCGCGCTCGCGGATCATGCGCGACTTCATGCAGGTATGTCCAGAACGCTCCGCCAGTGCGATCCCGCCTGCACGCTCCACTGTCTCCGGCACCACGCGGGACGTTTTCAGGTCGTGAATGACGGTACGCCCCGGCGCGTCTCGTAACAGCTCGCTCGCTAAGAGTGCAAGCATCTGGTCGGGCTCCACCACTCTGCCATCCGGCGTTAGGAACGCGACGCGATCTCCGTCGCCGTCGAACGCGACGCCTAGCTCGGCCGAGCCAGAGCGAACCGCCTCGGAGAGGGCACGCAGATTCTCCGGATCAGTCGGACTGGGGGCCCGGTTCGGGAACGTCCCGTCCGGTTCGCAGAACACTTCGATCACGTCGCAGCCCAAAGAGCGGAACACCCGCGGGGCGAGCTCGCAGAGGGACCCGTTGCCTGCATCCACCGCCACTCGAATTGGCGTCATGCCACGAAAACGTTCGATCAGAGCCTGTGCGTATGCGTCGGGGCCGCCGACACGCACACACGCTCCCTGACCGGACGGCTCCCACCGCCTAGCGCTGAGTATCTCCAAGCGGGTCAGGTCCGCCTGCGAGATGGGGAGTCGGTTCACTTGGGGTTTGAAGCCGTTGTACTGGGGCGGGTTGTGCGAGCCCGTCACCATCACGCCGGGAGTGACGCCGAGCCGCGCCTTTTCGAAGTAGTAAGCTGGCGTGGGCAGGCTGCCCAGATCGAGCACCCGGCGGCCTCCGGCCATGAGCCCGGCGATAAGTGCTTCCTTCAGAGGCTGCGTGCTCGGGCGGAGGTCGCCCGCGACTGCCACGGCACCAGGCTCCGCAAGCGCAGCGATTGCCCTCCCGAGCTTGTGTGCGAGGTTCTCGTTCACTTCCTCGGGATACACGCCGCGAACGTCGCAGGACTTGAAGGGGCTCATCGCGCTCTTCCCTGTTTCGGATTGTGCCACAAATAGCGCGGGCCCTTCGGCAGAGCGACAGTGGTATGCTCCCCGCATGCTGATCCGACTAGGACATAGCCCGGACTCCGATGACGCGTTCATGTTCTGGGGACTCGCGTCCGGAAAGGTACGGACGGACCTTCAGTTCGAGCACATCTTGCGGGACATCCAAACCCTGAACGACTGGGCCCAGGAGGGCCGTCTGGAGTGCACCGCCGTTTCCGTCCACGCGTTTGCCCACCTCACAGATCGGTACGCTCTGCTGCTGCACGGTGGCAGCTTCGGGGACGGATACGGACCGATGCTCGTCGCTTGCGACCGCAACGTGGACCCGAAGGATCAGGTGATCGCCGTTCCGGGACTCAGGACCAGCGCCTACCTCGCTCTGCAGCTCTATCTTCCGGGTTGTCGGGTTGAAGTGGTCCCCTTCGACCGCATCGTCCCTGAGGTGCTGACTGGACGGTATGCCGTGGGCCTGATCATTCACGAGAGCCAGCTGACTCACGAGCGAGAGGGCCTAACTATGCTGCGCGACCTGGGCGCTTGGTGGGGAGAAGAGACGGGGCTTCCCTTGCCCCTCGGCGTGAACGTAGTGCGGCGAGACCTCGGCATAGACGTCATGCGCAAGGTGTCGGATGCGCTGCGGGCCAGCATCGAAGCGGGGCTGGCCCATCGAGAGGAGGCGCTCGCCTACGCACTCCGCTTTGCTCGCGGGATGGACACGGAGACGGCCGACCGGTTCGTCGGCATGTACGTGAACGAGATGACGCTCGACATGGGTGAGCGAGGCCTGGGCGCCATTCGGGAGTTCTTGGCGCGCGGAGCCGCGGCCGGTCTAGTTCCCTCTGCGGAGTTCGAGGTCGTTCCGGAGTGAACGGGGCATTCGGAAGAATTCGTTCGATTCCACATCGCCTGTGGGGTTGACAACCCGAGAGATCGCGTTTATACTGGAAGGATAAGGAGCCGGCTGGAAGGGCTCCCGAGGCTAGTTGCTGTTACGGGCTCGCTGGACGGGCCCCGGTAATGCGGCCTTATCTCGCGAGATGCTTTGCTTCCCTCGGCTCGAACGAGTCGGTCGAGGGAAGGGTCGTGAACGGGACACTGATTCAGCCCCGTTGAGTTCCTACCTGTTGGTGGAATACAGGCCGGGTTTCCGGCTGGAAGTTTGGATACTTCCTATGAAGGGACTGAAAACGTGGAGGCTGGCTGCGGCCGCAGTCGTGCTCGCGTGCGTCTCATCGGTATCCGCCGCTGATCTGTACATGTCATGGACCTGCACCCTAGACGGTTCCTTGGGTCAGGGGGCGTATGGTCAGTTCAGCGGATCGACGGTAATCGGTGGGAACACCATCCACGACATCTATGGAGACTTCTTCTTCCCCAACGGCATAGTTGGTAACGGCAGCGGCCAGGCGATCGGGACCATCACGATCACCTGTGACGTTGTCGCCCCGGAAGGAGTGTTCATCCATGATGTTAACATCTTCGACATCGGACAGATCATCCCGGGTGTACACGCGACGACGCCGTGGTACGCCTGGACTGAGCTGATCCTCGACATCACCGATCCCAACAATCCGGTGACACTCGTCTCGGATTCTGGGGTGGAGTACAGCCTTCCGCAGCAGCGCTATTATCAGTTCACGCCTACCCGCTTCCTCCGAATCAAGGAGGTCTACACGCTGGACGGCGTGACCTACACCGATGACTTCGGCAACACCGTAATTGACGATACGGCGCTGGTGGCACTGATCCAGGTTCAGAAGGACCTGTCTCTCGTGCCCGAGCCGTCGTCGCTCACGGCACTCGGGGCCGGGTTGGTCGGTCTCGCAGCGATGCTCCGCAGGAGAAGGTAGCACTCCGATCGAAACAATTGTGCGGGGGGCCCCCGGGGCATCGGCTCCGGGGGTCTAGTCTTATCTTAATGGGGCTGTCAGAGGGTTGCGAGTCATAATAACCGCGGATGGACCCCAGGCTGGACCAGCTCGATTCCCGATTCCGCGACCTAGTCGTGCAACGCCTGGGCACGTATTACAGGCGGCCGTTCAGCAAAGCGTTCCTCGACTCCCTACCCCGCAAGATCTGGTTCGTGCGAGTGCCGAAGGACTGGAACATCGGGCAATACGACTGGACGGGCAGGCCGGAGGCGCAGAAACTGTCGGAGCGCTACGACGCGCGCCTTGCCCTCGGCATCACCGCGCACTGCGTGGGCTTCGGTGCGGCGTTCGCGGCGATGGTCGCAGGGCTCTCGGGTGCCGGTCCCGAGCTGGCCGTCTCGCTCACGGCCCCGGGAATGCTCGTCGGCATATTGCCTTGGATCCTCGAGCTCGTCTGGCGCAGGCGATTGCGGCGTCGGGTGACGCAAGAAGAGCTGCGCTTGGCGCTGGCCGAAGAGCCACTCAACCGCGCCGAGAGGCGCTACCTGGCGATATTGAACGAGATCTACCTCCTTCCACCGGCCGCGCACGCAGAGGGCGTGCGCGTGCTGGAGAGCGTCAACGAAGTGATGGCACAGTACAGAGAACTGGAGCGCAAGCGTGTCATTCTGCCATCTGGTCCGGATGATGCTGCAATCGCCCGAAACGAGGCCGAGATCGAGAAGGTCCGATCGGCGATGGAGAACGAGACCGACGCCTACGTCCTGGCAGCCCATCGAGAGCGGATCGCCGCCCTGGAGGCCACGAACGAGAACCTCCGTCGAGTCGGCACGTTAGGGCGCCGAGTCGCAGCGCAGATGCGAGCTATGGAGACGCTGCTCGAGGGAGCCACGGCGGGGCTGGCGCGCATGAGACTGGCGGAGGCAGCGGGCTTGGACGACGACACCCGCCACCTTGCGGATCGACTGCACCAAATGGCCTCAGAAAGCAGCTCGCTCGAAGCCGCCCTAGAGGAAATGCGCGAGTTGCGCGAGGGGCTCTAGCCGAGCGAACGCCATCGCGAAAAACCCGTAGTCCCATCGCGCGCAGGGCCAGCCGAATTGTGGCGGAATCTTGTCTTTATTGATAGACGTCCGAGCCGGCGACCCGAATGAAAGGTCGTGAGTCGAATGAGCGGAGCAAAGCCCGCCGCACCGCGAGCGTTCACACTAATCGAGCTGCTCGTAGTCATCGCTATCATCGCGATCCTCGCAGCCATCCTGTTCCCCGTGTTCGCACGCGCCCGCGAGTCGAGCCAGAACACCGTGTGCAGTACGCACATGCGCCAAGTCGGCCTCTCGATCACGCTGTATTACGGCGACTACAACGAGACGCTGCCGATCACATGGACCTGGACGCAAGGCTGGTGCGACAAGAACGCGAGTTGGAAGCAACTGTGCAAGCACTACCAGAAGGAAGACAACCTGTACAAGTGCCCGCTCTATTCGGGGCCGCGAGTGGATTGCACCGACTACTTCGTCAACCCTCAGGTTCGTTGGACGGGCGAGTACGGCGTGAACAACTGGGCATACATAGACAGTTTCACGAATGCCGACCCCAATGCGGGCGACTACTACCGCAAGCGCTCGGCGAAGGTGATCGGTATGGGGGCGCCTGCCGAGACCATCATCGTGAGCGAGAACGGGGACGGCGACTGGATCTCCGAGCCCGAGGACCTGCAGTGCAAGGACCCGGTATCCGGGTTCACCATGCACACGGTGGACCCTGGTGTCATCAAGTTCCGGCACGTGGGAAAGCGATCGGCAACGGTGGCCTTCGTGGACGGGCACATGAAAATGTTGACCCGCGACCAGCTTCACGCACGCAACTGCTACTACTGGTGGCGCCAGAAGAAGGAGTAAGGGTGCGGCTCGACGGACCGCTAGGGGAGATGGTGGGCCCAGTTGGATTCGAACCAACGACCTCACCCTTATCAGGGGTGCGCTCTAACCACCTGAGCTATGAGCCCACAGGACATTCATTATACTCGGCCCTCGGCGGGACCGCAACAGATGTCGAACCTGCGAGGGTTTCTGGGAAGCCGACGACACCAAGACTCTCTGCTACGGCTTCGTCCGCGCCTCCCGCGTGAAGATATTCCTCGACGATCTCGACTTCGCGTGGCGAAAAGCCGTACAACCGGTACATTACCAGGTCCAACAGCTCGCGAGCGTCTTCCGCGGGCTCGTTCGCGGCGACCCGCGATGCGATGTCCGCGGCAAGCAGCGCAACGAAGCGGCCGACCGCCGCAGACGCGGGCTGTGCGGCGGAGGGGGGGACTAGGGATTCCAGCCACCTCCCGATCGGCGACCGCAGGAACTGCTCGTAGCGCTCTCGAGACATGCGGGAAGTCTACCTAGCTCAGGCAGACAGGCGGTCGTCCGCAGTGGCCAGGCACACTCGGTCACGCCCGGAGCGCTTGGCGTTGTAGAGTGCCGCGTCGGCCTCCGCCACCAGATCGCCGGGGGTCTTGATTCCGGGCCCGAGGCTGGCCACCCCCAAGCTGATAGTGATGGGAGTTCCGAACAAGACTAGCTTGTGCGCTGCCTGGCGTGCTCGCTCGGCAAAGGCGACGGCGCCTCGAGCGTCGGTGTGAGGCAAGATCACCGCGAACTCTTCGCCACCGTAGCGCGCGCAGCTATCCGTTTCTCGTGCGAGGCTCTGGAGCAGCGCGGCCACCTCGCGAAGGGCCTCATCGCCGCCCGGATGCCCGTGACGGTCGTTGAACTGCTTGAAGTGGTCCACGTCAATCATCACGAGGCTGAGTGGCATGCCGTGGCGTGTGGCCATCGCGAAGGCTTCCGCGAGCTTGTCGTGGAAGCTTCGGTGGTTGATGAGGCCAGTGAGGCCGTCCGTGTGCGCCATCTGTTGGAGGCGCTTGTTCAGTGTCTCCAGCTGAGAATTCTGCCATTGGAGTTGTTCGCTGAGCGTCTGCACCTCGACGCTGTAGTCGGCCATCTCCTCGTTGAGTGCCTGGAAAGTGTCGAGTTGCGCAGCGATTTCCGCCTTTTGGTCTTCCAAGGTGGAGAAGGCAGCAGCGAGCTCGTCGGCCATCGCGTTGAAGCTCTGTGCAAATACGTCGAAGGCGTCTCCCGTGCCATTCGTTTCCATTCTGGCGGAGAGGTTCCCTGCGGCTACGCTGCGTGCGATTTCGGCACTGGCCATCAGCGGACGATTCACCATCGCCCCGATGCGGATGCCGATCAAGGCTGCAAGCAGTACCGACAAGGTCAGCGAGGCAATAGTGATTAGCCTTCCGAACGCCGAGATCAACGCGAAGCCAGTGCTGGGTCGCAGGACGGCGAGCGTGGCGACTCGATTGCCTTCGGCGTCGAAGATCGGTCCGAACGCGACGTGCGAGCCCGGTGGGCCATCGGGCAACTTAGCGACACCCTGCCGGTCACGCCACAGCTCCAGTTGGCTCGGCGTAAGCGCGTCCGACTGTGGGCCGGACGCCACGAAGTGCCCGCCCGAGAGCAGGGCCATGGAGAATCCGGTGACCTGAACCACGGCGTCCAGCATCTCCTGGTCCACGTACCGCGCGACGAAAATGGCGCCAGCGGGGAGAATGTCGCTGCTTGGGGGACGGATGGGAGCGGCGCTGACCGCTGCGAGCCGGCCGTTCAAGCGGAAGAAACCGGAGGCGTGAGATCCCGCGAGGGCGCTCTCCACGCCGGGAAGCTGCGTCGGGTTCTCGAGCGCCTCTTTGGACAGCGGACCATGAGACCACGTCAAGTCGGCGTACGACGACCGTACGAGGATAACGGTCGGCTCAACTCTCCACGGCAGGGTCAACAGGTTCCTGGTGAGCCACCTGCCGTCACCACTCCGGACTGCCGCGAACAGCGCAGGCCGGATTCCCATGTCCCGGGCGAGGTCTTCGACGGCCCGGAGGCTGATGGACATGCCGCGCTGGGCGTGCTCGAAACTTCGTTCTGCTTCGTGCTCTGCCTCGCGCTGCATCTCCGCGGCCCCGAACTGGCGAAGGATGAGGAACTGGCAGAGGAGCGCGGTCAGCACGGCAAAGAACAGCAGCCCCTTCACCCGGGTGTGAAACGGCCACCGCCCCAATCGCCGGTTCAGTCTCTCTCCTAAGTTCGCCAAGTCACCCAACCGCGCGCGCAGGTAGCCCGCGCACTACCCTACAGGTTCCACTCCAGCATCTCTGAGAGAGCCCATGGATTTGCGGGGTTGGGGTGGCTTGGTCGGCGTTCTGGTAGTTCAGGGGCCGAAGCGGACCTCGCGTGCGCCGGAAGTCACCTCGCCAATCTGCCAGACGTTCTCGCCGCTCTCTCGCAGCCGTGCCACCACGGACCCGGCCTCCGACCGCTCGACCGCCATAACGAGGCCCACCCCGAGGTTGAACACGTGGAGCATCTCGCGGTCCGGCACGCCACCCGCCCGGATGAGGCCGAAGAGGGGTGGCTCCTGCCAGCTATTGCGGTCCACGAACGCTGCGCAGCCGGACGGAAGCATTCGAGGTACGTTGTCCACGAGCCCGCCGCCGGTGATGTGCGCGATGCCTTTCACCGGTCCTCCGGGTCCGAGAAGGGGAGACACCGAGGCAAGATAGCAGCGATGGGTGGCGAGCAGGGCATCTCTGGGCGTCACGCCGAGTTGGGGGTGAATGTCGTCGGGCGCTAACGTGAGGATCTCGAATAGCACCCGCCGGGCGAGCGTGTAGCCGTTCGTGTGCAGTCCGGTGCTGGCGAGAGCGATGAGCGCGTCTCCGGGCCGGATGTCTGGCCTCGGAAGTCGGGCGGCCTTCGGCACCACTCCGACGATGCATCCTGCAAGCTCGAATGCCCCGTGACAGTACACGTCCGGCATCTCCGCTGTCTCTCCCCCGAGCAACGCGCAGCCCACCGCCTCGCACGCCGCCGCGATGCCTTTCAGCACATACTGAAATGCGTGCGGGTCGATGGTGGAGGCGCCGAAGTAGTCGAGGAGGAAGAGTGGGCGCGCGCCCTGCGCCAGGATATCGTTGACACAGTGATGGACGATGTCTGCACCGATGCCTTCGAAGTGCCGAGGGGTGACCGCGAGCATTGTCTTCGTGCCGACGCCGTCTATGCTCGCCACGAGGACGGGGGCATCGATCCCTGGGAAGTGAGCCAGATACATGCCTCCGAACTCGCCGACGTCGGAGAGAACGTTCGGGCCGTGGGTGTTGCGGATCAGGTTCTCGACCAGCGTAAGGCCCTCTTTCGCTCGGGCAATGTCTACACCGGCGGCTGCATAGTATGTGGGCTTCTCCAAACCTCAGCCCTCTCGCGAGGCCTGCACCAACGTGCGGCGGTCTTCTCGCACCTTTTCGAAAACATCCTTGGCCACCAGCTTCTCGCGCGGGATGGGCACAGGGTAGTCGCCGGTGAAGCACGCAGTGCAGTGTCGGCCGGGACCATCTCCCACCGCTTCGATTAGCCCCTGGACGCTGAGGTACCCCAGGGTGTCCGCGCCTAGCTTCGCGCGGATCTCGTCCACGGAGTAGTTGGCGGCGATCAGCTCCTTATGCGTGGCCATGTCGATCCCGTAGTAGCAGGGATGGCGGATCGGCGGAGCGGTGATGCGTAGGTGCACCTCGGCGGCGCCCGCCTCGCGCACCAGTCGCACGATTTGTCCTGTCGTCGTACCCCTTACGATGCTGTCGTCCACCAGCACGATGCGCTTGCCTTCGATGTATTCGGCCAGGGGGTTCAACTTCAGCCGTACCCCCATCGCCCGCATCCGCTGTTCCGGTTCGATGAAGGTGCGGTGGATGTAGCGGCTTTTGATGAGAGCCTCCTGGAACGGGATGCCGGAGTGTCTGCTGAAGCCGATGGCAGCGGGGACGCCGGTATCGGGAACCGGCACCACCATGTCGGCATCGGCGGGGTGCTCCTCGGCCAGGCGCGCGCCCATTCGCTGCCTGGCCCGGTGAAGCAGGTGCCCACCCATCACGCTATCGGGGCGTGCGAAGTAGATCGCCTCGAATACGCACAGGCGGTCTTGGCACGGCAGTCCACTTCGAACGCTCCGCAGGCCGTGTTCGCTGATGATGACGACCTCCCCAGGCTTCACGTCGCGTACCAGCTTGGCGCGTACGGGCCCGAACGCACAAGACTCGGAAGCGAGCACCCAGTCGCCTTCGGTTTTTCCAATGGACAGCGGTCGGATTCCGTTCGGGTCGCGCACGCCGATGAGCTGCGTTGGGGTGAGGATGACGAGGGAGAACGCTCCTTGCAAGCGTTCGACAGTTCGAAGAACCGCTCGCCCGATGCTCTCCTCATCCGAATGCATGATCAGCTTGGCGATCACCTCGCTATCGCTCGTCGAGTCGAACTCGATGCCCTTGGCTTGGAGCTCGAGACGCAAGGCGTGGGCATTGATCAGGTTTCCGTTGTGCACCACGGCGATGGAGCCGACGTTGCTCGCGCAGAAGATGGGCTGGGCGTTCTGCAAGACGCTGGAACCGGTGGTCGAATAGCGGGTGTGCCCGACAGCAATGTGACCCTCGAGGCCTGCTAGCGTCTCCTCATTGAACACCTGCGTGACCAGCCCCATGCCCTTGAACATCCGGATAGTTCTGCCATCGGAAGCGGCGATGCCCGCGCTCTCCTGCCCTCGATGTTGGAGGTTGAACAGGCCGAAGAAGGCGAGGCGGGCTGCATCGGATGCGCGGGAGTACATGGCGAAGATGCCGCACTCCTCTTTCGGATGGTCGAGGTCTCGTGGCTCGACTACGATCGCCTTTTCCTCCCCTCATTGGCGCGATAGGACTAGGGGTTTCGAGTATAGCACGCGGAAGCCGATTCTCCCGACAGGCCCGGGGGTTGACAGGAGAGAGCGGGTCCTGCTAGAATAACGTGTGGACACCAAGGATGGTGGGAACGAGGGAAGCCGCACGGATGCGGCTCCACCTTATTCCGCGGCGGTAAGGGCTGTCGTCGCTCGTTACGGCCCGCCGACATCCAACGCCTCCCGCACGCACTGCTCTGCCGCACTCACGATCCTATCTGCCGCGCCGAAGCTCTGTGGCCCGAGACCGTCGAGCCGGATCCGCCACAAGTAGTCGCCCAGGTCCCGGTATCTGGCGCACAGACCGCGCCTCGCCAGCATCTTTACCCATCGCCTTCGCGGCTCCCTATCGTCCCGCAGCGCACCGGGGAGAAACCCCAACTCGATGCCCACGACAGGCAAATCGAAGCGCCTCAGCGCTGAGCACGGCAGGTTGTCGGCACCGCCTCCGTCCATGAGCCGCTGCCCGCCGACACGCACGGGCGAGAACGCCAGGGGAAGCGCACACGAAGCAGCAAGCGCTTGCCATACGGGCAGCTTCGGATCATCCAGGTACAGCGGCTGCGATGGATCGTGCGTCGGTGCTGCGCACACGATTGTCGGCACCCGACAGTCGCCGAGCGTGGCTGCACCGAACACTCGCCGTAGCTGCCTCCGCACGGTCCAGCCTCTGCTCAGCAGAGCGAGTGAGAATGCGGATGGAGTCGCAAGCCGTAGGATATCGTCCAGCGCGTCGAGCCCGCGCAGGGCCCAGGCAGCCGCAACGATTGCCCCCATACTAGTACCCGCGATCGCTCTGGGTACGAGGCCCCGAGCCTCGAGCTCGCGCAACGCGCCGATGTGGGCAAGCCCGAGCGCCCCACCGCCACCGAGTGCGAGCGTGAACCCTTTCTCGCGCAAAGCTCGCTCGTCCACGCGCCATGTATACACTCTCGAGCGCGAGAGTTGCGGTAGATAGGGGCGACTCTTCCCTGGACCTGTATACTATCTGAAGCGGAGCGCAGATCATGAGTGGCAGCGCGGGAAATATAGGTGCGCTAGAGCCAAGGGATGTCGTGTGGCTTCGACAGATCGTGGACGGGAACTTGGCGGGCATTTACCGGACGTCCCTAGACGGTCGCATCCTCTACTGCAACGATTCCTTTGCTCGAATGCTCGGCTACGACTCGACCGACGAGCTCAAGCGCGCGAAGGCTACCGACCTGTACCCGAGCGTACGGGCGCGCAACTCGTTCCTGAACACGCTTCGGGCACGCGGATCGCTGCAGAACTTCGAACTGACCCTGCGACGCCGAGATGGACAGAAGGTCACGGTCCTGGAGAACGTGAGCTTGGTTCGCGGCTCGAACGGCGAAGCAGACATCATCCAGGGCACCTCCGTAGACATCACCGAGTTGAAGGCGGTGGAGGCGGCGCTTCGCAAGAGCGAGGAGCAACATCGGTCCCTTGCCGAACGGCTTCGCGATCTCGCTCAGCACCTTCAGAGGGTTCGTGAGGAGGAGCGGGCCCGAATTGCGCGAGAGCTACACGACGAGCTTGGGCAAGCGCTCACCGCCCTGAAGCTGGACCTTCATTGGCTCGTCGAGCGCACCTCGGACACCGATCCAGCAACGGAGCGGCTGCGCTCCATGATCGGGCTCGTAGAGCAGACGATTGCGTGGGTTCGGAGGCTCTGTTCCGACCTGCGCCCCTCCATATTGGATGACCTCGGGCTGGCCGCCGCCATCGCATGGCTTGCGCAGGACGTCGAACGCCGGACGGGCATTAGGTGTCGCACTTCGGTGTCGAGCGAGCCGGCAGAGGTACCTGGCAACGTCGCAACTGCGGCGTTCCGAATCCTGCAGGAGAGCCTAACGAACGTCGTAAGACACGCCAACGCCACGGAAGTAGAGATAGCACTGAGCACGCGCGGTGGCAGGTTGGTGATGGAGGTTCGCGACAACGGGAGGGGTTTCCACCAGGCGAGACGGCGACTCGGGGTGTTCGGAGTTGCGGGGATGCAAGAGAGGGCGTTGGAACTCGGCGGCAAGCTGCGCGTGATCTCACGTAAGGGGGTTGGCACGCGCGTCCGGCTCACCGTGCCACTCTCGCAGGGCGACGAGGTGGTGCTGCGGTGACTCCCTCGATCGCGGTCTGCTCGGTCATCCGGGCGAGCGGTTGCACCGGCGAGGGACTAGCTCTCGATCTCCGTGTCCCACCTCCTTCCGCAGGGCTTTCTGGGGGCAGGGGCAGCCCGCGCAGCCATCTCGGTAGCGAGGCGGCGGGATGATCCGGGTGCTGGTTGCTGATGACCATGCTGTGGTCCGGGAGGGGTTGAGGCGCATCCTCAGCACCGCGAGCGACATGACCGTCGTAGGCGAGGCTGCAACCGCACAAGAGCTGCTCCAACTCGCCCGGCAGGTGGCGTGCGACGTGGCCCTCGTGGACCTCTCCATGCCGGGATCCGCCGGGCTGGAAGTGCTGCACGAGCTGCGCAGCCTAAAGCCCGGGCTTCCGATCATCGTGCTCAGCATCCATCCGGAGTCGCAATATGCAGTCCGAGTCATACAGGCGGGTGCATACGCATACCTCGGAAAGTCGGTGGAGCCGTCCGTCATCCTTCAGGCGATCAGGAAGGCTTACGTCGGAGAGCGGCACATCACCGAGGAAGTCGGACGCTTGCTGGCCGACCACGTGGTGTCCGCGAGGGATCGCCCGCCACACGAACTGCTGTCCGACCGGGAGTTTCAAGTACTCGAGATGCTCGCCCAGGGCAAGACGGTAACGGAGATTGCGGCGGAGTTGTCCCTTAGTGCGAAGACGGTGAGTACTTATCGATCCCGCGTACTGGCAAAGCTGGGCGCCCGAACCAACGCCGACCTTACGCGCTATGCGCTGGCCCACGGCATCGGCTAGAGGGTTCGGTCTCGTAGATTGCTCTTATATCCTACAAGCGATATGGCTGTCTGCCTACAGCGGGTTGAGCGATTCGGTGCCATCCTTGTCGCACGTGGGCGGGTCGTGCCGGTACGCGCCTAGTGTTGCGCCATCTCGGGACGGCGACTCTGCAGGAAGTCCGGCTCACCCGCCCCCTGCGCCTGACCCCCCATCGGCGGTCTGGCACCTGCCGGGGCTTTCGGTACCTGCCCAGCCGCGCCCTCTCCGCTGCTGTCATACTGAAAGCGCATCAGTCCCATCCGCAGGCAGGCTATCGAGTTGAGTCATCCCGTCCGCGACGAAACGGAGACAGCGAAGCGAAACGTGAACAAGGCGACGGTTCGGCGGGTGGTCGAGCTGTTTCGGCCATACCGCGCGCGCGTGTTTCTGACGCTTATCGCGGTAATGGTGGGCGTGCTCATGGGGTTGCTGCCGCCGTACTTCCTGCGCATCATCATAGACGACGGGCTGCTCCGCAATGACCTGCGCACCGTTTCGATCTACTCCGCACTGACCGTCATCGTCACCATCGCCGCCGCCGGAGTTACGCTGCTTTACGGCTATTGGAGCGTCCTGATCGGTCAGTACATCATGTGCGACATCCGCAACAATCTGTTCACTCGGTTGCAGGCGATGTCGCTGCGGTTCTTCACGGCCACGCGAACCGGGGAGATTCAGACGCGCCTTATCAGCGACGTGCAGGGGGTGCAGACCGTCGTCAGCACCACGGTAACCGATGCGCTCTCCAACGTCGCAATCGTGGTCACCTCTCTCGTCGCCATGTTCCTTCTCGACTGGCGGCTCACGCTGCTATCGGTCGGGATGGTACCGCTCTTCGCAGTGATCGGCTCGAAGGTCGGGGACTTCGCCAAGCGGGTCCGCCGGGGCACACAGGAGCAGACCGCCGAGCTGAACTCCATGATGCAGGAGACGCTTTCGGTGTCGGGCGTTCTGCTAACGAAGACCACCGGTCGCCTGGATACACTAACACGGAAGTTCGATCAGGAGAACCGGAAATTGGCGGGCTGGCAGATCAAGATGACGCTGGTGAACTACCTGTTCTTCGCGATGATCCGCCTGATCACTTCGCTCGCTCCTGCGCTGGTGTATTGGCTCGCGGGTTACCTGATGTGGAGAGGTGATGCGAGCATCACAGTGGGCGTACTGGTAGCATTCACGGCTCTGCAGACGCGCATGTTCTTTCCTCTCACCGGCCTTCTCAACATTCAGGTGGAGATTCTCAGCTCGTTCGCGCTGTTCGAGCGCATCTTCGAGTACCTCGACCTCCGACCCGATGTACAGGAGTCACCCAACGCAGTGGCACTGCCCAAGGAGTCGGTGCGGGGCAGGATCGAGTTTCGTAACGTCTCGTTTTCCTATGACGAGAGCGCGCGCACTCACGCCGTAAAGGACATCTCCTTTACAGCCGAGCCGGGACAGCTGGTCGCCTTGGTGGGGCCTTCCGGAGCCGGCAAGACTACGCTCACGTACTTCATCCCGCGGCTCTACGACCCAGATAGTGGCCAGGTGCTGCTCGACGGCCACGACGTGCGTGACATCCGTTTGCAGGACCTCGCGGAGATCGTGGGGGCCGTCACACAAGAAACCTATCTGCTGCACTCTACGATTCGCGAGAATCTGCGCGTAGCCAAACCCGATGCTACCGACGAGGAGATGGAGGAGGCTTGCCGGCTAGCAGCTATACACGATCACATCACGACCCTACCAGAAGGTTACGACACCGTGGTAGGAGAGCGTGGATACAGGTTCTCCGGGGGCGAGAAACAACGCCTCGCCATCGCCCGCGCCCTACTTAAGAACCCGCGAGTGCTCATCTTGGATGAAGCTACCTCCGCGCTGGATACCCGATCCGAACGATTGATCCAGGCCTCGCTGGCGAGACTGATGAAGGGCCGTACCACCTTTGCGATCGCGCATAGGCTCTCGACGATCTTGGCTGCCGATCAGATTTTGGTCATGGAGCAGGGGCGCATCGTCGAGCGGGGAACGCACGAGACGCTGCTGGCACAAGGCGGGCTATACCGACGCCTGTACGAAGAGCAATTCGGACAGCCCGACGTAGTGAGCGCTGCGGCTGGAGACGGTGAGGCGAGTTGAGAGGTCCTCGGCAAGCAGGCAAGGGCCGCCCGTTGCCGAACGTCCTACTATTATGAGAGCTTCGACACCCATCGTCGGTCTCTGCCTAGCTTGGGTTGTCGCGTGTGCCAGTGCCTCGCCGGAAGCCACGTGGGAGGAATTGCCGATGAGCAGTGTTTCGTCACGCGCGCCAACACCACTGCTTCCCGTACCCAGCGAGCGGCAGCTTGCGTGGCACCGGCAAGAGATGTATGCCTTCTGCCACTTCGGTATGAACACGTTCACGGGACGTGAGTGGGGAGAAGGAACCGAGTCGCCTGAGCTGTTCCGGCCCACGGAACTGGACTGTCGCCAGTGGGCGCGTGTGTTGAAGGATGCCGGCTTTCGAGGAATCATCATCACAGCAAAACACCATGATGGGTTCTGCCTGTGGCCTTCGCGTTATACCACCCACTCGGTAGCACACACACCGTGGGGAGATGGCAAACGCGACGTGGTTGCCGAACTGGCCGCGGCGTGCAGGGAGTATGGACTGAAGTTCGGCGTATACCTATCACCGTGGGATCGGCACGAGCCTACATACGGAGACTCCCCGCGATACAACGAACACTACGAGAACCAACTGACGGAGCTGCTCACGAACTACGGCGAAGTGTTCGAGGTTTGGTGGGACGGCGCGTGCGGAGAGGGTCCTAACGGCAAGAGGCAGGAATACGACTGGAAGGCCTACGAAGAAGTAGTTAGGCGGCTGCAGCCGAACGCAGTCATCTTCAGCGATGCCGGGCCGGACGTGCGATGGGTGGGGAACGAGCAGGGCTTTGCAGGTGAGACGAACTGGTGCATGCAAAGGCGCGACGACTTCGCTCCCGGCAGAGTGGCAGACCTGTCGCTGCTGACGCACGGGCAGAGGGATGGGACACACTGGGTGCCCGCGGAGTGCGACGTGTCCATCCGCCCTGGGTGGTTCTATCAAGCGGAGCAGGATGCACAAGTCAAGTCGGTCGAGCAGCTCGTGGACATCTACTTCAAGTCGGTGGGTCGAAACGCGTCACTACTACTCAACGTGCCCCCAGATAGGCGCGGGCTGATCGCCGATGTGGACGTGCAGAGGCTTCACGAGTTCGGTAGGGCGCTAGAGGCAATCTTCGCTCGGGACTTGGCTCGAGAGGCGAAGGCGGTGGCAAGCAGCGTGCGCGGTGGGGATGCGAGATTCGCTGCCGAGCGGGCGATTGATGGATTGCCTGGTAGTTATTGGGCGACGGATGAGGGTGTACTGACAGGCTCACTGACTGTCACGTGGCGAGAACCCGTGCAGTTCGGCGTGGTGATGCTGCAGGAGCAGATCGAGCTGGGGCAGCGAGTGGAGAAGTTCTCCATCGAGGCTCGAGTGGGTGGCCACTGGATCGAGGTCGCACAAGGCACTACCATCGGCTACAAGCGCTTGCTGCGCTTTTCAGAGGTCACTGCCGACGGGGTGCGTGTGAACATCCTCGGGTCTCGGGCCTGTCCGACACTTTCG
This sequence comes from Fimbriimonadales bacterium, assembly GCA_045862955.1. Classification (GTDB taxonomy): domain Bacteria; phylum Armatimonadota; class Fimbriimonadia; order Fimbriimonadales; family JABRVX01; genus JABRVX01. Next base: position 21,873 of record BTVI01000029.1, read on the forward strand.
ACCGTGTCCGTGTTTGCTCCACCATCGGGTCCGTAGCTGGTCAGGTCGTCTGTTCGTGCGCTGCAGTGTGCTCCTTAGCGGTGGTCTCACGCGATGACCGCGAAGGGTGCGCAGAGGACGCTGGGGCGGTCGAGCCTTTGCGCTCTCCGCGACGACTCGGCGGACTTGGCGTGAGGTCCGAGCGGCGAGGAAGAGAATGTGGCCTACTCCTCGAGACCGAGCACGAGTCGTTTGATCCCGTCCTTCAGCAGCGTCTCGTGAAAGTTGATGACGAGGGCGAGTTTGACCTGCGCAAAGCGCATGCAAGTCAACACGGACTTGTAGACCACCGGCGACACATACTCCACCGACTTGACCTCGACAAGGACCTTTTGCTCTACCAGCAGATCGGCGAAGAACCCCGTCTCGGCTCGCATTCGCTCGTAGCGCACCGCAATCGGTACCTGCCGCTCCACTTGCAGACCCCTATCTCGGAGCTCGTACTCCAGTGCGCTCTCGTACACCGTCTCCAGCAGCCCGGGTCCCAGAGCCCTGTGAACCTTGAGTGCGGCATCCACGATCTGTGTCGCGATCTCATTCTCGGTCATCGCTTCCTACCTCTCAGCGCTCGTCTTCTCCAACTCGTGCGGATGCTCCTGGATCGAAGCTGTCACTCGACTACTACCTCTCGAATCGTCACCCAATACGGGGACGGTGCGACGATCCGGACTCGCACTGCTAGGAGGCTGCGAGTAGTACCTGGCCCGAACGAGACCTCTGCCGCGCCGTTGGAGAACTCGGCGACAGGCTCATAGTCCATGCCGTTCGCCGACACCTCCAATACTCCCGCATACACGATGTCCGATGAGTGCTCCCGATGGCCCGAGAGCACCTTCAAGCGGCTCACTCCCATGGACTGGTCGAGACGGATGGTGAAAGTGTCGCCTTCGACCGGTCCCCTGCTGCACCAGAAGAAAGATTCCTCGTCACCGTCTATTGCATTCGTGGGTGCATAGGTCTCGTAGGTGGGCAGGGACGTCTCCACGGTCGCAGGCAGTGCTAGCGTGCGGTATCGTGCCTCTGCGATACCACCTGTCGTGCCGTCGGGGTAGTAGGCTCTGGCCCGAACCACCGTGGTCCTATCCAAGCGCAGCTTGGCGTCGTAGGCGGGTGACTGCTCGGTCGGGTCCGAGCCGTCCAGCGTGTACCGGATGATTGCCCCCGGCTCGATGGTAGTCATCTCCACCTCTTGCGTGCCATGGAACTCCCACTTCCCAGGCAGGATGATCGGCGTCTTCGGCAACGCTTCCAGTTCCGCAATCAGGCTATCCCACTTTGCCAGGTTACGATCCAGCCACCACCGACGGTTCTCGGCAAGCCATAGCTTGCGATACTCCTCACGCAGGGCCCGCGCCTCAGTCACCAACTGCCGAATCCCATCGGCTGCTTTGTCCATTCGCGTGGCGTCATCGGCACGCAGTAGGTGTGCGACCATCACACGCAGGCCGCCGAAAGCTGCCCGGCGTGCTGCATGAACTGCCACTTCCAGCGCGTCGGCATTCTTGGGGTGTGCACGCAGAAGATCCTCCAGCCCATCGCGGATCTTCCCTGCCTCGCGCGCGAGCGCCAAGCCGTTGGAGACGCTGCCGTTTCGTCGGTACACCTCGTCGATCCTTCGCCAGAACGCCCCGTCGTTCATGCCACCCGATGCGGGGTTCTGCCGCAAGCCACTGAGCGCATGCAGCAACCCCGCTGCAACGGTGCCGTCCGTGCCGTGAAACAGCGGGCCGAACGCCTCGTCGAACTGAGCCAGTCGCGCCTCGCGCAGCGTGTTAGCGTCCTCGCCGGCCTCGGGAACGGCGGGTCGCCAGGAGCACTCCGCCCCCCAGATCAGCGGATACCAATTGGCGTTGAACAGGTTCTCGCCGCTATCATCCCACGTGGTGTTGATCACACCCATGGCCCCATGTCTCGCGCCATCTCGGATGTAGTTAGAGATGTTGATACAAGCGTTGCGGAGATCCGGGTATACCTGGCTCCAACAACTAACACCCGGACACACCATGAAGCGGAATCCCAGCTCAGTGAACGGCTGGATAGCTTCGTCGAAGTTGTCTGCCGCATGATAGCCCCACGAGAGCACGACAAGGTCCTTCGGGAGACGAGGAATGATGTCGCGGTGATGCAGTGCGATGTCGCCCCACATCAACGCCGTCTTGCCGTAGGGTCGCAGTAGGTCGGCGATCCGCACGATGTGACGGGCATAGACGGCTCCAATCCCCTCCTTCTCTACCATCTCCTTGCTGGCACCGGTACCCAGCCCTGCCGTCTCGTCGCAGTTGATGTTGAACAAAGGGCTTTCGTACGCCGGAGCGATCTCACTGTATACATCTGCCAGGAACTGATAGCTCTCCTCTTTGGCCGGTGAGATCACCCACCCCGCCTCGCCGAGGTGTTCATAGCCCGGCACTCGCAGAATGTTAGCGAAGTGCCCGAAGGACTGGAAGTTTCCGATCACCTCGACGTGGTAGCGTTTCGCATATCTTGTCAGCTCACGCACCTCTTCCGCAGTGATGCCATCGGGCGGTGCGATAGTCGGATGCTTCTTCAGCTTGAACACGTGCTCCGTGTAGAGCGTGAAGGCGTTCAGCTTGTACTCGGACATCGTACGCACCTGGCGCTTCAGGTAGTCGAGCGTGGGGATCGGTCCGCGCGAGATGTCGTCCTGCCAGCCACGCACCTTCAGCGCGGGCCAGTCCAGGATCGAGCAACAAGGGATCGCTTCACCCACACGGTTGGCGCGAACGAGATGCTTCAGCGTCTGCACGCCGTAGAAGATTCCCGCTGCGTTCTGCGAGGCCACGACGATGCGGTTCGGGCCCACCGAGAGTGCATACGATCCGTCGATGTCCGCGTCCGGCAGTCGCTGTAGCAACGAGTCGGCTTCCGAATCGGCCGACGAGGCGCGCACGAGAACGACCGACCCGGAGACGCCCTTGCTGACGGTTGGGTGAATCCCTACCGCATCGCGTAGTTCTTCAGCGAGCTGCGAGGCGGCGAAGGTGTCGTCCTCGCTACCACTGGCGACCGATATCGAGGTGATACGGTCGAGCGCGAACGATCCCTCTGTTAGGGTGACCGACTGAGGCGAGGGGATGATCCGCAGCGGGGTCTGCGGGGCACCGAATGACACTGTGGCGAGCGCGACGGTAAGAAGACAGACGAAAACAAACGTTGCCATAGACCCTCCGAGCTAGTCGTGCAACCGGCTAGAGCCCGATTCGCCTTTGCGAGGGTAGACACCTTGTGCGTGTGCCCGCAAAATGACAGGTGGCCGGGCTGCTTCGCAGCCCGGCCAGTCGCATCAGCTGAGAGTCCCCGATGAGCGGGTTTCTTACCTGCTTACTTCTTACGGCGTCGAAGTGCGAGGGCACCGAGACCCGCTGCAATAGCCGCCATCGTTCCCGGCTCGGGAACGCACCAGCTGTCTACCACGAGCTGATCGATGTACAGAGGGTGATCCCCGGCGATCACGGACGCTACGGTCCAGTCACAGAATGGGAAGCGGTAGTCGGCGCGGAAATGAGTCCAGCCGTCTCCCATATCGATGTACCCGAAGTCATACGGATCGCCGAGCGGCACGACCTCTCCCGGTGCTCCGAAGTAGGTGAGCTGGAAGCGGTACTCCTTCTCGTGATTCGGGTCCACCACGTTGGGGATGGTAAATTCCATTGACGTCCCTGGTGCGATGCACCACACGCCACGGCGCCCCTCGAACTCGGGCAACCAGATGCTATTCGGGCTAACGTCCGAGATGGAGGGCACCCCGTAGGGATTGTCGAACCACTCGGGCTCGGGCGACGGCGTGTAGAACTGCCAGTGCTGGAACGTCGTGTCGGGAAGTCCGCGATACCACGGCGGAGTCAGGTCGTCGGCAACCGCGCTGAGCGAGAGTGTAGCGGCAGCCAGAGCAGTCAGGAAGATGCGCGCCGCGCGCTGTCCTGATAGATCGATCATGTCTTTCCCTCCGGTTTCTTCGTTGCGTTCTTCGTGGACGCATCGGATCACGTCCGGATCCGACTACCATCAGGCGACATAGACAAATGCCCGTAAGGCAGTTCGTTCCCGGGGGATGCCTCCGGAGGTCTCAGCCCGTCATGGGTCGCCGCCTCCGCTTGCGATGCACTCTCTCTGCCTGGGAACGATCTGCCCGGCAGCGAGCGCCCCCCCGATCTCTTCTGTTCCAATCTAGGGTCGGGACCACACCCCTAGGGCTCTGGTCTCCGAGACCCCCGGCAAACAGAAGGCTCAATCCGCTCGGCCACGCCGATGCGGACCGATACCCGGTGAACATTATACTGCAAATTGTTTATCTTGGCTAATAAATTTTGGGCGACCGTTCTCTTTGCAGATCATGAGCGGGCCTGTAAGGGTAGCTTCGAGAGACTAGTTGAGGCTGATCCAGTGACGAATGTGCTCATATCCGCCCGAGCGAAGCTGCCCGCCCCGAACGTAAGAAATAAGCCGCTGCATAACCGGTAGCATCTCTTGGAACCGCTCGGCGGCGCTGGTCAGCTCGAGCATGTGCTGGGCCTCGCGGCGACCCATCCGCAACAAGCCTGCCATAGCGAAGGATAGCGAGGTCGGGTCGTCGGTGAGCCGAATCTGCACCGTGAACTCCAACCGCTCCGTCAGCGCCTCGGCCAATTCCGCAAAAGCCTCTTTCGCTGCCTCGAGCAGCCGCAGTTCCTCCTCGGAGCCAGTCCATTCTTGGTCCTTCACCGGCTCGGCACGCCCCACGAGGTACGGCTCCGACTCGTAGTCCAGCTCGCGAATGCGAAAGCGCTCGCCTCCCTGAGCCACGATGTTCATCCTCGCGTCCTCCAGGCGTTCCACCTCTCGGATGGTGAGCAGCGTTCCGACGAGGTACGGCTCGACATGCTTGTCCCCCACTTCTCGACCTTGGCGGATGAGGGCGGTGCCGAAGGGGGTGCCCTCGTCGAGGCAATCGTTGATCATCCGTCGGTAGCGGTCTTCGAAGATGTGTAGAGCCACCAGAGCGTTGGGGAACACCACGCTCCTGAGGGGAAACACCGGAACTCTGGCGAGACCCTCGGACACGGCCAGAGTCTACCACTGCATGGGTTCGAGGCGCGGTACACTGCGGGCCGTGAGCCGGTCGGCGGAGCATACGGCGCGCAGACGTTTCGGCGTGTTCGACACGCCCCACCCCCTTGCTACTACGGTCCTTCGTCATGCGGCGGCCATGCTCGGTCGTCCGCCGACGTCGGTGCTGGACCCGGCCGCAGGAACCGGGGTCTTTCTAGCCGAGGCGAAAGCTATCTGGCCCGATGCGAAGTTCGCCGGCTTCGAGTTGGATGGCACGCGTGCCAGGCTGCTGAGCGGTCTGGGGGCCGACCTGCTGGGTGCCGACTTCCTGGCAGAGCCGTCACAGCCGCGGTTCGACCTAGTAATTGGGAACCCGCCATGGGTTTCCTACTCCGGTCGCCACGCACAGGTACCTGTCGGACACGTGCCTGCTATGGCAGGCTGGAGGTCGTTACACTCGGTCTTCTTGCGCCGTGCTTCGGAGTGGGTGGGGCCGCGCGGGGTGATGGCCATGCTGGCTCCCGCGACAGTGTCGTACCAGGCGGGCTATGCGCCCCTCCGTGCGCATCTCGCCGCCCGCGGCAAGCTCGAGTGGCGGGCCGACATTCCGCAGGGCGGCTTCGCCGGAGTCACGATGCCGTACGTCGTGCTTCTGTGGCAAGAGGGCACACCGATGTGTAGTCCCCGGACGATGGGTCGGCCGCTTCCGCCACCTGCACCGATCTTCTCCGACCCCGGGGTGCATACCGGCAACGCTGCCGAGTTGGTGCTTCATCACGAGCCCGCCGGCGACCGTGTGCCCATTCGTGTGGGGCGCGATGTCCGGCAGTTTTCGCTCGCGTCGCCATCTTTGTGGCTGGAAAGGCCGTCCACCCTACCGGCCGGTCGGTACGCTCGGATCGGCCCGTTAGAGCGCTACCTTGCGGTGCCCATAGTGATTCGGCAGACTGCATCCAAGCCCATTGCTGCGGTTCACTTCCCTCCAGCGCATTTCCGAAACAGCGTGCTCGGGTGCTCGGGGCTTCCCTACCACGAGCCCAGCTACGTGGTGGGAGTGCTGAACAGCCGCGTGGCCGCCGCGCTGTACAGGCTGCTGAACCCCGACGCCAGACAGCGGGCCTTTCCTCAGATCAAGGTGGGGGGGCTCGCCCGTCTGCCGCTAGCCCGTTGCGAGGCAGGCGAAGCCGACATCGAAGAGCCGGTCCGTTTGGCAGAGGAGTGGCTGGGAAGACCGCTAGCGCACCCTGCGGGCCGCGATGCGAAAGGGACCTCGAACGGCCTCTGGTACACTTCGGATCCCTTCGGCACCCTATGAAGCGGGCAGCTAGTTAAAGGAGAACGCAACGATGGCGTATGCACCGGTAGAGAACATTGTCAACGGCTCTATCACCCAGGAAGCGCTGACCGCGTTTCGCGAGGACTTTCTGAAGGACCCACGCAATCTGCTTGCTCGTAACGCCGTCTCCAAGACCCCGGTAGGACAGGTTGCGCTGAATCGTGACATCGTCACGTCGCTCGACCACACCTACTCTATCACCATCAAGGTCGGCGAAGCTACTAGTCAAGAGAAGAGCGGGCGCTGCTGGCTGTTCGCGGGCCTGAACACCTTGCGCGTGGTAGCCATGCAACAGATGAATCTTGAGAAGTTCGAGCTGTCGCAGAACTTCCCGTTGTTCTGGGACAAGTTGGAGAAGTCCAACTACTTCCTAGAGAGCATTCTGCTGACACTGAACGAGCCCATTGGGAGCCGACTGCTGAACCACATCTTGGCCAATCCTATTCAAGACGGCGGGCAATGGGACATGTTCGTTAACATTATCAAGAAGTACGGCGTGGTACCCAAGTCCGTGATGCCGGAGACGGAGAGCAGCAGCTCCACGTGGCCGATGACCGCGAACATTACTGCGAAGCTCCGCGAGTACGCCGCTCGGCTACGTGATAGCCATGCAAAGGGTGCCTCTCCGGACAGGCTGCGCGCGGAGAAGGCGGACATGCTGAACGAGGTCTACCGGATGTTAGTGATTCATCTGGGCGAGCCGCCGCGCGAGTTCGAGTGGCAGTGGCGTGATAAGGACGACAATTTTCACCGCGACGGCATCATCACCCCGCACGAGTTCTTTCGCAGGCACGTGCCGTTCGATCTCGACTCGATGGTATGCCTGATCCACTGTCCGACCGCGGACAAACGGTTCGATACGATGTACACGATCGAGTATCTCGGCAACGTGGTAGGTGGTCAGATCATTCGCTATCTGAACGTGGACCTGCCCGTGTTCAAGGAGGCTGCGCTAGCACAGCTGAAGGACGGACGATCCGTGTGGTTCGGCTGTGATGTGGGCAAGGGGCTGGAACGCGAACTGGGTGTGCTGGACACCCATGTGCTCGACTATCCGTTGGTGTATGGTACCGACTTCCGCTTGGACAAGGCACAGAGGCTGGACTACTGCCACAGTGCCATGAATCATGCCATGGTGCTAACGGGTGTGGACCTGGACGATTCTGGCAGGCCACGCAAGTGGCGCGTGGAGAATAGCTGGGGTGACAAGGTGGGAGACAAGGGCTTCCTGGTCATGACTGACCGATGGTTCGACGAGTACATGTACGAGGTGGTAGTGGACAAGAAGTACCTGCCCGAGTCCCTGCTGCCGGTACTCGATACCGAGCCTGTCGCCTTGCCGCCTTGGGACCCGATGGGTGCCCTTGCGCGGTAAGTGTACACGAGTCCCTGTCCGTGACGTGTCCCTCGCCCCTGCGAGAGGCTGGGGCACTGACGCCGTCATGCTGAACCCGACGTTATGCTGAGCTTGTCGTCGTGCTGGGCCTGTGGTGTAAGCGAGCGCCCCTCAGCTCCCGCGCCGTCACGCTGAGCCTGTGCAGCCATCGGGTCATCAACCGAGCGCCCCTCAGCGCCCGCGCCGTCATGCTGAGGATGTGCAGCAACCGGGACATCAACCGAGCGCCCCTCAGCTCCCGCACCGTCATGCTGAGCCTCGGCAGCCACCGGGTCATCAACCGAGCGCCCCTCAGCGCCCGCGCCGTCATGCTGAGCTTGTCGAAGCATGACGGCACTTGCCGCGATCGTGGTATCCGAAGTCGGTAGCGGGCGGTGGTCGGGGTCATGCTTCGACAGGCTCAGCATGACGAGGTCTTCCACGAGAATCGGCATGACCTCTGGCTCAGCATGACGTGGTCCTCCACGAGAATCAACATGACCTCGAGCTCGGCTGACGTAGTCCTCCACGAGGATCAGCGTGACGGTCCCGGACGGCTGCACGCTCCGACTGACCCATCCCCTGCGGGTGAGTGGGTCACTGGGAAGGAGGCACCGCGCCCACGGCGTCCCGAACCGTCATGCTGAGCTTGTCGAAGCATGACGGCACGGGCCGCGATCGAGGTATCCGAAGTCGGTAGCGGGCGGCTGTCGGGGTCATGCTTCGACAGGCTCAGCATGACGAGGTCTTCCACGAGAATCGGCATGGCGTCGGGCTCGGCATGACGTGGTCATCCATGCCTCCACTGCTCCTGCAGGGGAGGCGGTCCACACCGGCCGATCTACGCACGGCGGCCTCCCCTGCAGGAGCAATGCAGGCATGTGGGATGGTACGATGACGAACAACAGGGGGAAGAGATGGTAGTAGTGCAATCCGAGCAACGGCCGTTCGAAGAAGTTGCCATTGAAGGGGCGTGCGGTGCCTACATCAAGGAGCTGCTCACGCAGCGTGAAGGCGCGCCGAACTTTGCCATGCGCCTCTTCGAGATACGCCCGGGAGGGCACACCATGCATCACAGCCATGCGTGGGAGCACGAGGTGTTCATTCTGTCAGGCACAGGAGAAGTGCGCGCGGACGCCGGGCCCATCGCCGTGAAGGAGGGGGATGCGGTTCTCGTGCCGGGAGGCGAGACGCACAGCTTCGCGAACACCGGCACCACGCCCTTCCGCTTCCTGTGCATGATCCCAGTCGAGCAGCCGTGCTGTAAGTAGCAGTAGCATCCCCATGCCTCCACCCGCCCCAGGAGTGTGGGTCGGTGAGGAGGCCGGTGCCCTCTACAGCCAGCATTCCGCATGCGTCAGTCAGGGATTGGAATTCGACCCCCACCCCAACCCTCCCCCTTCCGCTTCGCTCCAAGGGGAGGGAGTTCTCAGTGACCGACCCTCGCCCCTGCGGTGGAGGAGGACGACCGCGGCTCACCGATGTCTGCTAGCCTCCGCTGCGGGAGCAGTGGAGGCGCAAGAGCGAAGAGCAGGCCGAGCGGCCTGCTCTTCGTGGATCTCGACTAAGTGGTGACTACATGTCGTAGTCGTTCATGCCCCCGCCGGGGCCGCCGGGAGTGGCAGGCTTCTTCGGCTCGGGCTTCTCCACCACGATCGCCTCGGTGGTCAGCACCAGGCCAGCGATGGACGCCGCGTTCTCCAGTGCAGAGCGCGAGACCTTCGCCGGGTCCACGATGCCGGCCTTCATCAGGTCCTCGTAGGTACCCGTAAGTGCGTTGTAGCCGAAGCCCTTCGTCTTCGAGTCGCGGCGGATGGTGTCTACCACGATGCTGCCCTCGACGCCGGCGTTCTCGGCAATCTGGCGGGTAGGCTCTTCCAGAGCGCGGCGCACGATGTTGACGCCGATCTGTTCGTCACCCTCCAGCTTCAGCTTCTCCAGCGCGGGGATGGCATTCAGATAGGTGATGCCTCCGCCGGGCACGATGCCCTCCTCGATAGCCGCGCGGGTCGCCGACAAGGCGTCCTCGTATCGGTGCTTCTTCTCCTTCAGCTCGGTCTCGGTGGCCGCGCCGACCTTGATGACCGCAACGCCGCCGCTCAGCTTAGCCAGGCGCTCCTGCAGCTTCTCGCGGTCGTAGTTGCTGTCGGTCTTCTCGATCAGCGTCTTGATCTGGTTGATTCGGCCCATGACGTCCGCCCGGCTACCGGCACCCTCGATGATCGTAGTGTCCTCTTTGTTCACCACGACCTTCTTGGCTCGGCCGAGCATGTCGAGCGTGACGTTCTCGAGCTTGATTCCGAGGTCTTCGCTCAGGAACTGGCCCTTGGTCAGGATGGCGATGTCCTCCAGCATGGCCTTGCGTCGGTCGCCGAAGCCGGGGGCCTTCACGGCCACGCAGCTAAGGATGCCGCGGATCTTGTTCAGAACCAGAGTGGCCAGCGCGTCGCCCTCCACGTCCTCCGCGATCACGACGAGCGGCGAGCGCGAGGCTGCGACCTTCTCCAGCAGAGGCAGCAGGTCCTGTGCGTTCGAGATCTTCTTCTCGTGGATCAGGATCAGCGGGTTCTCGATCACCGCCTCCATGCGCTCGGGGTCGGTAACGAAGTACGGGCTGATGTAGCCGCGGTCGAACTGCATGCCCTCCACCATCTCCATGGTGGTTTCGGTACCCTTGCTCTCTTCGACCGTCACGACTCCGTCCTTACCGACGCCCTGGTGGGTACCGTCGCCCTGCAGTGCGGTGGCGATGGTCTTGCCGATCTCCGGGTCGTTGCCGGCGATGGCAGCCACGAACTCGATCTGTTCGCGGTCCTTCACCTTGACGGCTTGGCGCTTGATGTCGGCGACGACGGCCTCTACGCCCTTCTCGATGCCGCGCTTGAGGGCGATGGGGTTACCGCCCGCGGCGACGTAGCGCAAGCCCTCGCGAACGAGGCTCTGAGCAAGCACGGTGGCCGTAGTGGTCCCGTCGCCGGCCACGTCGTTGGTCTTGCTCGCAACTTCCTTGCAGAGCTGAGCGCCCAGGTTCTCGTTCGGGTCTTCCAGCTCGATCTCTTTGGCTACGGTGACGCCGTCCTTGGTGATGGTGGGGCTACCCCACTTCTTGTCCAGGACGACCGTTCGGCCTTTGGGGCCCAAGGTGACCTTCACCGCATCGGCCACCTTGTTTACGCCGCGCTCCAGTGCGCGACGCGCTTCCTCATCGTATCTGAGTTGCTTGGCAGGCATTGTCTCCTCCGTTGAAAACGTGGTTTGTCATATCCGAAGAACGCCCATCGGATCCCGTCGGGGACTGGGCGTCACGACCTTCTAGCGCTCGTGTACGGCGTAAATCTGGTCCTCGTCGAGGATGGTGTATTCCTTGCCGTCAATCGTGACCTCCGTTCCGCCATACTTACTGAAGATGACGCGGTCCTTCACCTTGACGGACATCTCAGCACGCTGACCGTTGTCGAGCAGCTTGCCGGGACCGACCGCCACGACGACACCCTCCTGCGGCTTCTTCTGAGCCGTATCGGGGAGCAGGATGCCACCGGACGACTTGTCCTCGCTCTCCAGAACCTCGACAACGACCTTGTCACCGAGTGGTCTGAGCTTCATAAGCAGCCTCTCCTTGCCATAGTGTTAGCACTCTCCAGTGTCGAGTGCTAGACAACTCTACCCCCGACCGAAAGTCGCAGTCAAGGTCCCGATAGCACTCTAAGGCCTAGAGTGCTAAGATTTTTGAGCATGGGGAGCGGCAGGAACAGAGCGGCCAGGCCGTCGGTGCTGGGACGGCCTGGCCTGTGGGCTACGCTGCGAGATAGCCCGTGGGACGAGAAACCGTCACCGCGCACCGTTGGGCGGTTATGCTGCTAGAACAGCGGGCGGCCATCCCTAGTTCCCCGATTCGCCTGCAGGTTCCGACATCTTTCACGACGAAAGGCAGACGAGTGAACCTGCTTCGGGCGTTTCGAGTGGTTCTGACCACGCCGCGGCTGCGAGTGCTGGCGGTGCGCCCCCTGCTCTGGTCGCTCGCGCTGTACGTGGTGATGTGGGTGGTCGCCTGGGTCGGACTCTCCTGGCTCGTTGTTCGCTGGACCGGAGCCGAGGGCTCGTTGGCGGTTGTCGCGACACTGGTGAGCGGCGCCCTGGCACTGCTCGCGGCGACGTGGCTGGCCGGCTACTTGTTCGTAGCCGTTCTCGGGGTGGTTTCGTCGTTTCTGTGGGACGCGATCTCTCGGCATGTGGACGGCCCGCGTGCACACGAGCCGCTAAGCGCGATCCGGCTGGTAGGCGACGCGGCAGCACGATTGGCGCTGGCGGGAGTGGTCACCGCAGGCGTGCTTGCTTGGTCGCTGCTCAGCGGCGGTTCGTTCTTGCCGGCCTTGCTGGGGGCTGCGCTGCTCGGCTTGTTGGACTTCACCGCGCCTGCATTCCTCAGTAGGGGGGTGACGTTAGGTCGCCAGGTCGGGCTGCTACCGTGCCTTTCGTGGGAGGCTGCCTGGCTGGCACTGGCGGTGGGTGTTCTAGCTCTGTTACCGCTACTGGCCGCGCTGTTCGCCCCCGTCTTGGTAGTTGCCGGAACTCTCAGCGTGGCCGCAATCCCCGAGGAGCGGCTGTCGTGAGGCTGTGGGCCTTACCTTTCGGGCTATTGCTGTTGGCGGGGTGCGGATCGCCACCCGCTAGCCCGAGGCAACAGAGCTCGGCGCCGCCGGAATCCGCACCGGTGCGTCGCGACAAGCCTTGGGACGACTTCGAGACCAACCTGGAAAAGGTTTTCGAGAATGGCATCGAGGTATCGAGCAAGGGCCACCCGGGGGGCGCGCCCGCGCAGGTCTACGCCTCTCCGTGGGCTGCAGATGCTTTGCGTCGGCTGCCGTCGGGCAAGGGCGTCACTTCCTTCCGGACCGGATCGCTGATCGTCCTTCAGCATCCGGACGGCACGCTGTACGTGATGCGCAAGCGCCCGCTCGGTCGCTACCCGGACACCAACGACTGGTACTTCGCCCTCGTGCGAGAGGGACGAACGGTTCTGGAATCCGGAACTACTAGCGGAGATGAGGTGCAGGAGGCGTGTGCAGACTGCCACTCGACACTTGCGAAGGCGAGCGACTGGGTCGTGCCTCCGCGGCCCCGTTAGTGGACCTGGAACTTATTGCAGCAACATCGCGTTGTCCAAATCATCGCGGCAAAGCGTCTGCGCCCCGGCTCGGGGCGCGTGGGCTGCTCCGCGATGAGACAGCTCAGGAGGAGAATCGTGAGAATGAGAATTGCTCTGAAGATGGCGATGGGGGGGATGCTCGTGGCGCTGGTCGCGAGCTCGTTCGCCCAGACGCTGAAGCGGGCACCTTCCATGGAAGAGTGCACTGCGTGTAAGTACATGATCGCATGCAACCAGGAATGCGAGAAGCGAAACATCGAGACCGAAGAGGTGTTGCTGAAGAACGGGATGGCCACCTTCTTCTTTGGACACTCCGAGGCGGATGCCAAGTGGGTCGTCTCCGAGATGAAGGCGTACGAGAAGCACGTCTCCGCACCGGACGCTCAGTTCTGTGACTTGTGCATGCCGATCGCCAAGTTGGTGATGGGGCCGAACTCCAAGAGCGAGCTCGTTGCAACCAAGAACGGCGCGGTTTGGTTCGTCACCTCTACCGATAAGGCAGCGGTGGCGGAGGCTCACAAAGCTCTGAAGAAGATGATGGAGATGATGGGGGCCGAAGGGAAGTCGGAGGGACAGACTACTACTCCGGCCAAACCTGTCGCATTCATCGGCAAGGGCGACGGAGTGAAGACCTGCCCCGTGCTGGGCTACCCGGTCAGCAAGAACGTCTCCGTGCAGCACAACGGCAGGACGGTGTACTTCTGCTGTGCGGGCTGCGTGGCGAAGTTCAAGGAGAACCCGGCGGCGTACCTAAAGAACTAGACGGCCCCGGCTGCTAGCGACCGGACCCTCGACGCCCCGCGCCGAGGGTCTCGTGCCTGATGGTGGTGCTACCCATCGGTGCGCCATCATCATCGAGGAAGCTACACCGGATATCACGCGACGCCTGCAGGCTCAGCAGAGCCGTCGCCGGCGAGCCATGGGAGCCGACGGCGCAGTCGTGCCTTCGCGTTCTCGAGCGCCAGGTACGCCGCTGGAAGGACGAGGAGAGTGAACAGGGTGGATGAGATCAGGCCGCCAATCATCACGATCGCGAGCGGCTTCTCGATCTCCGCCCCGACTCCGCCGCTGAGCAAGATAGGGACGAGGCCCAACGCGGCACAGGTGGCCGTCATCAGCTTCGGTCGGAGCCGCTGAACCGCGGCGAGACGGATGGCCTGCTCGTTCGTGTGGCCCTCTACCGTGAAGCCTCTCGTCTGGGTGAGGAGGACCAGGCTGTTCTGCACCGCAATGCCGAACAGCGCGATGAAGCCGACTGCGGAGGATACGTTCAGGCTCTCACCCGTGATCAGCAGGGACACGACCCCACCGAGGAATGCACTGGGCACGGTGGCGAGGATGATCGCCGCGTATGACAGGGAGCCCAATGCAGCATACAGAAGCATGAAGACAATGGCAAGCGCTACGGCGGTAGCGAGCATTAGGGAGCGCATGGCTCTCTGCTGGTTCTCGTAGTGACCGCCGAACACCACGAAGTACTCGGGCGGGAGGTCCACCTGCGACAGCCCCTGTTTGATATCCCGCACTATGCTCCCGAGATCTCGTCCCTGGATGCTCGCATCTATGCTGACCCGTCGGTTCATCGCTTCGCGCCAGATCACGTTCGGGCCCTCCGATACCGTCACCTGGGCGACCTGTGAGAGCGGGACCTGCCTACCCGAAGGGGTGTCCACCATCATGTTTGCTATGGACTCCGGGTTGCCGCGAACGGACTCGTCGAATCGAACGAACACTCCGTAGCTGCGCTGGTCCTTCCACACCTGAGTAAGTTCTTCGCCGCCGATGGCCAGCCGAACGACTTCGGAGACGTGCTCGACGGAGACTCCATGTCTGGCGGCCGCCTGCCTGTCAATCTGGATCTGGAGTTGCGGAATGCCCGCAACCTGCTCCATCCGCACATCTGTGACCCCGCTCGTACGGCTGACCACCTGCAGAATCTCCCTCCCTTTAGCAGCCAGCACCCGCATGTCGGGACCGAAGAGCTTCACCTGCAGTGGCGCGGGCGTTCCCTCGGTGCTCTCGTTGATCTTGTTCTGCAGCGGCTCGGTGAATGCCACGGCGACGCCCGGGACACGGTGGAGCTCGCGGCGTATGTCCGCGAGAATCTGCTCAGCGGGTGCGGTAAGTTGGTTGCGGGGCTTGAGGTTGACGAGCATCTCTCCAGAGTTGACAGGCAACACGCAGCCGATCGCTCTTTCCGAACGCCCGTTGCGACGGACGACCTCGGCGACGTTGGGGTTTCGGAGCAGGACTTCCTCGATCTGAGACGTGATCCGGCTGTTTTCCTCCAGGGAGGTTTCAGGCGGGGTCACGGTCGAGACGAGCCACGAGCCTTCGTCCATCTTCGGCATGAAGTCCCTACCCACCGCCATGAGGCCTAGCGCCGACGGTATCAGCACCCCGATCGCGATCAACAGAACCTGCCGTCGGTGTGTCAGTGCGTAGTCCAGCGCGGGCCCGTAGAGCCGTTTGACCCAGCGCATAAAGCGGACCTCGCCATCCGTCGCATCGCTCATCTTGGGGTTCAGCACTCGCGCCGCCATCGTGGGAGTGACAGTCAGTGACACCACGAGAGCAGCGAGCATCGCCGCACTCACGGTCACCGCGAGCGGTCGAAACAACAGCCCCTCGATGCCACTCATCATGAACAGCGGCACAAACACTGCGATGATAATGAGCGTCGCGAAGGCGATGGGCCGACCCACCTCTATTGCCGCTCGGTGGGCGACGCGTTCCTTGTGCGTGGGATCGCCGATGTTTGCACGGCTTTGGTAGAGACGGTGGTAGATGTTCTCCACCATGATGATGGAAGCGTCAACCATGATACCGACGGCTATCGCGAGGCCGCCCAGCGACATCGTGTTCAGCCCTACTCCGAACCACTTCATTACGTTTGCCGCAATGACTACCGAGAGTGGTAGCGATATTGCAACGACGAAGGTGCTGCGCAAGTGGCCCAAGAATGCCAGCAGGACGAGGATCACTAACACCGAACCCGTCAGGATGGCCCTGGACACGCTCGACAGCGAATGGGTGATGAGCCGAGTCTGGTCGTAGTAGGGTACCAGCCTGACGCCGGCGGGCAACGTTGCACGTAGGTCGTCGAGAGCCTTCTCGATGCCCGCCACCACCTGCATGGTGTCTGCTTCGGGCTGCTTGATGACGAGCGCGACGACGGTCTCCTTGCCATTCCTGCTGGCGATGCCACGCCGAATCGCGGTTCCCTCCCGGACCTCTGCCACATCCCGGAGCAGCAGAGGCACGCCGTTCGCTTCGGCGATCACCGTGTCCTCGATATCGGCGACGGAGTCGAAGCGTCCGATGCCGCGGACGGAGTACTCGGTGGGCCCAGTGCTTATGAACCCCCCGGAGGCATTCTCGTTGCCGCTGCGGATCGCCGCTTCCACCTGCGAGAGTGAGACGCCGTAGGCTCTCATTCTAGCCGGGTCCAGGGCCACGCGAAACTGACGCATATTACCACCCATGTTGAGCACTTCGGCGACACCCTGAACCGTCAAGAGGCTGGGGCGAATCCGCCACTCCGCAATCTCTCGCAGATCGGTCGGTGGGAGGCTACCTTCGATCGCGAACTCGTACACCTCCGCTAGTCGCGTGGTCGCACTGCTCAGAGTAGCAGGCTCCGTGCCGGGTGGAAGCTGCGGTGTGACCTGGGACATGCGCTCCGAGACGAACTGCCGAGCACGCCAGAACTCGGTCTCGAGTCCAAACTCGACAATGACGGATGACAGGCCCTGAGTAGTCTGTGAGCGCACGCGTCGCACGCCGGGGAGTCCGTTCATAGCAGCCTCCATCGGTCGCGTGATCATCACCTCTACCTCTTCAGGTGCCATAGCTTCGTTTTCTGTAACGATAGTGAACACCGGAATCGTAATCTCCGGATATACGTTCCGCGGCATCTGCTCGAATGCCAACACGCCGAAGACTAGTGCTATCGCTACCAGCATGAGAACGACGACCCTCTGCTGAAAGGAGAAGTGAATAACCTTGTCTATCAGGCTTCCGTGTGACGAGTCCATGTGTCCTCCTAGTGGCCGTCCGCACAGCCGGCCTGCAGGCTGCCGGAGCTGAATGCGGCATTAAGCTGGTAGGCACCGGTCGTTACCACGATGGCCCCTGGTTCTAAGCCCTGAAGGACCGCGACCATATCGCCCTGTCGGGGCCCGAGCGTTACCTCGCGACGATCGTAGCCACCACACTCGCTTCTGCCCGTCGCCTTGTCTTCTGCGCAGTCCATGCATGCCGCGAAGACGATCTTCTTCCCCGCATCATCGAGAATGGCTCGGTGCGGGATCAGCACGGAAGCGCCACGATTACCGATGAGGAGGGATACGCTGGCAAACATGCCCCCTCGAAGCATGCCACCAGAGTTCGGGACAACGCACCTCACCTTGACAGTCCTCGAGTCAGAGCTGAGCAAGTCACCGATGGATGCCACCTTCCCTCGCAGCACGCGTTCCGGATATGCATCGAGCCGAATCTCGGCAGGCTGCCCCAGCCGAACGCGCCCGAGGTCCTTCTCATACACCTCAGCCTCCACCCACACCTGAGAGAGGTCAGCCACCGTGAACAACGCGGTGGCCGGCGTAACTGCCTCCCCCACGTTCGCATCGCGTGCAACGATGCGACCGCGAGTCGGCGACACGATACTCAGCGTATCACCCTTGCCCGATAAGTCCCCGCCGAGCACGCGGATCCTCTCTGCTGCAGCCTGAACATCGAGGCGAGCGCTCTCGACGGCGGCGCGCGCAGCGAGCAGTGCCCGGTCGTCAACCAATCTCCCTGCGAGCACCCGCTCTTCTCGAGCTAGGTACTGCTTGGCAATCTCGACCTTGGACCGGGCCGTCTCGATGCGGTTCTCGGCCCGTGCTACTCCTGCCCTGGCCGCATCCACAGCGGCGGTGTCTCGCCGGAACTCGGCTTCGGCCGTTTCCACCTCTTGCTTGGAAACGATTCGCTCGGCGAACAGCTCGCGCGCACGCGTCAGGCGAGCCTTGCACTGTGTGAGTTCGCTCTCTGCGGCGGCAAGCTGCGCCTGTGCTTGAGCAAGCTCCGTCCTGCCTTCCGCTAGCTCACCCTCGGCGGCGAGGAGGTCGGCTCGCGCCTCCTCCACTGGGCGGGCACTGGCGGCGCCCAGGCGGGCGCTGCGCTGCTCGCGGTCCTCGTTTCTCTCGGCAGCGACGAGCTGGGCCAACGCCTGGCGATAGGCGGCCCGAGCTTCTGCAAGCTCCATGCTCGAGATCACTGCCAGGAGCTGGCCCGGGCGCACTGGGTCACCCACCGTTCCGTAGGCCGCGACTACCTTGCCTTCGATCCGCGGCGTGATCCTCACGAGCCTCTCGGGTGGGACCGTCACTCGACCCGCGGTCGTCAACACCTCCCACCCCTTACCTGCAATGGCTGGCGCCGTCTCGAGTCCGGCAATCTGCGGCGTAGCCAACGGCTCCTCGGACGATGGCTCGTTGGCTGTCGGCGGGGCCGACCGCTTGGCGACCAGATACGTGGTTCCGGCCGACAGCACCGCAACAATCACAGAAGTGACAACGGTCCACAGTTTCACTTCGACACCTCCGTCTCGTCCAATCCAACTGCCCACTCGAGCCTAGCCAGCGCCTTGGCGTGGTCGGCAAGCGCCGCGACGTACACGGCTCGGGTCCCCCGAAGCGTCCTCTGCGCCTCCAGGACCTCGAGATAGCTCGTTGCACCCTTTGAGTAGCCGGTCTCAGCCATGGAGGCCAGCTCCTCGGACTGCTTCAGAATCCCCGACTCGTAGTCGTGCACGACCCGGGAGAGGGTGGTGACGGCAAGGTGGGCTCGGACCACGTCGAGTCGAATGTCGTTGGCGGTTGCCTCAAGCCGTCGCTGGCCAGCCTGCAGGGCACTCTGAGCGCTGCGTTCCTGGGCCTTGCGTGCTCCCCAATCCATGAAGGGCAGGGTGATGGCGATGGCAACGCCTGCGTCGCCGCCGGACTTGAGAGACCCCATGCGTGCCTGGAGGGCGATGTCTGGGAGTCCTTCGAGCCGAACGGCTCGAACTTCATGTACAGCGGCGGCCGCTGATGCCTCCGCGGCCAGCATCTCGGGCCGACGCGCCAGTGCCGCTTGTTGCAGTTCTTCGATGGGCGGCAAGTCAGCGGCGGGTACAGGCGGGTTGGAAACCGCAAAATCCCCACCCTCGTGCCGGTTCATCAGAGTGGCCAGGACTGCCTTTGTATCTGCCAGCTCCAGTCGAGCTTGGGCAAGCTCCTGCTTCGCCCGGGCGATCTCGAGTTCTGTCTTCAGCACTTGTGACCCTGGCACGGTGCCTAGGTCGTACTGCTTCTGGACCGCCGCGCCCAAGGCACGCAAGTACTCCAGGTTATGCTCGCTCAGCTTCACTAGTTCTTGCGCGCGTGCTACGTCCCAGTAGGCTTGCTTGACCCGGAGGACGACCTCACGAAGCACGGCGTGCGTCTCGAAGGCGACTAAGCGCGCCCTGCTTTCCGCAACAGCAGCTCTCACCGCGCGCGCACCGTTCAGCTCGAGCGGCTGCGCAAACAGGATGGCCGAATCGGATCCGGAGCTTCCGACCACGGTAGGTGAGAGCGTTGTCTCTGGATTGCGCAACTTGCCGGCACCACGCGCCAGCAGCCGCGCGGCATCGGCGGCGTGTCGGGCACCGCCTACGGTCGGGTTGTTCGCAATCGCCTTATGGATAGCCTCAGAAAGGGAGAGCTCATCGGCAAGTGCAGCGTTGGGAAATACTGCTGCAAGTGCCGCCGCGACGAGTCGCGGCAGATTCACTGTACGCACGTGGTTTACCTCACACTCGTGAATGTCAGGAACGGTCAACGCGCGAACGGCGCGACCGAGTCAGGCTTCTGTCAGGAGAGTGTTGAGGTCTCTGGGGGATGTACTAAGGGTTCGCGGAAATATGGTGGGCAAGGCACCGAAGGAACTGCAATGGGTGTGGCTCCCAACGGCTCTGCCACGTACTCGAACGCTACGCTCGGGACCGAGTCTACTGCAGTGTGACAGCAGCGCACGCAAGGCCTTCCCGCGTCTCCATGGCAGTCACCGCACGACTCGAAGTGCCCCAACGCAAACACGCTTAGCGCGAGCGCCAGGACTACGAGGCAGGCGAGCCACCTGAACCACATGATCCTGCATCGTGGCACGATGGCGGGCGCGCCTCTATTCTACCTGGGTCTAAAGTCCCACGCCGGCACCCGGACTGACAAAGGTCGTAGCCCAGTTGTGTCACACGCGAGGCCCGTCGAGGCGGGGGTGCGACGACGGGCACGCCGCGTCAGAGTTCAGGGGGCATTGCGGGCGGAAACGGTCTGCTACCGCTTATCCATGTTGGGGGAGGTGGTGTCGTCCCACCA
>BTVI01000030.1:0-41568 GCA_045862955.1 Fimbriimonadales bacterium
AACGGACCCACCGTGTGAGTGCCCTGGTCGCACGGCGCATCGGTGTGTACCACCACGCCGTCGATCAGCACCTCGCAACGCTTCAGCGGCCCAGGCAGGTTGTCACTGACCGTGTAGGTCACGCTGACAGGGCTCTTCACGCACTGACCCTCAGTCGGAGCGTTCACCCTCGCGGTCGGTGGCGTGTTGTCCACCTTGAAGTTGACGACCAGACTCGTGCCCACGTTGTCGCACTCGTCTACCGCACGCACTTGCACCGTGTGAGGACCGTCACCCAGAGCGAACGGACCCACCGTGTGAGTGCCCTGGTCGCACGGCGCATCGGTGTGTACCACCACGCCGTCGATTAGCACCTCGCAACGCTTCAGCGCACCGGGGAGGTTGTCGCTAACCGTATACGTCACGCTGACAGGGCTGCGAACACACTGACCTTCCTGCGGGGCATCTACCGCCACCGTCGGAGGAGTCTCGTCCACCGTGAAGGTGACGAGCGCGCTCTGACCCACGTTGTCGCAGTCATCGGTAACACGCACCTGAACGGTGTGCAAGCCATCGCTCAGCGCGAACGGACCCGCGACGTAGTCACCCTGCGGACACGGCGCGTCGGTCTTGACCACGACACCGTCGATCAGTAGCTCGCACTTCTTCAGCGGACCCGGCAGGTTGTCGGCAACACTGTAACGCACGGTCACCGACTTACCGGTGCACTGACCGTCCTGAGGCGCCGTGATCGTAGCAGTGGGAGGAGTCTCGTCCACCGTGAAGGTGACCAGCGCGCTCACACCGACGTTGTCGCAATCATCGGTTACTCGCACCTGCACGGTGTGGACACCGTCAGCCAGCGCAAACGGTCCCGCCACGTAATCACCCTGCGGACACGGTGCGTCGGTCCTGACGACGATACCGTCGATCAGCAGCTCGCACTTCTTCAGCGGACCGGGCAGGTTGTCGGCAACGGTGTAACGCACGGTGACCGACTTACCGGTACACTGCCCGTCCTGCGGAGATGTAATCGTCGCAGTAGGCGGCGTGTTGTCCACCTTGAAGTTGACAAGGGTGCTGGTACCGACGTTGTTGCAATCATCGGTCGCGCGCACCTGAACAGTGTGAGGCCCGTCGGCTAGCACGAACGGTCCGACCGTGTGAGTGCCCTGGTCGCACGGCGCGTCGGTGTGAACCACGGCGCCATCTATCAGCACCTCGCAACGCTTCAGAGGACCGGGTAAGTTGTCAGACACCGTGTAGGTGACACGAACTGGGCTCTTCACGCACTGCCCTTCGGTCGGTGCATCCACCCTCACCGTCGGAGGAGTCTCGTCCACCACGAACGTCACCGTTGCACTCAGGCCCACGTTGTTACAGTCATCGGTTGCGCGAACCTGGACCGTGTGCGGGCCATCGCTCAGCGTGAACGGGCCGACCGTGTGAGTGCCTTGCGTGCACGGTGCGTCGGTGTGCACCACCACACCGTCGATCAGCAGCTCGCACTTCTTCAGCGGACCCGGCAGGTTGTCGGAGACCGTGAAGGTGACGCTAACGGACCGCCCCGTGCACTGACCCTCGGTCGGTGCATCCACGCGGGCCGTAGGAGGCGTATCGTCCACCGTGAAGGTCACGAGCGCGCTCAGGCCGACGTTGTCGCAATCGTCCGTCACACGCACTTGCACCGTGTGCAAACCGTCGGCGAGGTCGAAAGGTCCTGCCGTGTAGTTGCCTTGCGGGCAGGGTGCATCGGTCTTGACTACCACGCCATCGATCAACAGCTCGCACTTCTTCAGCGGACCTGGTAGGTTATCCGCCACGCTGTACGATATCGAGACGCTGCGCCCGGTGCACTGACCGTCCTGCGGCGAGGTGACCGTCGCAGTGGGCGGCGTATTGTCCACCTTGAAGTTGACCAGAGTGCTAGTACCGACGTTCTCGCAGTCGTCCTTCACTCGCACCTGAACCGTGTGAGGACCGTCGGCCAATGCCATCGTGTGCTCGTACGAACCCTGCGGGCACGGCACTTGCGTCTTGACTACCACACCGTCCACGAGAAGCTCGCAGATGGGCAGTGGTCCAGGCAGATTGTCGGCAACCGTGTACCGAATGGTAACAGGACTCCGAACGCACTGACCTTCGGCAGGAGCATCCACGCTGGCCGTCGGCGGTGTGTTATCCACCTTGAAGCCGACGACGCTACTGAGGCCGACATTGTTACAGTCGTCCGTCACGCGCACCTGCACCGTGTGGTTACCGTCCGGCAGCGCGAACGGCCCTACGGTTTGCGTGCCCTGCGGACACGGCGCTTGTGAGTGTACGACCACACCGTCAATCAGCACCTCACACAGCTTGAGCGGGCCTGGCAGGTTGTCGGACACGGTAAAGCGCACGCTCACTTGACCCGTAACGCACTGCCCCTCTGCCGGCGCCTCGATGGTTGCAGTCGGCGGCGTGTCATCCACCTTGAAGGTGACGGTAGCACTGGTGCCGATGTGCTGGCAATCGTCCTCGGCCCGTACGAACACTGTGTGAGTCCCCTCGCTCAATGTGACCGGACCGAAGGTATGCGTTCCTTGCGGGCAGGGGGCTTTCGTCTGCACCTTGACGCCGTCGAGCCACAGCTCACAGTATCGCAGCGGATCCGGGATGTTATCAGCGACGGTATAGGTGATCGTTACCTGATTGCGCACGCACTGCCCGTCGGACGGCGCAGTCACCGTGAGGGTGGGCGGAGTATCGTCCACCTTGAAGGTGATGGGAGCACTAGCACCCGGGTTACCGCACGCATCTACGACCCGGATCTCTACGGTGTGGTAGCCTTCGGAAAGCGTGAAGGGCCCCACGGTGTGGCTGCCCTGCGGACACGGTTCGATGGTCTGCCGAACTACGCCATCAATCAAGACCTCACACTTCGACAGGTTGCCGGGAAGCGTGTCAGCTACCGTGAACTCGATGGTGACAGGGTTCCGAAGGCACTGGCCATCTTGGGGCGCCACGATGACAGCAGTCGGGGGGGTGCGGTCTACGAAGAAGTCGGCGACTGCGGTCGAGATGTTACCTGGCGACCGACATAGCTCCTCGGGATCGAAACCGGCCTGATCCTGGACGACGAAACTCAGCCTATGTGCGCCGTCCGACAGCGTCGTCAGGTCGAGCACGCCGATCGGCGTCGTGAACGGACAATCGTTCACGGGGCCCTGCGTGGGGGTTATCTGGACATCGTCCAGCTCCCAGTACCAGCGGCGAATGCAGTGCAGGTCGTTCGCAGTACCCTGGTATTCGAGAGAGTCGTCTGACGCGTTGTAGCACGCCTTCGGGTTCAGGATGAAGGCCTCAGCATCCGGGGGTGTGTTGTCCACCACGAAAGGCACTTCGTCGAACTCCAGGACCACCTCACCGTTCTGGGTCTGCTGGAGCAACTCCGCTCGGAACGTATAGTTCCCATCGGCGAGCGGGGCGAGCGGGCTTTTCGTGTTAATACAGGGCGGCCAGATTCCGAACTCGCATCCATCGGGACAGGTCGGTCCAGCGATGACACGCACGACGTTGTTGCCTGCGTCCAGGATGACGAGTTGAACTCGTGAAAGGAGTTCCCCGGTTGCCGCGTAATGGATCTCGAGCTGCACGAACTGCGAGACCACCATGTTCGGCTCTGGGATGATGATCTGGACGAACCGAGGCCCCGTGCCCCAATTGGAGCCTGGCTTGTCCACTGGATCGATAGTGACTTGAGCCGCAGCCAGAATCGGCAGCAGCAAGCACAGGATGCTAAGAAACCGACGCATGGGCGCCCATCTCACTTTCTCTAATCACTGACGGGGACCAGAAAGGGGGCGCGTCCGGCACCTGCGCAGATTGGGCTTAGCCCTTGGCCCGCCGTGAGGCGAGGCGCACCTCACCCGCTGCGGCGAAACCCAACCACCTTAGCTCCCCGGCACTCTCGCAAAACGAATTGTACCAGCCGGATTCTTTACCGTTGACCTGGTGAACATTCTAACCGCATTGGTTCCAGCTGTCAAGAGTTGCAACCTAATCACACGTACAGGTGGCCTGCAATTCGGTATTTGGGCTAGGCAAGAACTAAGGCCCCGGCGCCACTGCGCCGGGGCCTCGCCCTACGGAGTCTGCGGTGCTTCCCGCCTAGTCGCCGACGCGACCGAAGGAGGAGAGCGTCAGGCTGAGGTCTCTTACGTCGGTAATGCCGTCGCCGTTCAAGTCGGTCCGTGGATCCGTGCGCTCGGCGAACAGGACCATGAGCGCGACATCGTGCATGTCCACCTTGTTATCACCGTTGACGTCACCCGGGAACAACTCCACGTCCAAACCGGTGCAGCCGTGCGCGGGCAGCGCGCTCAGCGTGACCTTGCGGCAGAGGTAGCCGGGCACTCGGAACTCTACTTCGAACGGGCCGGCACCAGCTGCGAAGCGCTCACCGCGCAGTAGATAGAAGCCACTGCGGGCCTGCGGAAGCTCGTCCTCTACCACTGGCGAGCCGTTGAGCTCGCGCACACGTACCTGCAGCTTCACGAACGACTGGTCCCCGTCGCCGTTGGGCCCTCGCCAGCCGGCTAGGTCCACGTTCTGAGCGACGCCCTGGAACTCGAACGCACCCTTGTCGGGATAGGCCTGCGACTTGCCCGTCGAGTTCACGGGACGATTGGCTCCGTTGAAATCGTCGTAGACGTACAGGTAGCCGTAGTCGAGCACCGTGCTGTCGGGCGACAGCTCGTACGACAAGGGGTCGTCCAGGAAATTGCGGTTGAGGAAATTGGGATCGGTATGGGTGGTCGTCGGTCCGGCACGTTGCAGGTCCTGCTCGGTGTCGAATGCTCCCACATCGTTCATCCAGAAGTTGGCGTAGGCCCAGTTGTAATCCGACGTCCCATCCCTACCGACGGCTGCCCGAGGGCCGCGGTTGTATGCGATCAGCTCGTTGCGGAAGGTCCCGTTGCCGTGGTCTGCCACGTACACCGCCGAGTTGCCAACCGTCGCAACGTTGTCGGCTATGGTGTTATGGGTCAGGCGGGGCCAAGCACCGGAGCCGCGGACGAGGATGGTTGCAGACCCGGCTCGGTTTCGGCTGAACACGTTGTTGGCAATGTCCGTCGAAGTGTAGTCGTACAGGTCGGCTGCCGAGCCATAGGTTGCCTCGTTCTCGACGAAGAAGTTGCGGGTGAAGGGCACCTGCTGCACCCTACGCAGCCAGATGGCACCACCGCCTTCGAGCGCCGTCGAGGTAGCGACATTACGCTCGAACCGAGAGCACATCACATAGCCGAGGCCCGCGTCCATAGCCAGGCCACCACCCCTCGCGGCAACGCACTCTCGAACCGTCAGCTCGGATGCCTTGAACCCCGCACCGACGGCGTGAATGCCTCCACCCGACCCGGTAGTGGAGCATCGCTGAACCAGGACCCGGGTCAGCTCGATGGAGCCGTTGGCAACGGAGATTCCGCCGCCGTGGTTGCCTGTGTACGACGTGCAATCCTCTACGACCACATCGGTGAGTCGTACGTTGTCCGACTGGTACGAGTAGAGCCCTCCGCCGAACCCGACCGCGTTGCCGTTGCGTAGGGTGAGCCGGTCGAGCACCGTGTCGTGCGCGCGATTGAGCCGAAGGACGCGGCCCTGGCGTCCGGCATCCAGAACCGTCGCGCCCCCATGCCGCGCCTCGAGTGTGGCTTCATCGCCCGCGAAACCGCCATAGAGCTCGATGCCCGAAACGTTGATCGTAAGCATCTCGAGATAGACGCCCTGGCGGAGCCACAGCTGTGCGGGGCCGCCGGCAGCCTGAAGTGCACCAGCCACGGTGCGCTTGGCGGCTGCCCAGCTGAGGCCGGAGTTGGCGTCGTTGCCATCGGGCGAGACATAGATGACCTGCGCGGCATTGGCAATCGCGGACACCGCCAACACCGCTGCCATCACTACCGGCTTCGAGAACGATCCGAATGGCCGATGATTCACTTGTGCCGCTCCTTCTGTGTAGAAATCGTGGGGCACGGAATGCCCTCTCGGGTGGCTCATTCCCCACGGGAGCGGCGCAGGCTCTCGTATCTTCCTTGGCTTGGGACGCCGCGGGCAAAATCCGGCAAGGCTGTCAGCGCGTGAACGGCACGGCAACGCCGATCGGGTCTTTTCGGGCCTGGTGCTGACACTGGGAGCGACACAGGTACGAGTACGGTTTTTCGGCAACCGCCATACCAGAACTGCTCGCTCGCTTCTTCCTCCCTTGCCATCTCCAAGGCAGCGGCTCGGCGTACGGGTCTCCTCTGGCACTGTGCAGACCCGCTCGCGCCTTCCCGCACTGGTATCCCAAAACCTACCGGTGCCTGGTGGTAGCACATGACTGGCGAGGCTCTTCCCCGCTCGCCCTTCACAGGGGATAGAGGACGGGGCACTGGCGACGGCATGCTGAAACCCACGGCATGCTTAGACCCACTCGTCATGCTTTAACCCACGTCATGCTGAAACCAACGTCATCCGGAAACCAACGTCATCCGGAAACCAACGTCATCCGGAAACCAACGTCATCCGGAAACCAACGTCATCCGGAAACCAACGTCATCCGGAAACCAACGTCATGCTGAGCCTGTCGAAGCATGGGACCGCCGGCCGCACGTTTTCAAATTCACCCGGTGGCTGGGGCCCTCCCGGCCGCATGCTTCGACTGGCTCAGCATGACGGTGTAGGACACCCGGCCCTCGAGGCTGCGAGGCGTGAGGGTCCAGTACGCCGTCAGGCGTCCACAGGCTCAGCATGACGGTGCAGGACGGCTGCACGCTCTCACCGGCCCATCCTCGGGATAGGGCCGAGGTGAAGGTGTATCGTGCCAGCTCTCGGCATCGGTTCCGAAGCAGAGGCTCTTCCCCCACTGCATACCCGTGGCGCCTCCGGCAGCTGCAAGAACAAAGGTAGCGGCCCCGCCGGAGCGGGGCCGCACCTCTCGGCCTCCTGTGTTGCACGAGTAGTGCCGAAGTTAGTAAGAGCCTATTCCTGTCGGAAGAACAGGTCCGCCGCCTGCTCGATCAGCAAGCAACCAACCGGCTCTTCGTCACTCTCGATCAGGTACTGGTGCCAGAAGCGCACGTCGCGCTTGCCGTCCTGGCCGATGAACGTGTAGAAGTCCACGCTCGCCAGGCCGACGATTGTCTCGAACGCTGTTAGCGCTTCGGTCGGGTCTGGAATGTTGAGCGCATCACGGAGCGAGTCGGCGACGATGGGCGGGATCTTCGGCTTCTGAGTCCGCCCCAGCGCCACGGTCGAGAAGTACTCGATGTTGCGCAGGATGATCTCGGTGCCCATCGCACGGCCTTTATTGAACGGGCTCTCGAGCACCCATCGCCACACGACCGTTTGCGGCTCACCGATGCGGCCGGTATTCGGGTCGCGTACCACGTACACCACGCCCAGCTCGTAAGTGGTGCAGGGCGGCGAGAACAGCAGGCTGCGATTGCCCATGTACCAGCCGTCGTCCGACTTCGGCAGACGGAGCGCCAGTCGCAGCACCGACTCATCCAAGTCAGCGTTGGTTGCGGGGCCGCGATTCCGCCTCTCGGGGTGCATCCAGTCCGGGTCGAACGTGTTTACACCGGACCCAGGGCCGATGACGAATGCCGCGCACTTCCAGAACGGCGTGCACTTCCAGTAGGTGGCCTGCTGGACGATTAAGTTGTCGTCAATCGTCACGTTGTTGTGCAGCAGGATGTCGCGGATGGTGAACCCGTCCAGGTTGATGTAGCCGGGTCGGAACGTGTCCTTCAGGGTGTTGTCCCACGGATCCACGCTCTTGAAGTTGCTCCGGATCACGTTCTTCAGCTCATCGCCCCAACAACCTTCACACGGCCCATGACACGGTCCGACGATGAAGGTCGTCTCACACACTCCAACGTTGCCACACTCATCCCTGGTCTGCACCCGCAAGCGGTGCACCCCGTTAGCGAGGAAGGGCAGTTCGATCTCGGGTGCGCACTCCCCATCGCCGAAGTCAGCAGGCAAGCCGGGCCAATCGAGTGGCTCGCCATCCAGGGTGATTTCGAGGACTGTTATCCGCGAGCACTCATCGTGGACGCAGAACTGCGCCATGACGGGGTTCTGCAGGCAAGAGCCACTCGGCTCAGTCCACTCACAGCGAGGAGGCCGCTTGTCCACATTGAACGTCCAAGTCGTCTCGCCAGGGTTGTTGCACCCGTCCCACACCTTCACGACCACCGTGTGCGGGCCGTCGGAAAGGTCGGAGGGACCAGGACACTCGATGGTGGTCCACACACCGTCCCCAGCAAACACGACCGAGCCTTCGCAGCGCTTCACACCGTCCAACCAGAACTCGTACCGACCGGTACCAGCGCAGTCGTCGGAGGTCTTCACCGACAGCAAACCAACCGGACTGCACACACAGTCGCCAGTGGGCACGGGGTCGCTGAACTGCGGCGGCGTCTTGTCCACGTCGAAGGTCCAACTCGTCTCGCCAGGGTTGTTGCACCCGTCCCACACCTTCACGACCACCGTGTGCGGGCCGTCGGAAAGGTCGAAGGGACCAGGACACTCGATGGTGGTCCACACACCGTCCCCAGCAAACACGACCGAGCCCTCGCAGCGCTTCACACCGTCCAACCAGAACTCGTACCGACCGGTACCAGCGCAGTCGTCGGAGGTCTTCACCGACAGCAGACCAACCGGACTGCACACACAGTCGCCAGTGGGCACGGGGTCGCTGAACTGCGGCGGCGTCTTGTCCACGTCGAAGGTCCAGCTGTAAGAACGTGCGTTACCACACTTGTCGGTCACTACTACTTCGACGAGGTGCGTACCGCCTGCTAGATCCAGCGGGCCTGGACAAGTGATCGATTTCCAGACGTCTGGAACCAATTGCTCCGTGCCTCTGCACCTTTCGACCCCATCCAGCGTCAGAACCCAGGCTGCCTCAGGGCAATTATCCTTGAGGTCGAAGCGAAGGCTATCGATCGGGCTGCAAATGCAATCACCTTGAGGATAGCCGTTGCGAACGTCCGGGGGGGTCACGTCTGGGTCATAGACGCATCCGCTCAAGCCAGTCAGTCCGTCCGCGTCCGTGACCTCGATGCACACCGTAGTGGGGCCGGGGAAGTTGAAGGCGTATGGAGGCTGGGGGTTGAACCGCGTTCGCAGGGCGGGATCATCGGTGCAGATGCGCGTGCCTTTGGTCAGCAAAAAGTGATCGAAAGTCCCTTGGGCAACGATCGTCTCTCCAGGGTCCCGCTTCTTGTTACCGTCGCTGTCGATCCATACGACGAAGCTCAGGAATCTCTTTGCAGGATCGGGATCGTCGTCATAGGCATCCCGGTCACTAAAGCAGAAGTTGACGTCGAGCGGATTACAGCTACAGTAGGGAGACGGCTTGCACTCCACTTCGGGAGGCTCCTGAACATCGTGGGGCACTGGCGGGCCCTGTGTGCAGTTCGGGCCACTGTAGCACGTATACGTGGATTGCTCGACGAACCCCGCGCCATCGCATGCCAGTATATGAACATAGTACCTGCCAGGACTGGCGGGCCAATGTTCCGGGGGCCAGTGGAGCCCAGCGTCGTTGAACTCCTGATTGTACTCACTAGGGAACGGGCAGGGGAACACGACCTCGCGCCGCCACAGCTCAGGTCCGTTCGGATCTCCAATCGTCACCCACAGAGTGATCTTCGAGACCCCGGAACCCGGGAACACCGGGTCGCTTAAGTCGTCCTTGGCCTTGATCCTGAACCGAGGTGGAGGATCCGACGGCGTGGACAGGGGCCTGTTCACGTCAAACTCGAGATTGGGGGCCTTCCTGTCCAGCACGAACTTGCGGTAAGTAACCAGCTTGATATCGGCCTCTGCCGGGGGACACAGCGTTGGCGGCGGTGGGTCAGGGTTCAAATTCTGATACAGGATGACCGCCGCCGTCCAGTGTCCATCCAGCAGGCCGGGCCTGAGGGCAAAGTCCACACACTTAATCGCCGTTCCAGAGCCTCCGAACTCGAAGTAGTCACCGGACAGCACGAGCTTCTGATTGTCTGAAATGTTGCAGACCTTGCTCCTGTCATAGAGATCGACCGGATAGCTCAAGCCCGCCCGGTCATCGATGAGCACATAGTAAAGGCCGTGGTTCGACTCACATCCGTACGCTATGTCTAACTCGAACTTGCCGCTCAGCCTTGGCGGCACGAAGTCCTGGCACAACAGGTCGGGGCCACCGGGACGAACGAAGGAGATCGGGCCCAGAGAGTTCGGATCCAGTGGGCCGCGAGCTGCTCCTGGATTGGCGATCGCGGAGCCGCCCTCCTGACGTTGCGGCGGCACTTGAGCCTCCCCAGCGCCTGCTGCACCCAGAAAGAAGAGAAGTCCCGCCGCACATCGCGTAAGCACTCCCATTATCATACACCTCCCTTTCCGACACCCGACTCCCCAAGAAGACCATTCTTACGAGAACTGGAGCTAGGCGTTTTGCTGGCCCGAAAAATCACTGGCTCCGTGCGTGCAGTATATCACGAGTCCTAGGAATTGGCAAGCATCCTCCCGCCATTTTCATAATGCAGCCCACCCCAACATGATCGTACGCAGATATCAGGGCAGGCTACGTGACATATCCACAGCGGACGACCAGATCGCGGAGCAGCATCCTCCCGAGCTTGACGTCAGACCATTCCGGGGCGAAGGCTCAGTGCTACACGCGTGTTCTCACGAGTCTTCTTTCGCGACCCAGAACCGCTCGGATCGGGGCAACACGACCTCAGTGACGGGTCTTTGCATGTGGGGTCGGGCGACGCTGGTCAGTCGCCGCGCCGATCGAAGTTTAGCAGGACTACAGTCAGATCCGTGACGGTGATAACTCCATCGCCGTCTATATCGTAAATGGTCGGCTTTTCCCACGGCGTGAACATCAGCAGATTGAGGTCAGCCACCCCGACTTGGTTATCACCAGTTAGGTCTCCACCCACGAGCACCGGGACATCATGCTCGGTCGAACCCACACCAGGGGAATTGTACTTCGGGAATGGGAACTGCAGGGACCTGCCCGACGATGGGTCAGACGGATCTATGAGACCTTCGAGCGCCTTCCAGAGGTAGTTCCGCACCTTCACTTTGACTGAGTACCTGGCTCCTTTCTCCCAACCCCATCCGCCAGGCAACACGTAAAAGCCGTCTGCAGACTGCGGCACCTCGGCATCGAGAAGAAGACGATTCGTCTCGTCCCAAACCCGGACCTGCAGTAGTACAGCCGACTGGTCGGGGCGTCCGTCGGTCACGCATCTCCACGCCTCCAGCTGCACGCGCTGCTGCACCCCTTGATACTCCAACGCGCCTCCGTCCGGCATGGGGTCTACATCATACCGACGTCCCGCCACAGGTCGAGGCTTGAGGGCATCGGGGTCGCTCATCAGATCGGCCGCCTCTGCATAGTCGTCATTTAGTCCAAGAGGTGCACCGTCAATGATCCTGCTTCCCTCCGTAAGATGAAATGAGAGCGGATGGTGAGTGTAGTGTCGGTTCAGGAACTTAGGGTCTCGTTCCCCCACTCCACCGCAGAGCGTCTGGACATCGTACGGATCGTCGAACAAGGGGCCGGAGTTGGCCCACACATACACGGTGACAAGCTGAAAGCCCGCGCTAGCCTCTCTGCCGAACGGAGCACGCGGCCCGCAGTTATAGGCGACGATGGAACTTCTCAGTAGTACCGTCGCCCTGTCGGCCGAGCCGACCGCGGAGTTCCCAAGACTTGCGATGTTGTCGGCGATCGTGCAGTGCCACGCTGTGACATAGGTGTACTGCCCCGTGACCAAGACTGCGCAGCCGTCTCCACGGTTTCCTGAGATGATGCAGTTGAATACCGTAGGCTTGCTTCCGGCCGCAGCCACTAAGGCGGACCCGACTGGAGCCTCATTTCCTGTGAACAGACTCCTGCTGACTGCGAGACCACTACACGTGTTGAGGAATGCGCCGCCGCCCGCAGCCGTTGTATCGCCAGATGCACGGTTCGAGATCATTTGCACACTCTCGAGTAACCCGACCACACCGGAAAGATAGAGTCCACCACCCTTCGTAGCAGCACACTGTGTAACCAGGACGTTCTTTGCTACCAAAGTGCCGCTGGACATGTACAGCCCGCCGCCCACCGAGTTTGAAGCGCAACGGCGGATCGTCGAGTCCTGCAGGTCTACTGTGGACGAGATGGCGCACATCCCTCCACCGGAGACGTAGCCACGAGGCTCGCAGTCCTCAATGGTAACTTGTCGCATCACCAGTGATGTGCAGTTCGATACATTCACTCCAGCCCCGAGACCACTGCCCCCACCGTTCCGAATGACAAGACGATCTAGACGAGTGCTCTCACAATCTGAAACCCGAAGGCACCTCGCCAGCTTCTGTCCGTCAATCACCGTTTCCCTGCCGGTGCGGTTGTCATTCCCCTCGGGGTCGAAGTGGGAAGTGTCTTCGGTGCCAGAGAAGCCACCGTAGAGCTCCAGATCGTGCTTGGCGTTGATCGTCAGCCACTCTTGATAGACCCCTTCCCTGATGAAGATGCGGGTAGGGGACGTGGGATTGGACGGAGCGGCGGAGATGGCGGCGCCGATGGTGCGCTTGGCCAAGGCCCAACTGGAGCCGTTGTTGGCGTCGTTGCCGTCCGTGGAGACGTGGATGACCACCCCGGCAACGGCTGCGAGGTGCGAAAGCGTGAGGGCGAGAATGCCAACCAGGAAGCGGATGCAGAATCGGTTCACCTGTTCACCCCGGAAAGGGCCGCCGGGCACACTTGCCCGAATATGCAGCCGTCATCTGGGGGTTGGGTTCCGCCTCTTCGTAGCCGGCCTAACCCGTGGGAGTGCGGGAACAGGCAAGCATTCTTCAGCGTGGTTACAGGAAAACTAGTAGTGCTACGAGGTAGCCACGAAAGGCCGTTTGGCATGTGAGGCGGGATGAGACCAGCTCGTGGGGTAGTGCCAGCCCGGAGGTCGGAGGCTGCTCCGCAAAACCCCGACCCCAGATCTCCCATTCCGCTTCGCGAGGAAACGCTTTGCGCTTCGCTCCAAACGAAGGGGACTAGGGCAACGCACCACGAGGGCGCCGAGCATCTCACCAGAGGGAGCAGAGGATACGCCTTGCAGGGATTAGGCAATGCAGGTGCAGTGCGTGGCGGCACCAGGGGATCAAGCTTGGGAAGGGCGCGGTCACCCAGCAGCACACAGTCGGCACGTCGGGCTACCGAATCGAGGGGAAGCACGGTCCTTTCCTTCACAGTCGACACGAATTGAGCTAACCTGCACCGTATGCCCATCCGGGTTACATAACAATGCCGCTGGGCGGCAGGGCCCGCGGTTCGACGATTATTATACCCGGAGTCTTGCCAGCATGTGAAGCGGCCATGCGGCAGCACCGTAAGTTTACCGGGTGACCAAGGAAATCGTGGTACTTCCTGTTACAATTACGTCATAACATAAACAGAACCGCCCGCCGGTCGATGGCCCGGCGGGCGGTGTCCATTCGTGCAGTCCGACTAGACTACGGGTGCCACAGCAGCGAGTTGGCCTGCTCGATGAGCAGACAGCCTATCGGCTCCTCGTCACTGTCGATGAGGTAATCGAAGAAGAACCGAACGTCGCGCTTGCCGTCCTGACCGATGAAGGTCCGGAAGTCAATTGCATACATTCCGATCACTTGCTCGAACGCGATCAGAGCGTCCAGGTCGTTCGGAATGTCCAGGGCGTCGTTGAGCGCCTTGGCAACGTGCGGCGGGATCTTCGGCTTTTGGGTGCGCCCCGCAGCCACGGTCGAGAAGTACTCGATGTTAGCGCGGATAACGTCCTTGTCGGGCATCTCGACGCACCAGCACAGCACCTTGGTGATAGGCGGGCCGGTTCGGCCGGTATTCGGGTCGCGGATGACGTAGGTCACCGACAGCTCGTAGCAGGTTCCCGGAGGCGAGAACAGCAACGAGCGGTTGCCGAGGTACTTGCCGTACGCGGTGTACACGACCGAATCGTCGATGTTCGCGCTCGTTGCGAAGGCCAGCGTATACCAGTTGGTGTTCAGGTCCGAACCCGGGCCGTACACGAAGGCACCGCACTTGTAGAGCGGCGTTACCTTGCGCACATCCACCGCCTGGATGATCAGGTTGTCATCGAACGTCACACCGTGGCAGTTGAGAATGTCCCGGATCGTGAAGCCGTCGAGATTGATGACTTCCGGTCGGAACGTCCGCTTGACCCCGTTGTCGAACGGGTCGGTGGTAGTCAGATTGCCGCGCCAAATCAGGTTCGGCAGAATGACACAGTCGCAGTCACCGGGCGGATTCTCTTCCTGCTGCAGCCTGAACCGAGTCTGGGTTTGGTTGCCGCAGGCGTCGGTAGCCGTGATCAGGAAGTCGTGGCAAGCGAAGTCACCGGGCGTCCACTGCACCGAGCCGCTGGTACCCGAGCCATTGTTCGGGTTGAGGCCAGTCGTACCACCGTCCACGGTGATGGTCCAGTTGCTCGCCTCACTAATGGTGAAGGAGATGGCGACCGTCGGACCCGTGACTAGCTTGCACTGGCCCGGGTCGGTGATGACCGGAGTGACCACCGTGATCACCGGATCGGTGTTGTCGGTTGAGAAGGTCGACTGGCTAAAACCGACGTTGCCGCACTCGTCACGAACCTCCACGCGCAGCGTATGGTTGCCATCCGCCAGCGTGGTGGTGTCGAAGGCGAGCGATGTCTGAGTGGGCAGCAGAGTGGCCTTCAACACGCCGTCCACGTACACCTTCGTGTCTACGAGCGCCGTAGTAGGCGGACTATTGTTGACGGTCCAGCTGAAGTTGACCGTACCCCGTAGACAAGTTCCCGGGCTCTGAACGTTGACGACCGGCGCGGTCGAGTCCACGGTGAACTCGAGCGTTCGCACGGTCACGTTCGGTCCGCTCTTGCACACGTCCGGGGGCAGGAAGCCCGCGGCATCTGCAACCTCGAACTGAATCGTGTAGATGCCGTCCGCGAGCAACGCCATGTTGATCGTCCGATTGACGTTGAGCGGGCTCGTGGTTGCCCCGTGCGATTCGTTGGCGATGCCGTTTCCGGTCAGACTCCAGGAACTGAAGTTGCTGGCATCTGTCGCGTTCGCGGTGAACTGAACGTTGGTGTCGTTCTTGTTGTAGCAACCCTTGTCCGGGTTCAGAGCCACGGAGGCTACAGGCGCCGTCTTGTCCAGCACGATCTGAATCACGTCAGTGAAGATCGTGGCGTTCGTCTGCATGTCGTAAATGCGGGCGGTGCAAGTATAGGTCCCGTCAGGGAACGGACCACCCACTGCGAAGTCCGCACACGGTGGCCACAGCCCCGGGATACCACCGTCCGGGAACGTAGGCCCGCTGATGAACTTCGTCTCACCTGTACCGTTGCGAACACACCGGAGGTCCAGCGCGAGACCAGGTGATATGGCAGTGTGGCTAATGGAGAACTGCACCGAGCTGGTGACTTTCTGTCCATCTGCTGGCGAGTCGATACTCAGCTCGTTGAGGTCTCCCAGCTTACCGACCTGTCCTACATTGCCAGGACCCCCAGGGCGAATGACCTGGGAATGCACCGCAATCGAGGACAGGAGCAGCAAGCTGCAACACAGGAGTCGTATTGGCTGCATTACCCTCTTCCTTCCGTTCTAGCAATAAGAGATAGCGAAACCGCCGCCGCGGAAGTCTGAACCCACGGCGCGCCCCTCTCTCCCCCCTCGAGCCGTAAGCCCGCGAGGTTATCGAAAAGCACAAAACCGTTTCACACGGCGCGCGACCGGCGCAAGTGATTCGCACCGAGCCCCGCTGCCCTATATTCTACATGCAGTTTTGCCGTACGTCAATGTTCCCGTGTAGAATCAGCACAGTCCGGTCTTCTTACCTGAGTGCAAAGACTTGCCAGCAAATACTCGTTACTCGCCAGTAACTTTACGAGGAAGACAAACGAAGGCGCAGCAGGATACTTTAGTCACCCAGCGCACCGAAGTTCGCCAGTACGGTGCTCATGTCCGGCACGTCTACCGATAAGTCGCCGTTGATGTCTCCGGGCATTGGTCCAGTCGCTCCGAAGGTGCTCATAATCACGTTGAGGTCCTGAAGGTCCACTCTGTTGTCGCCGTTCGCATCACCGGGGATCAGCACGACGTTCAGGCCGGTACAGCCGTGCGCGGGAAGAGCAGGGATTTCGAGCTTCCGAATCAGATACCCCTTGGCAGAGATACGAATCGTCCACGGTCCACTCTGAGGCGCGAAGACATCGCCGGGAAGCGTATAGAAGCCGCTTTCGCTCTGCGGCACCCAGTCGTCCAGAACCAGCCGTCCGTTTCCATCTTGCGCGCGGATCCGCAGTAGAGCCGCCGATTGGTCGCCGTCGCCCTGTGGCCCTCGCCAGCTCGGCATCGCGACGTACTGCGATACCGCCTGATACTCGTAGCATCCCTTGTCCGGATAAGGCGTGCCATACCCGCTGGAGTCCACGGGACGAGGCGCCCCACAATAATCGAACTGCACCTCGACGTACCCATAGTC
The DNA here is from genome assembly GCA_045862955.1 of Fimbriimonadales bacterium. GTDB lineage: Bacteria > Armatimonadota > Fimbriimonadia > Fimbriimonadales > JABRVX01 > JABRVX01. Next base: position 16,502 of record BTVI01000030.1, read on the forward strand.
ACGAACCAGGCTGTCCGGCCGAAGGTTGTAGCTCCACGGGATGTCCAGGTAGAGCCTGTTCACGTAGCGAGGGTCCACCTGAGTCGTTGTCGGGCCTGCAGCGTTGAGGTCCTGCGGGTTCGAGAACGGGGCGACCGAGTTCATGTAGAAGTTCCCGTACGACCAGTAGTAGGAGGCCGATGCGTCCCTTCCCACCGCCGCGTCGGGACCCGTGTTGAACGTGATGTTCTCGTTTCGGATCGTGCCCGAAGCCTGGTCGTAGAAGTACATCACGCTGTTCCCGACCGTGGAGACGTTGTCGGAGTACGTGTTGTTGATGAGCCGGGGCCAGGTTCCAGAGTTGCGCACCAAAACGGCAGCGGTGCCGGCGGTGTTTCGGGTGATCAGGTTGGCATAGACCTTCGTGTTCGTTCGGTTCAGAAGGTCGAGCGCGGCACCGGCATTCGCCTGGTTCTCCGTGAACCAGTTCCGCTCGATCTGGACCTGCTGCACCGTGCGTAGCCAGGCGCCGCCGCCGCCCTCTAGCCCTCCACAAGTCGCGATGTTTCTGCGAAACACGCACGAGCGGACGTATCCCACTCCCCCCTCGAGCGCGAGGCCTCCACCCTTCGAGGCAACGTTATCCTCGAAGACGACTCCGGTTAGGAAGACGTCGGCACCGACCGCCCGCATGCCTCCGCCTATGTCGGCGGTGGTGCACCTTCGAATGATGGTGTCTGTGATCGTGATGGACCCGTTCGATGCGTAGATCCCGCCGCCGGAGTTGTTGGTGCTGGAGGTGCAGTCTTCCAGTACACAGTTCGTGAGCGTCAGGTTGTTCGCGCTAGCAGCGTAAAGAGCGCCACCGAACCCGGTTGCCCTCCCGTTGCGTAGCGTAAGCCGGTCCAACAGCACGTCGGCAACGTAGTTCACGCGCACCGGACGCCCGAGATTGGCGCCATCGATCACCGTCGATTCGCCATGACGCTCTTCGAGAAGGGATTCGTCCCCGTAGAAGCCGCCATAGATGCGAAGCCCTGCGGTCTGTATCACGACGTTCTCGTAATACACACCCTGCCGAACCCAGATCTCGGAACCCGACGGCGCAGCAGCGACCGCCTGGCCAATCGTCGTGAATGCGGTGGCCCAGGTTCCGCCCCCTTGGTCGCTTCCGGTCGGCGACACATAGATGACTCCGAAGGAAGCGCTGGTGGACACGACAAGCACGATGCATTGAAGCATCGCGCGCGAGGCCCTCGCCCGGAAACCGTAACACCCGCGAGCTTGTAACAACAGACCCAACACCCCGAAAGAGCAATGCGAATGGCCCGAACCCAGCACCGGCAGCGGCCACACAGAACCGAAACCATATTATCACAGGATCGGCGGAGGTTCGGTGCACGAATCCATCTGCCGCCGATCGTCGCCGGCTGTTCAGACGGAAGATGGGCTCCGCTTGTTCCTCTGGCGGCACTACGCTTCGGCTGGGGAAGGGTCATCTGGTACCATCCGGAGCGAAATCGGAATGGCACGTTCTTTTCTCTCGATTGTTGTTGCCGCTATCTTAACCGTCACCGTGTTGGGAGTATTCTCCACCCACCAGTGGCATGGTCCCATCGGCACGCTGCAGCGCTACTTGCTCGCCGCGATGGAAGGCGACGGGGCCACAATGGAGAAGCTGGAGTACCCGCCGACATCTCTCTTCCGAGCTCAACTGATGCACGGTTACCGAGGGGCCCGCAACGTCAACATTCGGGAGCAGAGGCAGATCGGCGACTCACGCGTGTGGATCAGCACGGAGATATTCAACCCTCGGTATAGGCAGATCATCGTGATGTCTTGGGTCATGGTAAAGAGGCCGGACGGATGGAAGGTGGACATCCTGAAAACCATTCAGGTGAACTCGTGGCCACGGTAGTACGCAGACGACTGAAGTGGACTACCGTGGTGGGATGGACCGTCGCGCTGGCGATGGTGGCCGCTATCGTACTGTTGATCTTCACTGTCGGCAACTCACCGGCCTCGGCAGTCAACGAGTTCCTCACCGCCCTGCGTGCGCGTGACGTGAAGCGCCTTGCCGCGGTTACATGGCTCCCGGAGGGCAGCCCGCCTGCGGAGGAGCAGTGGCGTAAGATCTTCTCCGAGGTCAAGCCGCTACCCATCTCCCACGACGAGCAACCGTTGATGGCGTCGCTCAGCGGAGACACCGCACTGGTAAAAATGCTTGTGCGTATTCACGACCGAACGCCGCCCCAGGAGAGGGAGATTCAGTTCTTCGTTCGACGAGTGAACGGCAAGTGGAAGGTGGACGTCACGCGCCTGGTCCGCGACCCCTTCCAGAAACTGCCGTTCTAGAGGACTCTGGTTGAGTTTCCGAGCCGGATACAGCGCAAATCCGGCAATGACAAGCGGCGGATTGCCGAACTTTCCACCCCCATCGAACCGAATAGTTAAGTGGAGCGCAATGAGGCGCCCACGGAAACGGTTCCCCAAGGCGCGGGGATGCCGAATCACGAAATCCGTGTTAGAATGATATGGAGGTGACGGAAGGATAGAAGAGACGTTCAACAACTTGGTCGCCGGCATCGGCGAGAATGTCGAATAGCTCCGAGGAGCGAATTCGATAGGCCAATTAGTGGTGCAGGGGATCCCAACGACGGGGGAACCGTAGGTACTGCAAAGACAGTGGAGCTTCTATCGCTCCGTGGCGACCCGCCGAGCCGGCGACCAGACCAAAATCTGGGCTTGCAGCCGACCTGCTGGGTCGGTTTTTCGCTTTCTGAACCCGTCACGGCAGAAGCCGCATGGTCACCGAGTCGTGAAACATCAGTCCCTCGCGCGTGAGACGCACTCTATGCTCGTCCATCGCCACCCAGCCCTTCTCTCGTAGCTCCTTTAGAGCAGGAGCGAGCCGCACCCTCGCATCGGGAACTCTGCTCTCCAGTCGCTCGAAAGGCACCCCCTCCGCCGTGCGAAGTCCGACCATGAGCGTCTCCGCAAGCCACAGTGCCTCACCGATTCGCTCCCGCTCTTCCACGTGGTCGCGGCCTTCCAGCACTGCCTCCGCGTATCGACTCGGGCTCCGCAGGTTCTTTCGCCGCTCGCCTTCGAGATACGAGACTGCACCAGGGCCGAAGCCTGCATAGGGTTCGTTCCGCCAGTACGCCAAATTGTGCCTGCACTCCCGACCCGGCAGCGCATAGTTGGAGATCTCGTATCGCACCAGTCCGGCGCCCGCACAGAGGTTCTCGGCTTCCTCCTGCATAGCGATCTGCGAATCCTCGTCGGGGAGCTCGAGCTGCCCGCGCTGATGCATCGTTGCGTAGCGCGTGCCAGGCTCGATAGTGAGGCAGTAGAGAGATAGGTGCTCGGGCTCGAACGCCAGCGCTGCCCTCACACTCTCCAGCCAGAGGTCGAGCGTCTGGCCGGGCAGTGCATACATAAGGTCGAGGCTAAGGTTGTCGAAGCCGGCACGGCGCGCGGCATCCACGGCTTTGCGGATCTCGTCGGACGTATGCACCCGACCCAGCACACGCAGTTCCTCATCGTGGAAGCTCTGCGCCCCGATGCTGATCCGGTTGAAGCCCATCGCACGCAGTGCCGCGAAGCGGTCGGCGTCCACCGTTCCGGGATTCGCCTCTGCGGTGATCTCTGCATCGGCCCCAATGGCGAAGGTGTCGGTCAGGGCAGAAAACAGCCGAGACAATCTCTCCACCGACAAGAACGTCGGCGTGCCCCCGCCGAAGAAAACTGTTCCCACCTTCGCCTCCGCGACGTGCGACCGACGAATCTCCAGTACGCAAGCGCGCGTGAAGGTCTCGTGCTCCTCTTCCGGCCACGCGTAAGAGTTGAAGTCGCAGTACGGGCACTTCGACGGACAGAACGGCGTGTGAACGTAGACGGCCAAATCCCTCACGCCCCGACTTTACCAGCGAAGAAGCGGTCGAGACGGCTCACGGTATCCTATGTGGACACCGCACCCGAAGTCTGCGTTCGCAGCGGCGACGAGACACTGGAGGCTCCGAAAGATGCAACCCGACCTAGCCGACCGAATCCGCAACCTGCTGCCAGAGCTGATCGATCTCCGACACGATTTGCACGCCCACCCGGAGATCGCCTTCGAGCTGCCGCGGACCTCTGGCCTCGTCGCCGAACGGCTGCATGCTCTCGGCCTCGAACCCAGGACTGGGGTCGGTGGGTGCGGCATCACTGCGCTCATTCCCTCGGACGGTGGCGGCCCTACGGTCGCGTTGCGTGCCGACATGGATGCACTGCCCTTGGACGAAGAGACCGGGCTTCCCTATGCATCGCAGAACCCTGGAGCGATGCATGCGTGCGGTCACGACGGCCACACCACCATCCTGCTGGGCGCCGCATCGGTGCTCTCGGCACTACGCGAGCGACTACCGGGTCCAGTGCTTCTCATCTTTCAGCCCGCGGAGGAGATCGTGCGTGGAGCCGACGCGATGATCCGGGACGGCGCGTTGGACGATCCGTGCCCCGCCGCCATTTTCGGGCTGCACGGCTGGCCAGGCATTCCGGTCGGCACCGTCGGTCTTAGAGAAGGCGCGCTCATGGCGTCGGCAGACACCTGGGACGCCGTGATCCGAGGCAAGGGTGGACACGCAGCTCATCCGGAAGGCACCAACGACCCCATCGTCGCTGCAGCACACTTGATCACGGCTTGGCAGACCATCGCCTCGCGCCGTACACCCGCTGTCTCCTCTGTGGTCCTCACTGTCACGCGTGTAGAGGCGGGGAGCGCCTACAACATCATTCCGCCGGAGGCGCGCCTGTCTGGTACGTTCCGCACTCTCTCCACAGAGATGCGGGAGCGTGTGCCGCAGCTGATGACCGAGATCGGCTCGAACGTATGCCGAGCCATGGGATGCACGTTGGAGTTGGCAGTCACGCCCGGCACCACGGTCACAGTCAATCATGCCGGACTCACACGGCACGTGGCGACGGTGCTGGGGGAGGATCGCGTGCGCTGGGTAGATGCACCTTCGATGGGCGGCGAGGACTTCGGCCGCTTTGCTGAAGTAGTACCCGGTTGCTTCCTGTGGCTCGGCCTCGGCGACCGGCCCTTCTGCCATCACCCTGGGTTCGACTTCGCGGACGAAGCACTCCCGGTGGGGATCGAGGTGCTCTGCCGGCTCGCACTCCATCCGCTACCGCAGCTGTGAACGCGGTCGTTGTCGCGGGTGGGTTCGCATCCGACGCGCTGACCGAGGTCACCGGCGAGCGCCGCAAGGGGCTGATCCGGCTCGGCGGCCGCGAGGCGGTCAGTTACGTACTGGAAGCCTTGCGGAGTGCGAGTGTCATCGGGCGGGTGGCCTTGGTGGGCCCGCAGGAGATGGAACCTCTGGCGAACGGTGCGATCTTCGTACACGAAGGATCGAACGTCTCGCAGAACGTCCTACTCGGAATCGGCGCGCTCGGTCAGGACCACGCGACGGACCCGGTACTGGTCGTCCCTGCCGACTTACCGCTCCTGCGAGCGGAAGACATCGAAGGGTTCTCGAGCCGCCTTCCGCGCGGCTTGGGAGCGGCTGCGTCCTTCGTGCGGCGTGAGCGCGTGGAGCGCGAACAGCCGGGAGCGCCGTACACCTACATCAAGATGCGCGAAGGGCAGTTCGCAACGGGCGGCATCTCCATGGTCACGCCAGTAGTCGCAGCCCGTTTGGCACAACTCATCCAACAGCTGCACGAATCGCGGAAGTCCCAGCTACGCGTGGCACGAATGCTCGGAATCGGACTGCTCGTTCGTTTTCGCTTGGGACGGCTGCGGATCGACGAGGGCGTGCGGGCCGTGCGACGACTGGTCGGAGAGGAGGTTTGGGCCGACCTGGACGCCTCACCGAGCACCTCGCTCGACCTGGACGGCCCAGAAGATTACGTGTACCTGCGAGACAACTGGGACCGCCTCCGATCCCCTCAGTAGTTCCGGTTCTCCCGGAAGAGTTCTAATGCGAAGAGGTACGTCTCGTATCGGATGTTCGGCGGAATGGAGTGATCCGAGTGGAAGAAGTAGGGGACCCGCATTTCTCGCATAGCCCGTACCTTCCTCAGCACTTCCGCTTCGACACGCGCCTTATCGTTCGTGGTCAGTTCCACCACGTTGATATTGCCCATGAAGGCGAGGCGGTCGCCGTACTCGCGTGCGAGTTCCACCACGTCGCAGCCGGCCTTCGCCTCCATCGGCTGCAGGCAGTCGTACCCGGCTTCGATGATGATGGGCACCGCCTTGCGCACATCGCCGCACGAGTGCAGGATGACCGGTAGCCCGTAGTCCTTTAGAAACTCTACCAGTGCGCGCTCGAAGGGGAGGATCAGTTCGCGGAGAGTCGCCGGTGAGCAGAAGAGGCCGTTACTGAACCCGAGGTCCTCGTAAATGAATATCCCGTCTGGCAGCCCTGCCTCTCGAAAGAGGTAGTCGAAGTGCAAGCGGTAATGGTCCAGATACACCTGGCAGAAGTCGCGAATCAGGTCGGGCTCCAAAAGCAGCGCGGGCAGGAAGTTCTGGTCTCCCATGGTGGCTCGAAGCAGTTCGAACACGTAGAGTTGCCCGTACACGGTGAACCGCCCCTTCTCTCGCGCTGCTGCCAGGCGCTTTCGCACATCTTCGATGTCGCCCAGTCGGCTAGGGTCGAGGGTAAGCAGGGGTTCGCGGTACCGCTTCCACGTCTCCCAATCGGTCACTTCGAAGTCCACGTGCTCTGGAGTCCCGGACTTGCCCTTCCAGTAACGGAGCGACGCCCCTCGACCGTCCTTGCGGAGGATCCACTCGTCGGTTTCCTCCAGGACCTCGATCCTTCCGTGGAACGGCTCCGTGTTGAACCAGCCGCCGCAGTTCTCGATGTCGAACTGGAAGACATCCTCGGGGGTGGCACCTTCGGGATAGCCTTGGCTAGGCCACACGTCCCGAAGAGTCTCCTCCCACCAGTGCTCGTACACACCCATGCGCTCGGGGATCTCGTGCTGCAATAGGGCTCGGACGATTTCTCTCGGCTGCATGTGCTTATCCAATCGCGAGTACGGGTTAGCAGGGATTCCGCGAGCGAGATGCGAACTCCTGGTCATCCCTCGTTTTGGAGGCACACGTGCCCAAAGGACGACTGAACCTCGCCACTTGGATTCGCACGCTGACCGAGAAAAGCGCTCCACGGGAGTACACCGGAGAAGACCTACGTTGCGTAGCCATGCCACTCGGTGGCATCGGCACCGGCAGCATTGCCTTGTGCGGTGACGGAAGCCTGCGCCAGTGGCAGGTAGTGAACCAAGTGAACCACATAGCATGCGTGCCGGATTCGTTCTTTGCAGTATGGGCCCGTCAGCGCGGAATGGAACCGGTGGCGAAACTGCTCCAATCGGCAGCCTTCGCAGAAGACGCCTTCGACCCCGCCCCGGCGATAAGCGACCACTACGTTCCCCCGACGTTGGTCCGCCGTCTACGTCGGCTACCCTGTGTGGAAGAGACCCGATTCTCTGGCGAATACCCCATCGCCCGCCTCGTCTACATCGATCGCGCACTTCCGGTAGACGTATCACTCGAGGCGTTCAGCCCATTCAAGCCGTTCGATGCGGAGGCATCGGGAATTCCTGCTATCTTGTTCACGTTCTGCGTTAAGAATCGAACCAAGGACCGCGTGTCCGCTGCGCTGATGGCTGGGCTGCAGAATTTCGTGGGGTGGGATGGTGTCAGCCTGATGAGCGGAGTGCAGAACCCGGGATACGGAGGTAACCAGAACATATTGCACCGCACGGCAGGATGCTACACCCTGGAGATGGTATCGTCGCGTCTTCAAGACGACCACCCCCACTGGGGGGAGTTGGCACTGGCAGCCCTCGCAGACGATGTTAGCGCCCTGCCGCAGTGGGACGATGTCGAGCAGATGTGGCACGACTTTCAACCCGACGGTGCCTTCCCGACCGTCTCCGGCATCTCTCCCAGTGCGCCTTGGCGTACCTGGAACGGGTCGCTCGCAGCGAAGTTCGAGCTGCAGCCGCAGGAGGCTCGTGAGATCACCTTCGTGCTGGCATGGTACTTCCCGAATCGCTTGGTGAACTGGCGTCAGCCTGCAGGCATCGTGCGAGACGAGAAGAGCCGCTTTTGGCTCGGCAACTACTACAACCGTTTCGGCTCGGTGGCCGCGGTGGTACAGCACGTGCGCGAGAACTTCGTCCGCATGCGCGAGGACGCTCGGCGATTCGTCGAGACGATGTACCAGTCCTGTCACCCCTATTGGTTACTCGACGCCGTGACCGCGAATATCGTCCCCGCCAGGACTAACATCTGCTTGCGCACCCAGAAGGGCGAGTTCTTCGGTTTCGAAGGAGGGTGCGGGGCCTCGACGGATAGCATGAGATCGGTGGGCGGATGCTGCCCTCTGAACTGCACCCATGTTTGGAACTACGTGCTGACGGTAGGAAGGCTTTGGCCGGAGCTGGAGCTTTCTATGCGTCGAACGGACTGGCTCATCAATCAACACCCAACGGGATACCTACCACATCGCACACCGCTGCCCGAGTACCTACCTCGCCTGTGGGAGATGCCGATCGGCGGGCCACCCAATCCCGCCTTGGACGGCCTATTCGGAGCCGTGCTAAAAACACTGCTAGTATATCAGTCTATGGGTGACAAAAGCATCTTGGAGACGCTCGCACCGAAGGTGTTCCTCGCAATGGATTACGTGATGGAGAAGCATGACACCGACGGGGACGGAGTCCTGAAGGGCGAGCAGCCGAACACCTATGACATACACCTCTATGGACCCAACACGTTCATCGGATCGCTGTATCTGGCTGCTCTCTTGGCCGCTGCCAAGCTAGCAGAGGCGATGGAGGATCGCGAGCGAGCGGCACGCTACCGAGACCGTGCAGACAAAGGCTCCCATGGATACGACAAGCTGTGTTGGAACGGTTCCTACTACATCCAGGTAGTAGACCTGGAGCAGTATCCGGAGTATCAGTATGCGGAAGGTTGTGCATCCGACCAACTCCTGGGTCAGTGGTGGGCTCACATCTTGGGGCTCGGCTATGTTTTGCCCAAGGAGCACGTGAGAATAGCGCTGAGGAGCATCTTCGAGCGCAACTTCCGCGACGGCTTCGAGGGATTCGTGCAGGAGCCGAGGGTGTTCGCTTCTCCGAACGACCGCGGCCTTCTCGTGGCATCGTACGAGCCGGGAAAGCGACCGAAGGTACCACTGCTGTACTCCGACGAGGTGTGGACAGGCATTGAGTACGCGGTCGCAGCGCTCATGCTACACGAGGGACTGACTACCGAGGGACTGGCTATCGTGAAGGCCGCGCGAGATCGATATGACGGGTACGAGCGCAACCCGTGGAACGAGGTGGAGTGCGGCGACCACTACGTGCGACCGATGAGCAGTTGGTCGTTGCTCGACCTGACTTCGGGTGTGGTCTATGAGGCCCGCGAAGCACGAATCCGCTTCCGACCCACCTATCAGCGAGAGGAGTTTTGCGGATTCTTCACCGCAGGCCGATCATACGGTCTATACCGCCAGACTCTCAGACCGGACCGGCTGGATGCAGCCATAGAGGTAGCCGACGGCGAACTGGCGCTGCAGGAGGTGGTGCTGGAAGTGCCCGGACAAAAGCACGTCGGCGAAGTGCTGCTGGACGGAACGCCGTGCGCGGCGAAGATGTCGCGTGAAGGAGACGACGTGCGTGTCAAGCTTTCCTCGCGTTGGTCACTTGCCGGAGGGCAGACACTAACACTCCGTCTCTCGACATAGAGCACCTAGCGAGTGCCGCCATTCATCACGCTGGTAGCTCTGCTATACGCCTTCGGGTCCAGCTTCAGGAGGCGTTCAGCCGCCGCTCGTCGAGAGGCATCGCTCGGACGTGCGGTCTCCATGCACCGGACTAGGTGCTCGACTGCAGCAGCCTTGTTCCCCATGCCTTCCAGTGCAATACCCAGGTGCAGTAGCACCTCCGAGTTGTCGGGATAGAGCTCGAGGGCCCGCTTCAGTTCCTGAACCGCCTCTTTATACCTGCCAGCCTTGCAGAGCGCCCAACCGACGGTATCACGTGCCTCGGGGCGGTCCGGCCTGGCTGCCACTGCTTTGCGTGCAAGTTCGAGCCCTCTCGAGATGTCCTTCTCCGTGTCCACCAAGAAGTACGCGAAGTCGTTCAGCACCTGCGGGTCCTCGGGCGCCATCTCGAACGCGATCTCGAACTCGGTGAATGCCGCCTCGTTGTCACCCTGTGCGAAGGAGTCTGCCGCCATCAGCCGATGCACTTGCGCTTGGTCCGCCTTGCTGAGGTTCGGCATGGCAGTCAGCGCTCGCTGCATCACCCGCCGCGCATCTTCGAAGCGCCCTGCGAATGCGTAGGACTTCCTCAGACTTTGATAGGTGGCAAGGTCTCCGCCTGCGCGTGACAAGATGCTGTCCTCCAGCGCCCGCGCCTTCTGCATGTTTCCTGCGCGGGCAGCGATGCGGTGCTGCTCGCTGAGCGGAATCTCGTTCTTCTCGGGTGCCTCACGGCAACCCGCAAGAAAGGCAGCGAAAAACATCACCACTACCCATAAAGAGCGTGCAAACATTCCCTCACCCGTTCTTCCGCTATGGCTCCGACTCGTAACACCTCGGGGCTGTCGCCCGTGACGTCTACGACCGTCGAGGGCGTACCCAGTGGCGATGGGCCACCCGACAACACCATCTCGAGCCCGGACCCGAGCGCTGCAACGATCTCCTCTACACGCATCGCAGGCGGCGACCCTGTCTTGTTCGCGCTGGGACACGCGAGCGGCCCGCCGAAAGCCGACAGAAGCGCCAGCGCCACCGGATGATTCGGCACCCTGAGCCCCACGGAGCCGCCCCTGCCTCGGGCCAGAGGCGCGATCCGCGGGTCGCCGGGAACCACGACCGTGATCGGGCCGGGCGCGAAGGACTCGAACAGCAGCCTTGCGGCTTCCGGTAACGGCTCAGTCCACCATGGTGGCTCCACCCGATACACCTGCACTGGAAACGGGTGGTTCTCCTCGCGCCCTTTAAGCTCGGCCAGACGCTCGCAGGCGGAGGCGTTGGTCGCATCGCAAGCAAGGCCATAGACGGTCTCGGTGACATACGCAATGATGCCGCCGGCACGTAGGATGGCCGCCGCCTCCCTGATCTCGCAGGCAGCTTCCGTGACATCGTCAGCGAGCGTAATCGTGCGCATTTCCAGCCTCTATACCGCATTGTCGGCGCGCCCGAGGCCCGATTGGCACGAACCTTGCCCCATATTGGCCGAGCGACCGCACCCCGCAACCGGAGGAGGCGGCGCCATCTCGATTGCTTGCGCGCCGGACTTGGCGCGACGGTTTGTTTGGCGAAAGGAGAGCCTACGCTCTTGCGAGCCTGCGCTGCCGCGCGTGTCCAGGCGCCGATTGGAGTGCGCGATGGAACCCGTGCGGCTGGTCTTGGCAGAGAAGAGCATCGCCCTGCAGAAGGTGCTTCAGGCAGGGCTCGAACGGTTCGATTTCCAGGTGACGCCCGTCCGGACCCTTTCCGCTGCGCTCGCGGCATGCATAGAAGGTAGGGTCCGAGCCGTGCTTCTCGGTGAAGACTTGGTGAACGGGGCCTCGCTCGAGCTCGACCCACGCATCACGCTTATCATGATGACCGATGCCGCTCCCCCAGAAACCCCCTGCCTCTGGATTCGCAAGCCCTTCGATCCGGCACTGCTGGTCGCATTCCTTTATCGCCGTTGTCGGCGAGAACACCCGCGGCTAAACCGGCGCTGTCACTATCGGGAGCAGGCACACGGCTCGGCGGTGGTTGTAGCCGAGAAGACCGGTACCACCACATTCTCCGAACTGCTCGACCTGAGCCCGAGAGGATGCAGCGTCTTCTCTAGCCACGGGGCCAGCGAGGGTGACACCGTGCAGATGCTGGTGCGCGTCGGCCGTTGCGAGCGAGCGCTGCGGGGTGTCGTGCGCAACGCCCGGCTGGTGGTCACCGAAGATGGCGAGCTCCGCCGTGCCCTCGGCGTGGAGTTCGTGGACTAGCCTCCGCACTTCTTCGTATTAGGTGCCACCGGCGCAGGAGCGGTGGAGATATGAAGTGTGAGTACAGCACTTACTGCCTCGACCACCAGGCCTTCCATGCCGCCAATCGAGTAGCGGACTCCTCCGGATCGCTGATCCACCTATCCAGCGGCTTCTGCCCGGACGCACGGCACAAGGCAGCGTCGAAGGCCCCGCGCTCTTCCGGCCCAGCTTTCTCCCACACCTCCAGGAGGATGGGGATTGCGCGGCGGGCGTTGGCATCGAGTCGGTTCACGTGCGCAGCCAGAGACGTAGCCGCCCATGCCTTCATCTGTGGGTCCTTCAGGCTGGTGACGGCATGGTAAGCTAGGTCGAACACCTCCTGGGTCGGTGTACGCGAGCAGTAGTGCAAGATGAAGGCGCGGACCATTCGATCCTCTTCGACATCCCACAACCTACGTAGGATCGGTGCTGCCGCGGGCAGCTGCTCGTCCCTCATTCGCACGCAGAACCACCTTCGGTCCTCGATCCCATAGCCCATGAGCGTGTCGGCCACCGACTTCGCATCCGGCGCCGTGCCAATGCGAAGCGAGATCGTCATCGCATCGATCGCGAGCCGTGCGTCCGGGTATGCACACATCGCTTTGAGTGCATCGAGCACAGGCTTGCTCTTCCACACAGGCAGCCGGGCATAGTCAATGCGCTTAGTCGAGTCTTCGCCCTTTGCCAACCACTGTCCGGCCTGTGGCTTCCACATGAGCAATAGGGCGTGTAGGATAGGCCGGACGATCTCTGCATCCTCGCCCGGGCGCAGACGTGCACACAGCCTCGGGAAGTAGTCCTCGGGCTTGACCATATAAGTATCGGTGCACCAGTAGAGTGCCACCTTGAAGACCGACGGGTTGTGGTCATTCAGCAGTCTTAGGATGTGCGGGGCGGCCTGGGCGGAACGTGTCGCTCCGAGGCCGACGGCGGCTCGGAAGCGCACACGCCAGTTAGCATCCTCTGCCAGCGTGGCCAGAACGGGAACCACGCGCGCATCGGCACTTCGAGAGAGCGCACGCGCATACGCCTCGCGCGCCTCCTCCGAAAAGCTGGCCGAAGCCTCTGCCAAACCTAACAACTCGTCCGTGGCCTTCAGCAGGCCGAGCGCGCGCAAGGCCGCCACCTGCACTTCGCCGGCCACCGCCGCCGCGTCCCGCAACGCAGCCCGGAAGCGCCCATCTCCCGACGCGGCCATCGCGTTGCACAGCGCGATGTCGAGCGGGCCCGCATCGGCAAGGTACTGCACTTCGCCGACCAGGCCGAGCATCTCGAGAGCCAGTGCCCGCACTTCACCCGTCCCTTTACCACACTCACGAAGGGCTGCAATCAGCGGCGCGACATCACCACGCGGCTCGCGCACGATGCGCCTGAGCGTCCCCTCTGCCCACGCCGGAACGGGCCCCGAGCGCCCGGCCAGTGCACTCACCAGCGCAGCACCTGCCACTGCGCCTCCCGCAACCATTCGCTCCCTGGCAGCCTCCTTCGCCATCGGGTCGCCATCGGCGATCAGCACCTGCACTAGGCGGGCCATGTCATCTGCCGCCAAAGGGATGGGTGGTTCCTGCGTGTAGGAGATTCCCTCGAACGAGGGCACGTAGTACTCCGGTTGGTTCGGGTAGTCCCCCGCGAGCATGGGCGACCAGAACGCATCCGCGGCCTTCACCAAGCAGCGGCGATAGTCCGTCTCGGCATCCGGCGGCACGGGGTACCAGATGGTGCCTGCCATTCCCAACACGCGCTCGGATGCCAACGATGCGGCGTATATGGAATAGAACTGGTCGTTCTCCACGTGCCACTGCGACCAGGGAGAGCAGAGGATGCGAAAGCCATCGTCCAAGTATCGCTTTGCCGAGGTGAAGTCGTTGCCGCCATACAGCCACGGCAGTACGATGATGTCACGTGGAAGATCGGCCGCTTCCTTGCCTAACAGGCTGATCCCGTCGTTCCACACGAGCGTGCGCAGGCCCTGACGAATCAAGTACTCGTGACACAGCAGGATCAGCTCCTTGTGCACCTTGGGATCGCGGAGAGGGTTCTCGTTAAAGTCTTGCGCTACGTCTTCGTCCATCCCTATCAGGAAGTTAGCAGGCCGCAACGTCTCGATCACCTCGTCGAAGGCCTCGAAGAGCGCCTCCCGGTACAGATCGGTGTCGAGCGCCGCGTAAGGGTACGGTGCCAGCCAGATGTCGTGGGCGGCCGACGCATTCATGAACGCGGTCAGCTCCAAGCCCAAAGCCTTTGCCTTATCGGCCACAACGCGCACGCTCGCCTTATCGTTCTGGGTGAAGCCCTCGACGAAGATCTCCGGCAAGCGATCCATCTTCATGCCGCAGCCAATCTCCACCACCAGCCCGGTCAGCTTGTGGTGTGCGGCAAGCCGGACCGAGCGCTCCAACAAGTCCGTGCGCGTGATATGCCGATAGCGATGCTCGCCTCGCTCGTAAGCCGATCCGTACACGCCGAAGGGCAGCTGAAGACTCCGCCACCCGTGCGCCGGCCAATCGGCGATGAACAGCCCAGGCAGCTCGAGCGTATCACCGGTTCGCTCGCACTGGCGCGCGATCTGCAAGAGAGTCTGCAGACCGTGGAAGCACGCGCGCATCGAGTTCCCGGCAAGCACCACGTATTCGGGGGTGATTCGGACGTTGTAGCCTTCCTCGGGGCCGGGACGCACGATGCCCTGTGGCGTCGGCTCCAGCCACGGCAGGTGGCCGATTCGCTCGTGCAAGCCGACAGTGATGTCGCCCTTCCGGTAGCCGTGCTCGTCCGCCTCCTCTACCCGGATGCTCAGCCCGGACCGCGCAGACAACTCGGCAGCGAGCTCCCGTGCCGACACTCGGAGGTACGGTGGGCAGTCGCGGGGGATCAGCACGCGCGTACCAGGCTTCAGCGCAAACCCCTCTTTGGCGGCTTGCATGAGCTGTGGCCGGGGTCGCAGCTGCGGCAGTTCCCTCACCAACTCGGGCTGGGCGGGGACAGAGGAAGCTGCAAGGCCTGCCACTAACGTCAGCATCAGTGCACAGGTTCTCATGCATGCCTCTTCGCGGTCCGTGCCCCGTGATCCTTCCGTCCGCTGGTCGCCCCCGAGCGGGGCCTCAGGTACGATACCGCCGATATGGTACTGATGGAACTGGCAGCAATGATGGCAGCCGCGCCGGCGTTGTGGAGCATCGGCATTTCGGACGACACTTCCATGGGGCTAGCCCTCGCTCCCTCGGCCTACAGGGAGTTCTCAGGCGACGCCTATTACGTAGTAGGCGCATCCCGCCCAGAGCGTGACTGGCCCTATGTGCACCCGGGCCCCTCGGATGCTTGGGCAGGTAGTACCAGCCACACCTTCACGGTTTGGTTCGGGCTCGAAGCAACACCTGCCCGCGACTGCACTCTCGTACTGGATCTGCTCGACACACACGGATCCGTGCCCCCGCAGTTGTTGGTGGATCTCAACGGGATGCGCATAGCCGACATCCAAACTACACACGGCTCAGGCAGTGAGCGCGCCTTGGAGGGGGAATACGAGCGCGGCAAGCCGTTCGAGGCCGAGGTCAGGCTGCCGAACGAGCACCTGAAAGCGGGCGACAACGTGCTGACGATCACGAACGCCAGGGGGAGTTGGGTGGTGTATGACAGTTTGCGAATGGAGGCACCCGAGGGAACGACGCTGAAACAAGTGACTCCCCACTCAAGTGGGGAAGTCCTGCCGGCTCGAGCGGTCATCTATCGAACGCCGGAAGGGCCACGCCAACAGGTGGCGGTGCGAGTGACCTATCGCGGCGAGCCTACCCAAGCACACATCTCGGTGGACGGAGCGACCCCCATGACAGCCGACATCCACTCGGGGTCGCAGACGCTGCGGGCGATGGTCTCCGCCGCAACAGCTCCACGCACAGTGGGCATCGAGATCCGAACCGAGTCGGGCATGGCAGCCGACCTCCAGACCGAGGTCGAGCCGGTGCGCCGGTGGGACGTGTACATTCTTCCTCACTCCCACGTCGACGTGGGGTACACGAGTCACCAGAGCGTCGCACTGAAGACCCACAAGAAGAACATACTGGACGCAGCCCGGCTCGCAGAAGCTACCAACAGCTACCCCGAGGGCGCGCGCTTCCGATGGAATTGTGAGACGTTCTGGGCTCTCGACGACCTGCTGCGCACGATGGACGAGCCCGAGTGGGAGAATCTCGCGCCGTGGCTATGGAACGGGTGTATTCACCCCGACGCCTCCTATGCTCACCTGCTCTCCGGTTTGGCTCGGCCTGAGGAGTTGCTACGGAGCTTCCGGATGTCCCGGCTGCCCAGGCCGAAGAGCGTGCCCCAATCGGATGCAGCGATGCTGGTGGACGTGCCTGGCGCGAGCTGGGGCATGGTAACAGCGATGGCACACGCAGGGGTCCGGTACCTGGTCCTAGCACCTAACAACTCGGATCGCATAGGTCGTGTAAGGGTAGCGTGGGAGAACAAGCCCTTCTACTGGGTGTCGCCCTCCGGCAAGGAGCAGGTGCTCGTGTGGCAGACCGAACCCTACTCGCTCGCCACATTCCTAAAGACTGGACCCAATGGGTGGGGATACTCCAACCTGGACTCACCGCCGGAGCCCATCCGCACACCAGACCCACAGAAGCACTTTCTCGATCCGTGGCTGTTCGAGAAGCTATCTGCACTCGAGACTGCGCAGTACCCCTATGATATGCTATTGGTCACGTGGGCTCTGGCCGACAACTCGCCGATCGACCCCGACCTCCCAGATGCCGTGCGCCGCTGGAACGAGACGTATGAATTCCCTAGGCTGGTGATTGCTACCACCTCCGAAGCGATGCGAGAGTTCGAGCGCCGATACGGTAGCAGTGTGCCACGAGTCAGTGGTGACTATTCGCCTTACTGGGAGGAGGGCGCCGCATCCAGTGCGCGCGAGACCGCACTGAATCGTGCCTCTGCAGACCGTCTGGTTCAGGCCGAGACGCTGTGGGCTATGCTGGACCCCGACAGCTACCCTCAGGAAGACTTCCTGGATGCGTGGCGCAACGTACTACTATACACCGAACACACATGGGGAGCGCACTCCAGCGTGTGGGATCCCGACAGCGATTTCGTGCGAAAGCAGTGGGAGACGAAGCAGCGTTTTGTGCTAGACGCGGACGAGCAGTCTCGACGTTTGCTGAGCCGTGCGCTCAGTGCAGATGATGGTAACGATCAGCGTGAGATCGATGTGTTCAATACCTCGTCCTGGACACGCACGGAGTTGGTATCACTCCCTCGCAACTGGTCGCTCGCGAGAGACCGAGTGGAGGATGCCGATGGCAAGCCAGTGCCTTCGCAACGCCTGTCGAATGGTGAACTGGCATTCATCGCCTCGGAGGTGCCCGCCTTCGGTGCGAAGCGCTTCCGACTCGTACCAGGCGAGCCCTACGTGGCACGGTCTGCTACACCCGATGGCCACTCGGTCCAGAACGACACCTACCGTGTCACCTTGGACGAAGCCACCGGAGACATTGCCAGCATCGTGCGAATCGAGGACGGCCGGGAGCTAGTGGACGGCTCACAGCCGCATCGCTTCAACCAATACCTGTACGTTCGAGGAGCGGACATCGAGGGTGCGAGCACCTCCGGCGCACCCAGGATCGAGGTGATCGAGCGCGGCCCACTGGTTGCCACGTTGCGCGTCACCTCCGCCGCACCGGGATGCAGGTACTTGGTGCGAGAGGTCCGTGTCATCGCAGGCATCGACCGCGTAGACATCACGAACACGGTGTGGAAGCGCCCGGTGCGCGAAAAAGAGGGAGTGCACTTCGCTTTTCCGTTCTCCGTCCGAGGCGGCCAGGTGCGCTTCGACACGGCATGGGCCGTCGTGACTCCAGAGACGGGCCAGATTCCGGGTGCTAACAAGAACTTCCTCAGCGTGCAACGCTGGGTGGACGTATCGAACTCGTGGCACGGCATCACGCTGGCGACCCCCGACGCTCCGCTGATCGAGTTGGGCGGGCTGTGGGGAAATCTGATCGGCAGCCAAACAAACCCGGAAGCGTGGCTCGAGAGGCTGACACCTACGCAGACGATCTACTCGTGGGTGATGAACAACCACTGGCACACGAACTATCGGGCAGACCAGCAGGGCGAAGTCACATTCCGCTACTCGCTTCGCGCCCATGAAGCCTACGACTCCGCTGCTGCAACGCGCTTCGGTGTCGAAGCAAGCAGCCCGCTGATTGTTGCGCACGCGACTTCAGACAAGCGCCGCTCTCTGCCCTTCGCGGTCCAGGCGGAGGGGGCGATCGTAACGGCCCTCAAGCCGAGCGAGACGGACAGGGGGTGGGTCCTGCGCTTGTACGCCGCGTCGGGACGAGACGAGAAGGTGAGAATCCTCTGGAAGGACGGACGGGCGCGCGGCGTGTGGACGGCGGACGCGCGCGAAGAGCCCAATGATCCCTCCTCCGACGAGATCACAGTCCCAGCGTGGGGAGTGCGAACCCTGTACATCGAACGCTAGCGCAAGGATCCTCGCTCAGCAGGCGGAGAGGATTGACGTCTTATAGAGCAGGCACGTAAGATCGGATCGGCCCCACTGCTAGCGGGGAGGAGTGCGAACCCGAAAGGGGTGTTCGACGTAGTTCCGTTCAGGAGGAGAATGTGAACACTCTCAAAGTCGGAGTTCTGTTGGTCGTGCTGACTGCACTGCTGATGTGGATTGGCAGCCTGGTCGGCGGAACGAGCGGGGTCTTCGTGGCCTTCGCAGTGGCGATGGCCCTCAACTTCGGCAGCTACTGGTTCAGCGACAAGATCGTGCTCAGCATTCATCGCGCGCAGCCCGTTAGCCGCGAAGAGGCTCCCGAACTGCACGCCATGCTAGAGCGAATCTGTGCCCGGGCGGGCATCCCGGTGCCGCGGCTGTACATCTTGCCAGAGCAGCAGCCGAACGCGTTCGCCACCGGCAGGAACCCTCATCACGCCGCGGTCGCCGTGACCGAAGGCCTGCTTCGCAGCCTTCAGCCGAGCGAGGTCGAAGGCGTACTCGCTCACGAAGTCGCCCACATCAAGCACCGCGACACACTCACCATGACCATCGTCGCTACCATCGCAGGCGCGGTGATGATGCTGTCCCACATGGGCAGATGGGCCTTGATCTTCTCCGGGCGGGACGACCGCAACGGCAACGGCTTGGCCGTGCTCCTAGCGCTCATCATCGCACCGATTGCCGCGACACTCGTCCAGCTCGCTATCTCCAGGGCACGGGAGTTCGAAGCGGACGCAACCGGCGCGAGGCTTGCAGGCTCTCCCGCCGGCCTGGCGAGCGCGCTGGCGAGCCTGGAGCGGTCGGCCCGGATCATGCCTGCGCAGACCGTACCGAGCGCAGCGCACCTGTTTATCGTCAATCCGTTCGGCGGCATGGGCTCGGCCGTCCTCAATCTCTTCCGAACGCACCCACCGACCGAGGAGCGGATTGCACGGCTTCGAGCCATGGAAATCGGGCGCAGCGCGTAGTTCAATCTAGGCGGAAGGCTCTGGGAGGGCGGGTCCCGTCGGCTAGGCAGCAGCCCGCCCTTTTGCGTTAGACTCTGGGAGGCATCTCGCCTTGGAGGTATCCACGCTGTCGCCGGAACTGATCGGCTGGCTCATCTTCGCCGCCATCATCTTGTCACTGTTGTATCTGGACCTAGGCGTTTTGCACCGCCACGCCCACGAGGTCAAGGTGAAGGAGGCGTTGATCTGGAGCGGCGTGTGGATACTGGTCGCCCTGGCCTTCAACATCGGCATCTACCTTTGGAAGGGCCACGGTCCAGCCATCGAGTTCCTCACGGGCTACGTGATCGAGCGCTCCCTTTCGATAGACAACGTCTTCGTGTTTCTCGTGGTCTTCCGTTACTTCCAGGTGCCGCCGAAGTTCCAGCACCGAGTGCTGTTTTGGGGCGTGTTTGGCGCCGTCGTGCTCAGAATCCTGATGATTCTTGCGGGCATCTCGCTCCTCAACCGATTCGCCTGGATGGTGTACGTGTTCGGCGTCCTGCTGATCGCAACGGGCATCCGCATGGCCTTCGAGAAGGACAAGAAAGCGGACCTCGAGGGCAACTTGGTCATCAGGCTCGTGCGCCGGATGCTGCCCGTTACCGAGCAGTATCACGACGCGAAGTTCATGGTGCGAACGGCCGGCAAGTTGTTCGCCACACCCCTGCTCGTGGCGCTCATCTTCGTCGAGGTGAGCGACGTGGTTTTCGCCATCGACTCCATCCCCGCCATTCTGGCAATCACCCGCGACCCGTTCATCGTGTACACCTCGAACGTCTTCGCCATCCTAGGCTTGCGCGCGCTGTACTTCGCGGTGGCCGGCATCATGGATATGTTCCATTACCTACACTACGGCTTGTCGCTCATCCTAATGTTCGTGGGAGTGAAGATGCTCTTGGCGGAGTCGCCCTACAAGATTCCGACAGAGGTGTCGCTCATCGTAGTGTGCGCGGTGCTGACGGTGTCCATCCTCGCATCGGTGTGGCGGCCGCGTCCAGCACCGACTACCCCGAGACCATCAGCCGACGGCGTCGCGGATGCAACGGAAGTGCAGCCGGTTCAGTCCACGCCGACACCGAAGTAGCGCTGACGTCGGCGGGACCGGGGGCATCGTACAAGGCTCAGATTCCCGCCTTCGAGCCTGCTGAAAAAGCCCTATGCCCTCGCCTATCGGCAGCACCGAGGGCATGAAGCGAAGCTGAGGACCGCGCCGGGGCGCGCTTCGGAACTTCCGCGTCGGTGCCGTGACGAGCTCTCCATCAGGCACCTTCGCAGGAATGACATTGGATGGCACACCAAAGTCACTAATCTCGATTACTGCGAAAGCAGGAGCCCACGAGACCCGGACGCTGCCGCGCGCATGGCTCTGCCAGTGAGATGCGTGCAGTCCCCCCCTTGCTGCTTAGCAGCGACTTAGTTGGCAGCTACGATGGCGTCGTTAGGGCAAGCGGCTTCGCACTTGGGGCCGTCCGGCTCACCGGCACAGTCCGTGCACTTGTTCGGGTCAATCACGTAGGTGTCGGCGGCCTCCGAGATGGCTCCGTTCGGGCACTCGGGCTCGCATACCCCGCAAGCGATGCAGTCATCGGTAATCTTTCGCGGCATTCGATTCCCCTCCAGAAGGTTTCAGCGCCGATTGCGCCATTGTGCACAAAGCACCGTCAACATAATAGCACACTTCGTGCCGCTAAGGATCGTCGGACGCTTCGGGTCCTAGGCAGACTCATTCAATTGCCAGGTCCCGCTCTCCGAAGGAGCATGGCCTCGGCAGCGAATCCTCTTCGCCATGGGTGATCCCTCTCTCGAGTACAAGCCCGACGCGGCTGAGGCGATACGCCGAATGGAAGCCTGGTGGGAGGGCGCGATCCTCGATCGGCCCGCCATCCAGGTTCGAGCACCCAAGCCGCGACAGGTGCTTGCACCCAAGAGCCACCACCGGTCGCTGCGCGAGCGGTGGATGGATACCGAGTTCGCCGTGCGATGCGCCGAGGCGTGGATCGCTTCGACTTATTGGTGTGGAGAGACGCTGCCGACTTTCGTGCCCAACCTCGGGCCAGAACTGCTCGCGGCTGCCTACGGCGCCGAGCTGGAATTCGGTGAGGACACTTCTTGGTCCGTGCCCGCGCTGAGTGATTGGCATGGGCTCGACCGCCTTAGCTTCGATCCGTCCAATCCGTACATCCAGAAGATCCTGGAGATGACGCGGCTGGGGCTCGAGGTCGGACGCGGGAGGTTCCTCGTGGGAATCACGGACCTGCATCCGGGTGCGGACCTCGCGGCCTCTCTGCGAGACCCGCAGCAGCTGTGCGTGGACCTCATTGAAGCTCCCCAACAGGTGCACAGGCTCATGGACCACATCCGTCCGGCGTTCTACGAGATGTACTGCCTTCAGGAGAGCATATTGACGGCAGCAGGACAACCCATCACGGTGAGTTGGCACCCGTTGTTCGCACCAGGACGCTACTACATCCCTTCTGCCGACTTTTCGTGCATGGTGTCCGAACCGATGTTTCGGGAGTTCTTTCTCCAGGAGATCGTCGAGGAGGTCGAGTGGCTGGACCGGTCGGTGTACCACCTAGACGGGCCGGGAGCACTCCACCTGCTAGACACCATCCTCGAGATCCCGAAGCTGGATGCCCTCGAGTTCGTGTACGGCGCCGGCAACGGGCCTGCGTCCAAGTGGATGGATGTGTATCGCCGTGTCTTGGCGGCGGGCAAGAACATCCACATAACGGCCGAACCCGACGACCTGGAGCCGTTCTTCGAGGCTCTAGATCCGGAAGGCGTGATGCTCTGCACATGGGCTAAAGACGTGGAGCACGCAGACGCAATCGTACGAAGGGTGTCGAAGTGGACGAAAAGCGGGCCTTAGTCTACGAAGTCCTCGCCCTCGTAGGCGCGATCCTCGCCGACACCGGGGAACAAGAACATGAGGTCAGGCCCGTCGCCGAATATTGCTGTCGTCGTGCGAGATAACTTCTTGTACTCGGCGCTGCCGTCCGCAAACAGCACGTTCAGGGTTGCTCGGTCGTCGTGGGAACTCTCTCGCCCGGCTTGGTGAAAGGCCCACTGCTCCCAAAGCACCGCCACCTTGGAAGGAACGATCAATCTTGCTAGGTTGCCGTCGTAGGCGAGGTCGAGCTTATACTCGTAGGAAGTGGAGAACCGGCTCCTGTCATCTCCGCGGTCAGCCGGACAGAACAGGTCTCGCATTCGCAGGTAGGGGTGGATGTCGTCGAGCCAGCAGTACCGTTCAGCTGCCGGGCGGGCAGCACACAGGCAATAGGAGCGGTGGACGAACTGCTCGGCATAAGTGTACTGGAACGCCTCTGCCAGAAGGTTGTGCTCGGGGAGAAGGCCCGCATGGTCGTCGCTGTACATCGTGAGGGCGGCACCTGCTTGGTGCAGGTTCGAGAGACACGACGAACCCATCCCGGAACGCTTCGCCGCGGAGATCACCGGATACAGCAGCGCGGCGAGCGTCGACAGGATAGCCACAACGGTGAGTAGTTCAACGAGGCTGAAGCCTCTGACGAGTTCACCGTTTGTCTTCGCAGCAGACGAGCAAACCATAGGACCTTTGGGCCTTACACCGACAATCTATTCTAACGCGAATCCTGCGAAACTTGCCGCGACAACTCAGAATTCCGAGGGGTTTTTCGCGTGTTGAACTCGGATTTCCCAGAAAACCGGTATTCGGCCACTCGCTAATGCGAGCCCCCTTTCGAATCCAGCTCCCAAGTCAATGCGATTCGCACCAATCGGCACGAGGCCGAGAGCCTACTCGCACATATTGATCGGCACGATGCCTAGGTACCTGCACGCCGCTTCCAACTCGGCAAGCCAGTCGCCCTCGATTGCGTGGATGTGGTTGCATGAGAACTGCATCGCCAGGTCGCGCTCCGAGCAGTCGAACTTCGCGTACGCATGGGGCCACTCGTAGCTGGTCTGCTTTCCGAGCCGCTCGTTTTCTTCCCAACCGTAGTCCACAAAGGATCCCGTGAAGAAGTGCATCCGATACGTTCCGCTCGCCCGAGTAATCCGCGCGAAGGTCACCTTTTCGGCCGGCGCGGCGTAGAACTGCACCGAAGCGCCGCCGCACGGGAAGTACATCGGGTCGCTGGGGAAGAGCCTCACTCGCGACCAGTTCTCGGCGAAATCTTCGGTTCGCGTTGCGAACCACGGGGCGTGCTGCCCCGAGTTGACCAAGTCGTAGATACCCTGCTCCTTGTGGTAGTGCCGTAGGTCGGCGAACAGGACGGGAGTTCCCGACAGGTGATGCAGAAGCTGCATCGTGAGCGCACCATTCGAGTCGCACTCGGTGGCGGTGATGATGGGCTTCTTCCGTGGATTCTCCCAGTCGGCGGTGTCGTTCAGAAGCGCTTCCGGAAGGTCCATCGTGATGCCGTGCGGCCACTCCGTGTAGTCCAGCTGTCCGGTGAGTCCGAGGAAGTCTAAGCCCTCCTCCACGCAGTAGTCCTTGATGGCGAGGTAAAGCCGCACCTGCCGACCGAGCTGCCCGTCAACACCTCTCGGCAAACGCTCGTTATCCCACAGGATCTCCTTCGCGTGACGCTCGAGCCATTGCAGACCGGCTTCCACGCGGTCGTTGGGGATTCTCTCGGCGAGCCATGCCAACGTCAATTGGCTACGGTGGAACACGTGAATGCCGAACTCCTCCATCCATTGGCTGGGGTCTATGTGACCCGTGTACATTCCCATGGAGGGGCCATCGAATTCACCGTAGCGCAAGCCACTCAGGCGCTCGGCAGCATGCTCTCCTCTCTGAATCCGATCCGGTTCGTGGAGCGCGAGGAAGCGCCGGATGTCCGCGGCCACTTCTGGCTCGTCCACATCGCCGAGGGCCCTGCCATACGGAATGCCGATCTCGTCGAGCGCGCCAGCCGCCGCGAAGAAGGCGACCCAACCCGGGTACGACGGATTGATGTTTCCCACGAACAGAATGGGGCAGTCCACGTCGCGCGCAGCCTGCGCCGTAAAATCCGGATACGCCCAGACACAGTAGTTGAAGACCACGACCTCGCAGCCACCTTCGTTCATTCGAGTGGCCTCGTCTCGGGCGGTGCTCCAGTTCCACACGGCCTGCGAGCCTTCGATCACCTCATGCCCTTCCTTGCGGAAGAACTCGGCGATCTTGGTCTGGAATCGTGTGGTGGACTCCCTGCCTCGCTCGGCCACTCGTCTGCGGCCATCGGTAAAGGTAATGATGCCGATACGCATTGTTCGCTCCCTCGAATGCCGGCCCGGAGGGTTCACGGCGACCCGCGGCGCGGGCCGTAGCCGAGAGGGTCTCCGCGGAGGCGCCGGGCGGCGCTTGCCATCCCCTACACTTCGCCGTTCGTGCAGCCGTCCCTTGTTACTCGGGCATAGGAATGTATACTTGCGTTCGCGCCTGCGCCGACTGGCAGGCGACACGGGAAGGGGATCGACCTGCGTGAGCGATGCAGTGATTGTCGGCGCCGGAAGCTGGGGAACGGCTCTCGCCCTAGTGCTCGGGCGCAAAGACGTCTCCGTCTCCCTCTGGGGGCGC
>BTVI01000031.1:0-41232 GCA_045862955.1 Fimbriimonadales bacterium
CCATACCTGCGCGTGAACGCACCGCCCGCGGCACAATCGTGCGCGCTCAGCCGCACCTCCGCCTGGGACGTGACCCCGGTGTAGAACCGGCCGTCCCTGCATCTCAGGATGTACACTGCAGGTGATTTCATTGCATCTTTCCAAAGACGTTGCGGCCGCCGAGGTCATGCTTCGACAGGCTCAGCATGACGGTGTATGGGCGTTAGCCGCAAACCGTGTGCTCCCTTCCGGTGCCTCCAGACCCCTCGGTCGGGGGCTCCACCTTCGACAAGCTCGGCATGACGGCGCAGGGCCTGCCAGGCGTCGCGGCGGCCGAGGTCATTCTTGGAAAAGCGCAGCAAGAAGGGTTTGGGGCCGGCCGGCGGCGCGGCCAGCCTCGACCGCGCTAGCCCCTGCAGAAGCCTCTGCAAGCCCTACCACCGCCACACTCGTCATGCTGAGCCTGTCGAAGCATGACGACCACTCACCGCAACCTCTCGCACATCGCCGCCACGCCCCCACGCACAACCCAACCCTCGTCATGCTGAGCCTGTCGAAGCATAAGGGCGCCGGCCGCACGCTCTGCGCCTGCAGACGAAACCGTGCGTCGCCCCAGGTCATGCTTCGACAAGCTCAGCATGACGGTCTTGGGCCCGGCAGGCGGCGCGGCAGCCTCGACCACGCCAGCTCCTGCAGAAGCCTCTGCAAGCCCTACCACCGCCATACTCGTCATGCTGAGCCTGTCGAAGCATGACTACCGCTCACCGCAACCTCTCGCACGTCGCCGCCACGCCCCCCACGCACATCCCAACCCCGTCATGCTGAGCCTGTCGAAGCATGACGACCGCACGCCACGCACATCCGACACCCTATTGTACCGACGCGGCGGAACGGCACGCCGCAGGGCGGTGGGCCCGGAGCCTCCGCAGGGATGGGCCGTGCACCGCCGAACCCATGTGCCCGATCAACCGTCCGTCGTGACCGACGGCACCCAATCCCCGAAACAGGAGGACGAACCCGTGGCCCGGTGGCAAGACCCTGCACTCCCTGTTCACGAACGCGTCGAAGACCTGCTCTCCCAAATGACCCTCGAGGAGAAAGTCTCCCAGATGATGCACGAGGCCGCCGAGATCCCCCGCCTCGGCATCCCCGCCTACAACTGGTGGAACGAGTGCCTCCACGGCGTCGCTTGGGCAGGCAACGCTACGGTCTTCCCCCAAGCCATCGGCATGGCCGCCACATGGAACGAGGCGCTCATCCTACGCGTGGCCGAGATCATCTCGGACGAAGCACGAGCCAAGCACCACGACGCAGTCAAACGTAACAACCGCGGCATCTTCTTCGGCCTCACCTATTGGAGCCCCAATATCAACATCTTCCGCGACCCGAGGTGGGGACGAGGCCAAGAGACATGGGGGGAAGACCCCTTCTTGACGGGCAAGCTGGCCTCCGCCTTCGTCCGCGGCCTTCAGGGCAACGACCCGAAGTATCTGAAGCTCGTCTCCACTCCCAAGCACTACGCGGTGCACAGCGGGCCGGAGCCGCTGCGCCACGAGTTCGACGCGATCGTTGACGAGTACGACCTCCACGACACCTATCTCCCCGCCTTCCGGGAGACGGTCGTCGAAGCCAGGGCCCACTCGGTGATGTCCGCCTATAACCGCATCAACGGTGAGCCGGCGAGCGCGAACCGCTACCTAATGAAGCTGCTGCGCGAGGATTGGGGGTTCCAAGGCTACGTCGTCTCGGACTGCGGGGCGATCCATGACATCTTCACGGGTCACCAGTTCACCGAGACCGCCGAGGAAGCCGCGGCGGTGGCTGTCAAGGCCGGCACCGACATGAACTGCGGCGGCACCTATGCTGCACTCACCCGGGCCGTGGAGCAGGGCCTCATCACCGAGGCCGAGCTGGACGTGGCCCTCCGCCGCCTACTGACGGCCCGGTTTCGCCTCGGCATGTTCGACCCCGATGAGAAGGTGCCATACACCCGGATCCCGATGAGCGTGGTCTGCTCACCCAAGCACCGTATGGAAGCGCTTCGCACCGCACGCGAGTCCATCGTCCTGCTAAAGAACGACGGCATACTGCCCCTTTCCAAGCACCTCGGCGCCGTCGCCGTCATCGGACCGAATGCCGACATCGCGCAGATCGGCAACTATAGTGGAACTCCGGTGGACCCTGTCACCCCCCTCGCCGGAATTCGAGCGAAGGTCTCCGCCGATACGAAGGTGCTGTACGCGAAGGGCTGTGGACTCACCGGCACGGAGTTGGAACCGGTCCCGACCGAGGCACTGATACCGGCGGGCGACCGACCCGGCCAGACGGGACTGCTCGGCGAGTACTTCGCGAACCGAGACCTGGCCGGCGAGCCCGCCCTTACCCGAGTTGACGAGACGGTCAACTTCGATTGGGAGACCCGACCCCCCGATTCGGTCCTTCCTAAAGACAACTTCTCCGTCCGGTGGAGCGGCAAGCTGAAGCCTCCGGTGAGCGGAGAATACGACCTCGCCTTCGCGTCGGACGACGGCTTCCGGCTGTTCTTGGACGGTGAGCTGGTGATGGAAGATTGGACGGAGCATTCGCTGACCACCACGCGCCGCAAGGTCAGCTTGGAAGCCGAGAGAGTGTACGACCTCCGAATCGAGTACTTCGAGCACGAAGGCCAGGCGGCGGCGAAGCTGCTGTGGGCTCCCCCGGTCAAAGACCTTCTGGCGGAGGCTGTAGATGCCGCCAAGCAAGCAGACGTTGCCATCTTGTGTGTCGGCCTTTCACCGGAACTGGAGGGCGAGGAGCTTCGGCTGGACATCGAGGGCTTTCACGGGGGCGACCGGACATCGCTAGACCTCCCGAAGGTCCAACAGGACTTACTGGAGCAGGTGCATGCCACCGGCAAGCCCGTGATCGTCGTTCTGATCGCCGGCTCCGCAGTAGCGCTTAACTGGGCCGACGAGCACTGCAAAGCCGTAATGTGCGCCTGGTACCCCGGCGAAGAGGGCGGTACTGCGATCGCGGACGTACTTTTCGGCGACTACAACCCTGCGGGACGGCTTCCCGTAACCTTCTACCGGTCCGTCGCCGACCTGCCGCCCTTCGAGGATTACTCGATGAAGGGCCGAACGTATCGGTACTTCGAAGGCGAGCCGCTCTACCCGTTCGGCTTCGGCCTCAGCTATACGCGGTTCTCCTACGACGATCTCGCGATAGAGCCCGGCGTCATCGAGGCCGGTGAAACGGCCAGCATCGCCGTGACCGTCCGAAACGTCGGAGAGCGAGCTGGAGACGAGGTGATCCAGCTGTATCTCGTCCACGCCTCGGGAGATGGTCGGAAGCCCCTTCGTGCCCTGGCGGGTTTTCGGCGCGTTCATCTGGAACCAGGCGCCGAGACCAGGGTGGAGTTCGTGGTCGGGCCCCGCGAGCTGTCGCGTGTGCACCAAGACGGTAGCCGTTGGGTGGAACCGAGCGAAATTCAGGTATTGGTAGGGGGGCGGCAGCCTGATGAGGTGAGTAGGCGCCGCGCCGCGCACACGGGCATGTGCATCGGCACGCTCAGGATAGCGGGGAACAGGGTTCCGCTGCCGAGATAACCAGATGCTGAGATTGCGAGGGTTCGTTCATTTCGGATCAACCCGCTCGAGTCATCGGTTGCCGTAAAGCGAACCTCGTGAAGTTTGGTGCAGCAAAGAATCGGCAAAGTCCCGGCTTCTCGCCCGGATTCTCTCCTAGTTCCGCAAAAATCAGGCGCTCGGGTTTGACAACTGGCCCGAGTCGTGCTATCATGTATTGCGGTTTTCTCAGTAGACCGACTAGTTTTGAGGCTAGAAAGGACTAAGGACAAAGATGGTTACTCGCTCCTTGACGCTTCTCGCTGCCGCGTGCCTCGTCACGGCGGCTTTTGCTGATGGCGTAGTCAGCGCGACCAAGATGCCCGAGAACATTCCCACTAAGCACATTCACGTGACAGTGGGTCCCGACGGCATCGGCCGCGTGGACAGCGGTGTCGGCGTGCAGGCGAGCAGCACGAACCTGCCGCTCTACTCCGTGATCAACGCCGGGCCTGAGGGCGACAGCGGCTACTACTTCCCGGCTGCGGCGTCTGACGGCTGGCAGGATAGCATCGGCTTCCCGGCACCGGCACAGATCAACGAGATCGTTGTTTGGTATTACGACGGCTCGGGTGCGGGCGCTAACGACACCGTGGACCTGGACCTGTTGATCTTCGACGCGACTGCGTCTGATGACTCGGACATCTACGACCGCGGCTGCACCGCCACCGGTGGTCTCGCTCTGGCTGCGTACACCATCCCTGGTCTTCCGCAGGACAGCAACTTCTCGTGGATCGTGACCATTGACGTGAGCGCTTCGCCGACGATCGTTGCTGGTCGCGTCTGGGTCCAGCACGGCTACTACAATCAGACGTTCGGTGCCGGTAACACCACTGGCCCCATCCTGATGAATGGCGCCGAGGGCGTGCCGCTGGGCCGCTACGTACAGTACACCCGCGGTAACTATGCTTACCAGAACTCGCCGGCCGTCAGCGACAACGTGATGTGGAGCGTTGGTCTGAATGGCTGCTACTGGTTCGGTGGCAATCCGCGCGCGAACTTCTCGTACGCATTCAATGGTCAGTATGCCTTCCGCGGCGAGCTCGCCGGTGACTTCGGTCTCCTCGGCAGCGTCCCTGCGTTCCCGATGAACACCTGCTACGTGACCGTTACGGACAGCTCGGGGTTCGCTGAGACCAACCTCGTTTACCTGTACGGACCGAACGGCAACGAGTTCTCGCTGCCCTTCAACAGCACCGGCCCGTTCGACATCCGCGTCGAGGCGTTCAACGGCTACCTCAGCCGCTCGCTGCTCGGCGTGACCCCGGACCCGGTCGGCTTCACCACTACCGGTACGTTCAACCTGCGCGCCGGCGATGCGAACGGCGACAACACCGTCAACATCGCTGACCTCAACACGGTCCTGATCAACTTCGGTCAGAGCGGCAACTAGTCCGTACCCGAAACCGACAACGTTGCTTGCGCCCCCGCTCCGGCGGGGGCGCTCGCACATTGCGCCACGAGCATGCCTAGCTTGTCCGCCGCTCGCGGCGGAGACAGACGCTCAAGCTCTACGCAGCGTGATCGTCTGCACCTCGGGAGGGCAGAGGAAGCGGAAGTGGATGAACCCGGTGCCGACGCCTCGCGAGACGTACACGTGCGGAGCGCGCGAATAGCCCATCGCCCGACGCACCAGGTCAGGGTAGAAGTGACCCTCGGACCATTGCCACTCGAAGAGGCTGTGCGCCAGCAGCCCGCCGACCCCAGGAACGCGGACTTGCCCGCCATGCGTGTGCCCACACAGCACGAGGTCCACCTCGGCCACCTCCGGATCCCTCAGCACCTGCGGTGCATGAGCCAGCAGCAGCCGAAACCCGCTCGGACAGTCGCGAAGGGCCGCCGAGAGGTCTGCCCGCCGAGTGTGCGGGTCGTCCACGCCGACTAAGAATAAGGCATCTCCGGAGCGCATGAGCTGCAACCACTCGTTCCCGAGCATTCGCACTCCGGCAGCTTCGAGCTCGGGCACTGCGCGCGCGGTGTCCACCCATCTCTTGTGCTCCGCATTGCCCAGTACGCCGAAGGCCCCCCGGGTCACGTTCGCTGCCTGCACCAGCCGGGCAACGTTGCCGACCGCAGCGTTGGTGTTAACGATGTCCCCGCCGAATAGCAGCAGGTCCGCAGGTTCGGCGAGGATGCGTGCTATCCGCGACTCCATGCTCGTCCAGCGGTTGCAATGCAGGTCGGTGACTAGGTGGATGCGTGCACCGTCCCAGCCCTCGGGAAGCCCACGCAACCGAATGGAAAACCGCCGATGGAATAACAACGCTGGCTCGACCAACGACGCATAACCGAGCAGACCGGCGAGAACGAGCGTCTCTATCATTTGCGCGCTACCAACACGAGGCTCACTCCCCACGGCAAGTCGGTGCGGCGCAGAAGCCTGTTCTCCCAGCGCATCAGCGCCAGCAGTATTCGATTCGGCAAGTCGCCGAGCCACCACAGGCTTGCTCGCGACCTTATACCAAACAATCGGCCGACCAGGCGGGCGACCGCGACGACAGGAAAGAGCAAGAAGACCGCATACGTCAAGCGAACGACCGCCAATCCCGACCGCTCCACCAGCCTTTTCAGTTGGACTTTGCGATACCGGCGGAAGTGGTGAAGGGCGACATCGTGCCCGCTCCACAGCAGCGGATAGGCGGGTGTGCTGAGCACTAGCGTGCCATTTGGCTTCAGCACTCGCGCGATCTCACTTAGCGCCTTCTCGTCGTCCGACACGTGCTCCAGCACGTCCAACGCGACCACACAGTCCAACGAGGCGGTGCGGAACGGCAGCCGTTGGAGGTCTCCGAGCGAAAGCGCGCTCAGTCCTCTTTGCCTGCAGAAGGCAAGTGCCCGCTCGCTCAGATCGCACGCGAACACGGTGCCGTGCGCAGATAGGTCTCGCGCAGTCGCGCCCGCCCCGCAGCCAACGTCTAGAATGCGTCCGCGCCTCGGTACGTGCATACGGACGAAGTCCACTCCCAGTTCGCGGCGAGCCACGAACCACCAGTAGCGGTCTTCCAGGCGAAAGAGCCGCTCGTACTCCTCAGCGTTCATTGGGCTGAACGACGTAGCGGGCCGAGCCGCGCGTGCGAAGCTTCAGCAGGTCCCACGTCATCCGCATTCCGTCGCGCAGAAGGTTGACTTTGGAGCCTGCCTGGTGTCGCCACACGATCGGCACCTCGGCGATCTCGTACCTAAGCAGCCTGGCCACGTACAGCGCCTCGATGTCGAAGGAAAAGCCGTCGTAGGTGCAGCGCGAGAAGATCTCCTTCGCAGCTTCGTGGGTGAACAGCTTGAACCCGCACTGAGTATCGTGGATGCCCGGCACACCGAGCAGCTGCACGAAGCGGTTGAAGGCCCGCCCCAGCCACTCACGATAGAAAGGTTGCCGCACCTCCAACCGGCTCTCTCTCAGTGGGCGAGAGCCTATCGCGACGTCGGCTCCGGCAGCCATCGCAGCCTCTAGCTTCTCTAGCTCTTCGATAGGGGTGGCGAGATCGGCGTCGGAGAACAGCATGCGGTCGCCGTCGCGGTTCAGCATTCCGTGGCGCACGGCGTAGCCCTTGCCGCGGTTGGGAGAATACGTCAGCAGGTCGAAGCAGGGGTGCCCCTCGGCGAAGGCCCGCACGATCCGCTCCGTCTCGTCCGTGCTCCCGTCACTCACCACGGTCACGCGATAGGACGCCCCGCGCCCGTCTAGGTACTCGGCCACGCGGCGCAGCGTGCCCTCGATGCGCGCCTCCTCGTTGTATGCGGGAATGATCACGGCCAGGCTGGGTCTGGGGCAGCTCAAACCAAGTTCACCTCGCGACCCAGTGTACTCCACAGGTCCGCGCAGGGTCAGTCCCTAAGCGGCACGCCGCGTGCGTCGTTGTCCACGGTGTTGAACGCCAGCATCATCAGGCCATCGATGAACGACCACAGGTGCCCCGGCACGCAGACCGGAAGGCAGGTGCACGGGATGTAGTAGTACAAGGGAACGCTCGCGACCGTAACCAAGAGCTGCAGGAAGCCGATCAGGAAGTAGCCGAGGTACAGCCGCCCCGCGCCGGGCAGAAACATGTTCAGCACGCCGGCTGCCACGCGGCTCCTGCCCGTGGGCGCCGCGTACTCGACCGGCTCGTACGAGCCCTGCCCAACGCTCTGCAGGGTTGGCGGCGGCGGCGCGAACGGAGTCTGAGCCGGCGTGCCGGACGGCGGAGGGGGAGGCTCGGCGTGGCGGAACATCGCCGCGACCTCCGCGATGCTTCCAGCAGGCAGCCACTCGGCCATGCCCGGCTTCCACATTAGCGTCTGGCGAGTGATGACGTTTCCCTGTACCAGGTTTCGCACCTGAATCTCGCCTATCGGCCCGATCTGGCCCTGACCACTGATGTAGTACCACGAAGCCACCGCAACCACCCGATCTCAGAATCGTCAACAATATGAATGGGAGACCGTGCCTCGGGTTCGTCTGCGCATAGGGAATCGCACGAGCACCCCAACCGTATTCGAGTCGTGACCGGTCACAATAGGATCAACCGCCAACGGAGGTCGCCACGGTAATGTTTCGTACAACGTATCTCTTATTCCTGCTCGGCGCGGCAGTCGTCGCCTCGCAGGCCCAAACCAACTGGCAGAACCCCAAGACGATGCGTCTGGTGGTTACCGAGAAGGGCGATCTGGTGACCGAGAAGCAGATCACCGTCTATCGCAAAGGCGGGCAGATGCGCATCGAAGGCACCTTCCCGGTCGGCGGTGCCTTGGCCAAGACTCCGCACGTCCGGCTCATCTCCGGCGAAGGGTCGTTCCTGTACGTCCCGAGCCTGAATGCCGCGCTTGCCGAGCCTGGCGTTACGGCCTCCGACCGCATCGAAGTCGCCTTCCCTGCGAACGTGAAGAAGGCGCTGTTCTCCGCCCCCGCTTCGCTCCTTCAGAAGGAGCTGCAGCGACCGGCCAAGTTCGAGGGCGAAGACACGGTCGTCGGGCGAAAGTGCTACTTGCTGACCACCACGGACCCCCGAAGCAACGTTCACCAAGAAAAACAGTGGATTGACCAGACGTATGGATTAGTGCTGCGGTACCAGCGCATCGAGGCGGGCAAGGTCGTGTACTCGCGAGAGGTGATCGAGGCAACGTTCAACGAGCCGATGGAGGATTCGCTGTTCGGTCTGCCCGAGGGGACCACGCTCGTCCAGGGTGGTGTCTCGGCCGCGGCGCTGGAGCGGGTCCGAACGCTCGGCGACCGCACGCAGTACGAGGCGGAGCTTGCAAGCGTGATCGAGAAGTTCAGCAAGACGCTGAACCTGAGCTGGGTCGCGACGATCACGCCGCCCGAGAAGTTCCGCCACGCCTCCACCGTTCATCGGACGATGCGCTCCGCGGGCGGCAATGAGCCGAAGGCCATCCGGCCGTTCTCGGGTGGCACGCCGGGCGGTCCCCCGCCTGCCGGACAGCAGCGCATCTGGGTAGACCCGGAAGGCAATCGCGTTACTGTGACCATCGTTGACGACGGAGCCGGCATGGAGTCGCCGCCCGGAGTGCCTCGCGACCGTCCCGTGATCGTTCAGGCCCAAGTGACCACCGCGGGCGGGGAGCCGGACATCCAGGTGCTGGAAGGCCCGCCGCCGCCCGACCGCGAGCAACGCGAGGCCAACCTCACACCGGAGATGCGTCAGCGCCTTCAGGAACTCCGGGAGGCCCGGCGCGCCGCGACCTCGCAGCAGCCGAATGAAGGAGTGTTCGTCAGCGAGTTCATTGACCCCGAGAGCGGCAAGACCATCGTCTTCGTGCAGTCCAAAGACAACGACCCGACCTCGACGCTTTCCGCCCGCGGACCGCTGGGCGACTCGGAGAAGGTGACGGTGGCGGGGGTCGAGGGGACTCTGTTCACGGGTGGCAAGCCGGGCGGACGGGTCTCGGTAATCTGGAAACAGAACAACACCTGGTTCGGACTGTCGAGCGTCGGCCTTACTAAGGATGAGCTGTTGCAGATCGCCGGCACCGTGAAACGCTTCCGCTAGGCTCGCGGAAATCGGGCGCCTCCCTCTCCCCGCCTCGCGGAGAGGGCTAGCGCAGAGAGACGATCTCTTCACGAGCCAGTGCGAGCAGAGTTGAGGTATCCCTCTGCGTTCTCGGCAACTCCTTCGCGACCTCCGCGCGAGAGCCCGGCCCGGCCGCGCGCGAGATGCGGCAACTCGCCAGGTCTCATTCCCACGCAGAGTGCGCAGAGGTCCGCGACGAACGCAGAGAGACGCTCTCTTCACGAGCCCGTGCGTGCAGCCGCAAGGTATCCCTCTGCGTTCTCGGCAACTCCTTCGCGATCTCCGCGCGAGAGCCCGGTCCCGAGGCCGATGATGCCTGCTGTGCGCGAGGTGCAGTAACTCGCCAGGTCTCCATCCCACGCAGTGCACGCAGAGGTCCGCAACGAACGCAGAGAGACGCTCTCTTCACCAGCCCGTGCGTGCAGCCGTGAGGTATCCCTCTGCGTTCTCGGCAACTCCTTCGCGACCTCCGCGCGAGATCCGCATGCCGCCACCACGAGCCGCGAGGCACGAGTAGCCATCACAGCTCCTGCCAGTCGCCCCGAAGTGCGGTCAGCAGGACCTCGCGGACTGCCTCGGCGATGCCGGGTGCCTGGCTCTCTCTGGATCCAGCGACGTTCAACACCCGCACGTCGTTCTGCGCCACCCAGACTGCTAGCTGCGCCGCAGCCGATTCGACTCCAACTTCCTCCAAGTCCAGGTGGAGCAGCGGCTTGTCGTGAACCGAGGCCAGCTCGACCGTCAGTGCGCTCCCGCCGACAGGCTCGCCATAGGTAAACAGCACCGTGCCGTCCGAATCGATTACGTTGCGCTCGGTTCGCACTGCGAAATCCGCCGAATCGGTCTCCGTCAACTCATAGCGCTCCGGAATCGTTCCGTCCTCGGCAAGGCGACCCGCGGGGCACCAGCCACCGTGCGAGATGCCCAGCTCGATCGCGGCATCCAGACCACCCCGATCGGCTCCCGTCTGCCCACCCGATACGACACGCTCTACTGCCATGCCCTCAGGTTCCTCACCGGGACCCGACGGCCTGCCGAGGGTATCATTCTGCCTCCCCGAGGAGTGCCGACCGATGCCCGATCCAATCATCAGGATTGCTCTTCCGAAAGGCCGCATGGAGGCCGGCGTGCTCGCCCTGCTTCAGGATGCGGGTATGCCCGTGCGCTCGGGTGCGCGCGAGTACCGGCCCAGCATCGGAATGCCGGGCTTCGAGGCCAAGATCCTGAAGCCACAGAACATCATCGAGATGGTGCATCTCGGGTCGCGCGACGTCGGCTTTGCCGGGGCCGACTGGGTGGCGG
This sequence comes from Fimbriimonadales bacterium, assembly GCA_045862955.1. Lineage (GTDB taxonomy): Bacteria > Armatimonadota > Fimbriimonadia > Fimbriimonadales > JABRVX01 > JABRVX01. Next base: position 10,895 of record BTVI01000031.1, read on the forward strand.
AGATGAACGCCGATGTCGTCGAGCTCCTGGACACGGGCCTCGACCCCGTCCGACTGGTGGCAGCCGCCCCGGAGGATGTGCTGGAAGACGGCAAGCTGCCGGCGCGGCCACTGGTGGTAGCGTCCGAATACGAGAAGCTCGCGACCGACTGGATCCGGCGCGAGGGACTCGACGCGAAGGTAGTCCGGTCTTACGGGGCCACGGAGGTGTTTCCGCCCGAAGACGCCGACTGCATTGTGGACAACACGGCATCCGGAGCGACTCTGGAGGCGAATAACCTGCGAGTGGTCGGGGAGATCATGCATTCGTCCACTAGGCTCTATGGCAATCCCGCCGCGATGCAAGACCCGTCCAAGCGAACAGCGGTGGACCAATTCGTGTTGCTGCTTCGCTCGGTACTAGATGCCCGACGTAGGGTGATGCTGGAAGTGAACGTGCCGGCCGACAAGCTGGAACGCGTGATCGAAGTACTGCCCTGCATGAGAGAACCTACCATCGCACAGTTGCATGGCGAGGCCGGCTATGCGGTGAAGGCTGCGGTTCCGCGGGAGGACCTCTCGCGCGTGATCCTCGACGTGAAGGCGCGAGGCGGCACCGACGTGGTAGTCACCGAGATAGCGCAGATCGTGCCATGAGCGTTCTGAAGCCGGCCCCAGCGCTCTCCAACCTAACGGCCTATTCGGTCCCCGCGCATCCCGCCCCGCTCGACTTACGACTGGACGGCAACGAGGGTATGTGTCCGCCTGCGGAGTTGCTATCGGCACTAACAGCGGCTGGTCCAGAGGTGATGAGGCGCTACCCGGATGCGAGCGAACTGCAAGGGCTGCTTGCGGAGCGGCTCGGCGTGGAGCCGTATCGAGTGTTAGTAACGGCAGGAGCGGACGATGCCTTGGACCGCGCTTGCCGCGCGATGCTGGCTCCGGGCCGGCAGATGCTGCTACCCTCCCCTTCCTTCGAGATGCTGCCACGATACGCGAGCTTGGCTGGGGCGAAGGTAGTAACCGTTGCCTGGCCTCCCGGTAAGTCCTTCCCCATCGAAGCCACGCTGCAGGCGATCACCCAAGCCACCTCGCTGGTGTGCTTCGTGTCACCTAACAACCCGACGGGAGCCACCGCGCGTGCAGAGGATCTGCGAAGGCTGTCGGAGGCCGCGCCCCACGCACTGGTCCTAGCAGACTTCGCTTACGCCGAGTTCGCCGACCGCGACGACACGCTGTTCGCCCTGTCCCTACCCAACGTGGTGGTGACACGCACGCTATCGAAGGCATGGGGACTGGCAGGACTGAGGGTGGGGTATGCGGTTGGACCCCCCGAGGTGATCGGCTGGATGCGAGCCGCCGGAAGCCCCTACTCCGTCTCGCGCGCGTCGCTGCTGATTGCGGCCGAGGCACTGCGAGGAGGCGAGGGAGGTATGCGGTCCTTCGTCGAGCGCGTTCGGTTCGAGCGAGGCGAGTTGCAACGTCTCCTCGTGTCGCACGGTGTCGAGAGCTTCCCCTCGCAGGCTAACTTCGTGCTCGCTCGGCGCCCCGACGCGCTATGGCTGCGTGATGCCATGGCAGGCATGGGGATTGCGATTCGTGCCTTTCCGGGCAGGGAGTCCCTCGACGATTGCGTGCGCATCACCTGCCCAGGCGACGAGGGGCAGTTCGACCGCCTCTGCAAGTCGCTCTCGGTCGTGCTCGCTCCGCAAGCCCTACTGCTGGACCTGGATGGAGTGTTAGCCGACATTTCGGGCTCCTACCGTCGAGCCGTATTCGAAACCGCCAAGACTTTCGGCGTAGCGCTCGACCCAGACGAGGTAGTACGTGCCAAAGCGGAAGGTCAGTCGAATAACGACTACGAGCTCACGCATCGGCTCCTGTCGGCACGAGGCGTCGCCGCGAGCCTGACCGAGGTAACCGAGAGATACGAGACGCTCTACGCAGCCGAAGACGGCCTATGGCGGAACGAACGCCTCCTGGTGGATGCAGAGTGGCTGCGCCGCTTGGCAACGAGAATTCCGATCGGAGTGGTCACGGGACGCTTGCGTCGACATGCCGAGCGCTTCCTATCAGGAGTAGGGTTGCTCGATTGCCTCGGTGCTCTGGTGTGCATGGAGGATGCTCCCGAAAAGCCGAACCCGGATCCGCTGCTACTTGCCATGAGCAGGCTGGGAGTGCAGCGTGGATGGATGGTGGGAGACCTAGTGGACGATGTTAGGGCCGCTCGTGCTGCGGGACTACTACCACTGGCAGTAGTTTCGCCTGCGGACACACCAGAGGTGATGGCACCCGCCCTGTTGCGGGCGGGCGCCGCGCGCGTGCTTACCCGACTGGAAGAAGTCGAGAGGTTGCTGCCATGACAGAACGTAGAAGCGAGATCGTTCGTGAGACGCGTGAAACCCGCATCGAGCTTGCACTCTGTATCGACGGAGTAGGCGAAGCAGACATCGCTACGGGTATCGGCTTCCTCGACCACCTACTCACAGCACTGACATGTCACGCTCGATTCGACTTGCATCTCGTGTGCCGCGGAGACACCGACGTGGACGATCACCACACGGCCGAGGATTGTGCGCTCGCATTGGGCACGGCGCTCGATGAGTGTCTGGGAGATCGCTCGGGCATCGCACGCTTCGGATATGCCTACGCTCCGCTGGACGAAGCGCTCGCGCGCGCAGTGGCGGATCTTTCCGGTCGCCCCTTCCCTTGCGTGGACCTCGGGCTGCGCCGAGAGCGCTTGGGTGATCTCTCGTGTGAGAACATCGGCCACGTGTTAGCATCACTAGCGGTGGCGGGTCGCATGGCGCTGCACGTGGACCTGATCAAGGGCCTGAACGAGCATCACAAGGCAGAGGCAGCATTCAAAGCCACGGCTCTGGCGCTGCGTCAGGCAGTCGTCCGCCTCGGCGAGGGAGTGCCCAGCACCAAGGGAGTGCTGTGAACCCCGAGACGCTCATCGTTCGCACGGGGGTGGCGAATGTGGCCTCGGTCGTGGCTGCCTTTCGACGCCTGGGAGTGGAACCGGAATTCTCGTCCAGACCCGAGGACGTAGCTTCTGCACAGGCCCTCGTTCTGCCCGGCGTAGGTGCTTTCGAGGCTGCCATGCATGCGCTACGCGCGGCAGACTTGGATGCAGCGATCCGCGACCGCGTCCTCGCAGGGCGCCCCACCCTCTGCGTGTGCCTGGGCCTACAGCTGCTGTGCGAAGGCAGCGAAGAGGCGCCCGGCGTGGCCGGCCTCGCGGTAATACCACACATGGTGACGAGGTATCCTGACAGCGTCAGAGTGCCTCAGCTCGGCTGGAATCGGGTGGAGCCAGAGCAAGGATGCAGGATGTTAGTCTCTGGCTACGCGTACTTCGCGAACTCCTATCGTCTCGCAGAGGCCCCGGCGGACTGGCAAGTAGCGTGGTCGGACCACGGGGGACGCTTCGTTGCCGCTATGGAACGTGACGGTGTCCTGGCATGCCAGTTTCATCCCGAGCTCTCCGGGCCGTGGGGCCTGTCGCTGATTGGCCGCTGGCTCGAGTCCTCCACACGTCATGCGTAGGAGTTGCCTGGAAGACGGCCTTGCACTCGCATCCACCAACCGGTGTCATCGTCAGCCGGCCACCCGCAACGTGTATGCTCTGCCGGGAGCGACGGACAGGACGATGCGCTTACCGTCCTGCTCCCACCCCTCCGTCGCCCCAGCAATCGAGGTGACACGTACGTCCGTCGGCAACTCGATGACGATCTTGCCCTTCGCCCACACACTCTTCAGCACCGCTCCGGTCAGCCGTCCGTCCTCCCACTTCATTGACACATCCACCCCACCGCGTGCACGCAGACCCGAGACGCTTCCGCTCGGCCAAGCCTTCGGCAGACACGGTAGCAGCCGGATGACACCCGTGTGACTTTGCAATAGCATCTCCGCAACTCCTGCCGTGTAACCGAAGTTGCCGTCAATCTGAAAGGGCGGATGGTTATCGAACAGATTGGGCAGCGTGGACTTCGCTAACAGCGCATGCACGTTCTCGTGCGCACGCTCGGCATCGAGCAGGCGCGCCCAGAAGTTGATGATCCAAGCGCGACTCCAGCCGGTGTGCCCCCCGCCGTGTTTGAGCCGGCCCTCGATCGACTTGCGCACTGCCTCGGCCAAGTCCGGGGTACCGTCGGGAGTGATGCGCCGACCAGGATGCAATCCGAACAAGTGTGACATGTGCCTGTGGCCCGGCTCTACCTCTACTAACTCCTCCGACCACTCCATCAGCCTTCCATCCGACCCGATCCGCGGGAGATGCAAACGCTTGCGCGCGATGGCAGCACGCCGTGTGAGGTCGTTGCTTATACCCAACACCTCGGCGGCCTCGAGGTAGTTCGATAGCGTCTCCCACGCAATCTCCTGATCCATGGACGGACCCATGGTGAGCGACGCACGCTTGCCTTCATCGTACTCGAACGTGTTTTCCGGTGACGTGGTCGGTCCAGAGACGAGCCTGCCGGTCTCCGGGTCCTCGCACAGCCAGTCCAGCAGGAACTCCACCGCACCTTGCAGGATCGGTAGGGCACGCTCGCGCAGGAACGCTTTGTCACCAGTGTAACGGTAATGCTCGATGTAGTGCTGCGTGCACCAAGCTCCCCCGAGTGGAAACATCCCCCACAGGGGAGCACCTACCAGCGCCGTATAAAACCACACATCCGTCTGATGATTGGCCACCCATCCGCGCATGCCATAGCTCTCCCTCGCACTGACTGCTCCGTGCTTTGCCAGCTCGTCTATGTAGTCGAAGAACGGCCCGTGCAACTCCGATAGGTTAGTAGACTCTGCGGGCCAGTAGTTCATTTGCAGATTGATGTTGATATGGTAGTCGCCCTGCCAGGGTGTCTCGATGTCCTTGCTCCAGATACCTTGCAGGTTGGCGGGCAGGTGGCCTGGGCGAGAGCTAGCGATGAGTAGGTAGCGGCCGTAGTGGAACATCAACGCCTCTAACCCTGCGTCAGCGGCGCCTAGTTGCACCGCACGTAGCCGCTCGTCGGTCGGCGTGTCGTCACGGCCCCCCGCGAGGCTCAGCCCGACCCGATCGAAGTATGCGGAGTGGTCCTTTACCGCCTGATCCAGAAGCCTCCTGTAACCGCTCTTCAATGCGCCATCCAGCCTAGCCTCACAGGCAGCTACCAGATCGTGCAACCTGGGATGGAAGATGTCGCGCATGTTGTAGTCCGTCTCCGCGGTGAAGAGAATGGTGACAGCCCGCGCGCCACTCACTCCCAGGCCTTCTTCTTCCGGCAAACACCTGCCTTGCTCCGTCTGCACCCGCAATGCAGCCGCATAGCGAACACCCGGCTTCTTCCCACCCTGCGTCACTTGCCCGGTCATCACCAAGCCGTCGTTACCCAGTGTGCAAGTGACGAAGTCGGCGGGCCGATCCAGTGTAATGTCGAACGACAGCCCATCGCGGCGCTCGCTCTCGATACGTACCACTAACACGTTGGCAGGGTAGTTGGCGAAAACCTGTTCCTTACACCGCGCCCCGTTCGCCGTGTAGCGCACCGTAACGAGACCCGTCCGAAGATCCAGCTCTCGCACGTAGTCCGAGACGCTCTCGTGTCCCCGAAACGACAGGTGAAGATCACCCAATGTCTGATAGGATCGGGGCCAGTCGAAGTCCACCAAGAAATGCTTACGCGCAAGGTCCTCTACCTCTTGATACTTGCCCTGGAAAGCGAGACGGCGCATCTCGGGCAGTGCTTCATGCGCATTCTTCGGCGCTTCTGGGCGCGGTGGGCCTGCCCACATGGATTTTTCGTTCAGTTGGATGCGCTCGCTCTTCGGATGTCCGAAGATCATCGCGCCGAGAGCTCCGTTGCCTACTGGCAGCGCCTCGTTCCAGTCGCTCGCGGGCTGCCGATACCATAGGCGGGGGCATGCAGGGACGGGGGAAGGGGAACTCATCAGGATCACCGTGGATGCGAGGATGGCCAACATTTGGCAGCGAGTGTACCGCCCCAAACGGTCGTCACCATCTCCGAAGGTATGGGCAGGAGGCCGGGAAGTGGCGCTGAACTGGTGGTGCACCGCTCGACGTCGAGGTGAACGACTTGCTACTGGCTCCTCTGCTGTCACTCGTCATGCTGTCTCAGGGCCCCCAGCCCCCTCCCGGACCCCCTGTGCGGGGATTGGCGGGCGACCTTTGGGCGGACGTAGTCATCGGTCAGCCCGACTTCCACGAGGTGGTGCCTGGCGTGGTGTCGGCCGGCACCGTGTTCAACCCTGGCGGGGTCATCGTGGACCGCTCCCACCGGCCGAACCGCATCTACGTGTACGACGGGGGCAACAGCCGGGTCCTCGGCTTCAGCAGGATAGGCTTCTGCGCGGGTGGCCCCGACAAAGGCAAGCCCGGCACCTGCGACTCCGACTTCCCCGGATTCGGCATTGTCCTCGCCGAGGGCCTCGGTGCCGACTTGGTGATCGGCCAGCCCGCGTTCGATCGTGCGTCGGCAAACCAGCACGGAAACTTCGACACCTACCCGGCAGTTCCGCCCGCGGGGGCCACCACACTGGCCACCATGCCGGTGGATCAGATTAGCCTCACCGAAGGCGGCTCGTTTGCCAACATGGCCGTGGATGACAAGGGCAACTTATACGTTCCAGACTTCGGCAACCACCGGGTGCTACGATACGACAGCCCATATGAGACCGATACCATCGCCGATCATGTGTGGGGCCAGCCCGACCTAACTAGCAACGCTCCGAATCATGGGCGAGGCTATGGCAAGCCCGATGCCTCCTCGCTCGCGCTGCGCAGCCCTGGCAACTTGGGCTTCGTCGGCGGAGTCGGGCTAGACCCGCAGGGCAATCTATGGGTGTGCGACAACGAGAACTGCCGCGTGCTGCGATTTCCAGTGAATCCAGACACCGGGGTTCCTGGCATGACCGCCGACTTGGTGTTGGGACAACCCGACTTCACTAGCTGCGTCCGTGGAAAGGAACTGAATCAGATGAGCGCACCCGCCGCGGTGCGTGTAGACAAGGACGGAACAGTCTACGTTGCCGATTCGCTGAACGACCGTGTGTTAGTGTTTCGTCCCCCACTGCATAACGGCATGGCAGCATCGGGTACGTTGGGCGACGACATCGCCTTTCCTCAAGGCCTGGAGTTCGACCCCGGGACGGGAGGCCTGTGGGTCCTCGACACCAACCACAGCCAAGCTCTGTTGTTCGTGGACGGCAAAGTGAAGAAGTGCCTTGTCACCGATGTGCCGAGGAAGGATCGAGGACCGGGTCGCGCTCGAGGCGACCGTGAGGACAGCCCATTCTTTATGACCGAGCCTCGTGGGGGGATGGGAGTGGACTCGGATGGAAACGTGTACATCGCTTGCTCGACGAATGTGCAGGATGTGTGGCGATTCCCCGCGCCTATCGCTGAGCCACGCCCAGGCGTAGCCCGCTCATCAGACTATCGCATGTTCAAACGCGAGCCGTTAGATCGCGTAGCAAGTGAGGCGAAGATGTTCAGTGCACGCGGCGTGGCAGTGGCGGCTGAACAACTCATCGTCGCCGATGCTTACGCCGTGCTGTTCTGGGATGGCGTGAGGCACCTAACTAACGGAGCCAAGGCGAGCGGCCTCGTGGGTGCGCAGGGCTTTCGCCGTCTCACTCCGGGGCCGCCCTATGGCCGACTGCGAGCCGACAAGGCCGGCCACCTGTTTGCGGTACGCGGAGATGCGATAGAGGTGTATCATCTGCCGCTGCGCCACGGCGATATGCCCTATCTCACGATTCGGCCGCCCGTGCCAGTAGTCGGCGGAGGTGAAATGAGGTGGACCGAGGGTCTCAACATCGGTGGCATCGCCGTGGCCCCCGACGGCTCGGCTCTCTGGCTCTCCGACCCGGATATCCACGCGGTGTTTCGCCTGCGCGACCCGCTAACACACCCCGCAATGGACGTACTGCTCGGCCACCCCGACTTGGCGGAAAGGCGGCCAAACAACGGCGGCAAGATCGGGCGCGATACGTTGGCCTGGCCCGGAGCCCTGGCGCTCGATCCCAAAGGTAACCTCTTCGTCGCGGATCACTCTCTGGAGGTGAGTGGCAACCACCGTCTGCTGGAGTACGATGCCGCCCTGTTTCCGCCCCACCCCGACAAGGCCATTTTCGGTGTTCCGGCGTCCCGTGTGTGGGGTCACGGGGGCTCTTTCACCGGCACCGAGAGCGCCGAAGAACACCTATCCCTGTTCGAGCCGGCTTTCGACTCTCGCGGGAATATGGTTGTAGGTGCAAACGGTTACAGTGGCAGACGCTTTCCGCTCGTCTTCGGGGATCCGTATGAGAACAAGCTGCCGGTCGCTGCGTTGGGTGACTTTCACTCGATGCCCTACGCTGCCACGTTCGATGACGAGGACAACCTGTACATCACCGATCTGAATCGCGCTAGAGTGCTAATCTACCGGAAGCCCTTCGCGAAGTAACCGACTATCTCGACTTCTCGAGGTGCTTGTCGAAGAACGAGCTCACCAAAGCTACCATATCGGATGTCGAGAAGCCGGGGCCTCCGTGCGCCGCGTCTGGCAGCATCTTCAGAGTGGACTCCACACCCACCGCTATCAGCGAATCGTGCAGCCGCTTACTTTGGCTCGGAGGGACCGTTCTGTCCCTTTCGCCATGTACGATGAGGAACGGCGGATCATCCTTGGAGACGTAGGTTACGGGACTGGCCTTCCGTGCTTGCTCCCTGCGCTCTCCGACCGTACCGCCTAACAGCAATCCCTCGGGCGAGTCTGCCCGACCGTGGTTCTCGAAGCCCCTCTCGCGCGCCATCGCGGTAAGGTCACTGGGGCCGAAGTAGTCACAAACCGCCTGCACTCGGCTGGAGACGTGCGGGTAGTCGCCGACCTCGAATTCCTTTGCGTCACCCGCGGTGCCCAGCAGGGCAGCAAGATGCCCTCCTGCCGAGGAGCCCCAGGCACCGAAGTGGTCGGGATCCAATCCGTACTTGCCTGCGTTGGCCCGCAACCACCGAACCGCTGCCTTGCAGTCTTCGATCTGCGCAGGAAAGGTCGCGATGCCCGTCAGGCGATACTCGATCGAAGCGACCGCATAGCCCCGCTCCACGAAGCCCATGCGAGCGGGCAGGCATTGACCCTTGCTTCCAGCACGCCATCCCCCGCCGTGGATCCAGATGATCAGGGGGTAAGGAGCCTTGCCGGATGACGGCAGGTAGAGGTCCAGCCTGAGCTTCGTATCGCCCACCCTTCCATACACCAGATCTCGATGGGTGGGAGGCTGCGAACTCGCCTGAGTGGCGGCTGCCCCGCGAGGTAGCGTCAAGAGAACTACGACACAGAGAACGGTGCCCAACGCCATATCCTGTCAGACGCTCCAGACGGCAGGGAGTTCGCTGCGGCCAGCCCCGCTACCGCTGCTTCTCCCCGGCCATCTCGTCAATCTCTTCCAGGCGGAAGCGCACGCTGACGATGTAGGGCTGCTCGTCCTTCTTCCAGTGACCGTAAGTGGTGCATACGAAGGTGCCGTCGGGCAGCACCTCGACACCCGGATACGCGCAGTCCGCGCCGACCAGATTATCCATCAGGCGGATGCGATACTGCCCTTGCCGCCCCTTCAGGATGTCCTCGAATGTGCCAACCCACGCCACCCAGTCACCATAGGTGGCAGAGCCCTTCGCCATGTCACGAAAAGATACTACCAGTCTGCCGTCTGGTGCGTACTTGGCAGTATGCCTGTCACCGGTCAGCGAAGCCGGCAGCTCCTTGGGAGCACTCCACGTGGCCCCCTCGTCGGTCGAGAACATCACGTGCGAGTTCTTCACGCGACGGTTCTCTCGCAGCAGTGCCGCTAACACGCGCCCATCCGGTGAGCGCACGATTCCCGGCTCGCATAGGTGGATGTCGCTCCCCGACCACACGGCTTTCGGCTCGCTCCATGTGAGGCCACCATCCGCGGAGCACGTCTGGTAGAGGCTGAACGTGCCGGACGCCTTACCGTCCTTACGGAAGAATCGCCCGTCGTCGTGAAACATCGCCAGGTAGCGACCGTCGGCCAGCTGCACGACGGATCCCATTACCACGATGCCACCCCACTCACCGACGGGTGTTAGTGGAGACCAGCTCTTCCCATCGTCCTCGGATACGGCTAGGCGTGCCGGGTATAGGCCGGACCACAGTATCAGCCGCTTCTTGCCGGTGACAGGCTCGATGACGCGGTGGATGGTTGGCACCTCTTGGCTGGTAGCCCAGTTCTCCGGCACCGGGAGCCTCTCCGACCACGTCAGCCCGCCGTCTTCGCTACGTTTCATCACGATAGCGCCCTTGCCATGGCCCTTCGGGTACACGCACAGGATGGTCTTGCCGTCCTCGAGCAGCACTGTGGTGGGGTGACCGAGGTACTGCCCCTCCTCGCGGTCTACGATCACTTGCCGCGCCGTGTCGTTGGACAGGTCAACGAGCGGGATCGCGCCGGGCGCCGTGCCATCTTGCACCACCAGCATTATCATCAGCGGCAACATGCCGCCACGATGCCACGATCCCACGCTCTGCCACCTCGTCATCTCTCCGTCCGCCCTCCTGCCTTGGTGGCTACCGCACGCCGACCGCGGCTCTCCAGGCAGCACCCATACCGTCATGCTGAGCTCGTCGAAGCATGACCTCGCATGCCGCAAGCCATCACCTGCCGCTACCGCCGTGGCGGCAGTCGGTTGCATGCTTCGACGAGCTCAGCATGACGGTATGTACTCCCTCGAGCTCTGTCACCTACACCCACCGGCCGGATCGGGTGCGATCTCCTTGCGTGTCGGAAGGTACTGGCAGAAGAGCGGACCACGGTTATCCCACGTCCCCACTGCCATCAGCGGGTACCGCTTCGCGTGACCGTCGGTGTGAAGCAGGTTGGAGCCATCCGTGTGCTGGTCGCCGTGGTTGTCGTTGTAGTCCGGCCAGAAGCCACCGTCGTTGATGGTCTTGGCGCTCTCGTCGTACAGCAGGAAGGTGTTAGACGGGTAGGTGATACGTGACTGACTGATAGTGGGACCCTGCCAGTTGGACTGCGGGTACTGCAGCATGTACATGTTCATCGAGTAGGTGGTCCACGCCTTGCTGGGATTCCACATGCCGCCCATATAGGGGTTGCTGACTGGTTTCGTCTGCGATGGGCAGCGGTAGATGCCGGCTCCCTTGGCATAGGGCCACAGCTGTCCGAGCTTGGGGTCTCCGATGTAGCTGCACATCCACGAGATGCCCGGCACCCACCACTCGCTGGTGCAGCTCTCGCAACCGCGATGGTTACACACCCACGCGTGCACCCCGTCGAATCCGTAAGGCGACGGGAAGCGGTTGCCGTTGTCGTCGCAGTACATGATGAACGAGCGGCCGAGCTGTCCCATATTGCTCAGGCAGGTCGTCGCGTTCGCCTTCTCCCGCGCCCGAGCGAAGACGGGAAACAGGATTGCCGCCAGGATGGCGATGATCCCGATGACCACGAGCAACTCGATGAGCGTGAAGGCGCGCCGGTTGACAGACCGCTGCATCGAACGATATTCTACCATAAACCCAGAGCGAATGCACCTTGCCTCTTGCAACTGACACTGCGGGGGCAGAAGGAGCACGCCCCGCCGAGATAGGACTGCTTCTCGTGGGCCGTCCTGCACCTCCCGCAGCATTTCTCTGCCACGCTAACTTGCAGTGCGCTGCGAGGGTGGTAGGCGCGACGTAGCTCCAGTCATTCCGCAAACGTGATCGCTTTGGGTGGCCAAACGCTTGCCTCCGAATTGCTCGATGATGCCAGGATTACATCCTCGACCCGAGCACACACTCAGCACAGAGGCTCGAGCAGTGCGATGGCGCGGCGGATGTCGGCCACTTGCTGCTCGCCGCTGATCTCCCTCTCGATGGTCAGTGCCCCGCGGTACCCGAGGCGCTTCAGGCCACCTATCAGCCTCGGGAAGTCCACCTTGCCTTCGCCCAGCGGAGTCTCGCGGCCCAATCGCATCGGATCGGTGGGGTATTCCCCATCCTTGGCATGTACCCCCCGCACATACGTACCAATCACATCCAATGCGTCCACCGGGTTGCCCTTGCCGTAAAGGATCAGATTAGCAGGATCGAGGTTCACTCCCAAGTTGTTAGTTCCGATGTCTGTCATGAGTCGCAACAGCGTCACCGGCGTCTCCTGCCCGGTCTCGAACCACAGTCCGACTCCCAGCTCCTTGCATCGCTCGGCCACCCGCCGCAGCGCCTCCACGGTGCCCGGATAGAGCGGGTCGGCGGGGTTCTCCGGCACGAAGCCTGCATGGGTGGAGATACTGGGTACGCCGATGCGAGCTGCGAACTCCGCGCCCTGGATCAGTGCGGCCACACGCTGCTCGCGGAACTCCGGCGGCACGAGACCGATGGTGCTAGGCCCCTCGGTGAAGTTCCACTTTGCCGGACCAGGGTACCCCGCCCACACGGATGTCACATCCACACCCAGTTCCCTGCTCGCGGCACTCAGGGAGGATGCGTTTTCGTCGCTGTACTGCGACATGTCCCAGCAGTTCAGTTGGCAGTTGTCCAGGCCTAGCTCGCGGACCTTCTGAAGCTCCTCGCGGACGTTCGGACGGAGGGTCATCATGACCCCGATTCGAAGCTTTTCGCTCATAGCGACGCTCCCTTGCTGGTGAGATGTGGGGCGCGGCGCATGCCGCGCCCCATTCGATTCCTCGTGCTTCGCCCGCGACCTGCCGCGTACCGGCACATTGGGCCATGCGACCCGTGCGGCTACTCCAGCACGTGGATGTTTCGCTTCGCGCACATCTCCTTCAGCACCTTCGGCCACACGGTCACACTCACCTCGCCTAGGTGTGCGCGCCGAAGTAACAGCATCAGCGTCCGCGACTGACCGATACCACCACCGATGGACAGTGGTATCTCATCATTGAGAATGGCCTGGTGATAGGGGAGTTTCAGAAAGTCGAGCTGCCCCGTCATCTCGAGCTGCTGCCGCAGCGTCTCTTTGTTCACACGGATACCCATCGAAGAAAGCTCGTGCCTGCGGCGCGTCACGGGGTTCCACACGAGGATGTCACCGTTGAGCCCGTGCATCTGCTTTCCGTTTTTCACGATGGTAGGTGTCACCCAGTCGTCATAGTCGGCGGCACGCATCTCGTGCGGATAACCGTCATCGAGTGTCCACCCGATGCCGTATATGAAGATGGCCGGGTACTCCTGCAAGATCGCCGTCTCTCGCTGCTTTCGCGGCATGTCCGGGAAGCGCTCCAGGATCTCCTCGGCATGCAGGAAGGTCAGCTCATCCGGCAGATTGGGGTACTTGTCGGTCTTGAGCGCAGGGAACAGCTCCTGTGCATATAGCTCGGCGCCCTTAATCACCTTCCAGATGCGCTTCACGGTGTCGGTTAGGTAGTCGAGGTTGCGGTCGGCAGCCGTGATCACCTTCTCCCAATCCCATTGATCCACATAGGCGCTGTGATCGTGATCGAGGAAGTAGTCTTTCCTCACCGCGCGCATGTCGGTCACGATGCCTTCGCCGACATTCATTCCGAATTGCTTCAGCGCCACGCGCTTCCACTTGGTGGCAGCTTGCACTACCTGTGCGTGGATCGGGTTCTTGCCGTGATCGTTGTGGATGTAGAACTCGATGGGTGTGCGCGAGCCGTCACGATCCAGATAGTCGTTGACACCACTGTCGCGATCCACGATGAGAGGTACCTCTACGCGGATCAGGTTTAGCTCCTTGCACAGTCCGTCCTCGATATACCGCTTGACGGCAGTGATCGCCTGCTGTGTCTCCTTGGGGTTCAAGAGCGGGTAGTAGTCGTTCGGTAGGATCTTCTCGATCTCTTCGTAAGTGCCGATGCCGGGGCCGGCCAAATCTGCGACTTTGTCAGACATGTTTCTCCTTCGCCTCATTGCGTAGATGGCATTCGTCGCCGCGTCGCCGAGGGGAGTGCTCGCACAGCCCGGAAGGGTCCCGGGCTCCGTCGCCCAGCGCTCCGGACCTGCACCACCGCGACCGGCGATGTTCGTCCTGTTGTACCCCGTGCGAGGCCCCAGCCTACAGGGGAGAGCGCCGTGGATTGCAGGCGAGCAGGGCTCTATGCCGAACCGTGTCGCGTGATCGGGTGCGAACCGAGGCTGGAGCCGCCTATCAAGTGGGCGGGGGGCAAGCGCTGGTTGACGCCGGTGCTGCAAGAGAAGTACAGCCGTCACCGGCACCGTCGGCTGGTGGAGCCGTTCGTCGGCGGAATGGCCGTGGCCTTCGCGCTGCGGCCGCAGCGTGCGCTGCTCGCCGACCGCAACGAGCACCTGATCAACTTCTGGCGCGAGGTGCAGAAGGGGCTCGTCATCGAGATGCCGATGGAGTACGACCGCGACCTCTACTACCGGCACCGGGCGCGCTTCAACGAGCTGATCTCGCGAGGCGAGGCGCACGGGCGCGAGGCTGCATCGCTCTTCTACTACCTCAATCGCACGGGCTACAACGGGCTGTGCCGCTTCAACTCGAAGGGGCTGTTCAACGTGCCCTTCGGCAGGTACGAGACGGTGACTTATCGCCGGGACTTCCGAGAGTACGTTCCGGTGCTCCGCTCTTGGCAGCTGATGGTAGGCGACTTCGAGGATCTCCCCGTGGAGGCCGACGACTTCATCTACGCCGACCCGCCCTACGACGTGGAGTTCACACGGTATGCCAAGGACGACTTCGGGTGGGAGGATCAGGAGCGTCTGGCGAAATGGCTCGCCGCTCACCCCGGCCCTGTGGTCGCATCCAACCAGGCGACGCCCCGAGTGCTCTCTCTCTACCGGGGGCTCGGTTTCAGCGTCCAGACGTCACCGGCCCCGCGCCGCATCTCTTGCACCGGCGACCGCCGCCCGGCCGAGGAAATGGTGGCGACCCGCAACGTAGTCTAGACCCTCGCGAAGTGCCCCCGGTACGATTCGCTCGCTCGCCATCGGAGAGGGTAACCGGTGTAGACATGGCAAGAAAGGGAACGCTGCTCGTAGGCACCAGCGGGTGGTCGTATGTCCACTGGGCGAGGGGCGTTTTCTACCCGAAAGGACTGAAGCAGGCAGGGTGGCTCGCGTATTTCGCCGGGCGCTTCCGCACCGCGGAGGTCAACATGTCCTTCTACCGCCTGCCTCCCGAAACGATGGTGGACCGCTGGCGCGATGCAGTGCCCGATGGCTTCGTGTTCGCCGTGAAGATGTGGCGCCGCGTCACCCACGAGCGAAGGCTGAAGGGCGCCGAAAGGGAGATTGCGGACTTCTGGCGCTCCGCCAGTCGACTCGGCAACACGCTCGGTCCGATCCTGGTGCAGCTTCCGCCGCGGCTGCCGGTGGACTTCGACGTGATCGATGGCACTCTCGCTACGCTGCGAGAGGTGACGGGCGGAGCGGCTCGCGTCGCGGTGGAGTTCCGCAACGAGGCTTGGCTCAGCGCGGAGACGAAAGCGCTGCTCGACCGCCATGGCGCCGCCCTGTGCGTGCAGGATCACGGCCTCTGCACCAACACCGAGCCGAACGACGCGCCGTTCGTGTACGTACGACGACACGGACCTTCCGGGCGTTATGCGGGCTGCTACAGCGAAAAGCAACTGAGCGAGGACGCATCGCGTATCCGCGGATGGCTCGACGAGGGTCGCGACGTTTACGTGTACTTCAACAACGACATCGAAGGCCACGCAGTCCGCAACGCCCTGCGCCTTCTGGAGTTGGCAGGCACCGGCCCCCCGTCACACGGAGGCTAGAATTCCGGCGAAGCAAGCCTCGGACGAGTCGGGCGATCTGACTGGTTCGAAGCGTCCGACCGGCCACCCACCCGAGGAAGGAACGGCACACCACCGATGAAGGAACTCGCGCAGCTCGCTCTCGACACCGCCAAGTCTTACGGCGCGGACTACGTGGACGTCCGCGTCAACCGCTCTCGCCGACAGAACATCTACTGCGAGAACGAATGCGTCGGCCCTAGCCGGGCTCGGTTCGGGCTAGGGCCGTAACCCACTGCGCTCGACCTAAGCCTTGCGTCGGCGAAGAGCCGCCAGTGCCAAACCGAGGCCGGGAACGAGCAACGCCACCGAGCTCGGCTCCGGAGTCATGGTACTGGTCAGAGGCACGTCGATCCGCCACAGACCGCCTGGCCCTGCCAGCTGACCCGCGTCTAGCTCGAACCGTTGGCGCAGATAGTGCGTCCCTCCGGAGGTGTAGAGAAAGGTCGGGCCGGTGACCGTAATATTGCTCCAGGTTGCCGAGCCGGCAGTTAGGGACAAGGGAATCTGCGAGTTGGAAACTCCCTGATAGTTCGTGAAAAAAGTTTCAGCGATCCCAGTCGTATTCGAGTAGGTTCCGAAAGCAGGAGGCTGGGAGAATCCGTCGAGATGCGTCGTCGTGAACATCGGGACAGCCGTTGGCGCCCACGCTGGGTCCAGTGGCCTGTCCACGTACCACTGGATCAACAAGCCGCTCCAAGTACCGGCATGGACCTGAATCCAAATGTCTCCGCTCACGTCGAAGCCATTAGGCAGGTTTGTGATAGTTAGGTTATTGGTGACTACCGCTCCTACCTGGGACCATGGTGCGACGCTGAAAAACGCTGGCCCGAGAAACTGAGAATAGACGGTGCTAACCGATAAAGCAGTGACTGCGGTCAGCAGCGAAAGCTTGCCCAACATGTTCATCCCCAATCGTCTCAATGTCTCCCATCCTGGTCGAGACAATGGCGTATCGCCAAACGTCGCGAGAGCCCAAGATCGGGCAATCCACGAGCAGCAGATCAGGCATGCTCAGGGCCGTTCGGCACCGAGGACATCATTATAGCGCGAGAAGTTACGTATAGCAAGCTAAACGGACACGACCAAAGTCTGGCCCTTCCCCCGGGGGCCACAGGGCCCCGCGAGGCCGAAGCCCGCGTAACGGACGCGCAGAACTGGCTTGCGACATGCACCGGACCTATGCAGCACGGCCAGAGGAGTTCGTCCGCGACCTATGTTTGGACAGCGAAGCGCTCCTCGGACCGAACGGACTGGCAATTGTCTCATTCCCGTTGCGACGATGCCATAACCCGATCTGTCCCCCTCGCGCGGACCCCGACGAGTTCGAACGAGCTTCCTCGGTGGGGCGAGCCGGCACGGCCGCGAAGGGGCCCCACGCGTCGCGCAGGTAGAATCCGGGGAGAGGCCCGGAAAGCCCGAGCTAAGGGTTCGTGCCGGGTGGCGAAAGGGGGATCGAACCGATGAAGGAATTCGCGCAGCTCGCTCTCGACACCGCCAAGTCCTACGGCGCGGACTACGTGGACGTCCGCGTCAACCGCTATCGCCGACAGAACATCTACTGCGAGAACGAGCGCGTCGGCCGCTTGGTAGATTCCGAAGATATCGGCCTGGGAGTGCGCGTGCTGGCCAACGGCGCCTGGGGCTTCGCGGGCACCAGCCGGCTCACGCGGGAAGAAGCGATGCGGGTGGCGAAGGAAGCCGTGCTGATCGCCAAGGCCGGCGCGAGCACCCTCCGCAAGCCAGTGGTGCTCACCCCAGAACCCGCCCACACCCTGCACTTCAAGACATCCTATCAGATCGACCCCCTCGCCGTGCCCGTTGCCGACAAAATCGGACTGCTGCTCGAGGTGAACGACAAGCTGCTCAAGTACCCGGGCATCGCCAAGGCCGAAGGGTTCATGACACTGCGCAAGGAAGAGCGGGTGTATCTCAACTCCGACGGCTCCGACATGTCGTCCGAGGTGGTCACAACTGGCCACTGGTACACCGCCACGGCCGTCGGCAACGGCGATGCTCGTAGCCGCTCCTATTCCCCGCCCGAGATGTCCATCGGCTATGAGCACGTGAACCGCGAAGAGATGCTAGCAGAGACGGAGCGCGTCGCATCCGAAGCTGTCGAACACCTACACGCTCCCGACTGTCCAGAAGGTGTGATGGACCTGATCCTCGATCCACTCAACCTATCGCTGACCATTCATGAGTCGGTGGGACATGCGACCGAGCTGGACCGCGCGCTGGGCTATGAAGAGTCCCTCGCGGGCCGTAGCTTCGCCACTCCAGACAAGCTGCACAACCTCCAATACGGCTCCGAGCATGTCAACCTGTTAGCAGACAACACGTTACCGAACGGGCTTGCCACCAACGGCTTCGACGACGACGGCGTACCGAACCAGACATGGTACATCGTGAAGGACGGGTTGTTCACCGGGTACTCCACCAGCCGCGAGGTGGCATCGGAAGTCGGGCTGGAGCGTAGCGTGGGTGGGTGCCGCGCCGACAGCTGGAGTAGCATCCCCATCGTGCGCATACCTAACTTAAGCTTGATGCCGGGGAAGAAGCCGCTGACCCTGGACGAGCTGATCTCCGACACGAAGGACGGCATCTATATCGAGGGGCGTGGCAGCTTCAGCATTGATCAGATGCGCTGCAACTTCCAGTTCGGTGGCGACGCCTTCTGGCGCATCAAAGACGGCAAAAAGGCCGGGATGCTCAAGAACGTCACTTACCAGAGCAATACCGTGGAGTTCTGGAACTCGTGCGATGCGGTGTGCGACGAGCGCTTCTGGGTGCAAAACGGTGTGCTGAATTGTGGCAAGGGCGACCCGATGCAGATCAGCCAGATGTCCCACGGCGCCTCCCCCGCACGATTCCGTAACATCCGCGTCCGCCCTGCCAGGTAGGCACAGGCTCTATGTCTTCTACCCGTCATGCTGAGCCTGACGTCACGCTGAGCCCGACGTCATGCTGAGCCCGTCGAAGCATGACAACGACGGACAGCAAGGCGAGCGAGACAAAAAGCCCGTCATGCTGAGCCCGACGAAGCATGACGGCGACGGATAGCAAGGCGAGAAAGATAGAAGGCTTGTCATGCTGAGCTTGTCGAAGCATGACGGCGCTTGCCGCGATGGTAGTACCTGAAGTCGGCAGCGTGCGGCTGGAGGGGCCCATGCTTCGACAAGCTCAGCATGACGTCAGGCTCTGCAGGACGGCGGACGCAGCAGGACGGCGGGCTCCGCGTGACGTCGCCAGTCACCCATCCTCTGCGAGTGGTGAGGGATGGGCAGGAAGGTGGCGGTGAGGGGTAGGAAGGAAGGCTGCGCCGAGAGACAGGAAGGCGAGAAAGAAGAAAGCCCGTCATGCTGAGCCTGTCGAAGCATGATGTCAGGCTCAGCACGAGGACAGGCGCAGCAGGACGGCAGGTTTCCCGGTGGCACGCCGCCAGCCGCTCACACCCTATCCAGCACGCGCTCCAGCAGGATAGACACCTCTCGCGCCACCTCGGCCAGGGCAGGGTTGTCCCCGACAGCACCGAGCATTGCGTTCGCATCTATGGCGGCGACCACCGACCCCGCCCCATCTTCGGACTCGTACACGATGACGTTGCACGGAAGCAGCAGCCCCAGCTCCAGCTCGTTCTGCAGCGCTCTGTGGGCTAGTGCGGGGTTGCAGGCGCCGAGGATTACATAGCGCCGAAACTCCACCCCGAGCTTTTCCTGCAGCTTCTCCCTCACGTCGATCTCGCACAGCACCCCGAATCCCTCGGTCGCAAGGGCCGCGCGCGCCCGCTCCACGGCTTCCTCGTACGGTGCCGCGAGCATCTTGCCGAAGCCGTAGCTCAACCGTCTGACCTGCTCCAAACTCATCACCTTCCCCCAGTTCGCATGCGATGTCGCATTGTAGCCGAGCGGACTCAGCAGATCCCAGCATCCTGCCGGGCCAAAAGTAGGATAGAATGAAGGCCGGAGGCGCTTCATGCGGAAACCCGGCTTCACGCTGATCGAACTGCTCGTCGTTATCGCCATCATCGCCATCTTGGCGGCAATCCTCTTCCCGGTGTTCGCGCGCGCCAGGGAGAGCGCCAAGCAGACCGAGTGCATGAGCAACCAGAAGCAGCTAGGGCTCGGCGTGACGATGTACCTAGAAGACTTTCGTGCCTTCCCGCCACTCCTCGGCTATATTACGTACGATGCCGCCAAGTTCCCTAACCAACCAGGCTGGTTCTGCTCCTACTGGCGATACGTGAAGGCGAAGGAAATCGCGCGCTGCCACAAGTCTCAGCCTCTCAGCTCGGTGCGCGCGGGTCAGTTCACCATAGACTACATACACAACAGCTGGCTGTTAGGCTACGGCTCTCGCCGAGTTACCATGGCTACGATTCACAGCCCTGCCAAGCTGATCGTACTCTACTGCTTCGGTTACAAGATCGACGACATGGATCCATCCGAGGAGTGGGGTGACAATTCCATGCCCGATGGTGGCAAAGGGAGCATGTGGTGGAAGGGACCTTCCTATGCGCAGCCTAACGGTATTCACAACGGCGGCTACAACGCCGTGTTCACCGATGGACACGCGAAGTTCATCGGCTCGTGGAATCCCAGTTCGATGACCCGCGGTTACTGGGTGGACTAACAGCGCTAGCCGCGTCGGCGCAGGCTCTGCACCACGTCAACGAGAATGCCTGCCGCCTCCCGTGCCTCGTCATCGGTCGTCGTCCTGCCGAAGCTGAAGCGCAAGCCGGAAGCCGCTCTCTCGGGCGAAGTCCCCATCGCTAGCAGCACATGCGAGGGCTCGATCGCTCCGCTGCTGCACGCAGCCCCACTCGATGCTGCCACCCCTGCCTGGTCCATACGTATCAGAACGCTCTCTGCAGACACTCCCTCGATGGTAAGGTGGCAGATGGCGGGGTGCCTAGGAACATCGGCCGACGATACTATCACGCCGTTCAGGTGCTCGATGACCGTCGCTTCGAATGCGTTCCGGACACGTGTTAGGTGCTCTGCTACGCTCTGTACGAAGGCCCGACTCGCAGCGGCCATTCCCACGATACCAAGCAGATTCTCCGTGCCCGCGCGCCGCTCACGCTCCTGACCACCACCTACCGTCATCGGTTGCAGGCGCGTCCCGGGTCGCACGCGAAGCGCACCCACGCCCTTCGGCCCGTATGCCTTGTGTGCGGAGACCGAGAGTAGGTCGGCTTCCGGCGGCGGCAATACCCCCCAGGTCTGCACCGCGTCGCAGAAGAATACTGTGTCCCTAGCAACGCAGATTCGTCCAATGTCTCCTACCGGCTGCAGGGTGCCGGTTTCGTTGTTCGCGTGCATCACACAAACTACCGCGGCGGGCTCGTGCAGGGCGTCCTGCACATCGTCCGGGCTGACAACTCCCTGCGAGTCGACGGCAAGCACGTGCAACGAACCACCGAGAGACGCAGCTAGTTCAGCAGCGCGCAGCACGCAATGGTGTTCGGTGGCAGCTACCACCACACGCCCACCACGCACGTGCAGCGCGCGACCCAGCACGGCAAGGTTAGCAGCCTCGGTGCCACCGGAGGTGAAGCACACCTCCGCGGCTTCTGCATCCAGCGACCGGGCGACCGTGTCTCGCGCCTCGTCGAGCAGCCGCACCGCCTCGCGCCCCGCCCAGTGCTGGCTGCTGGGGTTTCCGTACGGGCCGTCCAGCGCCCGCGCCACGGCCTCTCGCACCGAGGGGTCGAGTGGAGTGGTCGCCGCGTAGTCCAGATAGATGCGCCTCACATCCGGCATTCTACACCGCCGAATCTTTCCACTAAGCCACCCCTGCACGCATTGCGCCTCCGCTCCGCGCTCTCTGCGGACCTCTGCTCGCTCGGCGTGAAAGCCCGAGATGGCGCTTGCTGCCCTTCCCACGTGGCAGGTGTCGCTCGTGGTGTCACGCGAAGCCCGCATAGGGTTCGCGGAGATCGCGGTTCGAGTCCATCCTCTCTATGAACCGAAGCCAAGAGCATGCGCGGTCCCGAGACCCCCTCACCCCAGCCCGCTCCCCGAGCCGAGGAGAAGGAGCAAAGGCCACACGGATGCCTCCGCCGCTTGCGGTGGAGGCTTTTCCTAGCTGGAATGTGAGCGCCGAGAGCCTCCACTGCAAGCGTGTAGGGACAGGTCAGCACGGCGGAAGAGGACCCAGTCAGGCAGGACCGTGCGATTCTGCGCGAGAACCGCAGAGCGGCAATCTCCCGTCCGACTGCGGGCGGTGTGAACCACGAGGAGAACCTATGGACATTCGAGAGGCGATCCTGCACCGCAGGAGTATCCGAAACTTCGCGCCCGGGGAGGTCCCCGAAGAAGCCGTGCGCGAGATGCTTCTCGCGGCAATGTACGCTCCCTCGGCAGGCAACCAGCGGCCCTGGCACTTCATCGTCGTTCGCGACCGACGCCTCTTAGACACCGTCGCCCTCATCCATCCCTACGCCCAGATGAGCAAGCAGGCCAATGTCGGCGTCCTCGTGTGCTGCGACACCAAGGGGCTCAAGTATCGCGACCTTTGGCCGCAAGACCTTGCCGCCGCAACGCAGAACCTGCTGCTGATGGTGCACGGGTTGGGCCTGGGTGCCGTGTGGACTGCGGTGTACCCTGACCCAGAGCGCGTGCTCTCGTTTCGCCGTGCCTTTCAGCTGCCGAGCTATGTCGAGCCGTTCGCCTTCGTACCCATCGGCATACCTGGAGAGACACCGGCGCACCCGCAGCGCTTCGACGAGAGCCGCATCCATACGAACCTATGGTGAGCTTAGACGGCGCCCAGGGGCTCTGAGGTATAAAGAGCGGACTGACCGCGCCGCTTCGGGTCGGACGCGGTCTTGCCGTGTGCCACGGCCACCATCGGCGCGGCATCGGCGGCTTCATGCGCAGGGGGACAGACCGACATGCCCATTCGACCGGAAGAGATCACCAGCATCCTAGAGAAGGAGCTCACCGAGTTTCGCAGCGGCACGGCCGTCGAAAGCGTCGGCGTGGTGTTGCAGGTGGGTGACGGCATCGCCCGCGTGTATGGCCTGAAAGACGCCATGATGGGGGAGCTGCTCGAGTTCCCAGGCGGCATTTTCGGACTGGCACTGAACCTGGAAGAGGACAACATCGGCGCCATCCTGCTCGGGTCGGATAGCGAGATATCCGAAGGCGACGAGGTGAAGCGCACCGGGCGTATTATCGAAATCCCGGTAGGAAGGGGCGTGCTGGGCCGGGTGATCAACGCCCTCGGCCAGCCCGTGGACGGCGGCGGACCGATCCAGTCCGACGAGTTCCGTAGGCTGGAAACCATCGCGCCCGGAGTGGTAGAGCGCCAACCAGTCAAGGAGCCCCTGCAAACCGGCATCAAGGCAATCGACTCGATGATCCCGATCGGACGCGGTCAGCGAGAGCTGGTCATCGGGGACCGACAGACGGGTAAGACGGCTATCTGCGTGGACACCATCATCAACCAGAAGCACACTCACGAGACTAGCAAGCCGGTCTACTGCATCTACGTGGCCATCGGCCAGCGCATGTCTACGGTCGCCCGAGTGGTGGACTCCCTGAAGCAATTCGGGGCCATGGACTACACGACGGTCATCGTAGCTTCCGCCGACGATTCGAACGCCATGCAGTACCTCGCCCCGTTCGCGGGCGCGACCATCGGCGAGTACTTCCGAGACAACGGCATGCACGCGTTGGTAGTTTACGACGACCTCTCGAAACACGCTCAGGCCTACCGAGCGGTGTCCTTGCTGTTGCGCAGGCCTCCGGGACGAGAGGCATACCCCGGCGACGTCTTCTACCTACACAGCAGGCTCCTAGAGCGTGCCGCCAAGCTGAACGACGAGAAGGGTGGCGGAAGCTTGACCGCCCTGCCCATCATCGAGACGCAGGCCGGCGACGTTTCCGCATATATCCCGACGAACGTGATCTCCATCACGGACGGGCAGATTTACCTAGAGCCCGATCTGTTCTTTGCCGGCGTGCGCCCAGCAATCAACGTGGGCATTTCCGTTAGTCGCGTCGGTGGAAGCGCGCAGATCAAGGCCATGAAGTCGGTGGCCGGCCGCCTGCGATTGGACATGGCGCAGTATCGCGAGGTGCAGGCGTTCGCGCAGTTCGCCTCCGACCTGGACAAGGCCACGCAGAATCAGCTCATTCGGGGTGAGCACCTGCAGGCGCTGCTCAATCAGCCCCAGTTCGCCGGCATGCCGGTCGAAGAACAGGTGATCTCCATCTTCAGTGGCTCCGCGGGTTATCTGGACGACATAGACCCCGCCGACGTGCCGCGCTTCGAATCGGAGCTTCTGGAGTTCGTCAAGGCGAACTATCCAGACGTTCCGGAAACCATCCGCGCGACGGGCGAGTTCAGCGCGGAGACCGAGGAAACGCTGCGCAAGGCCGTGGAGCGCTTCAAGGAGCTGTTCAAGTAGGCTGAGATGGCAACGCTGAAGCAGATCCGAGCGCGCATCCGAACGGCAAAGAGCATCCAGCAGATCACCCGCGCGATGAAGTTGGTAGCGGCCGCGCGCCTGAAGCGAGCGCAGGACCGCGTCCTGCAGGCGCGCCCGTTCTCGGAGAAGATGCTGGACCTTATGCGGCAGCTCGGCGCGGCGGGGGACCTGCCGGACCATCCGCTGCTAGCCGTGCGCCCCATTCAGCGCGGCGGGGTGTTGGTCATTACGTCGGACCGCGGCCTGTGTGGCAGCTTCAATACGAACATCTTGCGATGCGCCGAAGGGCTGCTCAGCGAGCGGCCCATCGAGGCTTGGCGGCTCATCACGGTGGGCAAGAAGGGCCAGGCGTTCTTCTCCAAGCGAGGGTATCAGTTGGCCGAGCATTACTCCTTCCCGCCGACGGGAGCCACCCTCTCTGACGCGGGCACCGTGACCGGGCGCATCTCGGAGATGTTCGTCTCCGGCGAGACGGATGCCATCTATCTGGTTTACAGCAAGTTCGTCTCGCCGCTGAAGCAGGTCCCGAGCGTGACCCAGCTGCTCCCCATCGAGCCACCGAGCGACGGCGAAAACGGCCCCGCACTGGACTACATCTTCGAGCCCTCCGCCGCCGAGCTACTCGGCAGGCTCCTGCCCCACTATCTCCGCACGCTCGTCTATCAGGCTTTCATCGAGGCGAATGCCAGCGAGCACGGCTCCCGGATGACGGCGATGAGCGCCGCCACCGACAACGCGGCGACGATGATCCGCGAGCTGACGCTGCACGCGAACACGGTTCGCCAGGCCGGCATCACGAAGGAGCTGCTGGAAGTGGTGGGTGGCGCCGAAGCCCTCTCCGGGTAGCGCGGAAGCCCGGAGCACCCGCTGGTATACTCCGCCCAACCTTCCGAAACATGAAAGGGGTTGGTCCAGAAGTGGACGAGCTAAGCACACGATACGAGCCGCAGCAAGTCGAAGACCGCTGGTACGCGTTCTGGGAAGAGCGCGGCTACTTCAAGCCCGAGAGCGACCGCGACCCGAACACCCCCAAGACGCCCTACTGCATCACCATTCCGCCCCCCAACGTGACCGGCTCCCTGCACATCGGTCACGCGCTCTGCTACACCATCCAGGACGTGCTTACGCGATGGAAGCGCATGCAGGGCTACGATGTGCTGTGTCTCCCGGGAACCGACCACGCCGGCATCGCCACACAGATGGTAGTGGAGAAGGCGCTCCGCGCCGAGGGCACCAACCGACACGAGCTGGGCCGAGAGCGTTTCGTCGAGCGGGTGTGGGAGTGGAAGCGCCAGTACGGTGATACCATCATTGCGCAGTTTCGCCGCATGGGGTTCTCCTTCGAGTGGGGGCGCCTCGCATTCACCATGGATCCACACTACGCCAACGCCGTGCTGCGCACATTCGTGGACTGGTGGGAGAACGGACACATCTATCTCGGCAGCCGAGTGGTCAACTGGTGTCCGAGCTGTCACACCGTAATCTCGGACATCGAGGTGGAAGACCGCGAGCAGAACGGCAAGCTGTACTACGTGCGGTACCCGTTCGCGGATGGAGACGGACATATCACCGTTGCTACTACTCGACCGGAGACCATGTTAGGTGATGTGGCGGTTGCGGTCAACCCGGAAGATGACAGGTACGCGCGCCACATCGGACGTGAGCTCCTACTTCGGCTGGTAGGCCGTCCCATTCCACTCATCGCGGACGAACACCCCGACCCGGCATTCGGAACCGGCGCCGTCAAGATCACGCCCGCACACGATCACAACGACTTCGAGGTTGGTCAGCGACACGGCCTACCCATGCCTCGTATCCTGGCAGAGGATGCCACGGTGGACACCTCCGAGCTGATGCAGGAGTTCGGCGAGAACGAGTTCCTCCTACGCTACCATGGCATGGATCGATACGTCGCACGCAAGGCGGTGTTGGAGGATCTCGAAGCGCTCGGCCTGCTGGAAAGGGTGGAGGACTACAAGCTAGTCTTCGGCGCGTGCATGAGATGTCACACGGCGCTGGAGCCGATGCTGAACGAGCAGTGGTTCGTCGCGATGCATGCGCTTGCCGCCCCTGCTGCCAAGGTGGTGGAGGAAGGGCGCATTCGCTTCGTGCCGGAACGTCATGCCGACACGTACCTTCGATGGATGGCAGGCATCCGTGATTGGGCCGTGTCTCGACAGCTATGGTGGGGGCATCGTATCCCCGCATGGTTCTGTCGGGACTGCCACCCCGAAGACTTCGCCGAGGGCGAGAACGAACCGCGCCTCATCCGTCGCCGGGGCCCAATCGTACAAATGGAAGCCCCCACCGAATGCCCCCGATGCGGGGGTACCAACCTCGTGCAGGACCCATGGGTGTTGGACACGTGGTTCTCTAGCGCGCTGTGGCCCCATGCGGTGCTCGGCTGGCCGGACGACACACCCGACCTGAAGCGCTTCTACCCCACGGACGTGTTAGTTACTGCGAAGGACATCATCTACCTGTGGGTGGCTCGCATGATCACCACGGGACTCTACCACCTAGACGAAATCCCATTCCGCGACGTGCTGATCCATGCTACGGTTCTGAACGAGCAAGGGCAACGCATGTCCAAGTCGCTCGGGACGGGTATCGACCCGCTGGAGGTGGTGGAGCAATACGGTGCGGACTCGCTCCGCTATGCCCTGCTTCTGCAGACCGGCTGGAACCAAGAGATTCGCTTCGGTGAGAAGCGTATCGAGGAGGCACGCAACTTCTGCAACAAGATGTGGAACGCCTCGCGCTTCGTGCTGATGAATCTCGAC
This sequence comes from Fimbriimonadales bacterium, assembly GCA_045862955.1. GTDB lineage: Bacteria > Armatimonadota > Fimbriimonadia > Fimbriimonadales > JABRVX01 > JABRVX01. The sequence continues at coordinate 37,850 of BTVI01000031.1, forward strand.
GACGAGTTCCGCGCAAGCTACTCCGGCTTGCCCGACGAGGGCCAGATGGAGTTAGTGGATCGATGGATCCTATCGCGCCTGTCAGCGACGGTGGAGCAGACGGGCGGCGCGCTCGAGGTGTATAACATGGCAGAAGCCACGCGGCCCCTGCAGGAGTTCTTCTGGGGCGAGCTGTGTGACTGGTACATCGAGGCTGCCAAGCCGAGGCTTAGCGATCCCGCGAAGCGCGGCGTGGTGCAGTCGGTGTTAGTGTATGTGCTGGACGTATACATGCGACTGCTCCACCCCTTCATGCCGCACCTCTCGGAGGAGGTGTATCAGAGATTGCCGGGGCACGGCGAGAGCGCGTGCATCGCCGAGTGGCCCAAGCCCGGAAAACGGTATCCCGAGGCCGAGGAGGAGATGGACGCGCTAATCGAGGTGGTACGCGCCGCGAGAAACCTGCGCGCCGAAGTCGGCCTCACCCCGATGCGTGCCTACCCGGTGCTCTACGTATCGTCTCGCGACGAGCGCACCCAGGCGGTGCTGCAGCGAGGGCGCGACCTCATCGCGGGACAGGCATGGTTCGAGCGACTCGAGCTTGCTCCGCCAGATGCTTCGGTGAAGCGCCTGGAGACTTCGGTAGGCCCGACGGACCTGTACCTGCCCATCGAGGGAGTGATCGACGTGGAGGCGGAGGTCGCGCGGCTGACACGCGAGAAGCAGAAGGTGGAAGCGGAGCTGTCGTCGGTGCAGGCTCGCCTGGACAACCCCCAGTTCGTCGAGCGCGCGAAGCCGGAGGCGGTGGAGAAGGCGAGGAACGACGCGGCCGAGCTCACGGCTCACCTGCAGAAGGTGGAAGAGCGCCTCCGCCTGTTCACCCAGCCCTGATCGCCCTCAGGCTTTGGAAGTGTAGGGCTGCGCGAGCCTGCTCGCGCTTTGCTTCCCCTCGCGCTCGTCTGCCAGAAAGCGCGAGCAGGCTCGCGCAGTCCCAAAGACGCAGCCCCCTTCTCACCATCCGACCTCGAGGCTGGGTCGGTGGCATCCGTCATGCTGAGCCTGTCGAAGCATGCCCTCACGGGCCGCAGGCCCTTCCTCTGAGCCACCCGCACACGGCTCCCGACGTCATGCTTCGACAGGCTCAGCATGACGTGCGGGCGCAGCGTTTTTCCATGCCTCGGCGTTTTCCTCGTTTTCCATGCCTCGGCGTTTTCCTCGTCACTGACCGAGCCTCGCCCTCCGATGGAGAGCTACGGCACGCTACGTCTCCAGGTCCGAGAAGCGGGCGGCGGAGGGGTCGAGGGCACGCCGAAGTGCATGGTAGGCATCCTCCACCCGTTTGCGAACCTCTGCCGCCCGCGTGGCTTCCTCGCTGCCTTCCGGGAAGCGCGACGGGTTGCTCCGGTGCGAGAGCCGCTCATACGCATGCCGCACCAACGCGAAATCAGACCCCGAGGGAAGACCCAACACCTTGTAGTGCACGTCGAGCGGGTCCCCTGCAACCGAATCCGCAGGGCGAGAAGTGGAGGCGGGCGGAGCGGACGAGCCGGTCACCGGCGACACCTGGCCGCGATTGAGTGCCTCGTTCAACTCGGCCTCCGCAGCGGAACGCGAGTACGCCTCGTCCACGACGCCGCGAATGCGGTCCCACTCGTGGTTCACATAGGCGCGAAGGAGCCGGTAGAAGCGGTCGCCCGTGCTCATGAGGTCGCGATTCTACCTTCGTCAGGCGTCGGCAGAAGGTCCGAAGCCCTCGAATGGGGGCCATCGACGGCGCAGCAGCCGAAGCCCTTCCATGCACCGCTCGAACTGCTCGGAGAGCGTGCGGAAGAGCGGCGCCTCGTCCCGATACCGGCCCAGGTCGAAGGTCGAGGCGATGTAGTACGACTGCTTGCCCTGCCGCACGTAGTCGATCAGCGCGTCCATGGTGCCGCTTTTCAGGCGTGGAAGGGCCTCCGGATACATGCCGGTCCAGAACAGAGTGAAGTCGCCGATGTGCCGGTGAACCTCGCGCTCCCGCGCGAACGAGCACGCGTTCAGGCGGATGTCCCCCTCCATCAGCATCTCGGCCACTTCCGTCAGGCGCCTGCCCTCCACGGTGCGGATGCAGTACAGGTGGTCTAGCAACGCGAACTGGGCCAGCATCTCTGCCAGGTAGCGAAGGAGGGCATCCTCCGGTAGGCCCATGGCTGCGCCTACCGCGAGGCGAACCTCCCGGTCGAAGAAGGCGACGAGGTCGTCGCGACGCCAGATTCTAGTCTCGCTCCTCGAATCCATCCCAAGGTCTTATGCCCAATCGTGCCGACGCGCAACCCGGAACCTTGCCGGAGTTCGCCCCCGGATTGCCGGTTTGGAGCACCGTGCCAGGGCGCGTCTGAGGCTGAGCCGGCAGCATTGAGGGGCTGCGCTTGCGCTTTCTGCTAATCGGGTACTATGCAACTATCCAGGACCTCACTTCAGTAACGCGGATACGGAGAGCCGACGGGAGACCCTCGCCGGAGCCCATCACGCAGAGTGCGTTCCGGAGAATACAAAACAGGATCGAGATATGAATATTTACGTCGGAAACCTCTCCTACGACATGACCGAGGCACAGTTGCGTGAGATCTTCGAGACCTACGGCGAAGTCACTTCGTGCCGAATCATCGAGGACAAGTTCACGGGACGCTCGAAGGGGTTCGGCTTCGTCGAGATGTCGGACAAGGCGCAGGCCGAGGCGGCCATCAGCGGCCTGAACGGTAAGGACTTCTCGGGCCGTGCGCTCACGGTCAACGAGGCCCGTCCGAAGACCGAGACCGGTCGCGGCGGCGGTGGCGGCCGGCCCCGCTGGTAGCCTAACCCCCTCCAGACAGAGCTTTCTCCCTCCCTCTCCCTTCCCAAGGGAGAGGGCTGGGGTGAGGGTTCCTTCGCGGTGACGGGTACTCGCTCTGCGCACCCTTCGCCACTGCACTCCGCCAGGGGCAGACCTGCTTCGCTATGCCCGGGCCCGCGTCCGCCACCTGGCACCACCGAGCGCATGAAGCCGACCTAAGGACCGCGCCGCGGCACACACTCCTCCAACAGCCCTGAATGCACGAACTCGGAGACCGACCCTTCGCACCTCCCTCTCCCTTCCCAAGGGAGAGGGCTGGGGTGAGGGTTCCTTCGCGGCGTCGGGTACCCGCTCTGCGCACCCCTCGCCACTGCATTCCGCCAGGGGTAGACCTGCTTCGCTATGCCCGGGCCCGCGTCCGCCACCTGGCACCACCGAGCGCATGAAGCCGACCTAAGGACCGCGCCGGGGCACACACTCTGCCAACAGCCCCGAATGCACGAACTCGGAGACCGACCCTTCGCACCTCCCTCTCCCTTCCCAAGGGAGAGGGCTGGGGTGAGGGTTCCTTCGCGGCGTCGGGTACCCGCTC
>BTVI01000032.1:0-38688 GCA_045862955.1 Fimbriimonadales bacterium
CTAGGAGAGCAGTGGCTCCAGGTACATCTGAGCAGTACTTGCGATGCGCTGGAACCACGCGCCGTCAGGGGAGAGAAGTGGTAGCCACCAGGCCGACGGCCGGTGGTTGGTGTGTGTGAGACCGTGGACGGTGAGAAGCGCCTCTCGAACCATCCGCATTCGAGCTAGGTCTGCCTCGCGCTCGATGGCGCGCCTAGCCTCCCGAACCGCACGCGACTCCTCAGAACCGAATGCTGCCCGGCGGCGGGCACGAGCGTCGGCAATCGCGGCTCTTGCCTCGCGGATGCGGGACCGCAGCAGTGTCAGCCGAACATCGAACTCCGCCGCTCGGCGCTCTTCCTCGGCCCGTATGTCGGCCTCTACCCGTTCTCCCTCGGCGAGCCGGTAGAGTAGTGGTCTCAATCGAGCCCGGAAGTCCTCGCCCTTCTGCCGCTCTAGCTCGGCATACTCGCGCTTGGCGGCCCGCAGTTCGGCGAAGAGCGCCGCGATCTGTTCGCGCGATGCAGAGTCTTCTTCTTCCAGCATCCGAACCTGAGAGAGCAGGCGCTCGTAGTCCTGCTGCAGCACGTCCCATCGCCCGCGGCACCGCCGCTGTAGAAGGGCCATCAGGTCTCGCGGCCTGTGGATGGCAGCTAACTCCTTCAACAAGGCTCGCTGCTCCTCGACCACGGCACGCCATCGCTGCGCAAAAGATGGCCCCCGGATCTCGTCCTGCCCGAAGGCGTTTGCGAGGTGCTCTGGTAGGCGGATCCAAGTCTGCGTCGCGCTAAGGGACGACCAGGTCTCGTAGCGAATGCGGAGTATCGGGTGCTGCTCCACGTGAATGCCTGCGGCTCGCAGCAGATCGTTCATTCGCCTAGTACGTGACACGTACATCGAGCCCTCCTCGTGAAATACGAAGAGGAACTCGGCCGACAGCATCGCAACTAGGGTGACGGCTTTGCCTACCACCGGCACCGGTCCGCCGAACGCTTCACAGAGCCACGTCGCGAGGTCACCTGCCGAGTGGATCGGTGCGCGCAGGCTGAAGAACATCGGCCGCGGCGTCATGATCACGGCGTACTTGTCGGTAAGCCGCAGAGTCCCGCGGCCGCGTCCAGGGATGATGACGTCGAATGGCAAGGCTCCCGGCCCGAAGCGCTCCAGACCGTACATCGCGGCACCCTCGAGCGCTTCGTTGTACGCCTTCTCGCAGACGGGACGCGTCTCGGGTTGTAGGAACAGGTCCAGCAGCCGGAAGCGAGGAAGTTTGGCGGTCTCGGAGTCCAGACGGAGAAGGTCTGAGGTTGCGACCATCTCCACGTGCTCGGGCCGGTAGCTCAGGAGCTGAGCGTACATGCGATGCAGGCACGACGCGTACAGGTCTCGAAGTGTCGAGTCGGGGTTCTCTGCGCAGAACTCGTGCACGCAGCCTATCAAGTCTTCGGCGAACCCTTGAGCCTCTGCGGATTGCTCCGGGCATGGCAGGCAGGCGAGCGTGTTCTCGACACCCCACCGCAGCAGCGACTCGACGGCGTTGCCGATCTCGCGAAGAGGAATCTCGCCGGCCACGCGATGGTCATCTCCCACTTTGGCAAGGCCGCGCCATCCCCAGGCCTCCGTTTTCTGCTCTAACAAAGCTTCGCGCCCGCCCGGATAGCCGCGAGCGATGCGGTCGAAGGCTACTCCGTGCTCTAGATAGAGGTCGCGCGATACCACCGTCTCGCAGCCGAAAAGCTGCGATATCTCTCCCGCAGCCGTCCATAGGTCCCTCGTCGAGCCGTCGTTTTTCGGGAGGAGGCGGTAGCCGTCACCCGGTCCACCATGTCCGGGCAGCTTCGAGAAGTAGTCGGTGTCGTGCACGCCGAGCAGCATCTCGGTAGGCATGCCGTGGTCGTCCAGCGCGCGACGAAGGACTGCCTTCAGTGGTTCGTCCCAAAACACCGTCTGCCCAAGAGTGAGCAGCTTTGCCTTCGGGAACGCAGCGGCAATGTGGGCAAGCGTCTCGCACACGCTCGGCGTATATTCGAGCGGTTCGACTGCGGCCGACGGATTGCTGGACGACGCTGGATCGGGGGAACTCATTCCTCAGTCTACTACGAGGCCATACGGCGTGCGTTCGCACACACAGCCAACAGCCCGTGCTACCGAGGATGATACCCGTCGCCCGAAGAGGCTAAGCAGCAGCCTGTCTGAGCCTTAGCAGGAACCGCCGAAGGGTGCCGGCAGATTCGCCGATCAGGTCTACGAACTCCAGAGCAAAGAGGCCTGGCTCCGGAGCGCGTGTGCAGACCGTAAGCGCGCGGATAGATGGCTCGCCCGCCATGGGGACCGTGAGGTGGTAAAGACAACCCACCGTGGGGGCTAGGTCCGCAGTTACACAAGCTCCGTGTAGAGAGATGTCTACGATGCGCGCGTCTCTGCTACCGACTTCCATCCCGCCTTCGAGTCCCGCGACGAACGACAGCGAGCAGGGTGCGTCGGCAGCAGGGAGCCGCTCCGACCGCCGCCTCTCCAGGTTCTCCTGCCCGAGAACCTTCACTTCGCACACCACGGCATCACCGCGCACTACCCACTCGGCCACTTCGCACTGCAGCTTATGGTGCATTCCTTCCAGCCGATACAGGACCGAAACGGGGGCGCCCCGCCTCAACGGAGGCGTGACTCCGACCATGCGGAGGCTCAGGGGTTCTGTACGCGCTACACTGCCCGGGAACACCTGTCCCGGAGCGGCATCGTGAGCCAGCAACAGAACGTCTTGACCCTGGCGCGGGTAGCCGGTGTGAAGCATGGCAGTCCTCCCGAAGTGGGCCAGTGGCCCTCGTCAAGATTCTCGGATGCAGCGGGAGGCTTCCCTAGCTTCTTCAGCCTGCCACGACCCTCAGCGGAGCCCGCGTAGCGGGGGGCTCGATTGCCTGGAAATCGAGAGGGATCTCGCGGTATAGGCTATCCCGCTCGACCGGGGTCCTCCCGGCTTCCCGAATGATGTCCACCATGCGCCGAACGGTCAGAGCCTGCTGCTTCTCGCCGGGGGCATCGTCCGAGTAGGTGATCTCGTACTCATGGACCGTACCGTCCAGGTCGTCGGCACCGTACCACTGCGCGACCTGGGACACCGAGGGCGTGTTCATGATCCAGAACGACTTGATGTGCGCGAAGTTGTCCAGCATCAGCCGGGAGACGGCGATATTGCGAAGGTCCTGCTCACCCGTGGTGTGGGGCAGGTGCGCTAGCTCCGTGCCCTCCGGGTGGAAGGCGAGAGGGGTAATGGCGAGGAAATGGCCCGTTTCGTCCTGCAGATCTCTCAGCTGCAGCAGGTGGTCCACCAGTTCCTCATCCGTTTCGATGTGGCCGTAGAGCATGGTAGCGTACTGCGGAAGCCCTGCTCGTGAGGCCGCTCGCGCCACCTCCTTCCACTCTTCGCCGTTCAGCTTGCGGTGGAAGAGCTCGCGGTGGACCCGCTCGCTCAACACCTCGATGCCGCCGCCGGGCAGGCTATCCAGACCGGCTTCCTTCAGGTCGGCCAGGGCCTCGTCTATGCTCTTCTTGCCCACGCGGGCAATCTCCACGATCTCCACCGCGGTGAAGGCCTTGACGTGAACGCCCGGTCGGGCTTCCTTAACGGCCCGCAGCAGGTCCAGGTAATAGTGGTAGGGCAACTTCGGATTCACGCCCCCCACCATGTGCACCTCGGTGATGGGCACGTGCTCGTAGCGCCTCAGCCGCTCGCACACCTGCTCCGGGCTCAGGGTGTAGGGGTCCGGGCCGCCCTTCTTGGCATAGAAGGAGCAGAACTTGCAGAACTTGTTGCAGACGTTGGTGTAGTTGACGTGGTGGTTGCGGATGAAGTAGGTCCTGTCGCCGTGCATTCGTTCGCGGACCGCGTTGGCCAAGATGCCGGCACCGGTTAGGTCCTTCGTGCGGTACAAGACGAGCCCGTCACCCGGGCCGAGACGCTCTCCCGAGTGCACCTTCTCCGCGATCGGTCTGAGCTCGGGCGCGACCAACCGTTCGATCTCCATTCCCATTCCCCCGGCGGCAGAGTGTACCACCCGCCTCGCACGGCGACGACCCGGGACAAGGGATGCACCTCCGCCGTTGGGCCTCACCTCGCTGGACAGTCTATCGCGGTGACTGCGTATTCCATGCCCCGGCCCGCGCCCGCCGACTGGCAGCTACCGACCGCATGCCTCGAACCTGAGGACCGCGCCGGGGCAATCCGAGGCTCACGACTTTCGGCTGCTAGGCTCGGCGGTGTACGCTAGGGCGGCGCAGTGCGCGGGACGCGGCCCGGGGCATCGGGTGCTAGTCTCTCCCTCCCTCTCCCCCGTTCGCGGGGGAGAGGGTTGGGGTGAGGGGGTCATCACCAGCCCCTGGCTTTCGGTGCCTCGACGCTTCGGCTGCTCGGGGGGCGCTGGGCGAGAGCTTGGTGTCAGACGGCAGCCGAAACGTCTAGGCATGGAAAAGGATGGGTAAGGGGGGGGGGGGAAGCCGTCATGCTCGAAATCGTCATGCTGAGCTTGTCGAAGCATGACGCCATGAGCCGCGTGTGTCCTTTCCTCACCACACGCAAAGGATGGGTTAGAGGGACACCGTCATGCTGAGCTTGTCGAAGCATGACGCCACGAGCCGCGCGTGTCCTTTCCTCCCCACACGCGGAGGATGGGTTAGCGGGAAACCGTCATGCTGAGCTTGTCGAAGCATGACGGGCGACAGAGGAAAGCGTCCCTGCTGAACCGTAGGGCTGGCGGCAGGCGGGGTCATGCTTCGACAAGCTCAGCATGACGGGTAGCGGTGTGCGGGGTAGGGGCCTGGCGGGCAGCCGGTGTGGCGGGTAGGGGTGCGGCGGGAAAGGCTAGACGGGTAGGGGTGTCAGGTGTTGGCATTCCGAGGTGTCGAGCCCGAACGATGTCATCGGAAGCCTTCCACCGGTCGCAACCAATACCGTCCTGCTGTGCTCCGTCATGCTGAGCTTGTCGAAGCATGACCTCGCCGCGCGCATTCCATGCCCCGGCCCGCGCCCGCCGCCCTGCAGCCACGAACCCCAAGCCCGCGCCGGGGCATCAATCGGGAAACCCGTGTCGGTGCGCCCTCGCCATAGGCATGATGGCGGCCTCCGATGCAACGCTTGCGGCTTGTGGTTGCATGCTTCGACAGGCTCAGCATGACGGGCATGGGTGTGGCGGGTACTCCGTGCCCCGGCGCGGTCCTTGGGTTGGCGGTGTGCGGTGGGTTGGAGGAATGCGTCGGACGCGCGCCGGAGCGTGGAACACACCGCCGGCCCGGCGACAGCACGGCCCTCCCGCCGGAGAGCAGGGCGGGTGGCACACAGGAGATTGAGCGCCCCGGCGCGGTCCTTGGGTTGGCGGTGTGCGGCGGGTTGGAAGAATGCGGCGGACGCGGGCCGGGGCATGGAACACCTCGTCGGGACGGCGGCGACTCCGCCAGGTGGATGCAGGGGAACCGGCTTGTGACCTCCTGGCAGTGGCAGGCCGGTGTCGGCTAGAATCCGCCTGACCGATGGCGACCGACCAGTCGAAGATCCGCAACTTCTGCATCATCGCTCACATCGACCACGGCAAGTCCACTCTCGCTGACCGAATCCTCGAGAAGACAGGCGTGGTGCGCGGCGAGGCGCAGGAGCAGATGCTGGACCAGATGGACCTCGAGCGCGAACGCGGCATCACCATCAAGATGACTGCGGTCTCATTGCCATACACCGCTAAGGACGGCGAGACCTACAACTTCAACCTAATTGACACCCCCGGCCACGTGGACTTCACCTATGAAGTGAGCCGCAGCCTTGCCGCCTGCGAAGGCGCCCTACTGGTGGTGGACGCAACGCAGGGCGTCGAAGCGCAGACCATCGCCAACGCCTCCATGGCGATGTCCAACAACCTCGAGATCATTCCCGTCATCAACAAGATCGATCTGCCGGTAGCCGACGTAGAGCGCACCAAGGAGGAGATCGAGCACGCCCTGGCGATTGACGCCTCAGACGCCATTCTAATCAGCGCGAAGACTGGCGAGGGAGTGGACGACGTGCTCGAGGCCGTCGTGCACCGCATCCCGCCGCCGTACGGCCATCCGGACAAGCCTCTTCGCGCACTCATCTTCGATAGCCACTTCGACAGCTATCAGGGAGCCGTCGCGTACATCCGCGTGGTGGATGGGGCGATCCGGCGCAACCAGAAGATCAAGATGATGGCGACGCGCTCCGTGTACGAAGTCCACCAAGTCGGCGTGTTCCGCCCGAAGATGGAGCTCACTCAGGAGCTGACGACGGGACAAGTAGGGTTTCTAACCGCCGCGATGAAGGAGATCGGTGAGGCGAACGTCGGCGATACCGTGACCGACGCCCAGCACCCCGCCTCGGAGGCGCTGCCCGGGTACCGCAGGGCGCAACCGATGGTGTTCTGTGGCCTCTACCCAACGGACGGCGAGAGCTACGAAGACCTGCGCGACGCTATCGAGAAGTTGCACCTGAACGACGCTTCGATCCACTACGAACCAGAGACATCGGAGGCACTCGGGTTCGGATTCCGATGTGGCTTCCTCGGCTTGCTCCACATGGACATCGCGCGAGAGCGGTTGGAGCGCGAGTTCGGATTGGACCTCATCCTAACCTCGCCCACCGTGAATTACCGCGTTCACATGACTAACGGCGAGTGGCGGGAGATATCCAACCCTGCCGAAATGCCGGAAGCGCACTACATCGAGCGAATCGAGGAACCGGTGGTGGAGGCGACGATCATCGTGCCGAGCGACTTCGTCGGCGCGGTGATGAAGCTGGCGCAGGAGCGAAGAGGCGCCTTCATCAAGATGGAGTATCCGAGCCACAACCGCACCCTGCTCCACTACAAGCTGCCCCTGGCCGAAATCCTGATGGACTTCTTCGACGCACTGAAGAGCCGGACCAAGGGCTATGCGAGCCTGGACTACGAGTTCGCAGGATACGAGACCAGCAAGATGGTCAAGGTGAACATCCTGCTCAACCAGGAGCCGGTGGACGCGCTATCGTTCATCACGCACGCCGACAAGGCGTACACGAGAGCACGGGCGATGGTGGACCGCTTGAGGAAGGTGGTCCCGAGGCAGCAGTTCGAGGTGCGCATCCAAGCGGCCATCGGAGCGAAGGTGATCGCTGCGGAATCCGTCAAGCCCTTCCGAAAACACGTCACGGCAAAGTGCTACGGCGGGGACATCACCCGCAAGCGAAAGCTGCTGGAGAAGCAGAAGGAAGGCAAGAAGCGGATGAAGAGCATCGGGGCCGTCGAGGTACCCCAAGAAGCCTTCCTTAGCGTGCTTCAGCTCGACGAGTAGCTACTTCTTGTCCGGTACGCCCGGGTTTCGACCCGCCTTGATCTCGTCGAGGTTGGACAAGCCGTCTTTGTCCGAATCCAGCTTGTCCAGGGACTTCAGAATCTCGGCGGTCAAAGACTTGGCCTTGGCCTTCTTGATGGCGTCGGCTTGGGCCTGACCATAGGGGTTCAGCTTATTGGTCTTGGCTACGTGGCACGTCTCGCACTTCAGCTTGGCGAGCTCGCCAGTCGGGTTGTACGTGTCCTGAAACAGCTTGACGTACCCGATGCGGGCCAGCGCGGCAGCTGCCATACAGCAGGTGAGCAGGACGAAGGCGTTCCGAACGATACTCATATAGTTTTCCCCCCGATAAGACGCTGTCCAGGTCGAAGCCTCGGCCTGGACGCCTACTCTATCTATACCTCGTTCTCGTCGTTCAGGGTGCCTGGAACCGCTTCGTGGCATCCCGGAGACACCTCTACTTCGCCGTTTGGCGGGTCCCGCGTAGTGCTCTCCTCTCGGCCACCCGCGGCCTGCGGTGCCGCCGGGGGACGTGAATTCGCCATCCCGGCGATCTCAGTTCTCGGCCGAGGACGCCGGAATGTTCCATGCCCCGGCTCGCGCCCGCCGCATTCCTCCAAGCCACCGCACACCGCCAACCCACGGCCCGCGCCCGGGCATGGAATGCGCGCGGCGAGGTCATGCTTCGACAGGCTCAGCATGACGGTTGCCAGCGTGACGGTGTCCCACTAACCCATCCTTTGCGTGTGGTGAGGGAAGGGCACACACTGCTCGGGACGTCGTGCTTCGACAGGCTCAGCATGACGAAGCTCAGCAGGAGGGTATTTGTTGCGACCGGTGGAAGGCTTCCGATGACATCGTTCGGGCTCGACACCTCGCAACGCCAACACCTAACACCCCTACCCGTCTAGCCTTTCCCGTCACACCCCCTACCCACCACAACCTTACCCGTCATGCTGAGCCTGTCGAAGCATGCAAACGCAAGCCGCAAGCGTTGCATCGGAGGCCGCCATCATGAGTTCCATGCCCCGGCCCGCGCCGGGGCAGTTGGACTCCTCTCGGCCACCCGCGGCCTGCAGTCCGGCGAGGCTGCTCGTGATTTCGCCGTCCCGGCGATGCGTGCCATGCCCCTGCCCGTCATGCTGAGCCTGTCGAAGCATGCAACCGCAAGCCGCAAGCGTTGCATCGGAGGCCGCCATCATGCGGACGGCGAGGGGATGGTGGCACCGACACGGGTGTCCCGACTCTCCCCCCGGCTCGGTCCTCGGGCTCGCTCGGTGCGGTTCGCGGGTGCAGGTCGGCGGACGCGGGCCGGGGAATGGAATGAAACGCCAACACCTAACACCCTACCCGTCACACTCCTACTCGTCATGCTGAGCCTGTCGAAGCATGCCCTTGCTGCTGCCAAGCGGCGGACGGGGGCCGGGGCATACAGAAACGTCTAGGCATGGAATCTCCCTCCCTCTCCCCCGTTCGCGGGGGAGAGGGTTGGGGTGAGGGGGCCACCACCAGTCGCTGGCCTTGGGTGCCTCGACGTTCGGCTGCTCGGGGCGTCTCTGGACGAGAGCTTGGCGCCAGACGGCAGCCGAAACGTCTAGGCATGGAAAACGTGCGGTCGGCGGTCTCATGCTTCGACAGGCTCAGCATGACGTCGCTAGTGACCCATCCTTTGCAAGTGGTGCGGGCATACAACATGCCCTTTGCCGCGTCATGCTGAACGTCTAGGCATGGAACTGCCTGAGGTGAGGGATGTGAGCATGCTCTTTGTCACGTCATGCTGAGCTTGTCGAAGCATGCAAACGTCTAGGCATGGACGCAGCCTGGCGGACGCGGGCCGGGGCATATGCAAGCGTCTGGGCATAGGATCGCGCCTCCCTCTCCCCCGTTCGCGGGGGAGAGGGTTGGGGTGAGGGGCCACCACCAGTCGCTGGCGTTGTGTGCCTCGACGTTCGGCTGCTCGGGGAGCCGCTGGGCGAGAGCTCGGCGCCAGACGGCAGCCGAAACGTCTAGGCATAGAAGGCGGGAACGCAGTGCGAGGCTGCGGGCGGGGCAAGTCGGGGACAGAGTAAGCGAGAGGGCGGAGCGGATACGTCCGCTCCGCCCTATGATCCAGCCAGATGGCTCTAGGCTTCCGCGGGGGCGGCCCCCTCATGGGCCGCCTGGGATTCGCTGCGGATATCTATCTTCCACCCCGTCAGCTTGGCCGCGAGCCGAACATTCTGTCCACCCTTGCCGATGGCTAGCGAAAGCTGAGTGTCCGGCACCACCACGAGTGCGCCCCGCTCCTCCGGGTCCTCGGACTCGCGAAGCGTCACTCGGTTGACCTTGGCCGGGCTGAGGGCCGCGGTGATGTAGGCGATCGGATCTTCCGACCAGGGGATGATGTCCACCTTCTCGCCGTACAGCTCGTCCACGATGGCGTTTACGCGGGCGCCGCGCTGTCCCACGCACGCACCGATAGGGTCGACTCGCGGGTCGGTGGTCGAGACCGCTATCTTGGAGCGCTGGCCCGCCTCGCGTGCGACCCCATGGATTTCTACGGTTCCTGCCTCGATCTCGGGCACTTCGAGTTCGAACAGCTTGCGCAACAGTCCGGGGTGCGTGCGAGAAACGGTCACCACCGCGCCACGCATGCCTTCGTCCACGCGGAGCACGTACACGCGAAGCCGATCGTTGAAGCGGTAGGGCTCCGTGGGCACCTGCTCCTTGCGTGGCAGCACGGCCTCCGTGCGCCCCACCTGGATGAACACCAAGTCTCTCTCCCGCCGCTGCACGATGCCAGAGACGACCTCGCCCACGCGGGATTCGAACTCATCGTATATCGTCTTGCGCTCTTGTTCGCGCAGCTTCTGCATCAGGATCTGCTTGGCGCTCTGCGCCGCGATCCGTCCGAACGTCTGGGGGTTGACGGGCACCCCGATGAAGTCGCCGATGACCGCTTGGGGGTTGATCTTGCGAGCCTGTTCCAGGCTCATCTGGAAGTAATGGTTGGTAACAACACCCACCACTTCCTTCTCGCAGATGGCGGTCAGGGTTCCCTCGGCAGTGTTAATGCGGACGACTACGTCACCCGTTGCGCCTACGTGCTTCTTGTAGGCGGTGGCGAGCGCCGCTTCTGTCATCTCCTCGAGTTCCGCTATGTCCAGATTTCGCTCCGAGGCCAGTTGCCTCAGAGCTTCGAAGAACTCCCTATCCATCGTAAGCTCCGGCGAACGCGTCCGAAAAGACAAGAGGAGCCGGGGCGAACCGTCTCCTCATCGGTTTCGGTATGCAGTTCGCGCGATAGGATACTACAGCAAGTCACCGGGATGCAAGCCGCCAGACGCCCTAGACCACAGGATTCTCGCCGCTTCCGGGCTGCCGAGCCCCAGCAACTATGCCAGGTAGGTTCGCTCCAGCCTCTCCATCATTTCGTGCAGCTTCTCGTGCACACCCTCGCCGATTCGATCGCGCTCCAAGGTCTCGAACGCCGCAACGAGCTCACCGTCCTGCTCCGGGGTGAGACGGGACTCGGCCATCGGAAACAGCACGTTGTTCTCTTTGGCGATGTGGCTATCCAGCAAGCCGATGTACTCGCGAGCTGCCGAGGCAAACTCGTGGCGGGCGGCAGAGTCTCCCGCCAGGCACCCATCCACCGACCCCCTGATTCGGGCAACCAGCGACCGGCCCAGCGTGTGCTCGTACAACATGACGCCGATCGGCCCGCCGTCTCGGGGAATACCCGCCTTTTCGAGCAAGGGGAACAGCGTCTCCTCTTCCTTCCCGTGATGGCACTTGTCGGCGAACACGCTAAAGAACTCGCCGATTCCCCGCAGGTCCTCCTCGGAGACTTGCTCGCCACCCTCGATGCGTGCGGCGAACACACCCAGGACCCCGAGCATCCTGCGGATCGCCTCGTGCTCTTCCACCAGCTCTGCGATTGCTCTCATCTCTCCCCTCCTGCTGTCGCGGATTGGCACCGCGACCGTATGCGAGCCTTCAGGCTACTGGCGGAGAGGAGAGGTGAACATGACGCGTATCATAGGGTGGGCCTTTCGCCGCCCCAGCGATGCTCCTCCGGCGGGACGCCGGAATTACTCCACAGGCGGGAAGCCGATCTCGCTCAGCTTCGCCTTGGCCGACTCTACGGCAGCTTCCTCGCCCTCGAGGCGAACGATCTTGGACGCTACATCCACCTGCACGGACGTAAGGCCCGAGTGACCCTCCAAAGCTCGCTCGATCGAGCCCGCGCAGCCCTCACACTCGATGTCGGGGCACTTCAGCTCTAGCGTCATACTTTTCCCCCTCGTTGCTTCTCGATTACATCCAACGACATCCGGGCCAACTCCGTCAGCCGAAGCCGCTGGTAGCCTACGACACCCGTCTCGATGGTGTCGTTCAGCGGCGCTGTCCACTCTTCGGGCAGCCGCGATGCTCCCAGCTTCGCGCCGAGAACGGAGCCTACCGTCGCTGCGTTACAGTCCGTGTCGAAGGCTGCCTGCACTGCACGGCACACGCTCGCACCGAAGTCCCCCTCGCCATACAGCAGCGCCATGGTCACGATGGCAGCGTTCGAGATGACATGGCACCAGTGGTGAAAACGCTTCTCGTCCCACTCGGCGTGGATGCGCTCGCAGGCGTCATCGTAGGGTAGCCCCATCTCGTGCCAGTCCATCACCGTGCGAATCCAATCGGCCAGGCGGCACCGCGCCGGGATCTGTGCCAGTCCCGCTTCCACGATGGCGCGAGGGCTATCTAGCGAGAACGCCGCCGCATTCATCGCGGCGGACCACATCGCACCGTAGATGCCGTTCTTCACGTGGCTGATGCAGGCGTCACGCCAAGCCAACGCAGCGGCCGTCTCGGGATCGCCAGGACACGCGTACCCCCACCCGTCGGCCCGGATCTGCGCACCGATCCACTCGCGGTACGGATTGCGATACGAGCCCGAATGCGGAGGGGCGATGCCGGCAACCAGATTGCGGTACGCCACCCTCTCGGCGGTGAAGGTCCGTAGCACGGGCAACCGGGTGAGCCATTCTTCCGCGATGTCCTCGGACGTGAAGGCGTCGCCCTGCTTCTGCAGCACCACGTGGGAGAGCACCGTGTAGTTCAGGTCATCGTCCTCCGGCAGCCCGTTCACCCGCTCGATGAACGCCCCTCGGTCCGCAGGCACTTCGTACTTCTCCAGGACATTCGGTGGCGCATCACCTCGGATGTATCCTTTCAACGGGAATGCGTTGGTGTCGCGGAGGTATCCGTGGAGCCGCTCCCGGTGCCAACCCTCTACTGGCTTACCGAGCAGACACCCGGCCGCACGGCCCACCCAGGCCCCATGGAGCCGGTCCAACAGGCCCTCGCGGTCCAGGGAGTGGCCTGGAACCTGGGGCGACTCGGGCCTCTCCTCCCGGATGTGTCGCAGGTCGGAGGGCTCCCTGTATGGGTAGTCCGGGCGTAGCGCGAGGGCATGCATCTGGTCCAGGAATTTGCCGGCCTGCTCTTGCGCTGCTTTCCAAGAAAGGTCCGTGGCCATCAGCCGCTCCGCTTCTGCCCGAAGCTCGGGGGGAACGGCCCGCCCCTCTTCGATGGAAGCGGCCAGCTCGATCTCGATGTCCTCGCGTGTTACGGCGAGCGCGTGGAGGTTCATTCGGGTTCGGGGACCTCCGATGCCATGCGGCATAGTTCCTCTTCGAGAGGAGTATCCTCGTCAGGAAGCTCCACGCCTTCGAAGAGGCCCCAGGTCTCCACGTGAGTGGCTCGCTCGCCGGGGAGGATCACCTGCATCGGGCCGAGCGACTCTAGCTCGAGCATCCGCTCGTTGGTATAGGTCTCGAAGTTACAGCCAAAATCCGGGTACTCGTCTGCCTCGCACGGGAAGCGCTTGACGAACACACGGTCGCCGTTTCGATAGGCCGCCCAGCCCGCAGTCACGAGTGCACCCACTTTCTGCGGGGTCGTCGCCACGGGGCTCTGGCGGAGCCGGACCAGTCGTCTACCCCACGTCCATCGCGGGTCGCTCATGTCGGTGTACGCCCACAGCACCATAGGCCGCGCGGGCAAGAGCTGCTCGGAGTGCGGGCGATAGGGCTCCTGTGGAAAGAACGCCTGGCCACCTGGTGCCATCACGCTAAGGCACCACGGGGCGCAGTACACCTCGAACAGGCCCTCGTTGTACACCCGGTGCTCGATGCGCACGCCACCGTCCGTCAGAGAGATCTTCACTTCACGCCGAAGTCTTGTGGGCTGCTCGACCGGAGCCGTGAGGGTCAGGTTCTGTCCATCCCACTCGTGCTGAACAGGGTTGTTGTCCGGCAGGTCGGTGCGCCCTGCCACCTCGGGCGAGACCCAAAGCCGGTGTCCACCATAGCTTCGGTACTCCGAGCCGCCTGTCTTGCCCATGTCCTCCGGGAACTCGACGAACTCGTTCGGCCCCCCATCGAACCCGAAGCGGATGATGCGGGGCCCGACTTCTAGCGTGGCGATCAGCTCGATGCGCCCATCGGTGAGCCGGGCGCACTGCTTCCATCCGCCGTACTCCACAATCTGCATGGCACGCTCCTTCCCTCTCAACGGATTCGGGGAGGGCAGCACCGCTCCTGCGGTGCTGGGACCCGGCGATGCGGATACCCCTGTCGCGGGGATCGGTGGCATCGCTGAGAAGGCGAACTCGCGCTGCAGTCCGGGGGCTGGCGATGAGGCAAGGAGGGGAGAGGCGATCCGGCGAACTCGGTTGCGAATGCCACGAGCACGCCGCTGCGCTCGACCTGCGCCCGAGGGGAGGACGCTATGCTTCTCACGCCTTGCCTGCTATGGATCGCTTTGCAGAACGGTGTGCCGATGGAATGGACGCTCGAAGAAGCCCGTGACCGATGGTCGCCCATGGTCCGGCCCGTGCAACACGTCGGGATGCCCGGCTACCCCTTCCAGGTCGGGGTGATGTGGGACGGTGCCTTGGTCTTCGGACCACTGGAGTTCCTGGGGCTCGGCGTCATGCGCATGGGGACCACTTTCGGGGGTCAGGTGCAACTCTCCGCGGAGACTGCAGCTGACGGCGACTCGCTGTCGGTGCGCGTGTCTCTGCGCGGACTCAGGGTGAAGCCGAAGGAAGTGGTGTTGCGGCTGCGATCGGGGGACGGCCGCCCCCTGCGATCTGCCGAGCTAGACGGCAAGCCTCTTCCCGTGCGCGCGGACGACACGGTGCTACTACCGACCACCCTATCCGGCGAGTTCGAGGTTATCGGCAGGTTCTAGGGCGTCTGAGGAGCGGGGCGGCCCGGTCGGGCCGCCCCGCAGGTTTCTCGAGACAGACCAGTGGCCCTACGGCGCACCCGTCTCACCGAAGTTCGCAAGGATGCCGTTCAGGTCTCCCAGGTCCACCCAGCCGTTGCGTGTTAGGTCGGCGAAACCGGAGGTGGTGCCGAACAGCGCGAGCACGTAGTTCAGGTCCGAAAGGTTCACGGCACCGTCGTCGTTCAAGTCACCGTTCTTCAGCGAGAAGTCGGCAACCGTGCCACTTCCGACGACTTGGTTCGGAAGCACCTGCCGCAGCCAGGTTCCACCCTTCGCGGCGATATCGTAGGTACCACCCACCACTGATGCAATCTGGTAGTTGCCAGAGGCGTCCAGCACCACCGGGTAGCTCTCCACCAAAGTGGTAGTGCCGGGGATTCGGAATTCGATGGTCATGTCGATTCCGGCGGGCGACACATCGAGGAAGTCGAGCGCGATGCGTCCGCTCAGGCTACCCGCCTGCGCGCACTGGAAGCCGACGACCTCGAATGCGTCCACACCCGCCTCTACCACCGAACCGTTGACGAGGTCCGAGGCCGTGAAGCGAACACGCACGGTGCTAGTCGGCGCAACGAACTCGCTCACCAGGAAGCTGTTCACGAACCAGCCGCCACTCACTTGGGTGCCCGTGGGTCCGACCTGCTCGACTAACACCCAGCTGGCTCCGTTGTCGTTGGACACGTGGACTTCGAACACGTCCTCATAGGGGTTGGCGCCGTAGGAGTTGTGGAACCACCTAGCGTAGCTGACCACCGCATCGGTGCCGGTCAGGTCCAACACCGGCGAGAGGAGATATGTACTGCCACCGTCCACGTCGGTGTCACCCGCGCCGTTCTGTGTTACGTAGCAGTATCCGCTGCCGTCGTAGTCCGTGGGCGGGTCGCCTCGGGCGCCACCGCCGTTAGGAATGGCTCGCTCCCACGCACCCGCAGTCAGTCCACCGCTATTCTGCACGGTCCAGCCTTTGTTCGTCTGGAAGTTGTCCTCGAACAGCGTGGTCACCGTGGTAGCCGAGTAGGCCACATACGCGCCGTTCGGGGCGCTGGCTGGGCTCTTGTAAATGCCACCCGTGGTGGTCTCGGCACTCACGTAGTATCGAATCTGGCTGCCGCACGGCGCCCCGGGGAACGTAGCGAGGTACTTATTCGGTTCGGTCTGCGTCATCGGGACAGCGGTGAAGCCCGAGCCGGTGTCATAGTGGAACATACCGGTGCCGGGCTGCGGCACGTTGCCGTACTCCCCTACCACTTCCACTCGCATGGTGGTACCACCCGACGGGCTCACTGCTACCGGTCTCCCGTCGGGGAACTCGAACTTCAGGCCGGCTGCACACACGCCCTTCGGGTTGGCGAGGGCGTTGCGTAGGCCGGAGTGATTGCACCCCGTGCCGCTGTTATAGCCACCGGTTGTCGTACACCCGCCGTGGGTGTGGATGCCGATGGTCTGGCCGGTATCCTCGTTGATGACGGGCGAGCCGGAGTTGCCGCCCGTGGTATCGGTGGCATATCCAAGCTGCGTGCCGCTGAAAAGTACGTAGGGGCCTACGTGCGTCTTCTGCACCTGGTTCCACGTCGGCGACACCGGCGACGAGACGGTGCCATAGCCGGTGATACGGATGCTTTGCCCTTGTACCGCCGGCGGAGTTGCGGCCAATACATAGGATGCCCCTTGGGCTTGGTAGGGAGTGAGACCGGTGGTGCTATTCGGGAAGCAGCCGTAGTAGCACCAGTCGTTACCGACACCGCCGTTAGTGAACTGAATGGAAGACACGTCCACTGCGTACTGGTCGCTGGGCGGCGGGTGGACGATGCTACCGTTGCCATTCGACAGCGGAACATTGAACTCTGCAACTTGGAGGCTACCACCGCTCGCACAGTGCCCTGCGGTGAGCATGCATCGGTTCTGATCATCGATCATCCACCCCGTGCAGCCGACGGGCACCATTCGGCATGCCCTGGGGTCATACGAAAGCTGTCGGTCGTCCGTAGTCCCGCAGATGGACTGGATGGACACGTCACCACCTGGCAGGCCGCCGGTCGCCTCGGTGATCACGATTCGATTCGGCATGCCGTTCGGCGCAGCGATCAGCTCGAGCAGCACCGCCGGCCCGTTGAAGTACGCGCTGGTGTTCTGCCATTCCCGGATCGTCCTCGCGTTCAGAAGCTGGACGGCCCCGTCGGTCAGCGAGGTGATGCGAAGGGTGGAGCCTTCGGGATGCGTCAAGCCGTCACCCAGGATGGCGACACCGAACCGAAGGCGGACCCAGTCTGCGTTCGGCACATATACCGTCTCCGACCACACGAGCGCCGGCTCGGCCTCCGTGTTGAACAGAAGGCCGGAGTCCACCGACAGCGGAGTGTCGAAGCTGCGCAGCTCGGCCGTCTGGGCGAGCGCAGACCCCAGCAAGGCGCCGGCAAGAAAGACCGCGGCGAGCAGACGAGGCACCGATTGCGAGCAAACAAAAAGCCGTAAGAGCATGCTAGTCTCCTTTCCCTCGGGCCGCAGGATGCAAGAACCCTCCCAATCAGAACAGCCCAGAGAGTCTCGCGGTTCCCCGAGCCATTCGCCTGCGGCGCGCCTCGTCGCGAGGGGTGTGTGGAGCCGGGTTAGGAAAGACGACGGGCAAACCGGTAGAACTGGCAGGAGGTAGGGGTTGCATTATCGCCCGGTATCTGATACCTTGTATGAAGAGAGCAGAGGAGAGTCCGCAGAGAGCGATCCTGCTTTCCGACCTAACAGAAGGTTCGTCAGGCGAAACAAGAGTTCTTTCTCTTGTCTGTGCAACTGCTATGGGGCCGAACCTAGGCGGCCCCACTCTCTTCGCAGCCCATCCCCCACCTCGCGGCTCGCCTAGGAAATCGCAAAGTGATCGCCGTTATACGGTACGCAACATGACCAACCGAGGGAATCGCGGACCCTGTTTCGCAGTGCGTTGGCAGCCACCGGTTCCCCGTGCACCACGAAGGTCATCTTCGGCGGCTTCTTGAAGGCGGACAGCCATTCCATGATCTCGTCACTGTCGGCGTGCGCCGACAGGGCGTCAATCCTCACGATCTCTGCCTTTACGCTCAGCTCTTCGCCGAAGATGCGGACCCGCTGTTCCCCATCCACGAGCCGCCGACCGAGCGTTCCCTCCGCTTGGTACCCCACGAAGAGGACCGTGTTACGCTCGTCCTCCAACCGGTGCAATAGGTGATGCACGATGCGCCCGCCGTTGCACATGCCGGAGGACGAGATGATGATCATCGGCCCTCGAGTGTTGTTCAGCTTCTGGGACTGCTGCTGTGTGGTGACGACGCGCACTCCGGGTCCAGCGAGGGGATTGCCGACGCTCATCAGCAGCGCCATTTCCTTGTCGTGCTCTTCCACGAAGTCGGTGTGGAGGCGTGTGGCGTTGATGGCCATCGGGCTGTCCAAGTAGATGGGCAGCTCGGGTAGCTCGCCACGTTCTCGCAGGCCGTGCAACAGGTAGAGCACCTGCTGGGCCCTTCCTATCGCGAAGGCCGGGATCAGCAGCACCCCGTCGCGGTCTGCCGTTCGGCGCACCACCTCGGCGAGCGTCTGGGCTACGTCTACGTCTTTAGGATGTACCCTATCGCCGTAAGTGGATTCCTGCACCAGGTAGTCGGCATATTCGATCACGTCCGGGTCGTTGATGATAGGAGTACCGTTGCGACCTAAGTCTCCACCGAACAAAACAGTCTCTCCCGAAGGTAGAGCGACCTCCACGAAGGCAGAGCCGAGGATGTGCCCCGCGCAGTGGAAGCGAAAGACGAGACCCTTGGCCAGCTCGTGCCAGGTGTAATACTCCTTGCGTCGGATCAACTTCATCGCGCCGAGGGCGTCCTCCAGCGTGTAGAGCGGCAGTGCGGGCCGGTGGTCGGTATATCCGCGCTTGTTCGCGAAGCGAGCCTCCTCCTCTTGAAGATGCGCGCTATCGGGAAGAGAGATGGCGCAGACGGCGCCCGTCGCCGGTGTGCAGTACACGGGCCCGTGAAACCCCTCTTTGACCAGTCTCGGCAGATATCCGATGTGGTCTATGTGGCCGTGGGTGAAGATGATCGCCTCGATCGAAGCGGGCTCCACCGGAAAAGGACTCCAGTTGAGCGCTTTCAGCTCGCGGCGTCCCTGAAACAGACCGCAGTCCACCAGCACCCGATGCTTGCCACAGGTGAGGAGATGGCGGGAGCCGGTAACGGTACCGGCCGCGCCGAGAAAGTCCAGCCGAGCTTGGAGGGGCATACGCTTGGTTTCTCGCCCATGCCCTACGCTTCCTGTGCGGCGGCTCTCTGTCGCAAACGTGCAACAACAGTGACATGGCAAACATTTAGTCGCGCTAAAGGGTTAGGCAAGCCGATTGGTGGCGTCTGATGCCGCTTTAGAGCGGGAACTTCCGGGCATATCGGATGGTTAGATGAGGTGGAAAGTAGCGTGAATGGCGCGGTTGGCCCCACTATTGCAGGGCTGCCGAGATAGGTCCTGCTCTACCCCGAGGCGGGCCAAACGCCCTCCGTGAGGAAGGAGTTCGAAGTGCGAAAGCTCATCCGGATGACGGTGTCGGCAGGCGCGCTGATGGTTGTGCTCTCGCTGGGCGTCTCGGCGCAGTTTACCAAGGCGGGCGTTTCGGGCCCCGTCGCCGAGCGGTCCGTTACCCTCTCGTTCTCTCCCGACGAAGTCCAATTCGGTCGGCTTCAGGATTACGAGACCGTGACCATGCGGGACCTCGAAATCCGCGTGCGAAAGGGTGAGCCGGTGCTGCCGGTTCGCTACGTGCGAATCGCTCTTCCCATCGGCTACGAGGCCTCGGACTTGCGGGTCGAGGCAAGCAACCCGTTCGTCATCCCCGGTAGCCATCGGATCGCTCCTGGCACCGATCCGGTTCCGTTGTCGGCCCCGCCTCAGAGACCGCGCCTCGTCGAGGGGCCCGTGTATCGGTCGAGTGCGGCCTACCCGGGCGGGTTCGGCGAGCTGATCGGCACGGGAAGCAAGTCGGGCTACCCGATTGCCGACGTGGCCGTATACCCTCTGCAATACGAGCCCCAGAGCGGCCGGCTGACCCTCTACCGCGAAGTGCGCGTATCGGTATCTGCAGTGCCGAAGCCGGTGGAGGCACTGGTCACCGTGCGCTCGGGTTGGGCCGAAGAGCTCATGCGCGATGCAGTGCAGAAAATGGTGGACAACCCCGCAGACGTCCCGTGGTCCGCAGCGTGCATGACGGGCGACGACGTATCGGCTGCATCGGATGATACCGTCGAGTACCTGATCATCACCAGCGCCGGCCTGGCTCCCACGTTCCAGCCGCTCGCGGACTGGAAGACCAAGAAGGGAGTGAAGACCGAGGTACTCACACTCACCTGGATCTACGCGAACTACTCCGGCGAGCAGTCGGGCGACAATCAGGATCGCATCCGGCACTGCATCAAGGACTACTGGCAAAACCGCGGTACGGTGTACGTGTTGCTCGGCGGCGATGTGAACGTGGTGCCCTATCGTGCGGCCTATGCGATGGCCGACAGCAATGGTGCCGACCTGCCGTGCGACCTGTACTTCTCCGACCTGAACGGCACCTGGAACAACGACGGAGACGCGTTCTTCGGCGAGTATCCGAGTGATGGCATTGACATGTATGCCGACGTTTATGTGGGCCGCGCTCCCGTGGGCTCTACCACGGAGGCGCAGCGCTTCGTGAACAAGGTGCTGCAGTACGAGGCAGAGGCATCGCAGGCTCCCCTTCCAACAGACTATCAGCTAAAGGTCTTGTTCCTTGCCTCCAGGCTGGATTCGAGCACCGACAGCGCCGCGCTAAAGAACCGAATCCAGACGGAAAGCGTGCCCACCCGTTTCACTTGCACCAAGCTGTACGAAAGCTCGGGCAACTTGAACCGCACGGCGGCGCTCAACGCCATCAATACCGGCTACAACCTGATCAACCACTCCGGCCATGGCAGCGACGACGTCATTCAGGCGGGTGCAGACTACATTAGCGGCAGTGACATGTACAATCGCACGAACGCCCCGCGGTTCAGCGGTATCATGTACTCGCTCTCCTGCTATTCTGCAAACTTCCCCACCAACGACTCTCTCGCAGAGCGCTTCGTGTTGGCCCCGAATGGCGGCGGGTTCTACATTGGAAACAGCCACTATGGGTGGTATTGGGTCGGCTACGGGGACCAAGGCTTGTCGCTAACATTCGATCGGTACTTCTGGCGCGCCATGCTCAACCCGACCTATAACTACTATCCGCTCGGGCAGGCCCACGGTGAAGGCAAGGACCTCGGCGTGAGTGCCGCTAAGTCGAGCGCACACGATCGCTACTGCCTCTACGAGCTCAACCTTTTCGGTGATCCCGAGACGCCGCTGTGGAAGAACACCCCGCAGGCGCTGGCCGTCAGCCATCCGAGCGAACTCGTGGCAGGGACGAGCACCTTCCAAGTGACCGTAACAGCAGGAGGCTCGCCGGTAAACGCAGCTACCGTTTGTCTGTGGAAGCCATCCGAGGTTTTCCTAACTGCTACCACGAACCCCTCTGGTGTCGCTACGTTCACCCCCTCGCCGACGACGCCCGGCACCATGTACGTGACGGCAACCAAGCGCGACTACCTCCCCGCGCAGAGCCAAGCCACGGTGTCGGTCGGGAGCCTCATGGGCTTCGTAACCCTCGAGCACCTCGCGGTCTCGCCGGGTGGCAAGGTGATTACCATCGAGTTCCGGACTCCGGGAACGACGAATGTCGTGAAGACGTACGATGCAGTCCTGCAGGGCACGGGTCGGTACGACGTTCAGTTCTGCATGTCTGGCACCTATGACCTGTCGCTAAAGTACGCCAACTGGCTGAGACAGACACTGCCATCGGTGACGGTGGGCGTTGGCACGTCCGCGGACTTCGTGCTGAAGAACGGTGACTGCGACGGCAACAATGCCGTGGACATTCAGGACCTGAACATGGGTCTTGCCTGCTTCGGAGCATCCGGGTTGGGTGATCTGGATGGGGACGGTGTGGTAGCGCTGACCGACCTCAACATCATCCTGATGAACTTCGGTGCGATGGGCGATCCGTAGGCCCGGTCGCTTGCGCTGGTCTCGAGGTGGGTGGCTGTGGTCCCCGCAGCCACCCACTGCTGTGGGCGCATACACACCAGCTGGATATGGATGCATGCATACACACTGCTGTGCGCGCATGCAAGGCATTGTCATATCACGCTCCTACTCTCCCTTCCGTCATGCTGAGCCCGTCGTCATGCTGAGCCCGTCGTCATGCTGAGCTTGTCGAAGCATGACCCCGTACGCCGCATCCTACCGTTCCCTAGTTTCACCGTTAGGTGCGTGGCTGTGGACCTGGCAGCCACCCACTGTGGCGTTGGCATGCACACCCCCTGCTGTGGGTGCATGCATACACACTGTGGCGCCATACACGACACCGTGATATCCCGCCCCTAATCTCCCTCCCGTCATGCTGAGCCCGTCGTCATGCTGAGCCTGCCGTCATGCTGAGCCTGTCGAAGCATGACATCGTACCCCGCATCCTATCGCCCCCTGGTTTCACCGTTAGGTGCGTGGCTGTGGACCTGGCAGCCACCCAGTGTGGCGTTGGCATGCACACCCCCTGCTGTGGGTGCATACACACCAGCTGCATGTGCATGCAAGGCATTGTCATATCACGCTCCCATTCTCCCTCCCGTCATGCTGAGCCCGTCGTCATGCTGAGCCTGTCGAAGCATGACATCGGGCACCGCATGGTGGATCCCCTAAGACGATAGGATGCGGCTAACGAGGTCATGCTTCGACGGGCTCAGCATGACGGATTTGGTATGCTCCGGCCATACAGGCTAGCTAGCGGCAGACTCTTCGTTGTCCTTCGCTGAAAGCTAGCGGGCGATAGCGTGCGGCTGGTGGTGTCATGCTTCGACAGGCTCAGCATGACGGATTAGCTCTGATTCGGAGATGCAGGCTATGCAGCGTCAAGGTCTTCGCTGTGCTTCGCTCAATGCTAGCGGGCGATAGCGTGCGGCTGGTGGTGTCATGCTTCGACAGGCTCAGCATGACGGAGTGGGTCGGGGCTGGGGCTGTTTGCGACCATTGCGGCGTCCGATGTCATGCTTCGACAAGCTCAGCATGACGGGCGGGAGCGCGGGTCGCTACTTCCCGTCCTTCGGGAGAATCAGACGGAAGGTGGTTCCCTGGCCGACTTCGCTCTCCGCTTCCAGGCGGCCCGAGTGCAGCTCGGCGATCTTACGGACGATAGACGTGCCGAGGCCTGTACCACCCACCTTGCTACTCTCCGCCGTGCCAGCGAGTACCCGATCGAGTACGTCTCTGGTCATGCCGCATCCAGTGTCAGCGATACTCAGTATCACCTCGGAGTCCGTCTCGTAGAGGTTCAGGGTCACTCGGCCGCCCTCGGGAGTTGCGTCCAGCGCGTTTAGTGTTAGGTTATAGATCGCACGCTCTAGCATCACCTCGTCGAACGGGACGATGATCGGACCGTTCACCTCTGCTACCAGTTCGATGTTACTCTGTCGTGCGCGGCGCTGCTGGTTCAGGAACTCGCGCGTTGCAACCAGGCTGATGTCGCCCTTATGCTTGGAAACGGCTAAGTCCTTGCCTTTCGCCAGGTCTGCTATCAGCTGAGCATACCGCTGTGTGCGCTGCGCCCCGTCTACGATGACGGAGGCGATCTCGCGCAGGGAGTGCAGTGGTTCCAGGTCCGGCTCAACCCCCAGGGTTTGCAGTGTGTTGCTGAGCGACTCCACGTCAATCATCAGTGTCATCGCGCCCATGGTGAGTGGAGCTACCTTATTCTTGATGTCGTGTGCGATGTCGCCCATCGCCTGCAGCCCCGTGGCTTTCTTTGCCTCGTCGGCGAGTTGAGAGTTTCGTATCACCATTGCAGACACGCTAGCCACGATCTCGAGTAGCAAGAGGTCCGACTCGGTGAAAGGGCCGCTGCGCTTGTTCAGCACTTGAACCACACCCACCGGCTCGGCCCCGGCGACGAGCAGCGGTACCGTGATCAGACAGCGAGTAGTTCGCTCGGTCACTTGGTCATAGCGCGAATCGTGCTCCTCGGAGCTCTCGACTTCGTTGTCTATCCGGCTCTTGCGCGCGACGAAGGTCGCTCCAGCTATGCCTTGGGTGTCGGGGAAGCTGTGGCCGCGGAGGCGCTCGTTCATCTCGGCCGGAATCACGTAGGCAAAGGTGAGCGTGCGCAAGACGGGATCGTGCATGTAGATCGTTCCGCCTTCCGCGTCCACCAGGTCCACGCACACCTTCAGAATGCTCCGGAGCGAGCTGCCCACGCTCGGATTGGAGGACAGCACGGAGGTCATAGCATGGATGGCCGAAACCAGGCGCTCCGCCTCACTCATATCGCTGGATTCTACCGCAGCATCCTGCAACACGTTCCGCTCATTTCGCCGCGGTGACTGGGGCCGGATTGGAAAAGGGATCGCCTTGCGGGGTATGAAGTGCGCCATGGGCTCCACTCCCGACCCCGCCATCACTCCCGCCGTGTACCGAGGCATGGGCCTCTCCGACAGCGAGTACGAACTGATCGTGAACAAGCTGGGCCGAGAGCCCACTTACACGGAGCTCGGCATGCTCGCCGTGATGTGGAGCGAGCACTGCGGCTACAAGTCCTCGAGAAACGTACTTCGCCTTTTCAAGCGCTATGCCGAAGCGCTGGAAGGTGAAGGCTTCGAGAACGCCGGTATCGTGGACATCGGGGACGGGCTCGGCATCGCGATGAAGATGGAGAGCCACAATCATCCGAGCGCGGTGGAGCCGTATAACGGGGCGGCGACCGGTGTCGGCGGCATCTTGCGAGACATCTTCACCATGGGAGCGAGGCCGATCGCGAGTCTCGACTCTCTTCGATTCGGGCCGATCCGCGATGGCGATGGGACTGAGGAGGAGGTCGCTAGGAACCGCTACCTCTTCGAACATGTGGTAGCGGGAATCGGCGGATATGGGAACTGCGTGGGGGTACCCACGGTGGCAGGAGAGGTGTTCTTCCACCCACGCTACAGCGGTAACCCATTAGTAAATGCCATGGCAGTCGGAGTCGTCCGCCTCGACCGTATCGCATCCGCGCGTGCCGAAGGCCCCGGCAATCCCGTACTATACGTCGGCAGCTCCACGGGAAAGGATGGTATCCACGGCGCGACGTTTGCCAGCGACACCCTCGGCGAGGACTCGGAAGCCAGCCGCCCGAACGTGCAGATCGGCGACCCCTTCGCCGAGAAGCTGTTGATCGAGGCCACCTTGGAGGCCCTGGAGACCGGTGCCATAGTCGGTATTCAGGACATGGGTGCTGCAGGCCTCACGTGCTCCACGTGCGAGATGTCTGCGAAGGGTGGCGTGGGCATGGAGATCGAGATCCGCAAGGTGCCACTCCGCGACCGCAATATGACCCCCTATGAGGTGATGCTCTCGGAGAGTCAAGAGAGGATGCTAGCGGTGGTGCAGCGTGGTAGAGAGGAGGAAGTGAGGAGGGTCTTTCACAAGTGGGAGCTCGCCGCCGAGGTGATTGGCCAGGTAACAGAGGGCGGACGCGTGCGTGTTACGGATAACGGGTGTGTAGTCGCGGACATTCCTGCCAAGATGCTAACCGACGAGTGTCCGGCCTACGACCTGGAAGCGCGCATGCCCGAGGTAGCCAAGAAGGCAGCGGAGTTCGACCCGCATAGCATTGCGGAGCCCGCCGATTACGGCAAAGCTCTTCTGGCGCTGCTCGCGAGTCCTAACATCGCGTCCAAGCGCTGGGTGTATGAGCAGTACGACTATCAGGTGCAAACGCAGACGGCGCTGATCCCTGGACGTGGAGATGCCGCGGTCATAGCGCTCCGGGATACGCAGAGAGGGATCGCTTTGTCGGTAGATGGCAACGGACGCTATTGCTTCCTGGACCCCTACGAGGGTGGTAGGCATGCGGTTGCGGAGGCGGCGCGCAACGTGGCCTGCGTCGGGGCGAGACCCCGTGCGGTGACGGACTGCCTCAACTTCGGCAATCCCAACGACCCAACGGTGTATTGGCAGTTCAAGAATGCAGTTCGCGGCATAGCCGAAGCGGCGGAGCAGTTAGGTACCCCGGTCATCAGTGGCAATGTCAGCTTCTATAATGAGAGCCCGACGGGAGAGGTGCTGCCGACGCCTACCATCGGTATGTTAGGGGTTCTGGAAGACGCCTCGGCACGTGTCGGCATGGGTTTCCATGGTGGGAGTGGGCTGATCTTCGTGTTGTGGCGGCCTGCGGGCGCCGTCCGGCACTCGGGTATCGGCGCGAGCGAGTACCTTGCGGTATGCCATGGGATAGAAGATGGACTGCCCGTGCACGTGGACCTAGACGCGGAGCGGGCGGTGCACGAGTTCTTGTTCCGTGCGGCCCACGAGCGGATCGTGGACAGCGCACATGACAGCTCGGACGGTGGCCTGGCCGTGGCGCTTGCCGAATGTTGCATCAGCGCAGACGTTGGCGCGTACGCTTTGGTTGCAGCCGATGGGACGCAGCATCCTACGGGACCGCTAAAGGAGGTCGCCGGGGGCCACCCGGAAGTGCGCGCGCTGATCGGTCGGGCGCTGGAGGGGGCGCACCTGCAGCACAATCCTTTCACTTGGAGTCGTTCGCCGGCTGCGCTGCTGTTCGGCGAAGTGACACCGATCGTGCTGCTGGGTGTTATGGACGATGACAGGCTGGAAGCGCGAAGGGATGCGCTGCACCGACTGGCGAAGGAGCTGCGGCTGGAGGTGCGCTGCATAGGTGCATACGATGCGCGCCTGCGCGAGATAGCGGTCCTTGGAGCGTCGGAGCCTTGGGTGCGGGTGCCGTTGGCTGCAGCGCGCGCGGCGTATGAGGGCGCCATCCCTTCGGCAATGGGCGAATCGGTAGCCACGCCGGCGTAGCGAAGTACACGGATGAAGGGCTTCGCACGAGTCCTCTCGCAAGTTGCCCGCCGCTGGCGCGCGGACGCGCTCCCCCATCACGCCGCCGCTCTCGCCTTCTACACGCTGTTCGCTCTCGCACCGCTGCTCGTCGTGCTGCTGGCTGCCGTCGGGTACGTGTACGGCTTCGAGGAGACTCGAGCGCGAGTAGTGGAGGGAGTCAACCTACGTCTTGGTGAGGACGCAGGTCAGCTCGTACACCGCATGCTGTCAGGAATAGGAAGTCACAAGGGGAGCGTGGCGACCACCGCTGCGAGCCTGTTAGTCTCCCTCTTCGCCGCGTCGAACGTCTTCTACCAGGCCAAGTTCTCGATAGACACCATATGGCGCGCGGGCCGCACTCTCACCGGCGCAGCACAGCTTGCCAAGACGAGGCTGCTCTCGGCTGCACTCGTATTCTGCGCGGCTTCCCTGCTTCTCTTCTGGCTGATCCTCGATGCCACGGTCCGCTTGCTGCGCGAGTGGCTGAGCGATTGGGTCCCATCATGGTTGCTCCATCGCGGTTTCGCCGAACCGATCGTCACCTGGCTTCTTGTCGCCATCATGTTTGCCCTCCTCTATGTCACCCTGCCACCGGAGCGGGTTTCCATACGTAATGCCTGGCCCGGTGCAGCGATCGGTGCAATCTTGGTGACTACGGGTCAGCGCTTGCTGCTATGGTACGTCGAGGTGGCGGGCGTGCAATCGGCATACGGCGCCGCCGTCGGTCCGGTGTTAGTAATGCTCTGGGTGTATGTGTCTTCTCTCGCGTTCTTTCTCGGCGCGGAGATAGTACTAGCATCGTGCTGCCCGGATCAGCACCCACGAGAGGCGTCATGCTGAGCCTGTGGAAGCATGAGGCCTGGAGTTGCGGTGATACTATCCATAGGCGATAGCGTGCGGCTTGCGGTGTCATGCTTCGACAGGCTCAGCATGACGGGTTTGGTATGGATCCGGCGATGCAGGCTAGCTGGCGGCAGGGTCTTCGTTGTGCTTCGCGGAAAGCTAGCAGGGTTGGCAGTCGCTGAAAGCTAGCGGGACCTACCATTCAGGGCTGGCCGGGCACGATAGGACTGAGAAGCCGATCCGTGGATCGCGGCATCCGACATGGCTGCCGGCAGAGCATTCAACAGTCGTTCGGGGTGACAGAGCCGTAGTAGGTACCCGATGCGATGGTGAGCATAGCGAAACCTCTCCTTCCCGCATAGGCGAGGGGAAGCTCATGGGCCTGCCGCTAGCAGATATCATGCTTGGCTCCTTCCCGCATACGCGAGGGGAAGCTGTTCGAGTGACATGGAACGCGCAGCCGACGCACCTCCTCCCCGCATACGCGAGGAGAAGCCGTCGCCGCACTACGAGAGAGCGAATCTAGCAAGGGATCGTATCCTGTGAGTGGTCTCGGGTTCGAGACAGACGTGGTAGGTTGCGGACGCACAAAGGACGAGGCGCCCGGCTGGGTGCCGGGCGCCGAGCCCAAGACGCCGCGCATCGAGGTGCGATCACCGGATCGGAGCTCGGCCGAACGGGCAGATCCCCGTCCCGCGGCCGTAACCCATGCCTGGTCCGAAGCCGCCCTGTCCGCGGCCTGCTCCCATGCCGAACCCGCCGCGATTGCGACCACGCGGCATGGTCTGCATCAGCTCCTGCTTCACCTGGAGCGAGTTGAGCTGCAGCTCGTGCAGGTCGCTTCGGAGAGCATCCAGCTTGGCCTGCAGCACTTCTCGCTGCGCCGGGTCGGTCGTTCCCGCGAGCTCGAACTGCACGCTGCGGATCTCGTTGTGCAGCCGTACGACCTCGTCCAGGAACGCTTGCTGCTCCGGGGTGCTGGGTGTCACTCGGGTCCACCAACCGCCCGCGTTAGGGTTCGGAGTGGTGTATCCATAGGGGCACACCCAGCCTCGCTGAGCTCCTCCGTTTCCGCTACCTTGGCCCTGCCCCACGGCTGCGAGCCCCAGTCCAACCGCCACTACCACTGCCAGGCCGATCACCACATACCGTTTCATTTCGTTGCCTCCTCTTGCGCTTGCGTTTTGCGCGTTCACCCATACGGACGATGGTGAGCGGATTCGATTCCCTGGTGGGGACTACTTCAGGCCGGCGGCGAT
This sequence comes from Fimbriimonadales bacterium, assembly GCA_045862955.1. Taxonomy (GTDB): domain Bacteria; phylum Armatimonadota; class Fimbriimonadia; order Fimbriimonadales; family JABRVX01; genus JABRVX01. The sequence continues at coordinate 28,593 of BTVI01000032.1, forward strand.
GCGATCCAGCTCTGACTTAGGCAGGTCGCCGAGCACTAGGCTGGTCACGCCGTTCTTCGTAACGACCGCAGTGGTAGCCGACGCGCGCATCGGAGAGCCACATAGGCCGCGCCCCTTGCCCTGACCGTACCGGTGCTGTTGGCCACGGCCCTGACCAGCCCCTCCCGCCGCGGTCCGTCCACACTGCGGACACACCTCGTGGCGTGAGATGATGGACACGGAGCCGAGCCCGTCCACATAGCGCGCAAGGCAGTAGGGAACGCCGCCCGAGCAACGAGACAGGTGGTACCCGTCGAAGACGAATCCGGGTGTCATGTAGCTCGGCACCGGCACCCGGAACCCCACCTCGCGCGATATCTCCTCTCTGGTGTAGTGCCGGGCCGCGTCCGAAGCGACTTCGCGCACCTTCCAACCCTGAGGCACGCGGAACAGGTCCGGGGCAAGCGCAGCCCGGTAGTCAACGCTGGAGTACACCGTCTGAGCCGTCAGCCGACCAGAAGCGTCGAACGAATCGCTCCGAAGGATCAGGGAGGTCTCCCGATCCACCCACAGCCGGCGCGACGGGCTACCCGGTCGCTTGCCACGCACGTAGATCACATCGCACGCACGCCCAGCAATCGTGGCGCTGCCAGTGATCGTCACCTCGTAGTTGGCCAGCAACGTCTCGATGCGGCTAGGCTCCTGGGTGGGCGAGGCTTTGATGGCAGTCTTCGTCGTGGCATCCAGCTCGTACAGGTTCTTGCCGTCGTCCAGCACGATCCGCTGCTTGCCACCCGGCAGCAAGTATAGGATTCGGGATAGCGGGCCCTTCTGATACACCGTCGCCTGCACGGTGCTCCTAGCGCCCTGTCCTGCGCTCGTGGTCTGCACTTTCGCACTGTACGAAAGCGTCTTCTTGGCCTTCTCAGCCTGCCGCAAGCGTTCGGCGGCGCTTTGCCCCGAAGCGACGACCACGAGCGCGAGAAGGCCAACAGTGAGGCTAAGGCGCATCGCCATCGCTTGCCTCCAGCCCCACCAGGCCCAGGTGCACCCTATCGGCGAGCGGGTCGTTCCAGCCCAGCAGAGCGTGCTGCCGCTCGTAGCCGACCTCGAAGTCCTCCTGTGCCACCTCCCGAGGGGTCAACGCGGCCCGCGGCCATGCCAACCAAAGGGCGACTGCAAGCACAGCCGCACCCACGGGGGCCCAGGCGTAACGCAGGCGATAGGCGCGCTTCGGCCGGCGGGCTTCCAGGTGCGGCTCGATGCGCGCCCAGAGGTCGGGCGGTGCCTCCTCTTGCACGCTCGCGAAGAGATGGGTGTCAACGGCATCCAGAGCCTTCAGTTCCTGCGCGCAGGAGGCACAGGTGGCGACATGCTGCTCCACAGCACGCCGAAGCCGCCCGTGGAGCCCCCCGAGCTGGTATTCCGGAAGCAGCGATCGCATCCTGTCACACCGCATCGCCGGCCACCTCCGAACTGAGCTCACCCGTGCCCGCCATAGCGCGTCGCAGCGCCTCGCGTGCGCGAGCCAGGCGGGAGACCACGGTGCCTTTCGGCAGCCGCAGCACTCGCCCGATCTCCTCTACCGACATCTGCTGCCCGTAGTAGAGGCTGATCACCTGCCGATGCTCTTCGCTGAGTGCGGCAACGGCGTCGTGGAGCGCCTCGGATCGGGCGTGCTCGATCGCCTGAGACTCCGGTCCTGGCATGGGGTCCGGAAGTTGCGGTGGGATGGGTTCGCTCGGCCGCGAGGACTTGCGGAAGTCCTGCACCTGACGCACGGCTATTCGGAACAACCAGGTCTTGAACGCCTCGTTGTCCCTTAGAGCATCCAGTCCATTCCACGCTTTGGCGAACACTTGCACCGTAAGGTCCTCTGCGTCTTCCTTCCGGGAGACCATCCTGCGAACGAATGCGAAGACCCCGGTGCCGTAGCGCCGGTACAACTGCTCGAAGGCTGACCGGTCGCCCGAGCGCGACTGCTCGACAAGCACGCTATCGGGTGTTTCCATTCGCTCGACATGCTGTTCCCGCATACCACGGACGACGGGGACGCCCTTCCGATTCCCTTAGTTGCGGCGGAGGCTATGGTTTTCCCTTCAGGGGCTGGCCGCAGAAGGGGCAGTATCGCCACAGAGGGCCGAGGTGGGGGCGACCGCACCAAGGGCATTCGGTGTCCGTGGAGCGGGTCTGCTGCATCATCAGGTTCCCTTCGCGCAACTGCTGGGTGAGCAACCTGGTTCGCTGAGTGGTGGCTTGCTCCTGTGTACCCCTGCCCGCTTTGGCCATGGCGACGTCGTCGGCCCATAGCGGCGAGATGACCACGCGGTCCTTCTCCGCCTTCCACTCCGTCTCGCAGGCCAGGGCGATGTTCGCGAGGGCGAGACCCAGCTGGACCTCGGACAGCTGCACGGTGAGCACTTGGCTCTGAGCGGCGTCCTTCACCTCGAGCGGCACCGAAGCCTGGTGCGAGATTGCGTTGGCGAGGACTCCCAAGGAACCCGTCTCGCTCAGGGTAATCAGACGGTCCAGGTACTCGGGCCTCCCCGGCCACTTGCGTTCGTTACCCAGGTCGAAGGACAGCTTCGTGCCGTCCTGCTCGCGGATGGAGACATGGTTAGCGGCGTCCATCTCCGCGACGGCAACTACCTTGCCGTCGTCGGTCAGCGCGGCGACTACAGCCTGAAACTGGGCTTTGTCGGCTGAGGCGCGGAAGCCACCTCCGGCACCACCCCTAGGCCCCCCGAGGCTCGCGCCGCCGTACACCTCTTTGGGCGGCGAGCCTGCAGTGCCTGGAGGAGAAGTCCTGGTCTCCGTGCCTTCGCCGGCCTGTACCCGCAGGGAGGACTTCGGCTGGGGAAGCTCATCATCGCGTCCCAGGCTCACCCTCGGCTCCGGGCTGGGCTGTGCCTTTTGTCGCCCCCGTTCCAGCTCGGGCGGAGGAACCGCACCCGGCACCGGGGCTCTGGTGTCGGCAGCGCGTTTCTCGGCGATGCCACTTTGGTATGCAGGCGCGGGTGCGGTCTCCGTCGTACCCGGAGGCTCGATGGCGGCATCTTGTTGCAGTGCGGTGCCTGGCGGGGCCGGGCCGTGCTCTCCAGCAATCCAAAACACGCCAAAGGCGACAAAGGCCAACACCGCGAGCCCCGCAACAGTCACTGCCCAGCGCCAGCGCGGCATTGGCGTAGGCGATGGCTTGGCCTCCCACTTCGGCAGGCGGGCGGTCTCCGGGGCAGCAAGGGGACGCTGGTTTCGTACCTTGGCGAACAGCTCGCGGTCGCTCGCTGCGCGTGTGCGGCACGCCTCGCACTCCGACAGGTGACGCTCCACTTCGGCACGACGGCGCTCGTCCAGCAGACCTTCCTCATATTCCCACAGCAAGCGGGGGCTGAAGCGGCAGTCCGTCTTCATCGTCCCGCCTCCGGGTTGAGTGCGCAGTACAGCTCCTTGAACCTCTCGCGAGCACGGTACAGCCTCGTCTTGGCTGCAGCATGCGAGCAGCCCACGATCTCGGCGATCTCCGGCAGCGCCAGGTCCTGCCAGTAGTAAAGCGTAACGAGCGCCCTGTCTCGAGGGGCCAAAGCCGCCAGCGCCTTCATGATTGCAGGGTCGTAGTTCTCCGAGCGGCTGGTCTGCGGTTCGACCGCCATGCTGTCTCCTAGAGGCACCGTCTTCGGCCGCGCCTTCGCCCTGCGAAGCAACTGGATCGAAGCGTTCACCGCAATCCGATAGAGCCACGTGGCGAACTGCGAACGCCCGTCGAAGCGGTGGAGGTTCTGGTACACCAGCGAGAAGCAATCTTGCAGCGCGTCGAGGGCGTCGTCCGGATTGCCCATTACGCCGAGACAGACCGAGTAGACCTTGTCCTTGTGCGTGCGGAACAGCTCATCGAAGGCCGTGGTGTCGCCGGAGCGGCACCGTTCGATGAGGCTATGATCCCGGTCTACGGTGACCTGCCCAGTAATGGCCATGGCGATCGAACTGCATTCTGGCACATACCCTTAGATGTCGGTGCGTGCCCCAATGGTTACACGGACATGGGGCCTTCCGGTTCCGCCGGGTTGCCGGCGAGTACAATCGTTTCACTTTGGCGAATACCCATCTTCCCGACGAACGCGGGCGATTCGGCGCATACGGTGGCCGATTCGTGCCGGAGACGCTCGTCCCGGCGCTGGACGAGCTGGCGGAAGCATTCGACTCGCTCTGGCCCACCGAGGAGTTTCAGCGAGAACTGCGCAGCTACTTGACCGAGTATGCGGGTCGCCCGACGCCGCTGACGCACCTGAAGCGCGCATCAGAGGACCTGGGCTACGACCTGTATGCCAAGCGGGAGGACCTCTGCCACACCGGTGCCCACAAGATCAATAACGCACTCGCTCAGGCCATCTTGGCCCGCCGGATGGGCAAGCGAAGGATCATCGCGGAGACGGGGGCTGGGCAGCACGGCGTCGCCACAGCCACCGCGTGCGCCCTCTTCGGCTTGCAGTGCGTGGTGTACATGGGTGAGGAAGACGTGCGTCGGCAGGCTCTCAACGTGTTTCGCATGAGGCTGATGGGAGCGGAGGTCGTGCCGGTGACGAGCGGCACCCGCACGCTGAAGGACGCCACCAACGAGGCCATGCGTGACTGGGTGACCAACGTGCGAACGACGCACTACATTATCGGCTCTTGCGTGGGGCCCCACCCCTACCCCGAGATCGTGCGAGAGAGCCAGCGCGTAATCGGAGAGGAAGCGCGTGCTCAGATGCTGGAGAAGACTGGGCGGCTGCCGTCGGTGGCTGTCGCATGCGTGGGCGGAGGGAGCAATGCCATCGGTCTGTTCGCAGCCTTCCTGGATGATCCGGTCCGCCTAGTCGGAGTGGAAGCTGCAGGAGACGGGATCGAAAAGGGAAGACACGCCGCTACGTTGGTCGCGGGCTCGCCCGGCGTGCTGCACGGCTCGGCGAGTTACTTGCTTCAAGACGCGGACGGGCAGGTGGTGCCCACGCACTCCGTCTCCGCCGGGTTGGATTACCCCGGTGTCGGGCCGGAGCACGCCTACCTGAAAGACACGGCACGAGCCCAGTACGTCAGCGCCACCGACCAAGAAGCGCTAGATGCTTTCCGGTGGTTGGGGCAGCGAGAAGGCATCGTGCCCGCTCTAGAGACTGCCCACGCATTTGCCTATTGTCGTTCCCGGGCCGGCCAACTCGATGGCCCCGTTTTGGTCAACCTCTCGGGTAGGGGAGATAAGGACATGGAAACCGCCTCGCGGCTACTCGCCCTCTAGTGGAGGTTCGGATGGAAGAACTCCTGGAGCGATTCCGCCAACTTGCGGACTCGCTTCCCGTTCTGGTAGACGGGTTCACCGAGGATCTCACCTTCGTTATTTGGAACAAGGAGTGCGAGCGCGTCACCGGCTACTCTCGCGAGGAGATCCTCGGACGTAGGGACTGCTTCGACCGCCTCTATCCCGACCCGAAGGAGCGCGCTTACGTGCTCTCCGAGTGGGAGCGTTCCAAGAGAGATGTTCGAGACTTCCGGGTGGCTCTGGTAGCCAAGTCCGGCGAGCGAAAGCATATCTCCTGGTCCTCGGTAACGATGCCCGACCTAGCGCAAGGCGAGGCGTATGTTTTCGTCGGGGTGGACCAGACCGACCGTGTGGTGGCCGAGGAAGCTTTGAGGCGCGCCCAAGAGATGGCGAGGACCCTGTGGGAGCAGGTCTCGGATGCGATCATCCTGCTAGACGACCAGCTGAGAGTAGCTCTAGCCAACTCCGCTGCAGAGGCACTGCTCGGCTGCACTTCCTCCGAGATGCTAGGAAGGCACTTCCTCGATCTCTCACCGGACGATGAGGGGTCGGCCCTGGAGCATGCGATCCGCAGTGCACACGAGGACGGTGTCTCGAGTAGCCTTCTGATTGAGAGACATGTGGGTGACCGCCTGTCGTGGTATAGCGTGCGGGTCTCGCCAATGCCGGAGCGAAGTGTTGCCCTGCTGTTCACCAACGTGGATGCGGTGCGGCGTGCGGAAGAGGAGCGGCTCCGGCACGAAGAACACTACCGCAACCTCGTTCAGCAACAAGGAACGGCTTTCGTGCGGATTTCGCCCGATGAGCGGTTCCTATACCTCAGTCCGCAGTGCGAGGCTCTGACCGAATACAGCCTGGAAGAGCTCCGTGCCATGGGCCCGACGAAGGCATGCGAGCTCATATTCCATACATCGGACACGGGCGCACAGCATGCGTTGCAGCGCGCACGCGAAGAGGGTTCGGGTCGGACCGTGGAAGCGGAGGTGCGGGTCCTCTCGAAGTCCGGCAAGCTGAAGTGGGCGCTCGTGCGTCAGGTGCCCGTGCTGGACGCGCAGGGCCAGATTTTGTACTACGACCTGATGCTGCTGGACCAGACAGAGCGAAAGCTTCTCGAGGAGCAGCTTCATCAGGCCCAGAAGATGGAAGCCGTCGGCACGCTCGCCGGGGGACTGGCCCACGACTTCAACAACCTGCTGACCGCGGTAATGGGCAACGTGGAGTTGACCCTAGCCGAACTGGGGCCCGAGCATCCATGCCGCAGGCGGTTGATCGCGGTTCAGAACGCCGCCGAGCGTGCCGCCGCCATCACGCGCCAACTCCTCGCGTTCACGCGCCGCGACTCGCCGAGGCCCGAAGTGCTGGACGTGTGCCAGGTGGTAGGCGAAACGCTCGACATCCTGCGGCAGTCCTTGCCCCCGAATATCCGAATCGAACAGAGGAGGCCGGAGGGCCGGCTCTTCGTGACTGCCGATCCTGTGCAGCTCGGACAGGTTCTGCTCAACCTATGCGTTAATGCCAGAGATGCCATGCCGGATGGGGGCCTGCTGACCATCGAGTGTGACGAGACGGTGATTGACGAGGCGTCGCTGCCGAGCGGCCGCGAGGTCGAACCGGGGACATACGTGAGGATCACGGTCGCCGACACCGGCATCGGTATGACGCCGGAGGTGCTGGAACGCGCCTTCGAGCCCTTCTTCACGACGAAGGAGGTGGGGCAGGGCACGGGACTCGGACTGTCCGTTGCGTACGGCATCCTGCGCAATCACGGGGGCTGGATCACTGCGGAAAGCACGCCGGATGTGGGAACGACTTTCTTCGTCTACCTGCCTCGCACGCCCGAGCAGGCCGCAGCGACCACGGGGGCTGCGCCGAGAGAGTGCATTCCCGGCAACGAGGGCATCCTCGTGGTAGACGACGAACAGGCTCTGCGCGACCTGACGCGGGACCTCTTGGAGAACTGCGGCTACACGGTGTACGAGGCAACAGAGGGGGCCGAAGCGTTTTCGGTGCTGGGCCGTGCGGAGGGAAAGATCCATCTGGTGCTGCTGGACCTGGTGATGCCCGGAATGCCAGGAGACGAGGTGCTGATGCGCCTACGCGAACTCTATCCGGAAATCCCCGTGGTGGTAGCCAGCGGTTACCATGTCGAAGCCAAGGAAGAGCTAATGGCGGGCGGGGCGGTGGCGTTCGTGGAGAAACCCTTCTCCCGCGCCTCGCTCACCCAAGCCATCCGAGCGGTGTTGGACGGCACTAGCACACCGTTCCCTAGCGGTTCCGACGGGGAATCGCTGGACGGGCCTGACGAATCGCCTTGCCGACCCGTCTAAAGGAGTGAAGCACGAATGTGCGAGCAGGATGAACCCAAGGTGGCGAGCGCAGAGAAGCAGCGAGACAGCTATACGGCTCAGTTCGCGGTTCGAGAAGGCCGACCTGTGGAAGAGCAGCCGCTGCCTGCCGAGTTCCAGAGCCGCTTCGAGACGCAGACCGATTACGAGTGGAAGCGCGTCTACCCGGCCCCGAAAAGCGAGCAGGCCCTGCGCGAATACCGGGAGGGGAATCGTGCCTTTCGGGAGGACCGTGTGCTGGACGCAATAGACGCCTACCGACGCTGCCTCGACATTGAGGACTACGCACCGGCGCAGCAGAACCTCGCCGTCGCCTACCTTCACGAGGCGTCTGCCGAGGCTTGGCGCGAATGCGAGTGCATTCTGAAGGACCTGATCGCTCGATTCGAACCGCTCATTGCCGATGAGCAAGCCCGCACAAAAGCCGGGTTGACGCTCGACCAGGCGGCTTCGGTGCTCGCTCCGGCGTATAGGAATTTGGCAGAGCTGTATGCTCAGCAGGGAGTCGGCGAGCGATCTCCAAAGAAGCTCTCGGAGGCAGCGGGTCTTACGCGTCGAGCGCTGGCCCTGATGCCGCAGAATCTGCCGTGGTTGCTCGAACTTTGGGGCATCCAGCACGTGCTCGGCAATGCCGACGAAGCGGCCGCCGCACTGAAGCAGGCGGCAGAACTGGAAGGCTTCGACACGTTGGTCGCTCATGCGCGAGAAAAGTACATCGCGCTACAGGTGAAGTATCATGCAGGCTAAGGAGCTTGCTGACAAAGTCTTTATGCCCCGGCCCGCGTCCGCCGGTTGGCAGCACTGCGGTGACGAAGCGAAGCCGAGGACCGCGCCGGGGCACGGGTCGGAGCATCCCGCGTCGCTGCAGATGTGGACTTTTTCAACAGGTCCTAAGGAGGCCACCATGAAAGCCTTGCGTCTCATTCTTGCCACGGTTGTCCTCTGGGCGGGCGTCTGCTTGGCATTCGCTCAGCCCGACACGGACTACTCCTCTTGGCAACAGGTCGAGATCTCCAAGAAGGACGGAGACATCATCGGCGACTAGCCCGATAGGGGCGTGCGCCGTTGCACCGGAGGAAGACCGGAGGAGTAGGTGATGGGCGAGATAGGCGAGTCGAGATATGCGTCTTTAGCCGCCGCAATCCGTGCGGGCGGTGAGGACGCGCGCCGCGCCATGGACGAGCTGGTGCGCGCCGAGCGCGCTCACCTGGCACGCACGCTTTGGCGCGAGTTCCCCAAGCTTCGGGACGAGATCGAGGATGTCGTGGCCGAAGCCTTCGAACGTGTATGGCGTGGGGCGCAGAAGTGCGACTGCTTCTCGCCGGAAGGCACCTACGCCAGTTTTCGCGCACTGGTGACCAAGCAAGCCTCCTACTTGGCACTGAGCGCGACTCGCAAGGCTGCGGTGCGAGACGCCCGAGCCGAGGTGACGAGCCTGGACGATCCTTCGTGGGACGGACGAGTCCGCGAACCAGCTGCCGACCAGGATTGGGAACGAGCGGTTATCGGGGAGATCGAGGCGGAAGCGGTGAAGACACGGCTGGCGACCCTAATAGGTACGTTGACGGAACGGCAGCGCGTCATCGCGGAGATACTGCTTCGAGAAGACGGAACGGACGCGAACGCGGCGATCGTGGGGGCTCTCGGATGTTCCGACGGCGCCGCGCGCGAGGCGAAACGTGCCGTCCGCGAACGCCTTCGCCAGCTTCTGCGGTCCTGATCACTCGCTCGCAACCATTTTCCATGCCTAGACGTTTCGGCTGCCGTCTGGCGCCACGCTATCGTGCAGCGACCACGCGAGCAGCCGAACGTCGAGGCAACCGAGGTTTCCATGCCTGGACGTTTTCTCCATGCCCCGGCCCGCGTCCGCCGGTTGGCAGCACCGCGGTCACGAAGCGAACCCAAGGACCGCGCCGGGGCGAGAGACGGAACCCCCGCGTCGGTGCGCCCTCGCCGTCGGCATGGTGGCGGCCTCCGATGCAACGCCTGCGGCTTGCGGTTGCATGCTTCGACAAGCTCAGCATGACGAGTAGGAGTGTGACGGGAAGGGCGTGACGGGTAGGAGTGTGGCGGGAAGGGTGTGACGGGTAAGGTGTGACGGGAAGGGTGTGACGAGTAGGAGTGCGGCGGGAAGGGTGTGGTGGGTAGCCGGTGCGGCGGGTAGGGTGTGGCGGGTAGGGTGTGACGGGTAGGGGTGTGGTGGGTAGCCGGTGCGGCGGGAAAGGCTAGACAGTTAGGGGTGTTCGGTGTTGGCGTTGCCAGGTGTCGAGCCCGAACGATGTCATCGGAAGCCGTCCACCGGTCGCAATCAATACCGTCCTGATCAGCTTCGTCATGCTGAGCCTGTCGAAGCATGACCTCGTCGCCGCGCACTCCATGCCTAGACGTTTCGGCTGCCCTCTGGCGCCACGCTATCGTGCAGCGACCACCCGAGCAGCCGAACGTCGAGGCAACCGAGGTTTTCCATGCCTGGACGTTTTCT
>BTVI01000033.1:0-36699 GCA_045862955.1 Fimbriimonadales bacterium
TGCGGAATCATCCCCTCCGGGTCTTGTGCAGGGCTGCGTACCAGTGAATGCCTTTGGATTCGAGAACCGCCGAGATTCGGCTCTCCGAAATGTTCTGGGGCGGCGAACGGGTCTCGAACCCGCGACCCCCTGAGCCACAGTCAGGTGCTCTACCACTGAGCTACCGCCGCCATCCATCTCGCTCTCGTCACGGCCGCTGACAAAGGCCCGGAGAGGCCCTAGCGCCCATCCAGCGGTCCACATCGCGCCGCTCGCCGGCAAGGTGGACTGGGCCGACGAGGACCTCCCGCATCAGCCTCGCGCTCGCCATAGTCCGCGGCGGCGTGCATAGCATCCCCGCTAGCCTGGGGGCACCGTGCCAGGATGAGTTAGACGCCCAACGGCCTCGCCCCCAGACGCGTAGCGCAAGGCCCCGAGAGCGCGCCGATTCTACCTCGCATCAAACACCCCGCGGCAACGCCCCTAGGGGCCCCAGGGGCGAGTACGTTCGGGACTGAACCGCTCACGCCGGCGGCGGCACCGAGCTGTGGCCACCGGACCCGCAGAACGCGCCGAGCGCCCAAGCGCTAGGGTGCAGCCTTGCGCACCCCGCCGACGCGCACGCCGAGCCGCAGGTGCGCGACGAGGCGCGGCCACCGCGTGCCGGCTTCCTGGGCTACAATCTCTCCATGCTAGGACTTCTACTGGCCCTCCTGACCCTCACTCCGCACTCCTTCGGCTGGAACGACACGGACTTCCTTCTGGACGGACAGCCGTTCGTCATCCGTGCGGGCGAGGTCCACTTCAGCCGCATTCCGCGCGAGTATTGGCAGCACCGACTCCGCATGGTTCGTGCAATCGGCTGCAACACCGTGTGCGCCTACCTTTTTTGGAACGTCCACGAGCCCGAGCCCGGCAAGTTCGACTTCCGCGGGCAAGCCGACGCGGCAGCCTTCTGTCGCATGGCACAGCAGGAAGGGCTGAAAGTGATTCTGCGCCCCGGGCCCTACTCGTGCGCGGAGTGGGACGGAGGGGGGTTCCCGTACTGGCTTCTGAAGAACCCCGACATCAAGCTCCGCACCCGGGACCCGGTCTATCTCGCCGCCGTCAAGCGCTACCTGCTAGCAGTGGGCAGACAGCTTGCCCCCCTCGAGTGGTCGCGCGGCGGCCCGATTCTGATGGTTCAGGTCGAGAACGAATACGGCAGCTACGAAAGCGATAGGGAGTACATCGGTGTGCTGCGCGACTACCTGAAAGAAGCGGGCTTTGCCGGGCCGTTCGTCACCTGCGACGGCCCTTCGCAGCTAAAGAACGACACGCGTGACGACATCTTCTGCATGGTGAACTTCGGCAGCGACCCGGAGGGTGCTTTCCGCGCACTACGAGAGGTCCGTCCCAAGGGACCTCTCCTGTGCGGCGAGTACTACCCTGGCTGGTTCGACCACTGGGGTGGCAGACACGCGAGGGGTGACACGGAGCGGATTCTTAGAGATCTGGAGTACATGTTAGCGCACCGAGCATCGTTCAGCATCTACATGGTGCATGGAGGTACATCGTTCGGTTTCACCGCAGGTGCGAACAGCCCGCCTTACAGACCGATTGTCGGAAGCTATGACTATGATGCACCGATCACCGAGAATGGCGACCCGACGCCGAAGTTTCACGCGATCAGGGAGCTGATGGCGAGGTACTTGCTGCCGGGCGAGTCCCTACCACCTATTCCGGACCCGATCCCCGTGATTAGTACCCCGTCGGTCCGACTGACCCCCGTAACGCCGCTCCTCGCGAGCTTGTCGAAGCCGCGCAAGTCCGAAACGCCACTCACGATGGAGGCATGCGACCAAGCAAGCGGTCTGATCCTATACCGGACGAAGCTGCCACCCGGCCCAGCTGCCCGATTGACAGTACGCGAACCCCACGATTATGCGATCGTAATGCTGGATGGCAGACGTCTCGGGACCTTGGATCGCAGGCTGTCGCAAAACTCTTTGGACATCCCCGAGCGGGTCGCGACTTCCACGCTGGACATCCTGGTGGAGGCCATGGGTCGTGTGACGTATGGGCAGGATCTCCATGACCGTAAGGGTATCACTGACAGCGTTTCGGTCACGACAGCCGAAGGGGAGACAACACTCAAAGGCTTCGAGATATACAGCTTGCGGTTAGATGCCAACTGGTTGTCCAACCTTCGTCCAAGAGGGCCCGGTGGTGGGCCCCTCGTGTATCGCGGAGCGTTGCAGGTAGATGACGTGGGTGATACCTTTCTCGACATGCGCGCGTGGAACAAAGGCTTGGTGTGGGTGAATGGACACAACCTCGGTAGGTATTGGCGTATCGGGCCGCAGCAGACGATGTATGTGCCGGGAGCGTGGTTGCACAAAGGGAAAAACGACGTGGTAGTGCTGGACCTCGGGGAGACAGTGGACGACCCGGTAGTACGTGGGCTGCAACGTCCGATTCTCGACCATCAACGCTCGGAAGTGCGTGTATCGCGTCAGGCAGATCAGCTTTTGCAGCTCGAGGGTGTCCCAACGGTGGGGGAGGAGGCGTTCGAGGTAGGACGGTTGCCCACCGACCTGTGCTTCCATGCGGCAGTGGGCTGCTATGTGTGCTTCGAGTCGCCGAGTGCCTGCGACGCCCACCCATTTGCGAACTGCGCAGAGCTCCTCGTCCTCGATGGCAAGGAAGCACTGCTTCCGAGGACCAGCTGGAAGGCGCTATATGCTGACAGCGAGGAGCTGTTCGCGATGCCGGGCCGGGCAGCGTTCGCCCTGGACGGCGACAGCAGCACGATCTGGCACAACCAGTTTGCATTGCCCCCACCATCTCGCCCCATGGCAACTCCCGGTGGGCCTGTACGAGGTGGTCGCACTGAGTGGCATCCGCTATGAGCCACGGCCGACAGGGCAGCGGGGGAAGCCCCGATGGCACCGCGCTTACGGGGCCTCCCACACCAACCGGAAGCCTAATCTCTCTTAAGTGCTACGGTATCTTAACCAGCTTCACACAGGCTTCCTTGTGAAGCGCTTGTCCCGACAGCGGGTCCGCTTTTGTCGGTCGCAAGTAGGAGTCGGATGTACCACGACTCTTCGCATTTCTACCTAGCGCGGTATGTCCGAATCCGTGTTGGAGCCCGACTACATCCGGGTGAATGCGCTCAGAGACACGGACCGTAGCCTTTGTCTTACCGTATGGGGAAACTACCATCACACTATCACCGGTCTTCAGCCCGTGTTTCGCCGCGGTAGTAGGATGCACTATCAGCGGGTTGGTCGGCTTGATTCCGAGCAGCAACTCGTTGTTCTGGGTGCGCGAGTGCGTGTGACTCGCTTCCTTCCAGTTGATCAGGTAGTACGGGAACTCCGCGGATGGTTGCCAGTCTCTGGGCTCGTAGGCAGGCAGCGGGTTCACACGCTTGCCGGTAGCATCCAGCTTCCCATCGAGGGTCTTCGAGAAGAACTCGACCTTGCCACTCGGAGTCCCGAAGCCTTTCACCGCACGACCACCTATGACGGTTCCGATCCGCTTCCCACCGCTATCCTTGGGCTTATCGTATATCGCTGTCCCATCGCGGCTGCGGTCACCGTCGAACCAGGCGGTGGCGAGCTGAGCTTCGGTTAGTGGAGCGGCATACTTTTCATATGCGGTTCCCTTCGTCGAGACCCACACGGCGCCGGGAAGTTCCTTGAGCTGCGCCAGAGTGATCTTCGGAGCCCCTTGGAGCAACTCGTTGGACAGGTAGTCCTCATACCATGCTGTTAGGTTTTCGATTGGTTGTCCTGTCGTCGGCCCGATCGTGAAGAAGTCTCTGCCGTTGCCGTCACGCAGGCCAAGCCTACGCCCCAACGCGGCGACAGTTTCGTACTCGGCGAGCTGTCCGAACATGGGCTTGACCACGGGCTGACGGAGGCCCAAAACGGGCCAGGTGACCCAGTGGCTGTTCAGGTCATATCGCTCGAGATACACCGTTCCTGGCAACACGTAGTCTGCCAGCTGTGCGGTCTCACTGAGCATAGTATCAACCACGACGAGTGTCTCCAGCTTCGCGAGGGCCTTGGCAACCACCTGACTCCCCGGTACCGCCATCATGGGGTTCTGGAAGATGCACATCAGCATCTTGGGCTGGTAAGGGCCCTTATCCTCTGCCAGGTTTTCGAACAGCTTGCAGTACACCCCCGAGCTGTGTCCCAAAGGGAAGCGATTCAGCTCGTCGAACCTCGGTTGAGACAGAGTCTTCTTGGCCGTCTCATCGGGTGTCACCTCTACATGCTTGTTCCCTTGTTTGTCGGGAATGATCATGGTGCCGGGGCGATCATAGCCGCCGATGAGCGCTGCCAGCGCCGCGATCGCGCGGCCTCCCTGGACTCCGTTGCTGTGCTGTCCCGGGCCGCTCCATACGTCTACACAAGCCGGCTTGATGGTTGCAACCTCGCGCGCCAGACGCTCGATCGTCTCGGCGGGGATCCCCGTGATTTCACTAGCCCAGGCTGGCGACTTGTCGCGTACGTATGCAGCGAACTTATCGAAGCCTTCGGTCCATGTGGTCACGAACTGCTCATCGTACAGTCGCTCAGCGATGATGACATGACACATAGCCAAGGCCAAAGCACCGTCGGTGCCGGGGCGAATTGCCACCCACTCGTGCGCCTTAGCAGCAGTGTCGGACAGGTACGGGTCCACGACTACCAGCCGGGCACCACGCTCGATACCTCGAGTGAGGATACGAGGCAGATACACCCACTTGATCGCGCTGGTAGGGTTCCAACCAAACAGCAGAATGTATTTGGACTGGATGAAGTCCGCGAGGGGCCTATCGTGGCCCATCACCGACTTAAACGATGCTTTACGAGCAACGTCGCACAGGTTAGAGTGCATTCCGTAGTTCGGCGTGCCATAGAGCTTACAGAAGTCCTGTTGGATATGAGTGAAGGAGTGGTCCTCGCTGATCCATAGCAGCTTGTGTGCATCGCCGGCTTCGCGCAGCTGTTTCATCTTGGAGGCAATCTCCGACAGTGCCTGCTCCCAACTGATCTCTTGCCACTTCGGATCGGCACCTGGGAACTTATCGGGATTGCCACGCTTCAGCGGTACCTTCACGCGATCGGGGTCGTAGAGCTGCAAGATTCCGGCGTGTCCCTTTGCACATATCGAGCCACCCTCAGCGCACCCGTACTGCTCGGTATAGCCCTCGAAAAAGTCCGTGGAGATGTTCGAGTAGTTGTTAGGGTTCCAATGGTTGGGCTCGATCTTGGTGACGACTCCATCCACGACGTGAACCAGAATGCCGGACTGCCCGCCGCACATGTTGCAGCATGAAGGAATCCACTCACCGGCCTCTCGACCCCACTGCCGCCGTCCCTCCGCATTTCGCGAGAGCGATCGCTTCTCCGGCACTGTAGGCGCTTGAGTGCGCCCAGCAACTCCTCCCAGAGCGGCCGCAGCGGTTGCGGTTTTCAGGAACATCCTTCGGCCAATCTTCTCATCGTATACGTACATCGCTGTCTCCTCCCCTATCAATATGCGGTTGCCCCTGCTGCTACAGCAGGTAGTAGACATTCGGCTCGAGGCCGAGCGACTCGTGGAGACGTACCCGCTTCCGCTTTGTCCTCAACAGGCGCGACACATCACTGTCCGGGTCGTTGAAGTCGCCGAAGTGAATGGCATGACCAGTACAGGTCTTAGCACAAGCGGGCCAACGCCCTGCCTTCTTGGAGTAGTTACCGTTCTCGTCCTGGAGGTGCAAGCAGAACGTACACTTTCGAGCCTTGTAGATTGGGGGCTCGTCTTCCTTGCGTCTCCGATACTGCTCGTACTCGGGCGACGGTACTCGGGCGAACGCGTCACTCGATTCGAAAACGACGTAGTTCTTGCCCTCATCGAATGACCTTGCCCCATATGGGCACGCCTCGACGCACGCCTGGCATCCGATGCAGAGATCGTAGTCAACTACGACAATGCCATCCTCCGCCCGCTTGTAGGTGGCTGCCTTCGGTTTTACGGGACATACGGGTAGACAGGCAGGCCTCTCGCAGTGAAAACACGGCTGCGTCAAGAAGACCGGCCGGTCGTTGCGCATCTTTCCTAGATATGTCTCAGTGACCTTGTTGTAGTCTACTCCCGGCGGCGTCTTGTTCTCCATCTTGCATGCCGCGACACAGGAGCGGCAGCCTACGCACCGCCGCACGTCTATCACCATGCCGTAGCGTTTCTTCGTACGAACAGGCGATGCAACGGCTGTTAGGTTTGAAGCCGCCTTCAGCGGCGAGGTTGCACCTAGTGCAACAGCGAGGGCTCCGGCACCCATCTTGACGAGTGTGCGATTGAGTTCGCGGCGAGTCATGACGGTATCGTCCCGAGATCGGGTCCCGTTGGTTGCTCGACTCTCGGGAGTCGCAACGGATGAGCTCTTGTCCATACCAATCTCCTTTAGAACTTGATGTCGGCACGAAGCGATATGCGTCGCTCGTCGGGCTTGCCCGATCCGCTCGCATACTCCACGGTCTCGTAATCTAACAGTGCGAGCACGTTCGAGCTGAATCGGTGACCAACACCGAAAATCCAGCGCTCGACGTTATTGTCTGCTATCTCGTCATCGGGGTCCAAATGGTCGAAGCGTGCAAGGATGTCCCACTTGCGCGCATCCGCCCCCCCGCCAAAGGTGCCGAGATTCACAACCCCGTACAGCGAGTACCCCAGTGCATCCGAAACCTGACCGGAACGCGCGCCGAGGCTCGGGTACCGCGCCTTCATCTTGTCTGCGGGATCCGAAGCCCAAAGGTACTCCGCTCCAAGGTAGCCCGAGCCCGCCTTTCGATAGCCGAGTTGCACGATCGCGCGTTGACGATCTCGCGGCCCCGAAATCACATCGTCGTACGCGCCGGTAGAGACGAACCCGGACACGAAGAGGTTCTTGACTTCCTCTCGGCTCTTGGCGAAGGGGAATGCGGTTACCCGCAGGTGGAAGTCCTTGTGCTTGCCGCGCTCTGGGCTCTTCCAGCCCTCTCCGTTCACGAATGCCGCGTGCCAAGTGCCGTAGCCATCCGGGATCGCCCCGCCGAAGCTGAGACCCAGGTCCGTCGAGCTCAAGTAGCCAGAACGGTCCGAAAACACGGTCCCCTGTACGCGATAGCCCCAGAGGTCTTCTTGGAACGGCACCCAGGGCTGCGGTGCTTGCCCGACGCGCACGAAGCCGGAGCGATACAGCGCATCCGTCACCTCGTAGAAGAAGTACTTCGTCTCGACATCCATCGTTGTCGAGGTCTTCTCGAGGTTGCCGCCAGACAGACGATACTCCGAATCACGGATCTCGCCGCCCTCCAGCGTGTATTGCACCACGCTCTTATCCGATACCTTGGACTTGAATGTCAAGTACACGCGGTCCACCGCAAACTCGTTGAAGTCGTCCTTGGACGAGGCCAGTTCGTAGCCATAGCGAAGGAAGGCGCGCCCGGAGATCGAGAGCCGGTTGACCCAGTCCGGGACAGAACGGTCGTTGCTGCCGCGATCCTGAGCCGAGACAGCGGTACACATGCTCATGGCAACCACGAAGTTGGTTGCGAGTGCGGTCACCCGATGAATGTTATCCATCCTCTTTGCTCCGAATGTTGTGGTGGGACTCCCCCACATGCAGGTCGTCGTGGCTCCCGCACAGCCCCCCGAGTTTGTGAAATAAATCATTCTCCAGACATGCCTAAAATTCCTTCTTTACATGCCGACGATGCCGTCTCGGTTCTCGATCATCCGGTTACGGGCCTGGGCGGCACTGGCCACAGCGGGTCTCCGACCCTGCGGAAACGAAGAACCGCCTTCCAACGTCCAACAACATTGGATAGAGCGTTACCGCGCTGTCCGGGAGGTGCGAGATGATACGAGGCATGACGTTGCCCGGCATGCTATTCGTCTGCTTGGTGGCCGCCTACGGTCAGGCCTTCGAGCCGGTCGGGCCGAACACGATTATCCAGGACAACCGTTGGGGGCCGTACACCGTGGACATCGTTCCCGGCCCGTTCGACCTGGAAGAGGCGAACCGGCGGGCGCTCGCAGCCGGCTGGCTCTCCGATCCTTACTTGCGCAACATCGTGCCTAGGATGTCCGAGACCTTGGACGTCGAGATTTCGGCCGACGGCAAGCTTACGATTGCTTGGGACGGGCGAAGCGAGTTTCTCAGCGGCGCTTACGTTGCGCTCCTGGACAAGAGCAAGAAGGAAGTGCTCCGACACCGGTTCGAGAAGCTGCCCATCTCCTACAGCAAGGAACCGCCCAAAGAAGCCGCGTACTACCGCCTCGTCCTCACCTATGTGAACGGCGCGGTCAGCACCTTCACCGGTCCAATCCAGGTACCCGCGAAGTCGGCCACCGAGGAGAAGACGCCGGCAAAGCAGCCCACGGTGAAGGACACCACCGGTCTTCTCGGCCCATAGCGTCCGGCCGAGTCAGCGTTCTAGGGCTTCCTCGGCGGTCGAGGCGCGCCCCATCCATATCTCCTGCGCGAGTGTCAGGGCCACGCCGGGCCGAAGCGCTGGTCGGGCGAGCAGCAGAGTGCCGTAGAGACGACCGTTCCTCCCCCGTGAGGCCACGACTCGGCCTTCCGCGGCGCTATGTTTGGGCCAGTGGACCGCAAGCCCGTAACGGATGCGGCTCAGCTTGAGCGTCATGGCGCAGCCTGTCTCCGACTCGGCGTAGTCGGTCGGCTCGGCGCCATCGGGCAGGCAGATGCTCGGGCCCTGCAACCCGGTCAGCCTATGAGCCTCGCTGACTTCGTAGCGACAACAAAGCGCCAACCGCGAGCGGTCCGGCTTGGGAGTGACCGAGATGCTCCACGAGGCCCACTGGTCGTGATTGCTCATCGTGAGCGACGTGCCTTCCACCCTAGAGCGCTTGCCGTAGAGGGCGCGCGGCGGCTCGCCCGGCTCCCCTAGCGCCGTCGCCAGAGACCGAATCCATCCAGCGAAGCGCAGCGGGTCACCCAACTCGAACTGCCCTGCCCCGAAGCCCAACTCGGACCTTGGCAGAACCATGCGGAAGCTGGGGGTAGCCACCGAGATCGTCGAGCGGCGGATCCAAACGCCTCGGTGGCGGGCTTCCGCGCGGACCGGCGGATCGCTTGCGACCACGTCGGTGCCGCAGTCGGCCCTGCTTCTCCCACTCCGTACGCGAACCACGGCACCGTACAGTCCCGGCTCGTACGGCGCGATAGCCCACACGGCAACCACGCTCTCTCCCGGCAGCAGGCTCGGCAGCGTCTTCTCGGGCTCCACTCCGGCAGCAAGCAGCTCCCGACCCGACCGCAGGTCAGCAACGGGATGTGCCAGAGCCTCGCTGCCCGTGTTGCTCACCACGCACCGAAGCTCTGCGACCTGTCCGACCAGAACCACCGGCTGCAGCGTGTGGAACTCCGAGATCGCGAGTCGCGGCCCCACCGGCTCGAAGCTCACCGAGCGAATGGTTAGTGACCCTCTTAAGGTGCCGACGCCGACGAACGCGTGCTTGGCCCACCGAGGCGCGACTACTTCCTCCACGCAGTGCCGACTGTCGAGAGGGATCACCTGACTACCGATCTCTGGTGCTCGTTCACCCATCCAGGCGACGCGCAGGGCAGCGCTACCGTCCAGGCTCTCGGCCTCTACTGCCACTCGATATGCGGCGGCAGGCGCCACATCCACGGGGCCCGACGTGACTGCCACAGGTTCGGTGCCGTTGCTCACCAGCGAGACGAGCTGCGTCCCTCCGGAGCGTATCAGCGTTGCGCCTTGACCCGTCGTCTTCCACCCGTTCAGCGCCTCACGGAAGTCGTGGTTGGGGAGAAGCTGCGTTCGTCGTTCCACAGAGCCCATATTACAGCATCGGTGAGTTGTTCTCGGGTCGCTGCCACCCGGGAGCGGCGAGGGGGAGTACAATGGGTCGCGGAAGGAGAACCGATCCGCGTGAAAGCCATTGCCAAAACGCAGCCCGCCCCCGGCTGCGATCTCATCGAGGTCCCCGAACCCACCGTAGCCCCCGGCACAGTCAAGGTCCGCGTGCAGCGAACGAGCATCTGCGGGACCGATTATCACATCTGGAAATGGGACCCTTGGGCCGCCGGACGCATCCGCCCTCCGCGTGTCATCGGCCACGAGTGGTGCGGCATCGTCGAAGAGGTGGGCGAGGGTGTGGAACGGGTCCGAGCGGGTGACTTCGTTGCTGGCGAGTCCCACATCGTGTGCGGAAAGTGCGTGCAGTGTCTGGCGGGGCAAGGGCATGTGTGCGCTAACACACGCATTATCGGTGTAGACATAGATGGCTGCTTCGCGCCGTGGCTAGTAGTACCCGAGGCCAACGCGCGGGTTACCGATCGCTCGGTGCCACCCGAGGTGGCGACAGTGCAGGACCCCCTGGGCAACGCCGTGCATACCACGCTGGCAGGGCCCATCGAAGGACGCACCGTGCTCGTTCTCGGCATGGGACCGATCGGCCTATTCTCGGTTGCGATTGCCAAGGCGTGTGGCAGTGGAAAGGTGATAGTAACCGAGGTGAGCGACTATCGGCTCGCGATGGCGGAGGCGGTGGGGGCGGATCTGCTGCTCAACCCTACCAAAGACGACGTGGCGAAGCGAGTGTATGATGCCACCGATGGCGTCGGCGTGGATGTGGCATTAGAGATGTCGGGGCATCCGCAGGCGTTCGAGCAGGCAGTGGAATGTACGCGAGCGGGTGGGCGCATCAGCATGCTCGGCATCTTCCCCATGAACCTAACCGTGGACATGGACAAGGTGATCTTCAAGGGCCTGGAACTGCAAGGCATCGTGGGCCGACGTTTATGGGAAACGTGGGATCAGATGGGGGAGCTGCTATCTTCGGGACGGCTCGACATCCGCTCGGTGATCACCCACCACCTCCACTACACCGAGTTCGATAAGGCGATGGAGCTGATTACCCTTGGACAGTGCGGCAAGGTAGTCTTTACCGTAGACTAGCCGCGCACAGCGGGACGTGCACTGTGCTGACCAGAGTGCGGCAAGGTGGTCTTTACCGTAGACTAGCCGCCCGCAGCGGGACGTGCACTGTGCTGACCAGAGTGCGGCAAGGTAGTCTTTACCGTAGACTAGCCGCCCGATCGTCGTGCTCTGGTCCTCCGCGCCGTTGAGACGTCGTTTTCGGTCTGGCGAACCGCCTCACACGTCACGCTGGGCCTGCCATCCCTCCACATCCGCGATGTGGAGGGTAGAGTAACGATAGGAACCTACCATCCCTCCACATCCGTGATGTGGAGGGTACAGGCGCGATAGGAACCTACCATCCCGCCATCCCTCCACATCCGCGATGTGGAGGGTGCAGGAGTGATAGGAACCTACCATCCCTCCACATCCGCGATGTGGAGGGTAGAGGAGCGACAGGAACCTACCATCCCTCCACATCCGCGATGTGGAGGGTAGAGTAGCGATAGGAACCTACCATCCCTCCACATCCGCGATGGGGAGGGTAGAGTAGCGACAGGAACCTACCATCCCTCCCCATCCGTGATGGGGAGGGTAGAGTAACGATAGGAACCTACCATCCCTCCACATCCGTGATGTGGATGGATGGCAGCAGCAGCAGCCCTGCATACCGGCTCGTGCCCACACGGTCCCAGGTATCACCCCCCCGTGCCGTAAGCGTCCGCACTACCATACCCGCCGCCATACCCTCCACATCGCGGATGTGGAGGGATGGCAGCCAGCCATACCGAGCCTGTCGCGTCATGCTCAACCCGGCGTCATCCTGAAGCCTTCGTCATGCTGAGCCTGTCGAAGCATGACGTGAGAAAAGGCATACCATACCCTCCACATCGCGGATGTGGAGGGATAGCAGCGGACCCTTCCCCTCGCAGTGGTGAGGGATGTGGCCGGTAGCCGCTAGCGGAGCATGCACAGGCGATATGGGGCGGCCTGCGGGGTCATGCTTCGACAGGCTCAGCATGACGTGGCAAGGGGCCTGTTCATGTCCCCCACCGCTTTCAGATCCCGCACCTCTTTCATATCCCCCACCACCCGGAGAGCGGGGGTCACCGGCGACGTGATGCTGACCCTGTCGTCAGGCTGAGCCCGTCGTCATGCGCCATCCGCCATCCCTCCACATCCGCGATGTGGAGGGTACAGGAGCGATAGGAACCTACCATCCCTCCACAGCCGCGATGCGGAGGGATGGCATCCGTGCATACCGGCTCGTGCCCACACGGTCCCAGGTATCACCCCCCGTGCCGCAAGCGCCGGCACTTCCATACCCGCCGCCATACCCTCCACATCGCGGATGTGGAGGGATAGCCAGCCATACCGAGACTGTCGCGTCATGCTCAACCCGACGTCATGCTGAAGCCTTCGTCATGCTGAGCCTGTCGAAGCATGACGTGAGAAAAGGCATACCATACCCTCCACATCGCGGATGTGGAGGGATAGCGGCTGAGCCTGTCGCGTCATGCTCAACCCGACGTCATGCTGAAGCCTTCGTCATGCTTCGACAAGCTCAGCATGACGTGACAAGGGGCCTGTTCATATCCCCCACCGCTTTCAGATCCCCCACCACCCGAAGAGGGTGAGGCACCGGCAACGTGATGCCGACCCTGTCGTCACGCTGAGCCCGACGTCATGCGCCATCCCTCCACATCGCGGATGTGGAGGGATAGCGGATAGCAGCCCTGCATACCGGCTCGTGCCCACACGGTCCCAGGTATCACCCCCCCCGTGCCGTAAGCGCCGGCACTTCCATACCCGCCGCTATACCCTCCACATCGCGGATGTGGAGGGATAGCCACATCCCCCACCCTCCTTCATATCCCGCACCGCTCGCAGTGGTGAGGCATAGCGGCCACACGGATCATCGCGCAGCAGAGTTCCGCCAAGGCCGGGAAGCCGGGCGTCGTGCACTACCAAAGGACGAGCAGGCTCGCGCACCCTTGCCTGGGACGGTCTCAGATCCCCCGATTCCTACCGGCCCCAACCTGGAAAAACGGCATAGCCCGAAAGAGCCCGCTGCGTGGCAAGAGCATCTCGGCGGTTCGATGGGACCGTAATCACTGGCGTTGAAGGTGGGCTCGAGATGCAGGTTATCAAGGCGAAAAGCTTCATCGGTTACCGGTGCGAGATCATCTCCTCCGACCGTACCGGGGCAGAGATCCGAACCGAAGCAGAGATCCTCGATGTAATCTATATTCCACTCTACGGTTCGTGCCTGGTCACGGACAGCGGCGAGATCATGCTGGACAAGGTCCGGCTCATCCAGCCCCTGGAGGTCGCCGCGGCGTAGGGACGTACGGAAGGATTTCGGCACCGAGCGGGCCGCCTGCCACGGTCAGGCCTGCTCGGTGTTTCCTCCCTCTTTTTTAAGCGACTCGGCCACGGCCTCCCATTTGCGAACGGTGCGCAGCGATTGCCTGCGCCGATCCATCGCCTGCTCCACCTTGATGGCCAGCAGCTCGTACACGTCCACCCCGGGGGTGTTCTTCTCCACGTAGTCGAAGGCACCGCGCCTCATGCATTCCACGGCATTCGTTACGTTGCCGTAGGCGGTGAGCACGATCACCTCGGCGAACAGGTCGCGCGCTACGGCGGCGTTCAGCACGTCAATCCCCGAGTCCGGCTTCTCCATAGACATGTCGGTGATGATGACGTCATAGGGCGGGTCCGCTTCGCGGATCATCAGAATGCCCTGCGCGGCGGAGCTGGCGTCGAACACCTTAACCCCAGAACGCTCCAGCCTGCGCCGAACCGCTTTGCGCACGTCCGGCTCATCATCGATAACCAGTGCTCTACACATTCTTAGCCTTCCTCTCGGGTGTCTTGCCCACCGGCAGCAGTACGACGAACCGGGCACCTTCGCCGGGTACTCCGTCCTCGTAAAGGCGTCCGCCGTGAGCATCCACAATACCTTTCGCGATCGAGAGCCCCAGACCCATTCCCTTCACGCGCGAGGTTCGGAAGGGATCGAAAATCGACAGCTTCATGTCCGCCGGAACGCCTGGCCCCTCGTCCTCGAACACCAGCTTCACGTATGGGCGACTAGGTGTGGACATTCGCGCCGACCGAAAGTCCTGTTCCTCGGCCAGTGCAGTGCTTACGCGGAAAGCGCCGCTCTCCTGAAAGTGCAGTGCGTTCTCGATAATCTCCGCCACCACTCGTCGCATCTTGCCTGCATCGCACTGAATGGGCGGCAGGTCCTTTTGCAACGACACCTTCAGCTCGATTGCCGTTCGCTTGGGGAACATCTCGTCCAGAGTGGATTTGACCAACTCGTTGATGTCCGTCGTCTCGAGGGAGAGGTGGGTCGCTTTGACGAAGTCCCGGAACTCGGCAAGGATCTCCTCCAGTCGGTCCAGGTTGGCGCTGAGGCTATCTACGAGCTCCCGGACGGTGCCCATGTCCGGGTTCGGCTGCTCGATCACGTAGCGGAGCTCGTTCAGGTCGCCTTGGATCGCGAACGCTCGGTTTCCGATCATGTGCGCACTGCGAGCGGACATCTCGCCCCAAGCCGCCATCCGCTCCGACTGCACGAGGCGGCGCACGGCTCGAATGCTTCCCAGGCCGGAGCCCAGCAGGGCGGCCAGTGCCGCCAGTACACGCTCGTTGTTCGCCGTAAAGCTGTTGTCTATCCAGGGGCTGCCCCGCCGCCTGCGTAGCACGCGCATCACGCCGACCATCCGGTCCCTTCCAGGGATGGGCACGGCGAGAAAGGCGCTGATCTCCTCGGCAGGCATCTCGAGGTACTTCCCGCGCCAGTCTGGATGCTCCGTGGGGTTGGCTAGTCTGATGGCCGTGCCAGTCTCCGCGACCTTGCCGGTCAGTCCTTCACCGTCGGTATACATCGCCGTACCGACAAGGCCCTCGAGGTCGCCGCGCGTCGCCCGAAGCACGTAGGCGCGCGCCTCCGAGCTCCATACGAAAATCGAGCACGCCTCGAAAGCCAGCATCTCCGCGGCGATACGGAGCACTTCGTGCAGTAGGGTCTCCTCGTCTGGGTCCGAGGCGAGAACGTGACCCATGCTAATGAACGCTTCCTGGCGTCCCCGCTCGACGCTCAGTTGGAGTGCCAGCTCGCCTAGGGCGGCCAACGGCTTGAGCAGTGCGATGTGCTCGTCGCTGAAGGCGTTGCCCTTATCGCTTTCGACGTTGAGCACGCCTCGGAGCCGGTCATGGTTGTCCACGATGGGTAGCGCCAGTTCACTACGGGTGGAAGGCACGAAACTGCGGTAGTGGGCATCCGCGGCTACGTCGCCGCTGTAGTAGGGCTGGCGCGAAGCGGCCACGTACGCAGTGATGCCCAGCCCCCGGTCGTCTCCTACGCCGATCTCGACGCTGCGTTTGCTTTCGTCCCAGGCCGCTCCCGCCCCGCCTTCGATGCGGAGGACGCCCGCAAAGTAGTCCACCACAGCCACGAGGGCGTTGTCTGCCCCGGTCAGCGTGATGGCGGCCTCGCTGACCCTGTCCAGAAAGGACCGGATTTCGGGCGCGCCGTCCAGCTCGGTAATTAGGGCCGCATACTTCTCCGTGGCTTCGTGCATGTGTGAGCGGGATTATACCGACCGGACGCACAAGCCGAGGCGCGGGCTCCTTCCTCGAGGCAGCCCGCGCGCCGCAGGAACGGGAGCGGCCGCTCCCCTACGGCCTCAGCGATCGCCAAAGAGGCCGAAGTTCAGGCACAGGAGGTTCAAGTCGTAGATGTCGACAAGGCCGGTGCCATCCATATCGGATCGCCACAGGACCGTGTCCCAGTCGTACATCAACTGGTTGATGTCACGCAGATCGATCTGATTGTCGCCGTTGGCGTCTCCATTGATCGGATGCCTCGGGTTCAGATCCGTAGTTCCGTCTAGGCGGATGGGACCGTGGTTGATTTGCAGCCAGTGGCTCGGCTTGGTCATGATGCTGTAGGTGCCGATGTTGTGGCTCACCACGCTGTAGCGCCCCTGGGCGTCGAGCGTGGTAGTCAGCGTCTCCACCACCGTGTCGCCGTCCTTCAGGACCACTTTGAAACCCTTGTTCATCGGTGAGCCATAGTATTGTCCGAGCTCTACCTGTCCTCGGATGGTTGCTGCAATTGTGGCCTCGACGTTGGGTGTCTGGGCCGCGTTGCCACACTGGTCGAAAGCCACGATGCGAATGCGGTGCGTGCTACCTGCAGCCACCCCCACAGTGCTCCACACATACTCGACGTTCGGGCCATAACCCTTCTTCACCCTCACACCGTCTATGTACAGCCACCACTCACCCGGACCCATGTAGTTGTCGAAGACCTCGCCTTCGATCCACACGTCCCCACTAACGACCTGTCCTTGTGTAGGCTGCAGGAGGCGAACTGTGGGTGGTACCGTGTCCACTCGCAGGAGCAGAGAGGCTCGCGCCTCGTTGCCTTGCTCGTCCCCCGCCCACAGGAACAGGGTGTGCTCACCATCGTCCAGTCCCAGCGCCTTCGGGTCGAATCCCACGCTGATATACGGAGGAAGCGAGCCGTACCACCGCTCATCATAGATGTAGTGACCGACCTCATCGCGCAAGGTGATACGTAGCGGTGCAGGACCAGTCACCCGAAAACTTACATCCTGGAACCATCGAACGCATGCTCCGTCGGCAGGATGCAAGAACTCTGCGGTGTAGAGCGGGCCGTCCGCGAAGGACGGCACAGCCATCAGGAGCAGTGATACAAAGGCTGCGGATCGGACTCGGTTCACGGTCTTCCTCCCTTGGGTACATAACCCGCCCACGCCGCCATCCTTCGTCGTGAGCGCTCTCCGTTCTCGCCCGTCCGCTGCACCGATTCACGCGGAGCCGGTGCAGCGGTTGGGCAACCTGTGAGGAGAAATCCATATCGGGGCGCTCCGCTCACCGGCATGTCTTCGGTTATTGAGATGTGCGAATTGCGGGAGTTGTGAGAGATCCTACTGCATTCCCGTGAAACGACTGGCTCACGGCCTCGAGCACTACCCGGACAAAACCTGTGCACAGCCATCGCTTCGGTCAGTTCAACCCCGCTGCTACGCCATGCGCTTCGCTACCAGCGAACGGGGTCCCCAAAGCCTAGCAACGATCTCGGCCCTACGATACGGGGAACCAACCGTAAGGACATCGGGGCTCTTAGCCTATCCCTGGCACCATCGTCAGCTGGGGCGTGAGCACCGTGTACCTAGCACGAGAGATGTAGTGCGTCAGAACCGCAGGCGTGTACCAGCGAACATCGCGCCCATCGGCTTCGGCGTGCTACCGTTGCTAAGGTTGCTCAATGGGTCCGAATCGTACAGCACGAAGTCTGCCAGCATCCCTGGTGCGATGTTGCCCAATTCGGCTTCTTGAAAGCCGACGTACGCAGAGCCTTCCGTGTAGCATCGCAGCGCTTCTGCAGGCGATAGTGCCTCTGAGAGGTCTAGTTGCGTCCCCTTCGCCGAACGCCTATGTACAGCCGCGAGCATTCCATCGGCAGGGTCACCCGGCACGATGGTCAGGTCCGAGCTAAAGCCGATTGGCACACCCGCATTCAGCAGCGATCGCATCGGCTTGACGCCCTTCGCGCGCTCTCCCAGCGCCTGCAGGTAATCGTCGGCAAAGCGTAGCAAGAACTCGGGTTGCATCGTCGCGCACACACCCGCTCCCACATACCGACGGATGAGATCGGGTGTCAGCAGCATGGAGTGCTCGATGCGATGCCGGTGATCGGCCCGAGGTTGGCGGGTCAGCGCCTTCTCGATAGCAGTTAGGCATGAAGCGATGGCACGATCCCCGATAGCATGTACTATTACTTGCCTACCAGCTCGGTGGATGTCCCATACTGCTTGCTCTAGCTCCTCCTGTGGGTGGATCAACAGCCCGCTACCGCCCGACAGGAACTCGCCGGTTATCGCCGCGGTGCGCGTGCCGATGGCTCCATCGGCAAACAGTTTCACTCCGCCGATTGCCACGGTAGGATGGCCGCGAAGCGGATCCCACTCATCCCGAGTCGGCACCTCGCCGCGTGCCGCAAGGAAGTCATACAGCGGTGTCAGGCGAATCCGCAGAGACATGCCACGCTCGGCTGCCGCGCGGTACGCCCACAGCTCCTCTTCCAAGCCGAAGCGAAACGAAGTCGCGTCCGTCGCCGCGGTGATACCCATCCGATTAAGGTGCCGCGCTGCCAGCACCAGATTGTCTGCAAGTTCCGTCTTGCCCATCTTGGGTTGCACCCGACGTACCAGCGCGACTGCATCTTCGAACAGCAGCCCGTTCAGCCTACCTTGCAGGTCTCGGCCGATCTTCCCGCCTGGTGGGTCCTCCGAATCCGCGCCGATACCTCCCGCACGAAGTGCTAGGCTGTTAGCGATCATGCCATGGCGGCTAGCGTGCCAGATGATTGCCGGTCTATCAGGCACGGCGGCGTCCATCTCTGCCAGCGTGGGATATCGGTTCTCGACGACCGCTGATGCCAGGTAACCGTGCCCTGTCACCCATCGCCCGCTCGGTAGGCAGCGGGCATGCTCCTTCATGGCATCCAGCACGGAAGGGATCGTCGGGCATCGCACGGCACTCACGTCCACGAAGCCGAAGCTCTCTGCCAGCATCGAGACGTGACAGTGGCAATCGTTGAACGCGGGGCACACGAATTCCCCATCGAGGTCCTCGAGCACGGCGCCAGAGCGCGGCAATCCCTCACCGACTGCACGGATGCGCCCTGCCTCGACCGCTATTTCGCCTCGACGAAAGCCCGAGCCGTCGAAATACTTCAGGTTGTGGAAGAGCGTAACGCCATGGTTGCTAGACATGGACCGATTGTAGCGCGGGGCGACTGCTCTTAGGTCGCCCCGCGCACGGATGTCAGTCGCAGGCCCAGTACCAGCTGCCCTCTGTCGGATGCGGTGCACCACTCTCGTGCCCCGCGGCGTCCACGAACGTGGCGTCGAAGGAGGCCGGCGATGTTACGAACTTGGCGTGCCCGTCCGCAAAGATCAGGGTCCCGCCAGTCGCATGCCACTCGCGGAAGTAGTCCCAGGGCGGGTCACAGTCGTAGCCGTACTTCGCACAGCCGGGATCGTGCTTCCGTGAGAAGAACGACATCATCTCATCGCGCATGATCCGCGTGTTCGCCGGATACTGAAAGCTCGAGTCCCGCGAGATGTAGGTGTAGTCGCGCAGCCGGTTGTTGGAGCTGCTGTACCCCGCAATGGTGGTGTACACGCACTTGGTGTAGCGGAAGCTGGTGCCGTAGGCGTCGAGGTAGCTCCTCGTACCCGGCACGTCCAGCTCTTGGTAGGGTCCGCCTTTGTCCTCGGCACACCCGAACACCCGTTTGTCTTTGACATAGGGGTAAAGCTGCACTTCTACCCCCTTGTGGTCGGGATGCCCCGCGGGCGGTTGGCTGTTGTAGGCGAAGAAAATGGGCCAGGTGCCGTTGTACGCATCTACGTACATGCGGACCGCCATGCCCACCTGCCTCGCGTTGGACACACACTGACTTACACGCGCTTGGCGCCTAGCACTCGAAAACACCGGAAACAAGATCGCCGCGAGGATCGCGATGATGGCGATTACCACCAAGAGCTCTACAAGAGTGAACCCGCCGAGCCTCTTCATCGGATTTCAGCCCCTTCGGGCTTTTCGGTAGAGACCTGCACAGCGGCACGCGTGAAACGATCTCTCCAAACCATTTGTCCAATCCAACAGCTAAGAGCCCCGGCCCACATCATTGCTATGACCGAGGTAACGAGTGTTCCCCACAGCTGAGATGTTCCAGCGAAAGCATAATAGTGAGTCACGTAGATTCCCGTCAACCACTCCATTACCGCGGCGCCAACGCCGCCCCAAAGGAATGGCGCATAGTTCCAGTTGTCGTAACGGTATAGCCCGAGTGCGAGCTCCCCACCCACGCCCTGCAAGATGCCGACGAAGAACACCAC
Organism: Fimbriimonadales bacterium; assembly: GCA_045862955.1. Classification (GTDB taxonomy): domain Bacteria; phylum Armatimonadota; class Fimbriimonadia; order Fimbriimonadales; family JABRVX01; genus JABRVX01. Next base: position 19,844 of record BTVI01000033.1, read on the forward strand.
ATTGAACACCTCCATGGTTCGTCCCGACATCTCGATGCGCGTATACACCTCTCCACTCACGTTGATTGGATACTGTGCACCCACGAGATGGATTGTGCCTACTTCAACCAAGGCAGACAGCGCTTCTCCGAGGAGACAGGCTCCTGGCTTGCGGATGAGGGCGGCAGCGAGGAATCCACCCATCATCCACATTCCGTTGATAAGACTCGTAGGTGCCAGGTTCCAGCCGATTTCTAGTAGCCAGTTGTACAGATGGTCCCACGCGATGTAAACCAAGCCGAACGGGATGGCAACTGCAAGCAGAACTGCTACATCACGTCCGGTCCAGCGATATCGACTCATCGTTCCTTCCTCCTAGTAACAATCGAACCAGTGCTCCGAGGTCACCCAACCGCCGGGAGAAACGAGAAACGATGCGAACTTGGCGGGATTGGTGACGAACTCTGCATGACCGTCTGCGAACACACAGCTTCCTCCGAGTCGGTGCCAAACGGCGAAGTACTCTGGTGGAAAGCTGTAGGGTGGTTCGTCGAACCAGGGGAACTCCACGTCCCGTATTACTCGCGTGCGTGCCGGCTCGACGAACGCAGAGTCCTTTACGATGCGAGTGAAGTCGTATACGTATTGGTTGATGAACGACTCCCCCGCGATGATAGTGAATGAGCAGCTGGTGAACTGATAGCTTGTACCGTAAGCCTCCATGTAGTTTTTGGCGCCTGGCACTTCCGTTTGCATGATCGGGGTGCCTCGGTCCATGGGGCACAGGAAGACGTGCTTACTCTTCGTGTACGGGTAGATCAGTACTTCGATCCCCTTGTGTCCTGGTTGCCAGCCAGGAGGGTCGGGGTCGTATGCGTAGAAGATCGGCCAAACCCCGGCGTGATCGTCGATGTACATGCGCAGCGCCAAGCCGATCTGCCTGCAGTTGGATAGGCACTGCTTGTCTTTGGCAGTCTCCCTGGCACGGGAAAACACCGGAAACAAGATCGCCGCGAGGATCGCGATGATCGCGATGACGACAAGTAGCTCGATTAGCGTGAACGCTCGCTTGCGCACTATTCGCCCCCTTACGTAGGTTCAGGGACGGACAGGGCGGTCGAGGGAAGAGGTTTGGTACTTTCGAAGAACCATCTGCTTTCCTCCGCCGGTATTATCCGTCTCAGGTTCGAAGGGTTTGCCGTCGAACGGCATCTCAGCCACGGACCCATCGGGATGCGCATCGCATCGCCGCCGGAGCCGTTGGCTCCCCTAGCAGAACGCCTTCATTGTACACCGAACGGTGGTCCCGTCAAGAGCAGGACCCCGGTCGCTTGCCGCGAATCGCGAGGCGTGCATGACCTAGACCTCGACCTCATTCCCTACACCAACATCGGCGCCAATTGGATCGGGCGCCATTCGCGCTTCGGCGTGTTCTGGCCGTTCCGTGAGCTTTCGGGCCTGCAGTCGGTCGGCGCCATCATCGGCAACCGGCTGCACGTTCTGGGAGCGGGTGTGCTGCGCTGGCGCGTCTCTCACGAGGGCGTTGAGCACGCAGCGGGCTTCCCCCAGCGCTTCTATTACCCGTGGGCCGTTGTGGAAGAATGCGACTTCGGTCCAGTGGGTGTCCGCGCCACGATGGCATTCGTCAGCGAAGATGCACTGCTCTGTCGCCTCGAGCTGAGGGGTTCGGGCCGAGCACGTGTGGAGTTCGAGAGCCCATGGGAACCGGGACGGCCCATTCCCCACTTACCCCGGCACCCGTGGCCACCCCACGTGTACACCCCGGCCACCGAGCCCGTCGCCCAGCCAGTGGTAGAGCGTTCCGCAGGCGTGACGGAGTGCGCTTTCGACTACGAGGTGTACTTCTTCTACGGCCCGCCGGACTACCCTGGATACAAGGGGATGAAGAAGGGAGACCGAGCGCAGAGCTTCTGGCTGGCCGACACAGAGGGCTGGGAAGGAGACCTTTCGCCGGATGCACCGGTGGTGCTGAACCGCTGCGTGAGCTTCGGTTTTCGAGAGCAGGAGGCAGCCGGGAACCTTCACGAGGCCAAGCAACAGGCTGCGCGTTGGGATTTCGAAGCTGAGCGAGAGCGCACGCAGACCCTCTATCGGGCTGTCTCGGAACTGCCCGACTCGCTGGCCGACGACCCCGCGATGGCGCGGCTTCGCAGACATGCTATCGTCGGGCTGCTGGGGAGCGTAACGCGCGGACGCGGCGGCTTTTGGGGCAACAAGCGCATCACGCTGGCCGCTCGCTATCAGATCGTGGGCCAGTGGTACTGGGATACCGCCGTCGCCATGCTGGGGCTTCGCGAGTTCGCTCCGGACATTGCGAGGGAGTCCTGTCTCGCTCTGCTAGAGAACCAGACCGAGTACGGCGCCGGTCCACTGACCTTGACCGACACGACGCGGCACGGCGAAGGGCAGAGCCCGCTTCTGGCCTGGGCAACCTGGATGCTGCACCGTACTGCGCCCGACCGCGGCTTCCTCGAAATGGTCTACCCGATGCTGCGGCGCAACGTTGAATATTGGTTCGGGCGCCGGCTGTCGAAGAACGGCCTGCCGATGTGGTCGAACGCCGCCCAGTCGGCAGACAACGATGCGCGGTTCGCGCCTTGTGGCACCACCGACCTAACCGGGAACGTGGACGTGCATTCTGTGGAGTCCGTAGACCTCAGTGCCTTTCTGGTTGCCAAGATGCGATTCCTCGGCAACATCGCCGAAGCTCTGGGCAGGGCGGACGAAGCGAGTGAATGGCGACGCAGGGCAGAGGAGCACTCCGCAAAGATGGTAGAACGGTTCTACTTCGCGGACGAAGCCGTTTTCTGGGACACGCACGAAGATACCGGCGAGCCGTTCACCAAGGCACTCACTCCGTTCGCCTTCTTGCCGCTCTGGGCCGGGACGCCGCTCCCGGAGGACGAGAAGCGGCGAATCATCGAGGAGCATATGCTGAACCCGCGCGAGTTCTTCGGCGACTACCCCTTTCCCAGCCTCGCCTACAACCATCCCGAGTATAACCCCCACAGCTATTGGCGGGGCCGCATCTGGCCGCACGTGGTGTACTGGATGATCGAGATCCTCTGGGATCACGGGTACCGAACCGAGGCCGAGCGGACGGCCCGTCGAATGCTGCAGATATTCCGAACCACACCGTATTTGCACGAGTGCTATCCGAGCGACGGGTACGACCCGCACATGGGTCTGCCCGAGTACAACTGGTCCTGCGCCATCTGCCTGGAGCTGCTGCTGGAGCGATACAAAGAAGGGCGCTTCTAGACGAAGCCGAGAGCAGCAGGGCTAGGGATGCGGGAGTAGAATAGTGCTTCTTGCGCTCCCCTCGGGTGAACCGAGGTGCAGGCGCTTTGGCGGGTGATGCGGCCCGACCCAGAAGAAAGGAATCGACGATGATCCGTTTCGGCAAGGATAACTTGAGGATTCCGAGATTCGAGCGGCCGGTGTACATCGTGGCAGGCGGTCTCACAGACTTTCGGAAGCGGTACCCAGAGAAGTGTACGGAAGAACTGATCGTAGAGGCCACCAAGATGGCCTTCGAGGAGAACGATCTGAAGGTGTCACCGCAAGAGCTGCGGGACATGGTCAACTTCGTGGTGTACTCGCAGTTCGCCGACCACTTCGGTGACCAGCTCCTGGCTGCGGCACGTGCCCACGATGCGTTGGGGTTCGACCCGCTCGGCAACATCGAGGTCAAGACCGGCGGTGCCACGGGGGGCAGCAGCGTGCTGGCAGCAGCCATGGCCGTCGCCTCGGGGTATGCCAGCTGCGTCCCGGTCGTCGGTTGGGAGCGGATGGACGAGGTGCCTACGAAGGTAGGCAACTCCTACATCGCCTCGGCTGCGTGCAAGAACTTCGAGTCCGAGCTGAGCTGGATGTACACCACCTACTATGCGCTCATGGCACAGCGCTACTTGCACACCTATGACGTACCCAGGGTGACGTTGGCGAAGATCGCGCAGAAGAACCACGGTTACGCAATGTTCTCACCCTTCTCCCAGAATCCGATGGACCTCACCATCGAGGAGATTCTCGAGAACGACATGGTGTCGGACCCACTCTCGTTCTTGGAGTGCTGCGTGATGAGCACGGGAGCTGCTACACTGGTGCTGGCAGACGAAGAGACGGCATTCAAGATCACGGACAAGCCAGTGCGACTGAAAGCCATCGCTGGGGGAACACACACGCTGCGAACGGCCGACCGGCGTGACATGCCCGTGCTGCTCCTACCGAACGAGACACCCGAGATGTACGCCGACCGCAAGGAGGACTGGCCGGGATTCACTAGCTTCCTCGCCGCTCGGATGGCGGCATACCTTGCCTATCACATGGCGGGGATCACCGATCCGGTCGAGGAGTTCGACATCCTCGAGACACACGACGCGTTCACGATCAGTGACATTCAAACGTACGAGGATATCGGACTGCGCCCTTACGGCCGCGGCCGCGAGTTCATCGAGAGCGGCGAGGCATACTTCGAAGGCAAACTACCTACCAACTTGAGTGGTGGTCTTATCGGAACGATGCACGCAGTGGGTGCCACCGGCATTTTCCAGATGGTAGAGATCTTTTGGCAGATGCGTGGAGAGTGGGCGAAGTTCCACGAGCGTGAAGAAATGTGGTCGCGTTATGGAAAGAAGAAGCCGGAAAAGTGGCGGAACCTGCAACTCGATCCGCTGCCGAAGCTTGGATGTGCGATCAGCCATGCGGGTACTGGCAGCCACGTGACCTGCGCGATTATGGAGAGGGAGGCCTAACATGCCGAGCGTAAAGCTGCTGAAGAAGGGACTGGAAGTTCTCACCGAAGACCCGATGGTGGTACGCAACCCTCGGGGCCACGATCACATCCACACCTATGGCGGTCTCACGCCTTTCTACAAGGGTCTGCGCGAGGGGAAGTTGATGGCCACACGATGCCCTTCCGCAGAGTGCAGCGAGAACCGTCTTTGGCTCCCACCTCGACCCTACTGCCCGGACTGCTGGACGCGGTCGGTGTGGCAGGAGGTGCCGCCGCGCGGAGTGCTATATACGCACTCGACGGTACTGTATCCCGGGTTTTACTTTCGCCTCTCTTCGCCGTGCCCGCTCATCTCGGTGGAGATCGAGGGAGTGTGCACCAAACTGATGTCCTACCTGAAGGAGGGGGAGCCGGAGATCGGGATGCCCATCCGCGCGGTGTTCAACACGAAGAACCCGACGAACACCATCCTGGACCTTGCCTGGGTTCCCGCAGATTTCCAGGGCGAGGTGGAGTGGTAGGGACCCATCACCACCTCGTACTCACCGATCTACTGGGAGGCAAGACCCGGGCAGATAGAGCACCCAGTGGTAGGGACCCATCGCCACCTCGTACTCACCTATCCCTCACCACTCGCAGAGGTGAGGGATAGGTAGATATCCTTGCAGCACCAAGCCCCCAACAACCGTCATGCTGAGCCTGTCGAAGCATGGCGGTCCTGGACCCGGGATGCTCCGCGGCCGCCTCGACCACGCTAGCTCCTGCAGACCCAACCATCGTCTCGGTCGTCATGCTGAGCCTGTCGAAGCATGCGACCGCACGCCGCAACCTCCCGCACATCGCCACCACGCCCCCCACGCACGCCCCAACCCCGTCATGCTGAGCCTGTCGAAGCACGGGACCGCCGGCCGCAAGCTCTGCGCCTGCAGACGAAACCGTGCGTCGCTCGAGGTCATGCTTCGACAAGCTCAGCATGACGGCATTGGGCCTGCCAAGCGTTGCGGCAGCCGAGGTCATGCTTCGACAAGCTCAGCATGACGGTGTATGGGTGTTAGCTGCAACCCGTGTGCTTCCTTCTGGTGCCTCCAGACCCCCGGGTGGGGGCTCCAGCTCCGACGAGATCACCATGACGGCACCGGGCCCGGCAGGCGGCGCGGCCGCCTCGACCGCGATGGCTCCTGCAGACCCAACCATCGTCTCGGTCGTCATGCTGAGCCTGTCGAAGCATGCGACCGCACGCCGCAACCTCCCGCTCATCGCCACACCTCCCCCACGCACACCCCTGCCCCGTCATGCTGAGCCTGTCGAAGCATGACGGTCCTGGACCCGGCAGGCGGCGCGGCCGCCTCGACCGCGATGGCTCCTGCAGACCCGACCATCGTCTCGGTCGTCATGCTGAGCTTGTCGAAGCATGCGACCGCACGCCGCAACCGCCCACACATCGCCACCACGCCCCCCACGCACACCCCTGCCCCGTCATGCTGAGCCTGTCGAAGCACGGGATCGCCGGCCGCACGCTCTGCGCCTTCAGACGAAACCGTGCGTCGCTCGAGGTCATGCTTCGACAGGCTCAGCATGACGGTGTATGGGCGTTGGCTGCAACCCGTGTGCTTCCTTCTGGTGCCTCCAGACCACTCGGTCGGGGGCTCCAGCTCCGACGAGATCAGCATGACGGCATTGGGCCTGCCAAGCGTTGCGGCAGCCGAGGTCATGCTTCGACAAGCTCAGCATGACCGTGTATGGGAGTTAGCTGCAACCCGTGTGCTTCCTTCTGGTGCCTCCAGACCCCTCGGTCGGGGGCTCCAGCTCCGACGAGATCAGCATGACGGCACTGGGCCTGCCAAGCGTTGCGGCAACCGAGGTCATGCTTCGACAGGCTCAGCATGACGGATTCCATTCACCCACCCTCTGTCAGCATGACGGACGCCGCCGAGCCACCCGCTGCGAGGCACCCCGGATACCACGGAGCCACGCGCTGGCAGCGTGACGGCTCCCGATCGCCCACCCTCTGCAAGCATGACGTACGCCCATCACCCACCCTCTGCGAGGGGTGAGGGACATGAGAGAGCAAAAGGGTGGTAGGACCGGAGAGAGCCTACGCCATACCGTACGCTGCAGCCAGGACGAGCAGGAGACCGTTGTAGACTGCATGCATCACAGCGCAGGGGATTAGGCTGCCGGTCTCGCGCAGGATCACGCACGCCACGATGCCCACACCCATCAGCGGTAATAGACCACCGAGCAGCGTAGGATGCACCGCTGCAAACGCGAGGGAAGACAGCACGGCAGCCCACCAAAACGACCCTAGCCTCCGCCACAATCCCATGAACAGCACGCCGCGGAAGAAGACCTCCTCTGCGACGGGCGCTATCACTACCCCACGCACCAAGGCCAAGATCGCGCCCCAGATGCCGCCGCTCGCCGCAAGTTCTGCAACAGGGTTCGTGTCCTGCATCGAGTTCGGGAATAGCAGCAAGGTGACGAGAGCCCCGATTGCTAGTGCCCCGAGTGATGCACATGCACCCAACACGCCGATGCGCAGACTCCTCAGGTCGAGCCTGCCCCGGATTCCGATGTCCTGAATGAAGAACCCGACGTTCCGGGCCAGCCGATTGAGAAACCACAGGGAAGCCACCAACCCGGCAACCGCGGCGACTGCTTCCACGCTGAGGACCAGAATCCCACCACCGGCAGCATCATGAGGCAACGCCGCCAGGGGCAACGACAACACCACTCCCGCAAATAGGTAGAAGAGAAACGCTGTGGCCATCGAATCCCCTGCACCGAAGCCCCACGGACCCCTATAATCACGCTCGCGCGTCGGCTCCTGCGCCAGATAGCGGAGCATGATAGCGAGGCCGAAGACCGCCATACCGGCAAGCCCGATCGTCAAAAGGCCGGCCGGGAGCAGCCTCCAAGGCGACTTGACCAGGGCCCTTCGCTGTGCCGCTGCCTCCTCATCGCGCCCCGTCTTCTCGAGAAGGTGGATTTCCGTCAGGCTTGCCACGGTCGGATAGCCCAGTTCCTGCAGTAGCTCCGGGGCTTCGGCAACGTCACCGGGGAGGAAGCGCCGCTCGCCATAGATGGCTTTCCAGATGCGGTTCAGGCGGCGTTCGCGTTCATCCTTCGCATCCCGGCTGAGCCCTCGAACGGTCGCCGCAGGGTCGCCGAAACCGTATTCCCACTGCAGCACCGCTGCCACGCGCAGGGCGTGGTCCCGCCCGGCACCCTTGGTCTTCAGCAGCTCTTGCACTCGCTTCTTCGCGGTCGGCGCGAACTGCTGGGCATCCGCTCGGCCGGTCGTCACAGCGAGTTCGAGCTCACGCTCAGCATCTACGACCGCCCTAGGCAAACGGTCCCCCGTAATCGAGGCGGCCGTATTCAGCACGAAGAGCAACAGCACGACCAGCCCGACAATGATCCAACCGACGGGGTTGCCGGACTGGGGCGATTCTTCGGGGAGATGAAACTCTGGCTGCGGAATAGTCGGTGGGTGCTCTTCGTCCATGCGACTCCGTGATACCACATTGCGGTTCTCCTACCATGGGAGGATGGGTTAGTGAGAGCGTACACCCGTCCGGGACCGTCATGCTGAGCCTGTCGAAGCATGACGGCGCTGGGCCTGGCAGGCGGCACGGCCGCCTCGACCGCGATGGCTCCTGCATATCCAATCACCGTCTCGGTCGTCATGCTGAGCCTGTCGAAGCATGCGACCGCACGCCGCAACCTCCCGCACATCGCCACCACGCCCCCCACGCACAGCCCAGCCCCGTCATGCCGAGCCTGTCGAAGCACGGGGGCGCCGGCCGCACGCTCTGCGCCTGCAGACGAAACCGTGCGTCGCTCGAGGTCATGCTTCGACAAGCTCAGCATGACGGTGTATGGGCGTTGGCCGCAGCCCGTGTGCTTCCTTCTGGTGCCTCCAGACCCCCAGGTGGGGGCTCCAGCTCCGACGATCTCAGCCTGACGGCACCGGGCCTGCCAAGCGTTGCGGCAGCCGAGGTCATGCTTCGACAAGCTCAGCATGACGGGAGGCCCGGCATGACAACCAGCTCACCATGACGGTGTATGGGCGTTGGCCGCAGCCCGTGTGCTTCCTTCTGGTGCCTCCAGACCCCCAGGTGGGGGCTCCAGCTCCGACGATCTCAGCCTGACGGCACCGGGCCCGGCATGACGACCAACTCAGCATGACGGTCCTGGACCCGGCAGGCGGCGCGGCCGCCTCGACCGCGATGGCTCCGGCAGACCCAACCATCGTCTCGGTCGTCATGCTGAGCCTGTCGAAGCATGCGACCGAACGCCGCAACCTCCCGCACATCGCCACACCTCCCCCACGCACACCCCAACCCCGTCATGGTGAGCCCGTCGAAGCCTGACGGCACCCTAATCCCTTACGCCTCGCAGTGGTGAGGGTCGCGCATGCTACACCGTCATGCTGAGCCTGTCGAAGCACGGGATCGCCGGCCGCACGCTCTGCGCCTGCAGACGAAACCGCGCGCCGCTCGAGGTCATGCTTCGACAGGCTCAGCATGACGGGAGGCCCGACATGACGACCAGCTCAGCATGACGGTGTATGGGCGTTGGCCGCAACCCGTGTGCTCCCTTCTGGTGCCTCCAGACCCCCGGGTGGGGGCTCCAGCTCCGACGATCTCAGCCTGACGGCACCGGGCCTGCCAAGCGTTGCGGCAGCCGAGGTCATGCTTCGACAAGCTCAGCATGACGGGAGGCCCGGCATGACAACCAGCTCAGCATGGCGGTGTATGGGAGTTAGCTGCAACCCGTGTGCTCCCTTCTGGTGCCTCCAGACCCACGGGTGGGGGCTCCAGCTCCGACGAGATCAGCCTGACGGCGCTGGGCCTGCCAAGCGTTGCGGCAGCCGAGGTCATGCTTCGACAGGCTCAGCATGACGGGAGGCCCGTCATGACAACAAGCTCAGCATGACGATGCCAGTGACCCACCCTCGTTGGGTGGACAGGCTGGTGTGGAAGTGGTTCGGCTGGGTGGCCGCAGAGAGCGGCCACCCAGCCGTTTGCTCTCCCGGAGACTGAAACTACTGCGTATGTTGCATGATCCACACCTTGTTTCCGGCGGGATCCTTGAAGCACGCGGTCCGGCCGCCCCAGTCCTCAGTCTTCGGTTCCTGAACGACCTCGGCACCCCTGTCGCGAATGGTTGCAAAGTCCTCGTCGCAGTTGGACGAATGGAAATAGAGCTGAATCCAGCCGGGACCCGGGCGAGGGCCCTCGTGCGGCTTGTTGAAGCCGTAGTACATCTCCCCGGCCATCACGCCGACGTGGTCATCCCCCCACGCCTCTCCCTTCGGAAAACCTAGCTTCTCCTCGTACCACTTCGCGTGCGCTGCAGGATCGTCATGGAACAGCATCACAGCGCTAAGATTGAACGCCATAGCGAACTCCTCTCGTATTCATCCGCCGCGAGGCGGATAGTAGACGATAGTCTACATTATGATTGAGCGAATGTCAAGAGGCTCGCCCACAAAACCGCTGCATTGACCTACCGCGCCGTCGGGTCGATCACTCAGCCCGGCTCTACGACGTGCGGCAGCTTCTCGGGCAGGAACTAGGGCCGAAATGCAGCCAGCTCGGCTTGCGTCTTCGGCACTTTCAGCTCGCCGGAGATGATGCGCTGCTTGAACTGATCCACCTTAGCGAGCACGGCGGGGCCGATTTTGTCCTTCGTGTGCTTCATCTCGCTTAGGCCGACGCCGCCTTCGGCAAGTCCAGCCTCGATGTCGCCGCCCTTCAGCTCGCCGTTCTTCAGCATCTGCGCAAGACGGAACACCTGCTCATCCACGCCCTTTATCATGCTCGTTAGGATGATGCCCGGTTTCAGCCCGTCCTGATCACTGTCCACACCGATTGCGTAGAAACCCTTTTCCTGCGCTGCGTCGAACACGCCGAGGCCGCATTTTCCAGCGGCGTGGTAGATGATGTCGGCGCCGTCCGCACGGCAGGCCAGAGCAGCTTCCTTGCCCTTGCCGATGTTGTCCCAGTCTTCGGTGTACTTCGCCACTACGCGGGCCGAAGGGTTGACTGCCTTCACGCCTGCCGCAAATCCGCACTCGAACTTCTCGATGAGCGGGATTTTCATTCCACCCACGAAGCCCAGCACGTTCGACTTGGTCATGCTACCCGCGAGCACACCCGCCAAAAACGAGCCTTCCTCCTCCTTGAACCGCACCCCGATGACGTTCGGCAGGCCGTTCGAGTGCCCGTCTATGATGCCGATGTACACGTCTGGGTACTTGGGCGCGACTTCCTCCACCGCCTTCTGCATGCCGCCGCCGACTGCGATGATCAGCTTGAAGCCCAGGCGGGCCAGGTCCTCCAGATTGGGCTTATAGTCTATGTCGCTTCGGGAGGAGACCGTCTTCGTGACCATCCCGAGCTCCTGCTCAGCCCGCGCCCTGCCGCGATCGGCGCTGTCGTTGAACGACTTATCTCCGACGCCGCCCTTGTCGAAGACGATCGCCAGACCGTTCTCCGGGCTCGGCCTGCCCGCCGAGCCACTCGAGCCTTCCTTTTTTTCCCCACATCCGGCGAGCATCAAGGCGGCGAGCATCACGCTCAAGAACGCGTACTTCATCGTTTCACCTTCCTCGTGTGACTATGCCTTGTGGATGGCGTGGCCTTGGGCATCGTGAATGGCTTCACCCAACGCCTCTGCGAAGCTCGGGTGCGCGTGGATGGTTCGCTCCAGTTCTTCGAGCGTTGCTTCCATCTGCACTGCTGCGACTGCCTCGTGGATGAGCGAGGAGGCGTGTGGCCCGATCATGTGCACCCCCAACACTTCGCCGTGCTCTGCGTCCGCAACCACCTTGACAAAGCCTTCCTGCTCCAGCGCTGCCATCGCCCTGCCGAGCGGACGGAACGCAAACCGTCCGATTTTGAGTGGCCTACCGGCCTCTGCAGCCGCCTTCTCCGTCATGCCCACCGCAGCGAGCTCCGGAGCCGTGTAGACCACGTCCGGCACGGCTTTGTAGCTCATCTCCGCGGGAATGCCCGCACAGTTCGCGGCAGCTACCAACCCCTCGGCTGAGGCGACGTGTGCTAGCTGAATCTTTCCGATTACATCGCCGATGGCATAGATGTGCGGCACGTGCGTCTGCATCCGCTCGTTGATCACCTCGATGCCGCGCTTGTGCAGGTGCACGCCCACCTTTTCGACGTTCAGGCCCTCGGTGTTCGCCCTGCGCCCGACGCCGAGTAGCACCACGTCAACCACGACCTCGGTGACGCCGTCCGGCGTAGTCACGAAACAGTGCCAACCGTCGGTGTTCCGCTCGCACCTCTCGAGCGTGCTGTTCAAGTGCACCTTGATCTTGCTGCGCCCGAACAGCTTAGCGAGTTCCTTGCCGAGGTCTTCGTCCATCATCGGGACGAGGTTGGGCATCATTTCGACGAGCGTAACTTCGGCGCCCGCCCCGCTGAACACGTAGGCGAACTCGCAGCCGACCGCCCCGCCTCCCAGAATTAGCATCCGCTTCGGCACCGAGGTGGCGGTCACGGCGTCGTCGCTGGTCCACACGTTGTCGCCCGTCAGCCCGGGAATCGGGATGCGTACAGCGGACGATCCGGTCGCGATGATGAAGTTGCGCGCGGTCACCCTACGCTTCTCGCCCTCCGCAACCAGCTCGACGGTGTTCGGGTCGAGGAACACCGCCTGGCCTTGCAGGTGATCCACCTTGTTCTTCTTGAAGAGCGCAGCGATGCCACGCCGTTGGGCATCCACTACCTTGTCCTTGCGGTCCATCATCTTCGCGAAGTCGAACGCGGGTTGACCCGGCAGCTCGATTCCCATCTTGTCCGCGTGTTTCACTTGCTCGAAGCGTTCCACCGCGGCAATCATCACTTTGCTGGGGATGCAGCCCCAGTTGAGGCAAGTGCCGCCGAGGTGGGACTTCTCGACGCAGGCGGTATGCAGGCCGTGCTGCGCAGCGCGAATGGCGGCGACATACCCGCCTGGTCCTGCGCCGATCACACACACGTCGTACTCGAAACGACCGTTGGACATTGGCTCTTTCTTCTCCAGGGGCTCGAGGGCGGTCTCGGGGATGACGTCCGTGCCGTGCGCCCCTTCGATCACACGCTTCCGGCTCCTAGGCTTGCTAGGGGCGATCACGCTCGCGGGCTCGTTGGAGTGGGACGGGGCTCTCATCCGTGCGTCACGCCTTCCGTTGGTGCCCAGGGCGGGAGTCGAACCCGCATGAGTTGCCTCAAGGGATTTTAAGTCCCCCGTGTCTACCGTTTCACCACCTGGGCTCGTCTCGGCAGTATACCTTTGGCCTCAGTGCTTCACGGAGAGGGCAGGCCGCTCGTCGGACAACACTTTCTTCAGCTCGGTTCCTGGGTAGTAGGCAGCCAGAATCTCCTCGTAGCTCTGCCCGGCAATCGCGCGCCCGGCGGCACCGTACTGGCACAGCCCTACACCGTGGCCCCAGCCGTTCCCGACCAGCGCCCAGCCTTTCGGCATCGGGACGATGTTGAAGAGGGTGCTCTTGCACACGTCGTTGCCCAACAACCTACGAATAGCGGCACCCGTGGTCTCCAACACGCCATTCGCTCCCTCGATAGTCACGGACTGGGCGCGGCCGCTCGGCCCGACCTTCGTGACCTCGACAGACTTCACCTGGCCCACGTCCTTGCCCAGCTGCTTGGCCAACCGCGCCCACTGCTCGGCAGTGCGTTCGACACGCCAATCGCGGTGGGGGCTCGTGGCGCAGTAGGGGTCGTCGGGTATGCCACAGAGATAAGCCGCAGGACGCCCGAAGCCCATCTCGTCCGATGCAGCCGTGTGCCCTCCACAATCCGCGCTGTAGACCGTGTCGCAATAGTCGCCGGCGAAAGTGAGTACGAGACCTGCAGTCGCCATAACGGCTTCTGTGGTGGCCGGCTTCTCCGTGGCAGTGCCAGCGTAGGTCTGAGCACCCTCTCCGTCCGTCAGGTCGAACTCCTTGTCGGCGTTGGCCAACATGCGCTTGAGCATGAAGGTGCGAGCTGCCACCGCCTGCGCGCGCAGTGCCTGCTGAGGGAAGCCACTGGGCATCTCGGCGGGCACTACCGACATCAGGTAGGACTCGAGCGCCACCTCGTTGGTCAGACGCAGCTTGCCTTCGAGGGCGGCAACCCGCAGCCAGCCGCGATAGGAGGCTTTCTTCTTCTCGGACACCAGGGACACGGCTCCCGAGAGCGGGGCGATAACCACCTCGGCCATCGGCACGGCGTTCGGCAGGACGAGGCCGGCGGCGCTAGCCGTGAGGGTGACAGACACCCCGGGCTTTGCCTGGCTGATACGACTGCCGTCGGAGCCCATGAGCACGAGGCCCGCCTCGGCCGATACTTGGAGTTTCTGGACGCCTTCCCAAGACTTGAGGAGCACCCTCACGGGCCGGAGCTGCGCCTGAGCGGAGGCCGCGAGCGCAGCGAAAACCGTGATCCAGAAAGCAATCCTGATAACCCGGCAGATCGTCTTAGCCTCCATGCACGGGTATTATGGACCGATAAAGGGGGGTTTCGTAGCTATGCGCAAAGCTTCAGCCGGTTCACTTACGATGGCGGCCATGCTGTTGGCCGCTGCGGGAATTACCTTGTACGCCGCGATATCGCGTCCAGAACCCACCGTCAACGCGAGCAAGGGCGCTGTGTGCCCTGTCAAGGCCGATTGCTCTTCGTCCTGCATGCCCATTGGACCTGCTGCCGCTGCGGCGGCGGACTCGGGCGACAAGGCCGTTAAGAGCGATTGCGGGGATCCATCGCAGTGCCCCACGGGTACCTGCCCAGTGAAGACGGACGAGACGCAGTAGGCTTCGCGGGTAGGGTTGCTTCCGACGAGGTCACGGCGCGGACGGCCTAGCCGTCCGCGCCGTTTCCTCTTGCCAAGCCGGACCGCCGTGCGCCGACGGCCCTGAACCCCGGAGCCCGCCTCTGCCGGAGACGGGCCCCGCTTGCTTTACGGGTGGAAGAGTAGAGCGTTCGCCATCTCGATGAGGAGGCACCCGATGGGCTCCTCGTCGCTATCCACCAGATACCCTCGCTTGCCGCGCACATCGCCTTGCGACAGAAGCTGCACGAAGTCGATGGCTGACGTCCCCACCACCGTCTCGAACTGGATGAGAGCGTCCAGATCGTTCGGAATGTCCAGCGCCGCATAGAGCGCCGCCGCGACGTCGGGGGCAATCTTGGGTATCTGCGTCCTGCCTGCCGCGACAGTCGAGAAGTACTCGATGTTGCAGCGGATCAGGTCTCGGGTGAGCCACCTCTCACCGTTGACGATGACCTCCAGATCAACCGTCTCCGGCGGCGAGATGCGCCCATCGGGCAGTCGTCGGACGAACGTCACAGACAGGTTGTAAGTCGTGTACGGCGGCGAGAACAGCACGCTTCGGTCACCCAGACACAGGCCGTTCGAGGTTCCGAACGCGATGCTGCAGATGCTGCGGTACAAGTCGTCGTTGGTGGCCTTCTTCAAGCCGCTATCGAAGTTGGTGTTCAGACCCGATCCCGGCCCGAAGACGAATGCACCACACTTGTACAGCGGTGAGTGCTTCGTAATTCGCACCGCCTGCAGGATCATGTCGTTCAGAGGCTGCCCGTTACATCGCAGCACGTCCCAGATGGTGATGCCGTCGATGTTGATCACCTCGGGCCGGAACATGCGCCGAAGCACTCCGTCCACCGGGTCCGTGGCCAGATCGCCGCAGATTAGGTTCGGAACCTCGATCGGCGGACACTCGAGGGGCAGCAGGTCCACGCAGTAACAGAGCGTGGTCTCGTTGCCGCAATCGTCCACTGCACGGATGCAGATGGTGTGCGGACCGAGCGCCAGGCCCTCGGTGTTCCATATCACACTGCCATTCGGGCCGGTGCCGGACGACGGCGTCAGACCTGCCGTACTACCATCAACGGTGACGTACCACGTGACATTCGTCAGGTCGCTGATCGAGAACTGGATCGGTATCTCGAGACCCTTCACCTCGGTGCACTGGCCTTGCGGCGGCACGGGCGGTGTGATCACCGTGATCTCGGGCTTGGTAGTGTCCACGGTGAAGCTCTTGTTGCTCACGCAGACGTTGCCGGCATCATCGGTGACCTCCAGGCGCAACGTGTAGCGACCATCCGCCAGCGGGATGCTGGCAGAGAATGGATCTGCGTCCGTGCCACTTGCCACCTCGACCGGACTACCGCCCTCCGGGATGAGAATGAGCACCCATCGGAAGCCACTGCAGTTGTCGGTAGCACTCCACGTGGCAGTAACCGGGCTCGAGTTCTGGCATCCCTCGGGTGTCAGCAGCGTGCAGCTCGGCGGAGTGGTATCCACGGTAGTGGTGACCTGATCCGCACCAACGTTGCCACATGCATCCGCTGCCTCGACACGTATCACGTAGGAGCCTTGCGCCAGCACGTACGGACCGGCAGTGTGCGAACCCTGCGGCAGGTCCGTGAACGTATCGCTCAACACGCCGTTCAAGAACACCCGAACCGTCAGGTTGCCAGGCAGGTTATCCGTCACCGTGAAGTCGACGCTGACTGGCGAGGGGATGCAGTCCCCGGACGGCGCCGTGATGCTGACGGTCGGTGGCGTCTCGTCCACCTTGAAGTTGACGATGGCGCTAACACCTACGTTGTCGCAGTCGTCGGTCACGCGCACCTGCACCGTGTGTGGCCCATCGCTCAGCGTGAACGGACCCACCGTCTGAGTGCCCTGCGGACACGGTGCCGCAGTGTGAACTACCACGCCATCTATCAGCACCTCACATCGCTTCAGTGGCCCCGGGAGGTTGTCCGAAGCGGTGAAGGTGATGCTAACCTGGCGTCCGGTGCACTGACCCTCGGTCGGAAGATCGACGCGGGCGGTCGGCGGCGTGTTGTCCACCTTGAAGTTGACCACCGTGCTGGTACCGACATTGTCGCAGTCGTCTACCGCGCGCACCTGCACCGTGTGAGGACCGTCGGCCAAAGCAAACGGACCCACCGTGTGAGTGCCCTGGTCGCACGGCGCATCGGTGTGTACCACCACGCCGTCGATCAGCACCTCGCAACGCTTCAGCGGCCCAGGCAGGTTGTCACTGACCGTGTAGGTCACGCTGACAGGGCTCTTCACG
>BTVI01000034.1:0-33888 GCA_045862955.1 Fimbriimonadales bacterium
ACTGTGGCTCAGGGGGTCGCGGGTTCGAGACCCGTTCGCCGCCCCAGAACATTTCGGAGAGCCGAATCTCGGCGGTTCTCGAATCCAAAGGCATTCACTGGTACGCAGCCCTGCACAAGACCCGGAGGGGATGATTCCGCACGCGCTCGGGGTGTCGGTAACTAACAATCCAGCGTCTCAGAAACGGGGTCCGTGCCTATTCGCGGGCTGCTCGGCTGGGTGGCTCCCTCTCTCAGAAGCGGAGTTGCGGGGCAGGTAGCCACGGGCTGTCTCTGTGGCCTGCGCCCAGGGCATGTGCGGTGTTGGCGAGGCGGTGCGGACCTCTCACGCAGAAACCCACTGAATTCCACACGAGAATGCGTTTTCAGCGGCCTCTGGCCTTCCGCAGGTCGGGGGGGACAGGAAGCAGGGCAGGGTGGGCCGCCGTTAAGCCCGAGCCCGCGTACCTCCCCTAAGGGAGGTGAAACGGAAACTCCGATCCTGTCCCTAGTAGCTACGGGCAAGCAGATGGCCGGGGACGACCTAGGACGGCGGAGAGGATGTAACAGACCTGCCATCCCCGCCTCCTCGGACTCACCCCACTAGTAGCTAACTCGCGCGAAAGTGCGGCGTCCATACTCCCCGCTACCGGGTGTTCCGTCGGGTGAAGAGTAGGTGTCAGCATATCGGGACAAGTGTGGGGGCGGGCCAAGCGCGATACACACGCTCGTATGATTTCTGCCCCAGCTATGGACTCAGTCACACGCGGCCTAGGGCCGTCGGATACGTGCACACAGGCTACGGACGCGCCCAGTAGCCGGTAAGCGCAACCTCGACACGCAGGATGGGCTGGTTATGATGCTCCCCCTGAGTCACCATGTAGTCGCCAGGATACAGAACGAAGCCCGGGGAGTAATCCTGCGAACCGCTAGCCAGGAACCAGAACCTCCCGTCGCCTCTTCGCTCCCAAAGAGTGAAGCTGCCGCCGTAGCCGAAGGCAACTAAGGTCACCACCGGCAAACGTCCGGCGGCGTCCGGGTCGACTCGAAACGCGTACCCATATGCTGTCTTGCCCTCACCAGTAACGAACTGGCCGCCCGTCTCGGGTGTGATTCGGTAGCACCACAGATCGGACTGGCGCAGGGGCATTCCTGGGTAGCCGACCACTGACTGCGCCGTCACCGGGCGGGAGACGAGCACGCCAACGGAGAACGAAAAGAGCAAACCCGCGAGGGCGAGAAGAAAAAGCGCGTTGCGCTTGCACATCTGCGTATCACCTCCGCCCATAGTATAACGCTCATTGCCGGTGATCGCCGCAGCCTAGCCGAAAGCATGACGTGGTGAACCGCCGGCGGTGGTGACGGGCTGTCTACAGGGCCAGCCTCGCAAAGGGCACGCGAGCAATCATTCCGCGAACGTCGCGCATGCCAACACGGGTGCACCAAGGTGCTCCTCGGTTTCACCTCGGAGTGACAGTGTGTGAGTGGCGGCGGCCACGCGAAGCTGTCTGCTAGACACTTCTCCTGCGCTAGGAGTCGAGCCTTCGGGCGGGAGACATCGCAGCTGAGCATCCGGGCACGACGCGTCGCTCCTCATTCGTGGGCCGCGCCGTCGCGGGCTGCATTCTGGGTCGCCACCTTCGCCGGCGCGACATGAAGTGGGAGTTGTAGGCTTTCATGCCTTCGAGCCTCGACATTGGGCTGTCGGCAGTCGCCAAGGCTGCGGGTGTTAGCCGTTGTTGCAGCCGAACCTGCCAGGCATCGGACGTCGAGGCCAGAACACTGGGTGGCCGCGGCGCAATCCTTAGGTTCCCCGTGTGCGGTCGCTGGGCGCTGTGCGTCGGGCGTGAGTCGAGGCATGAGGCGATCGTGACGGTCGTGCAGCCGGCTGGGCAGGGAGAGCGGCGGGTTTGGAGAAGCCGAGAGGTGACAGAGGGGGTGCAAGGCCAATGAGTGCATTCATCGCTATCGCTTGGTTAGTCCTATCCGGCACCTGTCAGGCCGTTCCGGCGACGGATGTGCAGGACCTCGAGACGGGCTTCGCCCGCCCACCCGCCAGCGCGCGCCCGTGGGTGTATTGGTTCTGGCTCAACGGTAACATCACGCGCGAAGGGATAACCGCTGACCTGGAAGCCATGCGCAGAGTAGGTATCGGAGGTGTGTTGATCATGGAAGTGGATCAGGGCACACCTAGCGGTCCTATTGCGTTCGCCAGTCCGGAGTGGCGTGAACTCTTCCGCCACGTCGTAGCGGAAGCCGACCGGCTCGGGTTGCAAGTCAACATGAATAACGATGCGGGTTGGACCGGTAGTGGCGGGCCGTGGATAACCCCCGACCTCGCCATGCAGAAGGTGGTATGGACGGAGACGACCGCGCAGGGACCTAGCAAGCTCCAACATCCTTTGGCGGAGCCACCGCGGGTGGCGGGCTACTACCGTGAC
Source organism: Fimbriimonadales bacterium (assembly GCA_045862955.1). GTDB lineage: Bacteria > Armatimonadota > Fimbriimonadia > Fimbriimonadales > JABRVX01 > JABRVX01. The sequence goes on from BTVI01000034.1 coordinate 2,420, forward strand.
ATCGCAGTGCTTGCCTTCCCCACACCGGGTGAGTACCGGATCGAAGGGATCGCGGGTAAGTCGGCGCTAGTTGGGCAGGAAGTCATCCCCCAAGTCACCTATCCCGTCTTACCTGCTAGCCAGACGGTCGACCCGCACATGGTCGTAGACCTAACATCGCACATGCAGCCGGACGGCAGCCTCGAGTGGGACGTTCCCGAGGGCAAATGGACCATCCTCCGCATGGGACACACTCCCACCGGAGCCATCAACCTTCCTGCACCCGCGGCCGCACAGGGCTTGGAGTGTGACAAGATGAGCAAGGTCGCGGTCGAAACGCACTTCGAGGCGCTGATGGGCACGCTCATCGCCGACGTCGGCCAGCTAGCGGGCAAGACACTGGTCTCCACACACATTGATAGTTGGGAGGTGGGATCGCAGAACTGGACGCCGCGTTTTCGCGAGGAGTTTCTTCGCCTACGAGGCTACGATCTTCTGCCATACCTACCCGTGATGGCGGGCATCGTGGTTGACAACTTGGAGGTGTCCGAACGCTTTCTGTGGGATATCAGGCAGACGGTCTCCGAGCTGATCGTCGAGAACTACGCGGGTCATATGGCGAAGCTGGCGAACGAGCATGGCATGCGACTATCCATCGAAGCGTACGACGGCGATCCATGCGATGACATGGCCTATGCAGGGCGTGCCGACGAGCCGATGGCAGAGTTCTGGTCGTGGCCTAACAACTTCACGTCGTACAGTTGCACGCAGATGGCGTCTGCGGCGCACGTGTATGGCAAGCGCATTCTGGGGGCAGAGGCATTTACGGCAACCGACGGGGAGAGGTGGCTTCACCACCCAGCTTCCATCAAGGCGCTAGGCGATTGGGCTTTCTGCGAAGGCATCAATCGCTTCGTATTTCACCGCTACGCACTGCAGCCATGGCTGGACGTGCAGCCGGGCATGTCCATGGGGCCCTGGGGTTTGCACTACGAGCGGACCCAGACATGGTGGGAGCAGTCGGCGGCATGGCACCGCTACCTGGCAAGGTGTCAGTATCTACTACAGCAGGGATTGTTCGTTGCCGACGTCTGCTATCTCGCAGCGGAGCGCTCCCCGCAGCGGTTCGTAGTGCCTCGACTGCACGGCACGGAGCGCCCACCATACAACTTCGACGGATGCACGCCGGAGGTGGTGCTGGAGCGGATGCAGGTGCGTGATGGCCGCCTCGTGCTTCCGGATGGTATGAGCTATCGGCTGCTAGTACTGCCGGAAGTGCGCACCATGACGCCGCGGCTGCTTGCCAAGATAGGTGATCTAGTGCGAGCGGGAGCTACCATCGTAGGTGCGCCACCGGTGAAGTCCCCCAGTCTGTCGGGCTATCCGCGCTGCGATGACGAGGTGCGACGCCTTGCGGCCGAGATCTGGGGGGATTGCGACGGAGAGAAGGTCAAGGAGCGGCACTACGGGAAGGGCAAGGTAGTGTGGGGCTTAGCACCGGAGCAGGTGCTCGAACGCATGGGCGTGCCACCGGACTTTGCCTATCACACGCTGTCCGGACGCCAAACGCTGCGCTACATCCACCGATCGCTGGGAGACACGCACGTATACTTCGTCGCCAACAAGGCAGCACAGAAGGAAGATGCGGTGTGTACGTTCCGCGTTTCCGGGATGCGACCAGAACTATGGTGGCCGGAATCGGGGAGGATGGAGAGTCCAGTCGTGTACGATCAGAAGGGCGGCGTGACGCACCTTCCGATCCACCTAGATGCAGCGGAATCCGTGTTCGTGGTATTCCGGAAGGCACAGTCAGTCGAGCAGGACCGAATCGTCAGCGTGTCGCTCGATGGCGATGTGGTGTTGGATACGCGTGCTGAGCCTCGGCCTCGTCACGATACCGACAATAACCGAAAGATCACGGACAGCTTCACGATGTCTGCGTGGGTGCGCCCCGATGCTCCTACCGGACTACCACAAGAGGCGAATTCCGGCGCCTCGGGCTTAGGCGTGGTGCGAAACGAGGTGCTGTACCCGCCCCCGGGGCACGAGGTGTATGCGGACGAGGGTCACGCCGGCGCAGGATTCTCGGTAGGCACGAACGGCGTGTGCGTGTACGAGCATAGTGCCAACTACTTCGCGCCAGTGTTAGTATATGCTCAGGCACTCTCCGACTGGGTTCACGTGGCAATCGTGTATCGCGATGGGCATCCGAGCCTGTACTTGAACGGCAAACTGGTGCACACGGGTCTTGCCGGCAAGCATGTCGTGCATCCGGGAGTGGGGGTACAGCACACTCGAGAGGTGGAGCCGTTCCGGGGGGACGTAGGTGAGATCCAACAGTTCGATAGGCCTCTTTCAGGTGAGGAAATTGCGAAGCTGATGACTGAAACACCACTTCCAAAGCCACGGCCTAACATAGCGCCCATCGTGTTGAGACGTGGTAGAGGGGGTCAGATCGAAGCCGATGTATGGCAGCCTGGCAAGTACTCGCTGAGGACCGCCGATGGTAGGAAGCACACGCTGCAAGTAGGTGAGTTGCCGCAACCCCTGACGCTCGAAGGGCCTTGGGAGGTGCGATTCGATGCACGCGGAGGCGCACCAGAGTTTGTCACGTTCGAGAAGCTGATCTCTTGGAGCACTCACGAGAACGATGGCATTCGCTACTACTCTGGGCAGGCAACGTACCGCAAGACCTTCGAAATACCGCAGGAAGTACTGACACCCGGTACACGGCTGCAACTGGACCTGGGGCGCGTCGAGGTGATTGCAGACGTGCGCCTCAACGGCAGGCTCCTCGGCACCCTATGGAAACCGCCGTACCGGGTCGATGTGACGGACGTTGTGAGGCCGGGGGCAAACGAACTCGAAGTGCAGGTGGCCAACCTGTGGGTGAACCGCATGATCGGCGACGAGAACCTGCCCGAAGACAGCCGACGCCACCCAGACGGTAGGCTGGTGGAGTGGCCGGCATGGCTGCTGGAAGGGAGGCCCAGCCCCACGGGCAGACACACGTTCAGCTCGTGGAAGCTGTGGCGCAAAGACGAACCGCTCCAACCCTCCGGTCTGCTAGGGCCGGCGGAGCTTAGGCCTTATGCACGTGTCCAGTTACCGGTTAGGTAGACGGCGTGATGTCTCTGCCAAACCGTTGCCCAGCAATGCCTGCTTGCCCTATTCGAGCGTGTCCCACATGCAAACCTGAGCATCGCTGATCTTCTGGTCGGCGGCAGACACGCCTGCCATCAGCTCCTGCCTCGTGGTGGCCTTCACGTGACCATCCACGTAAGATGCCGTAAACGTCTGGCCGGGATGGAACGGATAGCAGTATCCATACGCCTGTGGGTGAGTGCGGCAGTAGCTGCTTGTTTCATCGCCACCACCCATCGTGTAGCACAGCCATCCACCCACACTGTCCTTGCTAGAAGGTAACGGCCCCCAAAACACACCGACGTGCGGGCGGACCGGTGCATCGGCCAGATAGCGCCCACCACCGGACGGCTTACCACGCGCATCGCGCGACCACACAGTGTCCACAAACAACACGGTCATGGCAGGTGCAGCGACCTTCAATTGGGTAGTCGGCATCACTACCCTGCGGTCTCCTAACATCGCTTCCGGGGACAGCCACACGTGGTTATAGCCCAAGTTCGTCCGGTATAGCGACGCCGTAAGGCGCATGTGTTTCCCGCCATCCTCAGGAATGGCCTCACCGGTGCGAGGATCGCGCTCGAGCTCCTCGCGCTTCCCAGCGGTGGGGTCGGAGGGACAGAAGAAAACGTCCAAGCTCTTGGAATACGCCATGATCGAGGCGGGCCAGGTAGTGTCGTAGCCGGTATCGGACGGCTTGCCCCAGTCCCGGGTGCTGATGCCGGCTTGGTCGGCTATTGCGAAAAAGTCGTCGTTATCGTTGGCGTACATGATCATCGCCTTGATGGCCTGGTTGTGGTTGCTCATGCACTTCGACTGTCGTGCCCGCTCCTGGTCTTGCATCGCGCAGAGCCAGAGGGCCGCCCCTGCGAGCACGGCAGCAGCAAGAAGAACTTGTTTCATCGTGTGCCTCCTACCTAACTACAGGGACGGGTCCTGTCGCTCGGAAAGTTCGCTGCCGCCTCCGAGGCGGCCTGCAGACGGGCGCCGAACCGATAGCCCAGTCGCGGAGTGCGGAAGTGCCCAATGTTGCTATTCGCCGTCCTCGCCGCTTTCGCCTCCGGCGCTTCGCAGGCCGCCGGCGTGTCTGACGACAGGCAGGTGTTCGAGATGGTGATTCCACGCGACGCGAAGCTCGGCTTGGACCTGAAGAAAGGCGAGGTGATCGGGCTCATGGTGTATGTGGGATTGGAGAACGGTGCGACGCTAGCACTGTTCGAGCCTTGGGCCCTCTTCGACTGCGAGCTGCGATAGGACTCCGGCTACTCGGTGCCCTGGCTCTCATCGGCGCGAAGGGCTGCCTCGCGAACCGTCATGCAGAACGTGCGCTCGCCGTAACGCTCGTGGAAGTACTCGATGAGTTTGCTGTCGCCCTCGATGATTGTCTGCTCGTCCAGACAGATACACCGGACCAGAATCTGGTCGCCGTTGGGCTCCTCGACGATGACCTCGACCCCTTCCGTCGGGTCGCCATCACCTATGGCAAAGGCTTTGATCTGACCGTCCATGCTGCACGGGATTCGGTAAGCGCCGCTGCTGCCCTGCTTTCGGTATGGGTGTCTGCCCGGTCCGACAGAGAGAGCGGTGCTGCGCTTCGCGAACAGCCGAATGCAGATCGCCACAGCGCTCTTTGTTCATCGCTGCGCTCGAGTCTGCACTTCCAGAACACTGCGGAGCTACACATCGCCGGGACGGCGAGAACCGCGTCGGTCCTGATGCCCCGGCGCGGTCCTCAGGTCTCAGGGATCCGGGGGGCTGGTGCGAGGGTGGACACGGGCCAGCGCATGAAGGCTCGGAACTCACGGGGCGCGGAGACCACACACCTACGGCAGCCGAACGCCGACGCAAGGCAGACCCCCTTCTGCAAAGCCTCCAGGGGAAACTTGCAGCCGACCCCGCTTGCTGTCCGCGACCTCTTCGGCTCTTTGCGGTCTTGGCGTGACGATGCAGGCTGCAAGCGCAGACCAAGCCGTGCTGAGCGCGAGAGAGGGCCTGAGGTATGCTCCCGGTATGCTCGTCCATGCCAGCCTCGCCGCTTTCTGGCTAATCGCTTCGACGATCTCGACCTGCGTCGACGTCGCTGCACAGGAGGGATCGAGGGTCCGCATCGTGGACCCTCCCGACCGCGGGTTCTTTTCGAAGATGCTGGACTATCAGGGCATACCGATCAGGGCGCACCATGACGTGGCAGACGAAGCGCTGCTGGTGGCTCATGCGCGACTGCGACGGATGCTCTCGCACACACCGACTGTAGTAGCTAATCTGCGTGCCGAGGGCGTGGAATTGCATATCATCGGCAAGGATCAGGTGACATCCGACCTCCCATATCTCCGCCACTACAAGGGAAAGCCGTTCGATGGTGACCTCACGATTGACGAGCGCACGCGTGGCGTAGGTGGACAACTCGTCTCGTGCGGGGAGGAGAACCTGCTGCGCCTGCCCGGCGACCGATACGCAGGCCGTGATATCTGCGTGCACGAGTTCGCCCATGCCATTTATAGCTACGGCCTCGACGATGCGACACGCAACCGCATCGAGGAGCAGTATCACCGTTCGCTCCAGTCTGGCCTGTGGGTGTCGGCATATGCCGCCACGAACGTGCAGGAGTTCTTCGCAGAGCTGAGCATGTGGTACTTCGGCACGCGAGGAGATCACGGCAAGATGTCACCCCCACCCGAGGCGGGCCGCGAGGGACTGCTCCGATACGACCCCGAGGCGTTTCGGCTGCTGGACGACATCTACTCCGGCCGCGTCGAGGTCGGGCCGGTGAAGTTGGTAGAGTTGCGTCCGGTCGAACCGAGCCAGTGGTCGAAGCAGCGGTCATCGGACGGCACGGCCACTACCATTCGCTTTCGTAACTGCACAGACGAAAAGCTCCATCTTCTGTGGGTTGATGGAGACGGAGGTCGAATGCCCTACGGGGAGTTGGAGCCCGGCGAGCAGCGGACGCACGCCACCTTCACCGGACACGTGTGGGTGTTGGTAGGGCCGGATGCGAGAGACGTAGCGATGTTCGTAGCAACGGCCGAGCCCGGGCTTGCCATCGTAACGAAGGCGAGAAGCAGGTAGTCTCCGCCTACGGCTCGGCTACCGAGTTCGCTTCCTGCTTAACGTTCTTGCTATCCAGCACTTCCACGCTCTTCTCGTGTCGCGCGTCGAAGGAGTTGCCCGACACGGTGCTGTCAGCCACTCCCACTAGCCGCACGCCGGTTCGGTTGTTCGAAAAGGTGTTCTGTGTGATCGTATAGTCACGGCAGGCCGTCTTGCCCGCGATAGCATCCTGCCCCCACCACCCATTACCGGTTATGCAGTGGACCCCGATGCGGTTCGCATCGAATGTGTTACCCGTGATCGTATAGGTGTAAGAGTCGATCATCTCCGGCCAGCCAGGCCCGAAGTGCGACTCGCCGTCCGACCACAGCAGCACGCCGTCGCGGTTCGACGCTATCGTGTTGTTTTCGATGCGAGTGTTGTTTCCGTGTTCGATAGCGATGCCGGCTATACGGTTGCCACGGATCTCGTTGCCCTCGATGGTGTTCTTCCACGAGTACCCCAACCAGAACCCGAAGTTGGAGTTATTCGCCTTGTTGTTTCGGAACACATTGCCTTCGCAAAACGTGGACTCGAACGCGTTGTTAGGACTCAGCGAGCAATCGTTGTCCTCGAAGAGATTGTCGTTGCACGGGGCCTTCAGATCGGGCGCCCGAAACCCGGCCACGAACACACCGTCACCGCCGCCCCTGAAGTAGTTACGTATCACCTTGTTACGGTTACTGTTCATGATCATCAGCAGTCCGGTGGCATCCGCGCCGGCATGATACGCCCTGGAACCGCGCTCCTGCACGCGGATGCAGAAGTCCGCCGTGTTGTTCTCTACTACGCTGTCATTCGTCTCGTACAAGCTGATGCCCCAACCGCTGTTGAAGGAGGCGTTGTTACGCAATAGGCTCATCTTCTCGCACCCGTACAGCAGGATTCCGTTCTGCTGATGCTGCAACTGATTGCGCGTTACCTTGCCGTTCTTCGCCTTCCATATCAGAATGGCGGCACCGTAGGCGTTCTCGGGGGGAGTCCAGATGTCGAGGAAGGTGCCGCCCGGTGGCAGCTCCGCGGTGCGATGGATCGAGCAGCCTTCGATGGTCAGATCGTCTGCATTCTTGGCGTAGATGCCCCAGCGGAAGCGCTCGATCTTCAGGTTCTTGATCGTGACGCCCTTCCGCCCTTCGATGCTGACACCCCTGCCCGTGTCGTCGTAGCCGATCAGAGTCGCGCCGTTGCCGTCTAACGTGACGCCGTCGGCTTCGATGCTGAGGCCCTGCTTGAGTAGGTAGGTGCCGGGTTCCAGCGTGGTGTCCTGGGTGACGACGAGCCCGTCGGTGGGGACGACTGCTGCGAGCGGAAGCATGGCGAGCGTTAGGCACAACATGCGGAACAGCCTACCCGAAATCCGGCTGCGGTGCCGCGCGAGCGGGTGTTAGCGGGTATCTTTTGCCTATGCGCTGGGCGGTGTTCGGCCTCTGTCTTCTTGCTGCCGCCACGATTCTGGGCGGCTGTCTTCGTGAATCGGGGCAGGATGGCGGCAGGATCGTGCTCCGCATTGCCGACTGGGGCGGCGCGTCGGATGACGATGAGTTCAATCGCGTGAACCGTGAGGTGTACGCTACGTTCGAGCGCATGCATCCGGGCGTCGAGCTGAAGATCGAGCACATTCCAGGTTCGCAGGAGTACGTCTTCAAGCTGCTAGCGCAGCACGTCGCGGGCACGGCACCGGACGTAGTGTTTCTAGATGCCTCCTCGTCCGCTGCTTTCATCAATAACGGCGTAGTGACGGATTTGACACCTCTGATCCGCGAAGACCCGGAGTTCGACCCCAGCATCTTCTTCCCCAACGTATACGACATCGCGCGAAGAGGGAATAAGGTGTACGCGTTGCCGGGGAACTTCACGCCTATGGTGGTGTACTACAACAAACGCGTGTTTCGCGAACGGGGCGTGCCCTATCCGGAGGAGGGTTGGACGTGGGACGATTTCCTGCGGACATGCCAGGCGTTGAGTGATCCGGCCCGCGACCGCTATGGGTTCTACTTCGTCAATTGGATGCCGGGGTGGATCACTTGGATATGGCAAAACGGTGGAGACGTGCTAAGCCCGGAGGGCACCCGCGCGACTGGCTACCTCAACGGTCCACGCACCGTGGAGGCCGTTCAGTTCTTCACCGATCTCGTGTCGAAGTACCGAGTAGCACCTACCATCTCGGAGAGCGCGGCGACGGGCACGAACCTGTTTCAGAGCGGCGAAGCCGCCATGGAGATCAGCGGCCACTGGGCGATCGTCGGCTACAAGGCAGCCGAGTCGGAGAAGTTCCGATTCGCTGACCTGGGAGTGGTAGGGCTGCCTCGTCATCGTCAACGCGTAACCGTTATGTACGAATCCGGTCCCGCCATCACGCGTCAGTGTAGGCACCCGAAGATGGCATGGGAGTTCATCAAGTATTTCAGCGGAGCCGAGGTGCAGGACAAGCTGTGTGGCAGCGGTCTCGCGATCGCTGCCGTGCGCGCCGTCGCGGAGGCTAGGCGCCATACCAGTCCTCTAGAGCCAGTGTTCCTGCGCGAGATTCGGTATGCGCGTGCGCCGTGGGGCGCAGAGGTCGAAGGTTACGCATATGTGGAGGACGTAGGAAGGGATGCCATCGAACGAATCCTGATCGGCAAGGTGCCCGTGCAGAAGGCACTCGACGACGCGGCTCGCAAGATCGATCACAAGCTTTTCGGGCTGGCAGGGCGCTGATGGGCGAGCGACCGAACTGGCGCGGGTACCTGTTTATTCTGCCCGCCTTCGCTCATCTAGCAGTGTTCGCTCTCATACCCATCGTATACGCCGCATTCCTCAGCCTGCACCGTTGGAACATCCTGAAGGAGGGAAAGCCGTACGTCGGGCTAGGGAACTACCTCTTCCTCTTCCGGGATGCCGAGTTCTGGAATGCCATGTGGAACTCCGCACGGTTCGCGCTGATGAGCGTACCTGCTGGTATGGTGGTAGCGTTGGTAGTGGCCATTCTGGTAAACCAGAAGCTGCGCGGCGTGACGCTCTTTCGTACCATCTTCTACGTTCCTGCCATCAGTTCCGGCGTCGCCATCTCGATGGTGTGGATATGGATCTACCTGCCGCGTAACGGCCTGATCAACTTCACCGCGCAGCTGCTCGGCTTCTCTGGGACTACCGATTTTCTGAACGACCCCACACTGGCCATGCCTGCGTTGGTTTTTATGAGTATCTGGGTAGGATTGGGTCCTAGGATGGTGCTGTTCCTCGCAGGCCTCGCAGCTATCCCCCAGTCGTTCTATGAGGCGGCGCAGGTGGACGGCGCCACGCGGTGGTCGTCGTTTCGATACGTGACCATACCGCTTCTCCTTCCTACCACATTCTTCGTGCTCGTAACGAGCACGATCTCCGCGCTGCAGGTGTTCACGCCCGTTTACATGATGACGAAGGGAGGACCACTCCAGACGACCGATGTAGTGGGCTACCACATCTACAACCAGGCATGGCGGCAATTCGAAATGGGGATGGCGAGCGCTCAGTCCTACATCCTCTTCGCACTCGTACTGGGCATCACGCTGCTGCAATTCAAGTTCCTGAGTAAGCGGCTCCAGGGGTTCAGCATCGAATGAGAGCGATGATCAGCTACGTTATCCTGATCCTCTTGGCGGTGGCACTGCTCGCACCGTTCGCGTGGATGGTAGTAGCATCGCTCCATCCATCCAAGGCAGCGCTGCCCTCGCCGGCCAATCTGATGCCTCCGGACGGCAAGTGGCACTTCGAGAACTACCTCAAAGTACTGACGATGCCGGACATCCCCTTCTGGCGTTTTCTGGCGAACACCTCGTTCGTTACCGTGGTAGTAGTCATCGGCCAGCTCTTCGTCAGCTCGCTCGCGGCCTATGGCTTCTCGCGCATGCACTTCTGGGGGCGGGACCTGCTCTTCTTTCTGTTCATCGCGACCATGATGATCCCCGGACAAGTGACCATGATCCCGGTGTTCATCCTCGTCCGAAACTTCGGCTGGCTGGACACCTATTGGGCACTCATCGTTCCGGGTTTGTCTAGTGCATTCGCGATCTTTCTGCTACGCCAGTTCTTTCTCGGCATACCGAAGGAACTGAGCGAAGCCGCCCGCTTGGATGGCTGCGGAGATTTCGGCATCTACTGGCGAGTGGCGCTGCCACTCACCAAGCCCGCACTGGCGACCCTCGCGGCTTTCAGCTTCGTGGCAACATGGACCGACTTCTTCTGGCCCCTGCTGGTAACCAGCTCCATGGAGATGCGCACGCTCGAGGTGGGCCTGTCGGTGTTCAAAGACTCGTTCGGCGGTACGAACTGGCCCCTGCAGATGACAGCTGCGGTGATCGTACTGATACCCGTGCTGATCGTGTTCCTGTTCACACAGCGGTTCTTCACCCGCGGCATCGCGCTGACGGGAATGAAGTAGCCTCTAGTGTCCCGGCGGCGGAGTCTCTAGCAGGCCCTTCAGTGTCATCAGGCCGATCATCAATATGATCAGCATGCCAGCTACGATCACCCATTGCCTTCGCGCCGGGTGACGCGACTCCGAGCGGTCCAACCATGGTAGCAGGAACATGCCGACCGTGACCAAACCAGGCACTATCACGGTTGCCACCACTTCCCAACCAGACGGCATGATCTTCAGCAGCTCGTACAAACCGAGGAAGTACCACTCGGGCCGAGGCGAGAAGTCCGTGCCGGTCGGGTCGGCAATGGCTTCTAAGCCAGGCGGCAGCGCCAGGGCCAGCGCGATGACCGCTCCGACGCCGAACAGGAGCACCACGGCGTCTTTGAATAGCTGCGTGGGATAGAAAGCCACGGGCTTGCCTTTCTGCGGCATGACGGGACCAGCGATGTGATGCCGACGCACCAGGTACAGGTGCAGGGCCACGAGGAAGACCAGCGCTGCCGGCAGCAGCATGATGTGGATCGCGTAGAAACGTGTCAGCGTCAGTGCACCGACTTCCGGACCACCGCGAATGAGATGTAGTAGCGACTCTCCGATGAACGGAACAGTGGCCGCAATCCTGGTACCCACGACCGTGGCCCAGTACGCCTTTTGGTCCCAAGGCAGCAGATAGCCGGTGAACGAGAATCCGAGGATCACGTTGAAGATAATCACGCCTACTACCCATGTTAGCTCGCGCGGCTTCTTGTACGATCCCCAGAAGAACACACGCAGGGTGTGCAGCACGGTTACGATCACGATCGCCGTCGAACCCCACACGTGCAGTCCCCGCACGAACGACCCGAAGGTGACGTTCTCTGTTATGTGCTTGACGCTCTGATGAGCGTGGTCCGGACTCGGGGAGTAGAACATCGCGAGTGCTACACCTGTTACGAACTGGAAAATCAACAGGGTCAGCAGCAGGTTGCCCAGCGTCTGCCACCATCCGACTCCGGGCGGCATGGGTTCGTCCAGGTTCTTCCGCACGAAGCCCCACCAGCCCAAGCGGAGGTCCAGCCAGTCCTTGAGGCCAGGCCGAGCTACGCGAAGCTCGGCTTCCGGTGTTAGATCCTCGGTGCGTGTTTCGACCGGTCGTTCCGGCGTCAAAGTTTTCATGCTACGCCTCCCTATACACCCAGACTCGTCCGCCCTCCACTTTCACTCTTGCTCGCTCGAGCGGCTTGGGGGGTGGACCGGATACCACGTTGCCGGATGCGTCGAACACCCCGCCATGGCACGGGCAAAGGAAACGACTCTTCTCGGGCTGATACCTGACACGGCAGCCGAGATGTGTGCAGGCCGGGTCCAACGCAATCACCCCGTCCTCATTCCGCCGCAGGTACAGGGTGTACTTGCGGTCGGCCAGCATGAACCCGTCCTGAACGCGAACGCTGAACGTGACTTCCTTCATCTCGCCCGATGGTAGGTCGGCATCGTTGGCGATGGGAATCCACTTCCCGCTACGTCGTTGGCGAAGGGGAGATGCCACGAAGCCTAGAACCGGGCCGAAGACGGCGAGTAGTAGTGCCCCATTGATGAGGCCCACTGCCCAACCCAGCAGCTTCCGCCGCTCGGGCTGTTCTACCTGTTGGCCTTCTCCGTTCTTGCTAAGGTCGGCTGCGCACATAGTTCTGTCCTCTCAGTATCACGGGTAGTATCGTAGGCGTACTTTGGCCTTCGTGCCAGGCTCCAGCGTTCTCATCACGCCTTCGGCAATTCGAAGCGACTTGTGATGTCTGCCGGGTGAGGGTTCGCGAAGGAATGCCAGATCGCCGGATGCGGCCACGTTCTCAGTCAACCGAGTCAGTGCAATCATCAACGGCACGATCCAAGCGTGCATGAATCGTGTGTAGGGGGCGGTCAACACCAGCAAGGAAACCGAAGCCAGGTGATACAGATACACCGTCATCACCCAGTCGGCGATTCCAGCTCGCTTGATGACGACTGTCAGGAAGCCGCTCAGCACCGTGTGGAAGAGAAGGTTGACGAACAGGAAGTCGCGACCTTGCGTCAACCCGTTGTCAATGAACTCGTCGGAGCGGTACCGGTATTGCACGTAGAACATGCCTAACATCACCGATAGACCGGAGACGATGGGGAGGAGCTTCAGTGGATTGTAGAGTGGGAGAGTGCCGCGCGTCGGGTTGAAGATCGCCATCAGAATGTCTGCTGCCAGCAGTCCGAGGAAGCCGTAGAAGACTAGGCCGTGCATCACCCATCGGAAGCGGTTCCGTCGGTACAGCGAAGCCACGCAGAGGCCGTCGACGACGAGCGAGCGTAGTACGATCCAGGCGGAGCGCGCAACTCCCAATCGCCTGATGCCCGGCCACAAATACCCGATGGCAGCCAACCTGAGCCAGTATAGGGTGACGGGAATGGAGAGCAGAAAGGCCGCGCCGAACACTACGAAGAAGATGATGCCCACATTGCGTGTGCTGAGGAACTGACCCACCTTATATGCGATAGGAATCAGCTCCGGGCGCCACGGTTTCTTGCGTAACTCATCGTATATTGCGCGAACCTCGGCATCGGACGCCTGTGCAGTCGTCGTCGCGGGCATCATACCCTTGCCTTCGCGCACGGTCTTGTGAAACTGTTCGTATGTCAGTTTCGTCTTGGCGATCGGTGGGCCGAGACCACCCATCGCCGATTGTCCGTGACATCCCATACAGTTCGACGTGGAGTAGTGGTCGCTCTCCGTGGCTCGCGGTAGCTGACCCCAGGCTGTCGTCGCCAACAGAATGGTTAGGAGCGCAACGCTACACGCTAACAGTCTCATGGCCCTCTCTCTCCTCCACGGTGATCGCCCCCTCCAGTCCCAACACGGATGGCATCTGGTCGGACATAGTGGCTAAGTAACAGCCTGCCGGTTCGGTACCTGCTTCGGGTAGCAGGTGGAATGGCTCCCTCTTGGTCGCATCCTTCTGCTCGGCGATGTAGCGTGATATCTCGCTTTCTGGGTCCTCGAGGTCCCCGAAGATTCGCGCTTTCGTCGGGCAGGACACGACGCAAGCCGGTTCCAGGCCGATGTCTACACGGTGCGCGCAATAGGTGCACTTGCGTGCCACGTTCTCATTGAGCCTCGGTCTCACGTACCGCGTCTCGTACGGCTCATCGTCCGGAAGGTACCAGCGGTCTTGCGAAGTCAGGTAGATGTTGCCATACGGACAGGCCGTGACGCATGCGCCTGTTCCGCGGCAGCGGTCTTGATCAATCAGCACGATGCCGTCCGGACGCCGGAAGATCGCCTTGTTCGGGCAGCTTTTGAGACACGGTGCGTTGTCGCAGTGGTTGCACAACACCGGTACGTACACGCGCTTGACGTTCGGAAACTCCCCCGCCTCGATGTTCAGCACGCGTGCGAAGAAAACGTCAACCGGAGTGCCGTTCTCCTGCTTGCACGCCATCGTGCACGTATCGCAGCCGATGCAGCGCGTCAGATCAATCAGCATGGCCATTCGTGCCATCTCAGTCGACCCTCCGAATGTCCACACGAGTGTCCTTCCAGTGTTGTCCCGGAGCGTACACCGCTGGCAGGTAGTAGTTCTCGTGAGTGGGTTTTACTTTTTGGTGGGTGTGCACACTGTGGTACTTGCCACCGCCGAGATAGCGGTCCCACCAGCCATGATCCACGCACAACACGCCTGGCTTGATGCCCTCGGTCACCAGCGCCCACAGCCTGTAGGACCCATAGTTGTTGAATATCTCTACCTGGTCGCCGTCACGTATGCCTTTCTTTGCGGCGTCGCGAGGGTTGATCTCTACCACTGCACCGCGATTCAGGTTCAGCAGAGCGGTATTGTTGCTATGGGTGGAGTGCACGCGCCACTTGGAGTGCGGAGTAACGATAGCGAACGGCAAGCGCTGATCCTCCTCGGGCAGGTGCTCGAAGGACGGGCGGTAGATAGGTACCGTCTCACCCAACTTCTGGAAGACGTCCTCCTCCTTATAGAACTCCATGCGGCCGGTCTTCAGAAACTCGCGTTGCGCCCCCTCCGGGAACGGATAGGCTCGCGGGGGGAACGGCTTGAACTCGTGGATCTGCTCATCTAGGCCACACTCCGGGTCCGGCACCTTCAGCCGAACGGGTCCCTGCCTGAGCTGCTCGAGCGTGATCCCTTCGCACTCCTTGCCACCTTTTTCCAGTAGGATGCGAATTGCCTCGCTCTCGTCCGGCTCCATCATGGGCAGCAGGCTCGCATCCACCCTGCGTATCAATTCCCGCGCGATCCACAGCTCGGTGCGGCTCTGGTGCCTAGGAGGTATCACTTCTTGCTGAATCTGAAGATACGGGTGACAGCTAGTGCCTACCAGGTCCATCTTCTCCCAAAACGTAGGAGCAGGCAGCACCACATCCGAATACTCGCAGGTAGGTGACATCGAAAAGTCGATGGTGACGAACAGCTCCAGGTTGTCAATCGCGCGCTTCATCGGCTCCGAGAACTCCGTAACCAGGGGGTTCCCGTGCGAGACGAACAGAGCCTTGAACCCATGTTGCGGAAACTTGATCTTCGGGTTGATCGTTCCCGTCGGTTTTCCTAGCACGAAGTAGTGCATCGGCACCATGTTCGGCCGCTTCCCCTCGGGAAACCAGTAGCCGCTCACGTCTATCCGGAAGTGATGCTGGCCGGAGTAGATGGACACCGACTCTCCCGGCTTGCCGTGTGCGCCGGCCAAGGCGGATAGTAGCAAGATTGCGCGGATGGTCAGGTCCCCATGCAGGCGATGGTTGATGCCCATCCCGATGATGATGGAACTCGGTCTTCGAGTAACATACTCACGCGCAACCTCGCGTATCGTGTCGGCAGGTATGTCGGTGATACGTGCTACGTTCTCGGGGGAGTACTCTTCTCGCATGATCACGTCTTCCAATAGCTGGTAGACCGGAGTCACACGCACCTTCTGGCCTTCCACCTCGACCTCGCGCGTGCCGGCGAGAGAGAGGCGCACACCCTCGGGCAGCCGCAGCGTCTCCGATGGCAGCTTGAACAGCGCGTGGGTAGCTTCATCCCAGGCCATGAACTCCATGTCCGATCCCATCCCGACATCGGAGGCCCGTAGGCGACGCCCGTTGTCCTCGCGGATGAGTGTCGGGCAATCGGTGAAGGTGCGCAGGAAGTCGCGATCAACGAGATCCTCTTGCATCACCACTTGACACATGGAAAGCGCGAGGGCACCGTCCGTGCCGGGGTTGATGGGTAGCCACAGGTCGGCGCCCTTCGCGGTCTGACTGCACCGGGGGTCTATGCAGACGATCTTGCAGTCGTTGAGCTGTTTCGCGTATTGGGTCAGAAACTTCGCGTCGGGGATGCGGGTCTGAAAAACGTTGCTCGACCAGAGGATCGCGTATTTCGCGTGTGCCCAGCTTTTCGTCTCGCACTCCACGCAGTCGATGCCGACCGTGTGCGTGAACCCCATCGAGATGTCGCCGTTGAAATCGTACGCGGTGGCAAAGGACATACCAAGGAGCGCAGCCATGCGAATCTGCGCGCCCTTCTGGACATAGCTGGTGCCGACGACCTGGTTGAAGAGCAGCATACTCTCCGGGCCGTAGTTGTCCCGGATGCGGATCATCCGTTCGGCGATGTAGTCGAGCGCCTCGTCCCACGTCGCGGTCTTCCATTTCCCCTCGCCGCGTTCACCGGTTCGAATGAGCGGAGTGCGGATGCGGTCGGGGCCGTAGATCAGGTGGGTCATCGCCTGACCGCGCAGGCAGCCTCGGGGGTTGTAGTCGGCGCAAGGGTAGTCGGCCGCGGGCTTCAGGTCGACGATGTCGTCGTTCACCACCGTGGCGAGCCAGCCGCACGCACCCGTACAGTTCGGGCTGTCCGTCGTGCGAACTACTCGCTCTTCTCCCTGCGGAGCCTCTTGCTTGGCTCTACCAGGTACCCGATACCGCGTTGCCATTTCCGCACCTCACAGCTTGCGCGCGATGATTGCGCCTACGCTGCGATTCTCATGCGGCAGGCAACCGGCCCGCTATGACCGCCGTCATAGGGGGGCAGGACGCTCGAAGAAAGCTGCTAACCCTCGCTAGACCGGGCGGCCAGAACTTCGTCTACCCAGCTGAGGCCGGCCATCATGTTCGGAAAGCCGACGGTGGTTGTGGCCTGAAGAGCGGCGTGTCGTATCTCTTCGGGGGTCGCGCCGGCTTCCAGGGCCCGACGCGTGTGGCTGCGGACCGCGCTCTCCATCCGCGCACCTACCGAGACGCCAATCTTCACCAGCTCGCGAGTCTTGGCATCCAGCGGGCCCGCATTCGCGACCGCCTCACCCAGCGCAGTGTATGCTGCTCCCACGTCGGGATAGTTCTTCAGGAACTCCGTGTATCGCTTCGGTAGCTTCTCCATGCCCTTAGGATACTCCCCTCAGGAAGTGGTCACGCAACCTAGGAGGATGGCACCGACCCGCCGAACGCTAGTCGCGTGGACATCGAAGCTGCGTTGCTTACCGGTGGAGCGAGCCGGCGCATGGGGCGCGACAAAGCGACGCTCGACGTGCGAGGCCGCCCGCTGGCCGAGGTCATTGCGTCCCGTATCCTGGCCGTCGGCATCCCCGTCACGGTGCTTGGGCCAAAGCCGCTTCCAGGTTGCACTCTGCAGCAGGACATTTCGCCACACGAGGGGCCGCTCGTTGCGCTGAGCCGATTCCAGCCTCGCGCGGACTTCCTCTTCGTCTGTTCGTGCGATCTACCGCTCTTCGATGCTCGAATCATCGAGGTCCTATCGGACCTTGTTGGGAACCGGGACGCCGCCATCCCGCTGAGCCAGGGCCGACCACAACCTCTCTGCGCCCTTTACCTAGCCCGAGCGCTCGCAGGGCTATCCGAGTGGGTGAGGCAGGGGAGCCGACGCGTGATGGAGTGGATCGAAGCACTGGACTACATCGGGGTTTCGGAGGAGCATCTGGAATCGCGAGGACTGTCGCGCCACTGCGTGCGCCATGCAAATACTCCGCAAGAGCTAGAGCTTCTACTTAGCTTAGGAGTAGCTCGTCCAGAACCTGAGGCTTGAGGATCGTAATGACCTGGTGGTCGGTGCAGGCTACGCCCTCCTTCTGCCATCGACTCATCACTCGAATGGCGGTCTCGACCGTGGTTCCCGCCATCTCGGCTAGGTCGGCCCGGGTGAGTGGGACGGTCAGTCGCGTGCCCTCGGGGACCTTCTCGCCGTAAGACAGCATCAGGATGAGCAGCACCGCAGCGATTCGGTGCTCGACCTTGCCGGTAGACATGCGGGCCATCATGTCGTGTGCTTTGCGCAGCCGCGGGGCCAGCGAGCGGAGCACCTGGTCGCGCAGGCCGGTGCTCTCGCGGTACACCTCTAGCAGCGCGGGCACCGGGATCTTCAGGTACCAAACGTCGGTCACCGCGACCGCGCTGAGCGGATAGACCCTGCCTTCGATGGCACTAAGAATCCCTGCGGCTTGTCCGGGTCCGAGCAGCTCCACAGCCACCTCGCTACCCTGCGGCGTGGTCCGCGTCATCTTGATGAAGCCCGTTCCGACCACTGCCGCGAAGTGTGATGGTCCGCCCGCTACCCAGATGAACTCGCCCCGACCCGCATAGGCGACGTAGGAAGCATCGGCTAGTGTGCGCCGTTCTTCGGGCCTGAGCGCGTTGAACAGCGAGCAAGCTTCGATCACCGCTACGTTGCTCGGGCGGTCGGGCAGCTGCTCGGTGTCGTGTCTTCCGGACTGTTGGCTCGCACCCATCTGTCTTGCCCCCAAGGCGAGTTGGGGCCACCCCTTGCGCCTCTCTTCATCGTGGGCTACGCGTCGTCTCACTCGGCTGCCGCGGGAGCGGGGCTCGGCTGAGCATCCGCCGCGTGGATCCCCACACTCGCCTCCGCACGCTTCAACGACCTCACGACGGCATGTAGCCATATCAGGCTCACTCCAGTAACCGCAAAGATTACCCAGAACATGGACTGCGGTGAGCCGCTCCAACGCGCAAGGTAAGCAAATAGCGGTGGCATGATGAACCCGCCGAGGGCCGCGAGCGCCCCGACCAACCCGACCACGGCACCGACGTCAAGCGGATAGTACTCCGGGATGTACTTTATCGTGGACGCCTTGCCAATCCCTTGGGCGATGCCGATCACCAGCACCATCGCTGCGAACGGATAGAGTCCGAGGGGGAGGAACAGCACCGCCGATGCTAGCAGGCACGACGTGAACACCACATAGGTCACCCTGCGAGGCCCGAAGCGGTCGGAGAGGTAGCCGCCGAACGGCCGCAGTAGGCTGGACGCCAGAATGAACGGCGTGGTGAGCAGCGCTGCGGTCGAAAGGGGCAGCCCATACACGTCCACGTAGTACTTGGGCAGCCACACCGACATCGCGACATACGCGCCGAACACGACCGTGTAATAGAGGCTAAAACGCCAGACTCGCATCTCGCGCAACGGTCGCAGCATGTCGCCGAGTGGCCGATTCGCCGAGGGACGTCTATCCGGGCGAGGCGCCAGCCACCACATGAGCGTAGCCATGATGGCGATGAGGACGCTGTAGAGGAACGGGATAAATCGCCACCCACCCGGAATCAGTCCGCCCAGTAGCGGCACCGGGACGAGCGCCATCAGGCCCGGACCAATGAACTTAGTGATAGAGGCTCCCACGTTGCCCGCGCCGAACAGACCCATCGCAAATCCCTGCTTTTCTTTCGGGAACCATGCGGCACACCACGCAGAGCCGACGGCGAAGCTGTTCCCCGCGATACCCACGAGGAAGGCCCCAAGAAGCAGCTCCGGGTATGTATTGGCCTTGCCGACCACGAACGAGGCAATCCCCGCGAACAGGAACGTGCCGAGGAACACGACCTTGCCCCCGAGCCGGTCGGAGAGGACGCCGAGCGCGAGCCGCCACACCGCGCCATTGAGGATAGCCACCGCAGTTAGCCACGCCAGTTGCTCGTCGGATAGCCCCAGCTCCTTTCGGATGGGCACGCCCAACACGCCGAACATCGTCCAGGCACCGAAGAGCAGGGTGAAACCCGAGAAGGAAAGCCACAACACACGGTTCCGCCGGCGGACGACTTCGGGTGAGTCCGGCGCGGACGGCCGGCTGGCGAGGGTCAGCTGATCACGGGATAGATTCGACTCAGGCATGAACCCATTCTCCGCCCGAATTGGGGACCAGACCTATGACGGCGGTCATATCGGCCCCACAGTCTGCTAGCAGGGCTTTTCGGCCCCTCGTCTGGTGTAGAACCAGTAGTTCAGGAGCAGGTTCGCTGCGTAGAAGGCCGCAGCTCCGAGGAAGAACGCCTGCGCGGAACCGGTTCGCGCGATGATCCAGCCGAACAGGACCGAGAAAGCGAACGGCCCGTAAGCCGCCACCGCGGATGTCCAACCGATGACGCCGCCGGCTTGCCGAGGCGGAAAGATCATCGGCATCTGCTTGAACGTGGACGCGTTGCCCACCCCGCTAAAGAAAAACAGCCCCAGCATCAGCCAGAGGAACTTCGGCCAGTTCTCCAGGGAAGTAGGGGCAGTATAAGGACTGACCGCCAACGCACACACGAGCAGCCCGACGGCGCTGAACATGGTGACCCTCGCACCACCCAATCGGTCGCTCACGGGCCCGAAGAGGGCGCGCACCAGAGCCCCGACCAAGGGACCGAGGAATGCATACTTCAGAGGATCGGGACCTCCCGGAAAGCCACCGTAGAGCTTCTTGATAAGCAGCGGGAAGGACGCCGCGTACCCGCTGAACGACCCGAAGGTCATGATGTAGAGCGACGTCATGATCCACGTGTGCTTATCGCGAAAGATATCGAGTTGCTCGCGGAAGGACGCCCTGACCGGAACCCGTCGCAGTCCGAACCACGCCGCGATGGAGCACACCACGATGAACGGAATCCATACGAAGGCCGCGTTCTGAAGCCAGATCTGTGACTCTTGGCCTTTGGCGGAGAAAGTCTGCGAAGACCCGACGAGACCGACGCCGATGACCGCAGGGATGACGAACTGTGCGAGGCTAACGCCGAAATTGCCGATACCTGCCTGAATGCCGAGCGCCGTGCCCTGAAGTCGCTTGGGGAAGAACAACGAGGTGCTGGGCATGAACGAGCTGAAGTTGCCGCCCCCCAGCCCCGCGAGGATACCGAGCAGCATGAAAGTGCCGTAGCTGGTGTCGGGGTTCATCACCGCGAGCCCCCAGCCTATCGCGGGAATCAACAGCAGGAGCGTGGACACCGTGATGGTGTTGCGGGTCCCGAAGATGGGGATCAGGAACGTGTGCACGATCCGCAGCGTTCCGCCCGCAAGCCCGGGCATCGCGTTCAGCCAGAAGAGCTGCTGCGTGTCGAACCGATAACCGATCCCGGTCAGTTTCACCACGATGGCGCTGACCATGAACCACGTGGAGAACGAGAAGATCAGGGAGGCGGTGGTGATCCAAAGCGTGCGCCAGGCAAGACGGCTGCCGCCGGACTCCCAGCAAGCGGCATCTTCCGGGTTCCAGGGGGTTGTACCTGTGGCGGTCCGAGGCTCTGCGACTATGGATTGTTGCGACATGGCGACTCCTTCGTGGCACCAGCATCGGCGATGGGTGGGGATGATGGGTATGATACTCGTCATATCGGGGGAGGAATTGTCCCCGCCGCGCCGTCTGGCGGGCTATGATCGGGGTCATGTCTGGCGGTTATGCGATTGAAGGAGAATCAGTTCATGCCTGGCGGCGACGAACTAGCATCTAGCGGGAGAAACATCGCTGAGCGGTCACCACTGACCGACCGCTTTGGGCGAGTGCACTCCTATCTGCGCATCTCCGTCACGGACCGGTGCAACTTCCGCTGCGTCTACTGCATGCCGCCTGAAGGTATCGAGTGGCGTTGTCGCGAGGAACTCCTGACGTTCGAAGAGATCGTCCGCCTGGCTCGTGTCTTTGTCCGCCTGGGCGTGGACAAGGTACGCCTCACCGGCGGCGAGCCGACGGTGAGGCGCGGCATCGAGAGCCTGCTCTCGGCCTTAGCAGGGTTGCCTGGCCTGCATACGCTAGCGATGACCACCAACGGATTCCGTTTGCGGGAACAGGCTCGGATCTATCGTGAGGCGGGGCTGACGAACATCAACGTCAGCCTCGATTCACTGCGACGTGACCGGTTTGAGCAGATTACGCGGCGTGACGCGCTGGATGACGTTCTCGCCGGCCTGGATGCTGCGCTGTCTGTGGGTTTCCGGAAGGTAAAAATCAACACCGTGGTTATGGCTGGCGTGAACGACGACGAATTGCTCGACTTCGTAGATCTGGCGCGTGACCGGCCACTCCACGTACGCTTCATCGAGTTCATGCCCTTCCATAACAACGGGTGGTCGGTGGGCGGTGTGTTCCCGCTGGCCCGCATGCGCGAGGTGATCGGGGGCAGATACTCTCTGGAGCCAGTGCGCGCCGAGCCGAACGCAGTCGCTCGTGAGTGGCGAATCCCAGGTTTCGAGGGCACCATCGGCTTCATCGCTTCGATGACGGAAAGCTTCTGCTCGGAATGCAATCGGATACGCTTGACCGCGGACGGGCAGATCAAGTCATGCCTCTTCTCGCCAGCGGAGAGCAACCTGAGAGACGTGCTGCGGACAGGCGCAAGCGACGATGAACTGGAGGCGCGCATTCGAACGGCACTGTGGCTGAAGCCCAAAGAGCACCCGCCGATGGAAGTGCTTGCCGCGCAGGAGAACCGCAGCATGATCGAGATCGGGGGCTGACGCTTTGATCACCTATGAGGAGGCGCTACGCCTACTGGCGGAACACATTCGTCCCCTCGGCACCGAGACGGTGGCCCTAGATCGGCTGTTGGGGCACGTGCTGGCACAAGACGTAACGGCTAAGTGTGACATGCCGCGCTTCGACAACTCCGCGGTAGACGGCTACGCGCTGAGTGCGGAGGACTTCGCGACGATGCAGCGAGGAGAGGTGACTCTGGATCTCGCCGGCACAGTGCGCGCGGGAGAAGCCACTTGCTCGCTTCGCCCAGGTGAGACGGTGCAGGTGTTCACCGGCGCCCCAATCCCCGAAGGCACCGCGGCAGTCGTGATGCAGGAAGACGCCCAGCAGAGCGAAGGACGCATCCGGCTGACCGGGCACGTACGCGAGGGGCAGCACGTACGGCGACGGGGCGAGGAGTTTCGAGAAGGAGACGTGGTGGTGCCTTCGGGTCGCCGTGCGACGCCAGCGGTAGTGGGTGCCGTCGCGTCGGCTGGCCGGCACTCAGTGATGGTGAATCGCCGACCCCGCGTCGGAGTGCTGGTCACTGGCAACGAACTGGTGCTACCAGGTGAGACGCTGAGGGACGGGGCAATCTACGATTCCAACACGCCGCTCCTTCTCTCGCTGTTACGCTCGGTGGGCATCCAGGATGCGTTGCCCATGCGCTGCGGAGACGATCGGAACGCCACGCGAGCAGCTCTCGAGAAGCTGCTGGCAGAGTGCGACGCGGTCATCACGTCCGGCGGTGTATCCGTGGGTGCCTACGACGTGGTGCGATTGGCACTGGCCGCACTAGGTGTGCAAGAAGTGTTCTGGCGTGTCGCCATCAAGCCCGGAAAGCCGGTGTACTTCGGTGTGGCAACGAGTGATAGTCCGAAGTATGTCTTCGGTCTGCCTGGGAACCCCCTGTCTGTTGCTGCTACCTTTCTAACGCTAGTAGTCCCGGCGCTGGGAGCCCTCGAAAGTGGTGTCGTTCGCAACCCCTTCACGCTACACGCGCGGCTTGCAGTACCTGTGCAGAAGAAGGCTGGGCGTCTGGAGTTCGTGCCATGCATGCTCCGTGGCGATCGGTTACTGACCGCGCAACCGATTGCCGAGCGCGGCTCTCACATGCTGGGTGGTTTTGCACGTGCGAATGCGTTGTTCCTGTTTCCACTCGACTGCGACACGCTGCAGGAGGCCGATGAGGTGGTAGTCTCGATGCTGCCATGGGGGGTGATCGAGTGACCAAGCGCGTACGCGTGCGCTACTTCGCGCTGCTGCGGGAGGAGCGCGGTAGAGACGTGGACGAACTGGATACCAGTGCGCACACTGCTAGACAGCTGTACGAAGCGCTGCAGGCGAAGTTCGGTTTCAGCCTGCCGATGCGCCTGGTCGGAGTCGCAGTGAACGGCAGTCTGGTTACGATGGAGAGGGCGATCAGAGACGGTGACGAGGTGGTGTTCCTGCCACCGGTGGCGGGTGGATAGCATGTTTCGTATCACTAGCGACGTCATCGCAGAGGATGCGCCGCGGGACCCGGCAGCCGGCGCCTACGTCGTGTTCGAAGGACGCGTACGAGACACGAACGAAGGTCGCCGCGTGCTCGCCGTCGAGTATGAGGCGCACGAGGAGCTCGCTGTCACCGAGGGCGAGTCGGTGCTTTCGGAGGCCCGCGAGCGCTACGGACTGCAAGACGCGAGGTGCGTGCACCGCGTTGGCCGGTTGAACGTGGGAGATACCGCCGTGTGGGTGTGTGCGGTGTCGGGCCATCGCTCGCAGGCATTCGCCGCTTGTCGCTACATCATAGACGAAGTGAAGCGCCGAGTGCCTATCTGGAAAAAAGAACACTACGCAGAGGGCGGGTCAGAATGGCTCCGCGGAGCGCCGTTAGGCGCCGGGGCCGTGAGCGAAGAAGCATACTACTCCCGGCAGACGCTTCTCCCCCAGCTTGCAGGTGGAGGGCAACAGCGGCTGCGGGATGCGCGCGTGCTAGTTGTTGGTGCCGGTGGATTGGGGTGCGCTGCCTTGCCCTACCTGGTAGCTGCCGGCGTGGGACAGGTGTCGGTATGCGATTCCGACCCCGTGGACGTGAGCAACCTGCACCGACAGGTGCTCTTCTCGGCAAACGACATCGGACGGCGGAAGGCGGAAGTGGCAGCCGAGAGACTGCGTTCGCTCAACCCCTTCGTTTCGGTCGCCGCGTACCCGTACAGACTTGCTGCGGAGAACGTCGAGGCGCTTGTTAGTGATCATGACGTCGTGCTGGACTGCACCGACAACTTCGAGACCAAGTTCCTCCTGAACGACGCATGCGTCGCACTCGGCACGCCGCTGGTCCAGGCCAGCATCTACCAGATGGAAGGGCAGATTCAGCTCATTGCCCCTGGTAGCGGCTGTCTGCGTTGTCAGTGGCCCGAGACGCCTCCCTCGGGCTGTGTGGGATCATGTGCTGAGGTAGGCGTCCTGGGGGTGCTCCCAGGACTCTTCGGAGTGCTGCAAGCTACCGAGACGATCAAGCTGATTACCGGCATCGGCGAGTGCCTGACGCGTACTCTGCTACTAGTGGACCTGCGGACATATCAGGTGACACGATTGGAGCGTCCACCTAATCCATCCTGCCCAGCGTGTGGCCCTCGCTCCAGCGCAGCACGATACCCTGCATCACGAGCCGCCGAATCCTCGCGAGGTGCAGTGGGCATCTCCTTGGCCACTCCCTCCCCTTGGAGCGAAGCGGAAGGGGGAGGGCTGGGGAGGGGGTCGGACTCCCCGGAACCCACACCACACACGCCCCAACACACCTCACTACTCACACCACCCTCCCATTCCTCACCGTCCGCAGTGGTGAGAGACGAGCGGGCTGAAGAGCCGTCGCCTACTTGGATGGTTCGCGCGGACTGCCCCGAACTCGGCTCGATGGTCGTGATTGACCTGCGAGAGCTCGATGAAGAACGGGAGCCGGTCCCGCTCGTGGACGCACATGCTCTGCACATCCCCATGAGCCGCTTTTCGCGCGAACTTCCTGGGCTCGATCCTGCGAAGCACTACGTGCTTGTGTGTGCTCACGGCAACCGCGCCTCGCGCCTGGCCCGCCACCTCCACTCCCAGGGCCTCACCAACTTCTTGGCTTTGGACCCGAGGGCATATTCGCGAAGCGGCTGATTGTGGTATGGTGGGCTTGAGAGGTCATGACTGCAACTGCCCCGAAGTTGGCAATTGCGTTCCCAGGAGCTCTGGCTTGTCCAGCAGACGGCACCTAAGGAGCGAGACAGACTCGATTGGGCAGGAGGCGGTTGCAGCAGTCACCGCGTGGCATGAGCGCCAGTGTCCACCGTGGGAGGTGACGGACGTACAGCGGCACGCGGCGTACAAGAAGATCGACGTGGATCTGCCCGTCAAGGCTCAAGGCAATGAGTATTCGATCGAGGTGAAGGGTGATCGGTGGGATAGCACGGGCAACCTGTTTCACGAGACCGTCAGCAATGCTGAGCTCAGGGCCCCAGGTTGTTTCTCATAAACGAAGGCCGACTTCGTCTATTACTACTTCTTTCGGACCCGTCATCTGTATATACTACCTATGCCCGAAACGCGCGTCTGGTTCAGGCGGCACGAAGAGGAGTTCGAAGAGCGACGAACCCAGACTAGCCTCGGATCGTCAGCCTTCAGCACCATCGGCAGGCTGGTGCCGATCTGGCGTGTCATGGCCGAGGCCCACGGAGTCAGAAGGGAGGCTCTCTAGTCTATGAGGAGCCCAAGAGACCTCATCATTCACATCGCCTCGCAGCTGGCCTCCAAGCGCCCAGAAGATCCTCAAGGTATCGCCGATGTAGAAGCGGCGCGAGTGGTACTCGCTAGCGTCAACCGGTACTTCTACCAGACGAGCTCCGGTCTCGGCGCGACTGACGTCTTGGATGGAGAGCGGATCCAGTACTTCTCGGAATTTCACAGGTGGTGGGAGGCGAATCATGCCGCTGTTCTCGCTATTCGGATCGATCGCGCGCAGGCGGCCGCAGCAGCGGACGCGTTGCACAAGGCCGTTGTGGAACACGGTGCCGAGATACTGGGCCTCACCCATCAACCACACGGATTGCCCCCGGAGGCTGTAGCTCAAGTCAGGTTCTTCACGGCGAACCAGGACTGGCGGGAGTCACCATCGGATCCCTACGGCAAGTACGTCGAGGACCCGAACTGGTTCTTGGCGGAGTCGATCAGGGAGGATCCGGTAGGATTCGTATCTCATCTCGGGCTCACCCGTCTGTCGCAAACAGACAAGCGCGTCGACTATGCGAGGAACGCCGCGGAGTATCTCCTAGCCAACCGCGTCACTGCCTACAACCTACCTAGCCTGTTCGGTGATGATGCAGTGGAACTCCGCAACGGGCTCGCCGAAGCCAGGGGAACGGGCTATGGCATGAAGAAGGCCAATATGCTCGTGCGCGACCTCGTGGAGATGGATGTCTGGCCGCATCTGCGCAACTTCGAAGGCATCGACGTTGCGAGCGATGTCAACACGGTGAAAGTCGCGCTGAGAACTCGCGTCCTTCAGCCGGGGATTCAGCTGCTATCGAGCTTTCTGGATATCTTCTGCTACCAGTATGGTCACGTGGACAGAATGAGCGCTCAGGCATGGCGGGCCGTCTGGGAAGCCTGGCAAGACTCCCACCCCGAGACCTGCCCGCGATCTCCGTGCAAGTTGGACTTCTTGCTCTACAGGATCGGCCAGGAATATTGTAGGGACATGCTTTGCCGCTACGAATGCGAGGCGGGATGCACCTTCTGCCACTTCGGCGGAGCCCTCAAGCACTGCCGTTCATGCGCACGAGGTGGTCGGCGTAGCAGAGTGCAAGTGACGGCTCGCTTACTCCCCTGCCAAGTGGATCCTTCCGAGCTTCCGAGGGAGTCGGGCATTCTGCTCCTTCAAGAAGGCAACCTCCTGCGGCGGTTCAATGGGGTATGCCCGTTCGAGCCCATCTGTGAGCCAAAGGCCCACGGCTTTGTCGCGCTCGACCCGCCCAAATCAATCTCGATCAAGGGACAGACGGGCTGGACGAGTTCCTATGCAGACGTCGAACGTGGCGGCGGCGGTATGATGGGTTAATCGAAAGCGAGTGGAAGACACGGTGAACCTAGGCGACCCCTCGACCCATGTGCCATGCTCCCCTGGGCAGATCGATCCGGCGGGACCGTCGGCTCCTGCTCGTGCACCGACGACGGTCCAACTTCCATCACCCGGCACCACGCCCTACTGGGAAGCCAAGACAGTCCGGCTGTTTCTCGGGGACAGCCTCAGTCTGCTGAGTGGCTTCCCGCCAGAGACATTCGATCTTATCTTCGCAGATCCTCCGTACTTCCTTTCTTCTGGTGGCACTACTTGCCACGCCGGTCGTATGGTCAGCGTTGACAAGGGCGCATGGGACAAACCGCCCCCGCCGGAGCAGATTCACGAGTTTAACGTTGAGTGGCTGAGGCTGTGCAAGCGCGTGCTCAAGCCGGACGGCACCATCTGGGTGTCAGGCACCCTTCACAATATCTACAGCGTCGGGTATGCGATGCAGACTTTGGGACTAAGGATCCTCAATGACATCGCGTGGTTCAAGGTCAATCCGCCACCCAACCTCGGATGCCGCTGCTTCGCCCATGCAACGGAGACGATTCTGTGGGCTTCCAAGGGCAAGAGGGCGAAACACACGTTCAACTATGAAGAGATGAAGAGAGCCAACGGCAATAGGCAGATGCAGTCGCTGTGGCACATTCCCCCACCCGGTCCCGGGGAGAAGCGATACGGCAAGCATCCCACGCAGAAGCCTGAGGCGCTACTTAGCCGCATAATCGCTGCATCAAGCTTGCCCGGGGGCTTCGTGTTGGACCCGTTCTGCGGAAGTGGAACTACCGGCGTCGCCTGTGTAAGACTTGGGAGAGTGTTTGTGGGGATCGAACTCGAGCGAGACTACATTGACGTCGCCAAACAGCGCATCAGTGACGAAGTGGCGCAGTGCGTATTGTCCTTCGACTAGTATCGCGCCCTAGCCTCTTCCGTCCAGCAGCAGATCCACCAGATCCGGGATGCCTTCGCCAGTGGACGCGACGGTCTTCACCACTTTCGCATCCCGCGATATCTCCTGCCGAATCTGAGCTACCAGCACATCTGCCCCTGGCAGATCCGACTTGTTCACCACGAAGATGTTAGCAATCTCGGTGATGCCGGCCTTCTGAAGCTGAAGGTCATCGCCCGCGCCGGGCATCATCACTAGCACCACGGTGGCCGACACCTTCCGAACTTCCACGTCGTTCTGCCCGGCACCCACCGTCTCCACGAACAGCGCATCCATGCCGCAAAGGTCCATCGCGCGCAGCATCGCGCCGGTGGTAGGTGCTAATCCACCCATCGCACCACGGCTCGCGGAGGATCGCACGAACACATTGGGATCATCGGCAATCCCGGCCATGCGCGCACGATCGCCTAACACCGCACCTCCAGTTAGCGGGCTTGCCGGGTCTACCGCCACCACTCCGATTCGCAACCCTCGTCGCCGAATCTCTCGCAGCACTTGTCCTATCAGTGTGCTCTTGCCAACCCCCGGCGCACCAGTTACACCAATGCATGCCGCGCGGGTCGGTCCAGAGCCTAGGATCCGCTCCACTTCCTCTGGGGACGCGTCCGACTCGATCCAGGACAGCAACCTACCCAGGGCCGAGAGGTTGCCGTGCTTCGTCTGTTCCACCCACTCTTCGGGACTGCCACTCTCGGGCAGCCGAGCGGGCCGGCCGTTGCGTACGCCGAGGGCCTTCACCTGCTCGATGATCGAGTCCAGTGACACTTCCGGCCCGAAGATTGCAGCTACGCCGCAGTCCAGTAAGGGCTGCACGTCGTGCGGCGGGATGATGCCACCTACCACCACGGGAACATGTCCCCTATCACGTGCCCGCATCTCTTCGAACACCATCGGGACCAGGGTGTTATGCGCGGCGCTGTGCAAGCTGAGGCCCAGAACGTCGGCATCTTCTTCCATCGCGGCCTTCGCAGCTGCAGCCGGGGTCTGCCAGAGGCCGGTATACACGACCTCGATTCCCGCCTCGCGAAGAGCACGGTTGAGTACCTTTACGCCGCGGTCATGCCCGTCGAGTCCGACCTTCGCTAATACCATCCGAATCGGCTTCGTCGCGACTACCATAGTGGGCCTCCGTCGTAGCGGCCGAACACGTCTTCCATCGCACGCGCCATCTCCCCCACCGTCGGGTATGCCTTGCAGCCTTCGATAAGCGCAGGCATCACGTTCTCCCCGGCGCGAGCGGCTTCGCGTATACGCTGCAGAGCCGCTTCCACGGCAGATGGATCGCGCTCGGCCTTGACCTTTCGTAGTCGCTCTACCTGCTCGTCTTCCGCCGCCTGCTCTATCTTGAGTATCTCGATAGGTGGTCCCGGGTCCTCTTCGAACGCGTTCACACCTACCACGATTCGATCGTGAGCGTTCACGCGCTGGCTGTCCCGATAAGCCGCGTCGGCAATCTCCCGCCGCACGTACCCGGACTCGATGGCGCGCAGAATGCCACCCATCTCGTCAATCCTGCGTATGTACTCCCACGCCTCTTCTTCGATGTCCTTGGTCAACCTCTCGACGAAATAGCTACCACCGAGCGGGTCGACGGTGTTGGTCACCCCGGTCTCGTACGCTAACACCTGCTGTGTTCGTAGGGCCAGCGTTACCGCGTTCTCGGTGGGCAGGCCGAGCGTCTCGTCCATGCTGTTCGTGTGTAGGGACTGACACCCACCCAGCACCGCTGCCATCGCCTGATAGGCCGTGCGCATCAGATTCACGTAGGGCTGCTTGTTGTACAGACTGCAACCAGCGGTCTGCGCGTGGAAGCGAAGCCACATACTACGCGGATTGGTCGACCCGAACCGATCCCTAACGAGATGTGCCCACAGCCTTCGCGCGGCCCGGTACTTGGCAATCTCTTCGAAGAAGTCGTTGTGCGCGTTGAAGAAGAAGCTGAGGCGCGGAAGGAACTTGTCCTTGTCCAGTCCCCGCTTGATGCTCTCCTCGGCATAGGTGATACCATCGTAGATGGTGAATGCCAGCTCCTGCGCCGCTGTCGAGCCCGCCTCTCGAATGTGGTAGCCACTGATACTGACAGGGTTGTATTGCGGCATCTCGTGCGCGCAGAACTCGATGGTGTCGATCACCAACCTCAGCGAAGGCGCCGGGGGGTAGATGAACTCGTTCTGTGCGTGAAACTCCTTCAGGATGTCGTTCTGGCAGGTGCCGCGCAGGTTGTCCCTCGAAACGCCCTGCTTGTCTGCGGTGGCGATGTAGAAGGCTAGCACGATGGCTGCCGGAGCGTTGATTGTCATCGAAACGCTGGCCTTGCCGAGGTCTATGCCGTCGAAAAGGATTTCGAAGTCGGCCAGAGTGTCCACGGCCACGCCGCAGCGCCCCACCTCACCGCGCGAGAGCGGATCGTCACTGTCCCTCCCCATCAGCGTGGGCAAGTCGAACGCCGTCGAGAGCCCGGTCTGCCCTTGCCGGATGAGAAACTTGAACCGCTCGTTCGTTTGGTGTGGTGTGCCGAAGCCCGCGAACTGCCGCATCGTCCACAGCTTCCCGCGGTACATGTCGGCGTGAACTCCGCGCGTGAACGGGAAGCACCCCGGCTCGCCGATGTCGCGGTCGTGGTCTATGTCGGCAATATCTTTCGGGCCGTACACTCGCTGCACGGGTCGCCCCGAGATCGTCAGGAACTTGCTGGTATCGGAAACTTCGGTCGCCATTGCACCCCTCGTAAGCACCGTTGCATCTTTGCAGTGTCTCTTGGGTCGCCCGGCAGTGGTGTGCTGCGCGCGCTCCCAGCCTATTATGCTGCATCGGGGAGCACGGAGTGCCCGCACCACGCGGTTGAAGACCGTTCGGGGAGCTCGATAGCCGGCGCTCTCGCCATCTCTCCGCCCGCCATCGGGTGGAGAGGCCGGACGGGGGCCATCACCGGCGTCCATCGTACGGCGGATCGACGCACGGGGACGTCCTCCATCGTCTGATCGGCGAGCCTACGGCGGACCACCGAGCGACCTTCAGCCGCGATGTCGAGACCGCGCCGCGCGTCGCCGGGAACTAAGGGCGCGAGCGCGGTCGTGCGGGCAACGGCCGCGCGGTGTTTA
>BTVI01000035.1:0-33640 GCA_045862955.1 Fimbriimonadales bacterium
ACGGACACGAACACGATGCCGTCCTTCGCGAGCTGCCTGCGATCGCGCGCCACATCCTCCGAGACTCCCGCCCCACCCGCAGAGTCCACCAGCACCCTGCCGCACGGCACGGGCTCGCCGTGCCATGCCCCGTTGCCGTCGAGTATTAGGGGAATCCCCAGGTCCAGTGAAAGGATGTCCTCTGGGCGGTAGCCCATGGCAGTAGCCATCTCGCGGTAGTGCGCGACGTGCCGCGCCTCGCCATGCACCGGTGCCACGAATCGCGGTCGTGTGAGTGCAAGCATCATCTTGAGCTCTTCGGCGCACGCGTGGCCGGTTACGTGCACGGAGGCTACGTGGCTGTAGATGACCTTCGCTCCGAGGGCGAACAGCCTGTTCACGGTGCGCCACACCGATGCTTCGTTGCCTGGGATGGGTGTTGCGGAGATGATGACCGTGTCACCAGGCTTGATGCGCGCCTTCGGGTATTCGTCCTGTGCCATCAGAGTGAGTGCGGAGAGCGGCTCGCCCTGCGCTCCCGTGGTCACGATGACGACCTGATCGTCGGGGTAGCGATCCACCTCCTGAATGCGGATGCGAGTCTCCGGGTCGAGATGCAAGTAGCCGTGTGCGATGCTCACATCCACGTTCTGCTCCATTCGCCGGCCCACGACAGCTACTTTTCGCTCGTAGAGCCTCGCACAGTCCACCACCTGCTGCACGCGGTGGATGTTCGATGCGAAAGTGGTAACCAGTATCCGCCCGGGCGCCTCCGCAAACACCTCCTCCAGCGTGTGGCTCACGTGCGACTCCGAGGGCCCCCATCCGGGCCGCTCCACACCCGTGCAGTCAGAGAGCAGCAGCAGCACGCCCTCGCGCGCGATGCGGCTTAGCTTGTCGAAGTCGGTGAGCTGTCCGTCCACCGGTGTGTTATCGAACTTGAAGTCGCCCGTATGG
Source organism: Fimbriimonadales bacterium (assembly GCA_045862955.1). Lineage (GTDB taxonomy): Bacteria > Armatimonadota > Fimbriimonadia > Fimbriimonadales > JABRVX01 > JABRVX01. The sequence continues at coordinate 937 of BTVI01000035.1, forward strand.
AAGACGATTCCGGACTCGGTCCGGACCGCCAGCGAGCAGGCCTCCGGAATGCTGTGCGTCACCCGGATCGTCTCCACGCCGAACGGCCCTATGGTCAGGTCGTCGCCTGCTTCGAAGGCCTCGATCCGGCGCTTCTTGCCCCGCAACCGCTCCTGAATCTTAGGCTCGGTCAGCACTTTGGTGAAGCGGCTCATGTACACGGGCACGTCGAGATCGCGGAGCAAATAGGGAAGGGCTCCTACGTGGTCCTCGTGTCCGTGCGTGATGATGATGCCGGCGATTTCGTCCCGGTTCTCCAACAAATAGGTGAAATCCGGGATGACGATGTCTACGCCGAACATCTCGTCCGACGGGAATGCGAGCCCGCAATCGATCACCAGAATAGAGCCGTTCTGGCGTAGCAGGAAGCAGTTCTTACCGATCTCGCCGCACCCGCCAAGCGAGATGACTTCGAGTCGGCTCATGCGCTCACCCGGCCCCTAGCGATGCTGGATCTCCCATTCGTAGGGGATTTCCGGCGAGTCGTAGGGGATGCGCTGCTCGTCGGGGTTCTGCCTGTCGTACGGCTCTGTCGGCAAGTTGATCAATAGAGAGGGCTCCACGCCGATAGTCTTGTACCCGTGCGCTACGCCTTCGGGGATAATGAGCAAGCATGGGTTCTGCTCGCCCAGGAAGAACTCGTTCACCTCGCCGAGAGTGGGTGACTGCGGCCTCCGGTCATAGCAGGCGGCCTTCACCATGCCCCTCACGACGACCCAATAATCGGTCTGTCTCTCGTGCCAGTGCCAAGCGCGGATGACGCCCGGGTAGTTCAAGGATGCGTAGCACTGACCGAACTTCTGGAAATGCGGGTCGTCTGCTCGCAAGAGCTCCATGAGAAAGCCGCGTTCGTCGGCATTGGGCCGCAGCGGCACGGTGCGCACGCCCTCGATCATCGTCGAGAATTATAGCACGCAGCCGACTAGCCTTCTTCGGCCTCGGGGATCGGCTCCCCGACCAGGGGGCGGACGAACTTCGAGATTCGTCGTGAGGCCTTCTGCGCCACCGAGTAGTCCTCGGCGCTGAGTGGGCGCACGAGGCGCGCGAGCACGTAGAACACGAGGATGAATTGCACGGCGAGTGGCAGGACCCACAGGGAGCGCCCGCCGACGAGCCAGAGCGTGGAAACCCCCGCAAGCGCGGAGATAGCGAACACCTTGACCGTGTAGGCCGTGGGAAAGCGGACTTCGTACACGCGCCTAACCACCGCGAAGCCGAGACCCGAAGTGATGATGAACGCGATGCCCATCGCGAGTGCGAGCGCACTGACCGCGGCCTCCGCCCCGTACGGTCGAAACAGCCACACCGCCAACACACTCAGCACGACGGACGCAACGCCGCCGATCACGTATTGCTTCACTACCAGCGCAACCATGCCGCCAGCGCTCATTACGGTGCTGCTAGCGCCGCCGCCGTATGCTCTCGCAATCAGGGTCGGCGCTGCGAGCCATAGAAACACCGTCGCGGCGGGAAGGAACGCTCCGCCGAACAGGAGCTGTATTGCACGCGGGGCTTGGAACATGAAAAACACCATCGTGGGCACCGCGAGCAGTGTGGTGAGGCGAACATTGAGCCGCCACGCCAGAGCCAATCCCTCGGTACCCTGCCTCTCCGCTAGACGTGCAGCTGCAGCGAGCGCAGTGCCTCCGAAACCCGCCAGCATCAGTTGGTCGGCGAGCACCCGGGTGTTGAACGCCGCGTTGAAGTAGCCGCGCCACGCCTCTTCCACTCCGAAGGCGCCCAGCACGATGAGGCCGAGCTGCTTTCCCAATACGAGCCCTACCAGCGCGTTTACCCACAATCCCAGGCCGAAGCGCACCACCGGCTTCAACTCTATGCGCTCTGGTGTCGGCAGCATCCGTCGTACTACCGGCCAGGCGATGCCGATCAAGTACACCGTCATCGCGATGATGAAGGACCAGATGGCACCCGCGATGCCGTAGCCAGCCCGGATGAGCCACACGACGAGCACCAACTGCACGACCAACGTCACCGCGCGCATCACGTTGTTCACCTTCACGTCGAACAGCGCGATCAGGGTGAAGGTGAAGAATGTGCCCAGCGACGAGAGGATGCCCATCAACGCGCTGAGCTGTACGGCCCACTCGTAACCCCGGATTCCCTGCGAAGCGGTGACGAACGAGGCGAGCGCTGCCATCAGGCCCATCGCCAAGGACACGTACATCAGGCGCCGCTTCAGCAGTTCGCGCAGGATGAACGAGATAATCCCCGGCTTGTCCGAGTAGCGGCCCAGGAAGTTGGTCAACGACTCCTCGTATCCGAATGCGACGAAAGCGCAAAGCATGCCCTGGACTGCTCCGACCGCTGCATACACACCCGACTTCTCGGGCCCAAGCAGGCGAGCTACCACGATCGAGATGATCGTGAACAGCAGCATCTCGAACATCTTGCCGCCCTGCTGCCACACGAAGGTCATCAGAGCCTGCCTGGCGAGTCGAATGAGCTTGCCTCCTTAGGTTCGCGCCCGGCGCTCCGGCCGGGCGCGCTGGGATGGTTTCAGCGTGGCCCCGCCGTCACGACTTCCAAACGCCCAGCACGTTGTCGATGCGCTCCAGCGCGTCCGCCGGGAGTTTGACACCAGATGCGCCAAGGTTGTCGGTCACCTGTTCCACCTTGGTTGCGCCGATGATCACGCTGGAGACATTATGTTGCCTTAGGCACCACGCCAGGGCCAACTGAGCCATGGACAGCCCGAGATCGGCGGCAACGGGCTTGAGCTTCTGGACCCTCTCCAGCAGATCGTGCTCCAGCAGCCGACCCATAAAAATGTTGGACTTATCGTCCGCGGCACGGCTGTCGGCCGGAGGAGCATGTCCCGGAAGGTACTTGCCGGTAAGTACCCCCTGGGCGAGCGGAGAGAACACCACCTGCCCCAAACCTTCGCGCTCGCAGACCGGGATCACCTGCTCTTCGATGTACCGCTCCAGCATGTTATAAATGGGCTGGTTGCTTACCGGGGGGTATCCACCCATCTGACGGGCGAAGTGACACGCGTCGGCGATGTCCACGGGCCGCCACTCGCTCACGCCCCAGTAGAGGACCTTACCCTGCCGAATGAGGTCGGACATGACGGCCACCGTCTCCTCTATCGGGGTCTCGGGATCGGGGCGGTGACACTGGTAAAGGTCTATGTACTCCATCTGAAGGCGCTTCAGACTCGCGTGACACTGCTCGAATACATGCTTGCGCGAGAGGCCCCGATCGTTGGGACCCTTGTCCATGGGAAAGAACACCTTGGTTGCCACGAAGAGACTTTCGCGGGGCAGGGCTTTCAGCGTCTTTCCCAGCACCTGCTCCGCTGCTCCCTTGTAGTAGGCGTTGGCCGTGTCGAAGAAGTTGATACCGTTCTCGTAGGCGTGGAGAATGACCTTCTCCGAGTTAACTTCATCCAGCGATCCACCGAAGGTTAGCCAGCTCCCGAGTCCAATCTCGCTGACCTTCACTCCCCATTTGCCGAGCCTGCGATACTCCATGGGTCCTCCAAGTTCGGACTGCACCGTCGAAATCTACTACTGACTTCGCCGGCACCTTCGCCATCCCTGCCTACCCGGTGCCCGGAGTGGTCGGCGCGCCGCCTCCTCCCCGACGGAGCATTTCCATGCCTAGTCGTTTCGGCTGCGGTCTGCCACCAAGCTTCCGCCTCGTGCCACCCCCGGCAGCCGAACGTCGAGGCTAAGAATCTCCATGCGGTTCGAAGCATCACGCCACGAGCCGGATGCATCCTACCCTCCCCACTCGCAGTGGCGACGTCATGCTGAGCCTGTCGAAGCATGAGGGCGATAGAGGGAAACGTACCTGCTGAACTGCAGGGCGGGTGGCAGGCGGGGTCATGCTTCGACAAGCTCAGCATGACGGTTTGGGGCGCTGCCGGTGCGGTACCTCCTTCCCAACGACCCACCCTCTCGCACTGGTGAGCGGAGTAGGTACCGACCGCTGAACGTTTTCCATGCCTAGTCGTTTCGGCTGCGGTCTACCACCGAGCTTCCGCCTCGCGCCACCCCCGGCAGCCGAACGTCGAGGCATAGAACCCCGGCAGCCGAAACGTCGAGGCATAGGCAAGCAGCTCAGCAAATCCTCGGCAGCAGTTCACCGGCGGGGAGATCTACGATACGCTGCCCACCGATCGGTGTGTTCAGCCAGACCAGGCCGTCCAGGCTCGGGACTACACGCCCGATGATCGCCGCATCCCGCCCGAGAGGGTGCGAGCGAAGCGCTTCCAGCGCAGCCGGCGCAACCTCCTCCCCCACGAACGCTACCACCTTGCCCTCGTTCGCTACCGTCAGCGGGTCGAAACCGAGCACCTCGCACGCCGAGCGGACCGCGTCTCGCACCGGTATCGCCGCCTCGTCCAGCTCCACGGACACGCGCGCCGAGTTGGCCATCTCCACCACCGCGGTCGCCAGCCCGCCGCGCGTGGGGTCACGCATCGCATGCAGGCCGTCGCCCGCCGCGGACGTCAGCCGCGAGCACAACTCACCGAGCGGCGCGCAGTCGCTCACGGCATCCGACGCGAGGTCGATCCCCTCGCGAAGGCAGAAGAGGGTGATGCCGTGATCAGCGATGTGCCCCGAAAGGAGCACCACGTCTCCGACCTGGATTCGGTGCGTCCCCAGATCCAATCCGTCCGGAACCACGCCAAGTCCCGTGGTGGTGATGAACATCCCGTCTGCAGCGCCGCGCTCCACCACCTTCGTGTCGCCCGTCACCACCTCGACCCCCGCTTCCTGCGCCGTGTCGGCCAACGAGCGTACAACGCGCTCCAGGTCGGCGATGGCAAGCCCCTCTTCCAGGATGAAGGAGCAAGACAGGTAGGTGGGTACCGCCCCGCCCACCGCCAGGTCGTTCACCGTTCCGCACACGGCCAGCTTGCCGATGTCGCCCCCGGGAAAGAAGAGTGGCTTTGCCACGAACGAGTCGGTGGTGAATGCCACACGGCCTTCGGGTCGGGGCAAGAGTGCCTGGTCGCTCAGCGGGGCCAGCAGACGACTTGGTAGATGGGGAAGGAACACGCGCTCCAGCAGCTCGCGAGAGGCTTTGCCGCCGCTTCCGTGCGCGGTGGTGACCGTCTTGTCTCGCATGGGGCTAAGTCTACACCTCGACGGCTCGGCGAGCGCCGTACTTGTAGTGCGCGGCGCAGGCGCCCTCGCTCGACACCATGCAGGGGCCGATGGGGTTCTCCGGCGAGCAGGCCGTACCGAACAGCTTGCACTCGTCCGGCGAGACGATCCCCTTCAGCACCTCTCCGCAAAGGCAGCCTCGAACTTCCTTGGGTTCCGGCAGGTCGAGCGTGAACCGCTCCAGAGCATCGAAGCGGCGGAGATGTGACCTCAGCCTTAGCCCGCTCTGGGGGATCACTCCGAAGCCCCGCCACTCGGCGTCGCAGGGCTCGAAGGTCTCCTCCAACAGCGACTGCGCCGCGACGTTTCCGCGCTCGCGAACGAAGCGTGTATATCGGTTGCGCACCTCGGCGCGGTCGTCCGCTACCAACTGGAGGCAGCCTACCACTCCTTCCAGCAGGTCGGTGGGAAGGAACCCTGCGATGACAGAAGGGATGCCGAACTCGGTCTCGAGGAACCCATACGACTGCGCCCCAATAATGGTGGAGACGTGCCCTGGAAGGATGAACGCGTCAATCCTTACCTCGCCACTGGTCAGCAAGGCCCGCAGGGCAGGGGGTACGAGCTTGTGGGCGACCAAGACGCTGAAGTTGCGCAGGTCGCGCCGCTCGGCCTCCAGGACCGTTGCCGCGACAGTCGGTGCGGTCGTCTCGAAGCCTACACCGAGGAACACCACTTCGCGCGAGGGACTTGCTTCAGCGAACGCAAGGGCGTCCATCGGCGAGTACACGACCCGCACGTCTGCTCCCGATGTCCTCGCCCGGAGAAGGCTCGTGTGCGAGCCGGGAACCCGCAGCATGTCGCCGAACGTGGCTACGGTCACGTTGGGCAGGCTCGCCAGGGCGATCATCTGGTCCAGCTCTCGGTTGGGCGTGACACAAACGGGGCAGCCTGGCCCCGAGAGCAGCGACACGTTGGCGGGTAATAGCGAGCGAACGCCGGTACGGAAGAAGGACATCGTGTGCGACCCGCACACCTCCATGATCCGGACTTCGCGAGGGGCTAGCTCCTCCGCCAGCGACCTCATACGCTCCACGAGCGGCTGCGTCAGGGCCCGGTCTCCGAATGGATCAATCAGGTGCATGTTCCCCCATCTCCCTCAAGTACTCGAGCGTTCGCTCGGCCTCGGTGGCGTCCAACTTCTGAATGACGAAGCCCGCGTGGACCAGAGCGTACTCACCGACTGCGATGTCGGGGGTCAGGTCGGCGCGTGCTCGCCTCCGGGTCCCCCCGAAGTCTACGGTGACGTCCATCCCGTCTCGCTCCAACACCTTTCCCGGAACAGCTAAGCACATCTTCCTTTCCTCCATGCTGCAACCGCAATCTGCCCGAGGCAGATGCCCCCGTCGTTGGCCGGCACTTGGCGGTTAACTAGCGGTGTAAGTCCCCGATCGCGCAGTAAGTTCAACGTTCTCTCTGTGAGCAGCCGATTCTGGAAGGTGCCGCCCGAGAGACAGACGGTACGGATTCCATGGCCCTCCGACAGCGCGAGGCACTCTTTGGCGATGCACTGCGCCAGCGTCTCGTGAAACCTGGCCGCGATCATCTCCTTCGACACCCCGCCTTCCACGTCGTCCAGGACGGTCCGGATGACCGGTCCCATCTCCAGAGACTGTGCAACTTTAGTATACATGTACGTTCCGTCTGGGGTGACCTGTGTACCCAATGCCTCCAGCTCCATTGCGCCTTGGCCCTCGAAGGAATCGCGCTGCCGCACCCCGAGCAGCGAAGCGACCGCATCGAACAGCCGCCCCGCGCTCGACGCGGGGACGCAGTTGGTGCCCCGACGGATCATTCGCAGCACGGTAAGCAACTCGCTCTCCGGCGCGGCTTTGCGCTCCAGCAGCACCCTGACGGCTTCGTCCTCATCCATTAGCCCAGCAAGGTAGGCTGCCGCTGACTTCCAGTTCTGCTTGATCGCTGCATCCCCGCCGGGCAGCGGGATCGTGGCGAAGTGAAGCATTCGCTCGAAGTCCGTGTAGTCCGCGATCAGGAACTCTGCGCCCCACACGGTGCCATCCGGCCCGTAACCCGTGCCGTCGAAGGCAATACCGATGACGGGCTCGTTCGGCAATCCATGCTCGGCCATCACCGAGGCGATGTGGGCATGGTGGTGCTGCACCTCCACCAGGGGCAAGCCGCACCTTCGCGCGTAGCCGGTGGAGAGATACAGCGGGTGCATGTCATGGGCTGCCGTTGTCGGCTCCACCTCCGCCAGCGCCTCGAACTGCTCGATTCCCAGACGGAACGCCTCGTACTCCTCCACGTTCTTCAGATCGCCGATGTGGTGGCTGACAAACACCGAGTTGCCGCGCCCGATCGCGAACGTGTTCTTCAGCTCGCCTCCCACCGCGAGCAAGCCGTGGACGGAGAAGGGGAGCTCTATGGGCAGCGGAACGTAGCCGCGGGAGCGACGCAGGAAGCTCGGCTGCCCGTCCACCACGTGCACCACCGAATCGTCGCAACGCGTGTGAATCGGCCGGTCTCCGGTTAGGAAGGCGTCGGCGATCCCGGCGAGACGCCGGAATGCCTGCTCCTCGGTGAAAGCGATTGGCTCCTCGCTGATGTTTCCGCTCGTCATCACCAGCACGTCCGGCGCGCCTTCTCGGAACAGCAGGTGATGCAGAGGAGTGTACGGCAGCATCACGCCGATCCGGGGGTTGCCGGGTGCGATGGATGGGGCGAGATCGCAGTCTACAGAGCGCTGGATGAGCACGATGGGCCGCGCGACCGACAGCAGCAGCCCTCGCTCGGTGTCGGTCGGAGCGACGATTCGCTCACAGGCTTCGAGCGAGGCAGCCATCACCGCGAGCGGCTTTTCTTCGCGGCCCTTCCGCTGCCGTAGCGTCTGCACTGCCGCTTCGTTTCGCGCGTCGCATGCGAGGTGGTACCCGCCGATGCCCTTGATAGCCAGTAAGGAGCCCTCACGTAGCAGTCGCGCGGCTTCTCGCACGGCTGCCATCCCTTCCACGGTGCCGAGCCGAACCGTAGGCCCGCAGACGGGGCATGCAACGGGCTGCGCGTGGAAGCGCCGGTCCGCTGGGTCGTGATATTGCCGAGTGCACAGTTCGCACATTGGAAAGGCAGCCATCGTGGTCTTCGGCCGGTCGTATGGCAAGTCTCGGATGATGGTGAAACGCGGCCCGCAGTTGGTGCAGTTGATGTAGGGGTACTCGTAGCGCGGGTCTCCGGGGTCCGACATTTCGCGCAGGCAGTCGTCGCAGACGGCCACATCCGGCGATACCAGACAAGTTCGAACAGCGTCGTCCCTGCTCTCGACGATGCGAAAGCCGGACGGGCCCTCGCCTGGGAGGGCCCTCCGCTCCACCCGGTCCAAGCGCGCCAAAGGAGGAGGATGCTTGGTCAGAGTCTCCACGAACTGCTCGATTTTGTCTGGCGGGCCGAACAGCTCCACCGAAGCGCCGGCGGTGTCGTTCCATACCCGGCCGCTCAAGCCTAGTTGGGTAGCTAGCCGATATACGTGCGGTCGGAAACCGACACCCTGAACGACCCCTGTGATTCGAAGACCTACGCCACCCGACACACAACCCCCCATCGCGTGCCTCACGCAGCTGCGGACGACTTCAGGCCGTAGCCTCCTGCCGCTCGGCTGCAAGCGCTCGAACCACCAGCTCCGCCGCTCGGTCTCGCCCTACTGCAACAGCTGGATCCAGCCCGAGACCGAACTCGAAAACCTCGCGCACCACGACGCCGACCAGGAACGCCGAGACCGGAACTGGTAATCCGAGTCGCTTCGCCAAGCCCAGCGTCGAGGCCACGTCTGTGTCGTGAGTGCTGTGATACCGACGACCCAAGCACCGCACGTCGTCCAGCGGCAACGTTACGCCCCATTCATCATAGGGAACGAAGGTTTCTGCCGCCTCGTCCCATCTCCACACACCGATAGCCCCGGGCGCCAATCGGCTGGACACCACAGCGTCCAAGAGCACCAAGCGGTCACAACCCAGCAGGTCGTCGAGCACGCGCAGCCCGCCGACAGGGGACTCCCGAAACTCGATGTCGTCCCGGTGACCGAGTCGTTGTCTGACCAGACGTGCTATCTCGAGTCCGACGGCATCGTCGGATAGGAGGTCGTTCCCGAGCCCGACGATGCGGGTGATCACTGCGGATCTCGCCTTCCCTGTGCGACCACGCTTCCGTCGGGTGCGTACACCGTTACGATGAGCGGAGTCTGGCCGATCGCGTGTGTCGCGCACCCGAAGCAAGGGTCGTAGGCCCTGAAGGCCATCTCCACCTTGTTCAGCGTTCCCTCCGATATCTCGCCGTTCTTGTGGATTAGGCCTTGGGCTGCGCGCTTGATGGACATGCAGATAGGTGCGTTGTTGTGAGTGGTGCCGACGATGAGGTTCACCTTCTGTGCGATGCCGTTCTCGTCGGAGATATAGTGGTGGATCAGCGTCCCCCGCGGTGCCTCGACGATGCCGACACCCTCGCCCGGTGTGCCTAGGTCCCGGTTGCGCAAGTCGTCCGAGCCGATCTCCGGGTCGTTCGTCAGCTCCACCATGGCTTCGGCGGCCTGCATCAACTCGATGAGGCGTGCCCAGTGGGTAGCGAGGGTCGCATGGACCGTCCTCCCCAGCGTCTCGCGGAATCTCTGCAACTCGGCGTTCGCGAGCGGGGTCGCCATCGCATCCGATGCGTTGATGCGTGCCAAAGGCGCCGTCCGATAGATGCCGCTGTCCTTGCCCTCCACGAAACCCTTCCAACCGATCTTCTTCAGATACGGGAACTTCAGGTAGCTCCACGGCTCCACGTGCTCGGCGATATGCTCCAGATACTCCGAGGCAGGGAACTTGGCGAACTCGTTGCCATCGGGGTCCACGACCCGGACCTTTCCATCGTAGAAGTCGGCGCGGTTCTGATCGTCCACGAGACCCATGTAATAGGTCTTGTGAGCATACATGTCGCTCAAGATCAGATCCTTATAGGCGGTGTTTCCCAAGACCATGTCGTGGAACAGCTGGATCGAGAACTTGGCGAACTCCAGCGAGTTCGCAGCGATCTGCTTGGCTTCTGCTATCTCTTCGGCATTCAAGCCCTTCGACACACCGCCGGGCAAGCCGCAAATGGGGTGCACCTGACGGCCTGCCAGCATCTCCACGATGTGGTTGCACTCCCTGCGTCGCTTGATCACCTCGCCGCCCGTCTCGAGGCCGACCTTCGCGATGACGCCGAGGATGTTACGCTCAGCGACCGGCGCATCGGGCCCTACCACGAAGTCCGGTCCCGCGAGAATGTAGAAGTGGGTGGTGTGATCAGAGACGAAGAAAGAGTTATACAGTAGCCGTCGCAGCTTCTTCGCCGTCGAGGTAGGCTCGACCTTGAACACCGCGTCCAGCGTTTTCATCCCCGCCATGTGATGGGCCTCAGGACACACGCCGCAGATGCGTGGAGTGATGTGTGCCACCTCTTCTACCGCGCGCCCCTCGCAGAACTTCTCGAATCCACGCAGCTCCGGTATCTGTACATAGGCGTTCGCCACCTCGCCGTTGTCGTCGAGAAAGATCTCGATCTTTCCGTGGCCCTCGAGGCGGGTGATGGGGTCAATAGAGATGGTCTTCATGGTTGGCCCTCCTACTCGGCCGCCGCCGCGACCGGCTTGCTCACCAGCGAGCACTTGGCCAGCGAGAACCGCCAGCACAGCCCTGCGATGTCAGGAATCTCGCTCATGATCTGCTCGATCTCTTCCTCGTCGTTCGAATCGACTGCCGAGGCAATAGCCGCCAACAGCGCCGCGCCCTGGTCCTTGACCCGTGGAGGCGGACCATAGCACCCCCGGCAAGGCATGTTGGCATTGATGCACAGATGCCCGCAGCCTCCTCGCGTAGCCAGCCCCGCACAGATGATGCCTTGTTCCATAAGGCAAGTCTTGCCATCGTCTACTATCTCGTGCGGGCGATAGAACTTCTTGACCTTCTTGTCGTGTCTCTCGCGAGGGCACTCTTCGCACAGTGCCACTTCGCTCGCTCCCAGCACCGAGCCCTTGGGTGGTAGGTTGCCGGAAAGGATGATCTCGAAAGCCTTGGCCACAGTATTTGGAGCGGGCGAGCAACCTGGGATGAAGTAGTCTACGTCCACTACGTCTTCCAGGGCCCACACATGGTCCCACAGGACCGGAAGCGTCAGCTTGCCTTCGGGCACCTGCGTTTCGGGACCCGGCAGAATCCCCTCGGCATTCGTGGTGGAAGGCGTCTCCTTGAACACGCGGTCCATCAACGCTTCCTTGCTGTAGAAGTTGGCTAGACCGGGGATGCACCCCTCGCTGGCACACGAGCCGAACGCAACCATGAGCTTGCTCTTCTGCCGAAGGAGCTTCGCGATGTGCTCGTTTTCGCTGGAGCGGATCGCGCCGTTGAAGAACGTGACATCGATAGACTTGTCCTCCATCGCCTCGACATCCTTGTACTTGGCGTCGATCGCGACAGGCCAGAACACGATTTCGACCTGAGCAGTAACATCGAGCAGCTTCTCGTGCAGCTCCAGCACAGCGATCTCGCATCCGCCGCAGCTTGCAGCCCAGTAGAAAGCAACTTTCGGTTTCGCCATCCTGCTACCTCGCCGCTCCAACGGCAGCGGGCTCGCGGACGATGCCATTAGGCAGTCGCTCCAGCGGACCCAGCTCTTTGATCGTCTGAGTGAACTCATTGACCGTCTTCACGAACACGTCACCCTCCGCAGCGGATACCCACTCGAGGCGGACGCGCCGTGGGTCAATGCCGAACGCCTTGATGGCCTGCGATAGTAGGGTCATACGGCGCAGCGTCTTGTAGTTCCCTTCGATGTAATGGCAGTCGCCTGGGTGACAACCCGCTACTAGCACGCCGTCCGCGCCCTTCTTGATGGCTTGCAGCACGAACTCGGGGTCCACTCGTCCGCTGCACATCACCTTGATAGGTATCACGTTCGGAACGTACTTCGCGCGCATCGTACCTGCGAGGTCGGCACCCATGTAACTGCACCACCGACACAGGAAGCCGATAATCTTAGGCTCGTATTCCTGGCTCACTACGCACCTCCTCCGGGAGCGCCTACAGGCTCCGGCTCTCCGAAAAGCTCCGAGAGCGGTAACAACGCTCCGTCCAGCTCAGCAAGCAACTGATCGTCCGAGTACCCCTGACCGGTGATAGCGCTGGATGGACATGCGGCGACGCACGTGCCGCATGCCTGGCACAAGGCAGGGTTGACTCGGGCCACATTCTTGTCTGTAATGAAGTCGATGGCTCGGTACGGGCATAGCGGTATGCAGGTCCGACACCCGGAGCATGCCTCCTCTGCGACCTCGGCGAAGAACCCTTCGACCGAAACCTCCCCTTGGTCCATCAGGGCCAGAGCCTGGCCTGCAGCGGCTCCTGCTTGGGCGACGCTGTCTGGGATGTCCTTCGGACCTTGGCATGTTCCTGCCAGGAAGATCCCCTCGGCCATCGTCATGGCCGGGGCCAGCTTCGGGTGACGCTCGATGAAGAACCCGGACATCCCGCACGACACACCCAGCATTCGGCCAAGGTCCATCGCATCGTCCTGGGGCTCCAGGCCGACCGCGAGGATTACCATATCCACTGGTACCCGACGCCGCATCCCCAGGAGCGTGTCCTCCGCCTCTACCACCAGCTTGCCTTCCTCTTCGGGAGTGAAGGGTACGTCGGACACAGCTGCGCCGCGCCCTCGGATCATGATCACTCCCTCGTCCATGACGCGGTGGTAGAACTCCTCGAAGCCCTTGCCCGGTGTACGCATGTCAATGTAGAACTCGTATACGTCGGCTTCCAACTTCTCTCGCACCAGGTGTGCGATCTTCAGCGAGTACATGCAGCACACGCGAGAGCAATGGACGTTGTAGTTCTCGTCGCGACTGCCGACGCAGTGGAGGATTGCCACGGACTTTGGCGGCTCCCCGTTCTCCATGAGGATCTGGCCGCCGGTCGGTCCGCTCGCATTACATAGGATCTCGAACTCTTGGCTAGTGATGACGTTGGGCAGCCGACCCCATCCGAGTTCTTTGACCCGCCCGGCGTCGAATACCTTGGTACCCGTCGCTATGATAATCGTACCGACTTCGATGTCGAGATACGAATCCTGCTGATCGAAGTCCACCGCTCCGAGGGTGCAAGCTTCGAGACACTTGTTACACTTTCCAGTCTTGAAGTGGATGCAGGTGTCCTTCTCGATGACGGGAAGCTTCGGCACTGCCTGCAGTGTGGGAATGTAGCAAGAACCCATCGGGCTAATGGTTGCCTCGTGGTGGAAAACCTTCACGCCCGCCTTGCGCTTCTTCACGGCCTCACTCGAGCGCCACTGCGGACACACCTCCCAGCAGTTGCCGCAGCCCACACACAGGTCCTCGTTGATGAAGCGTGCCTTCTTGCGGATCTTGGCCTTGAAGTTGCCGAGGTACCCAGACAGCTCCTCGAGCTCGCAGTAAGCAAGCAGCTCGATATTCGGATGGTTCGCCGCTTCGCTCATCTTAGGAGTAAGAATGCATGCAGCGCAGTCCAGGGTAGGGAAGGTCTTGTCGAAATAGGCCATCCTCCCACCGATCGAAGGCTCGCGCTCCAACAGATACACCTTCTTGCCGGCGTTCGCGATGGTCAGAGCAGCCTCGATGCCTGCGATGCCACCTCCGATCACCAACGTAGCCGGTTTGATTGTCACCTTGCGCTCCTGTAGCGCGCGGTTGCGGGCCACTCGGTGAGTGGCAGCGGAGACGATGCTCATCGCCTTCTCGGTAGCCTTCGCATAGTCCTTGGTCACCCACGAGCAGTGCTCTCGGATGTTAGCCATCTGGAACTGATACTGATTCATCCCCGCGCGAGAGCACGCCGCTCGGAAGGTCTTCTCGTGGAGCGTAGGCGAGCAGGCCGATACCACGACACGGTTCAGGCCGAACTCCTTGATGTCGTTCTCGATCAGCTCCTGTCCCATCGAAGAGCACATGTACTTGTAGTCGCGGGACACCACCACGTTCGGAAGCCCCCCGGCACCCTCCGCGACCTTGTTCACATCCAGATAGCCGGCGATGTTCGTGCCACAGTGGCATACGTACACGCCAATCCTGGGCTCGTCTTTCTTGATCTCTGGACTGCCGTTGGTTTCAGACATTGACCGTTCCTCCCTTGAGCTTGGCGATGAGGTCATCCACCGGCTCCAAGTTGGTCTCTAGTGCGAGCTTGTTGATAGGTGTTCCGAGTGCGTAGGCAAGCAGTTGGGTGAAGTAGACGACGGGCATGTGCATCCGTCCGCGCACCTGCGGCATCCTGTCCTGATACCCATCGAGGTTCATCTGGCAGAGCGGACACGCGGTCACCACACAGTCCGCACCCGCACGACGAGCCGTCTCGAGTATCTGATAGCTCAGTTCGACCGCGACGTCCGTCTCGGTAGACATCAACATGGCACCACAACACCTAGTCTTGAGCGAGAACGGAACCGACGTCGCGCCGCACCACTTCAGAAGCCGATCCATGGTCTGCGGGTCTTCGCGGTCATCGAAGAGGGCGTACGGACGGACGATCTGGCAACCGTAGTAGCAGGCCACCTTCACATCCTTCAGCGGGTTCTTGATGGCCGCTTTGATCTTCTCTTCGCCGACGTCGTTGACCAGAATGTCCAAGATGTGACGCACGGGCACGCCGTTCGTGTACTCCACGCCCGCTGCGCGAAGAGCCGCGCAGACCTCTTCCTTGATCTGCTTGTTCTCCTTCATGTAGTTCTGTGCGGTCAAGAGCACCTTGTAGCATGCCGGGCAGGCAGTCGCCAGGTCTTTCCCGACGTTGCCGGCCAGCGCCAGGTTTCGCCCAGAGAGGGCAATCGCACGCTTAAGCGGCATGCCCGAGTAGGCCGCAGTGCCGCAGCAGTTCCAGTCCTCGAGTTCGTTCAAGGACAGTCCGAGCAACTCGAAGACCTGACGTGTGCTGGTGTCGTACGCCTTTGCGTTACCCAGCAAGGAGCAGCCGGGATACCAGGAGTATTCGCCACTGTTCACGCTACTTGCCTCCGATCTTTTCGAGCGCTCGAGCCAGCCTGCCAGGGTCCTTGATGCGCTCGCGCTTGAAGAGGTTGAGCCGGCCTTTGCGCATCATCTTTAGGGCGAAGGGAAACTCCGCGAGCGACTTGGCGATGCCCTTGCCCTTCATGTAGTACTGGCGGCCGAGCACCCCCTCCGAGTTGCGACCGTCCTGGTTGACCAAATCTATGAAGATGTTGGTGAGCACGGGAGCGGTGTGGGGGCCACGCACCAATCCGTGCTCTGTGGCCAGCCGCTTCAACTCGTACATGACGTCCGTAATCTTGATCTGCACCGGACAGCGCACCTGACAGTTGTAACAGGAGGCGCACATCCAGATGGTGTTACTCTCGAGCACCTTGTCCAGCACTCCGGCTCGAAGCGCCGCGAAGACCTGGCGCGGCGAGTAGTCCATGAGCTTGCTGGTGGGGCAGGAGGCCGTGCAGTTGCCGCACTGAAGGCACTTTCGCACTCGCTCGCCCCCATGCGTTGCGTACACGTTCTGCAAGAACTTTTCGGCGAGCTTCGAGCCCACCGCGGCAGAAGCGTTGCTCATCCTAGTTGACCTCCAAGTCTTGCGGCTGCTGAAACGGAACCGCGCAGTTGGCAAAAGAACAGGCTAGAAAGGACAGGATCGCTCCGAACGGGCTGAGCGGTGGAACGAGCGGCTGCAGACCGCGCAATTCGTTCAGAACTTCATGATGTCTCATGGTCTCGGTCATCATTCCCGACGTATCGCGAATGTTTTCACAAGGTATGCATATGGTGACACTTGGCGACGGTTTTGTCAAGAGGAAAAGGGCCTCACGTTAATATTTAGCCATGGCGAGGCAAGATTCCACATGCGAGAGAAATAGTTAGCATGGCTAAGCATCCCCGAATCCCTGCTTCTCTCCTAAGTCGAGCAGAACTCAGGTTCGGCACACCGCCCTCCGGTCTCCTCCACGGCAGCCCGCATACCGCCAACGTAGGACTTTCGTCCCCAGTAGAATTGCTGAGGGACCTTGCCGAAACGGGTCGGAAGGGGAATGAGCCGGACCCTAATCCCTTCCAGGGATCCCCGGCTCGGTCATCTTCATCGGATCCAGCACGCGACGCAGCGTCTCCTCGTCCAGCAAGCCCTTCTCCAGCACCACGGCTGGAATGGTCTTCTTCTCCTTGAGAGCGGTCTTCACGACCTCGGCGGCCGCCTGATAGCCGATGATCGGGTTCAGCGCGGTGGCCAGCGAGGGAGAGGTCTCTGCGTAGTGCCTACATCGCGCCTCGTCCGCGACGATCCCTTTCACGCACCGCTCCGTGAAAGCCTGCAGCCCCGTGCGCATGATGGTCAGGCCGAACTGCGCGTTCCAGGCCATCACGGGCATCATCACATTCAGCTCCAGCTGCCCCGCCTGCACCGCATAGTCGAGGGTGGTGCACAGGCCTAGCACCTGAAAGCAGATCATGTTCAGGTTCTCGGCCATGCTGGGGTTCACTTTGCCTGGCATGATGGAACTGCCCGGCTGCACCGGCGGCAGTACGATCTCCGCAAAGCCGGTGAGAGGGCCCGAGCAGAGCAGCCGGAGGTCGTTCGCTATGCGCGTCACCTCCAGCGCCAGATTGCGCAGGGCCCCTGCTAGTGCTCCCATCGGGAGGTTGCTCTGCATCGCCTCGCACAGATCCTCTGCAGGTCGGAACGGAATGGATGTCCACTCGCGTAGATGGTCCACCACCAAGAAGCGATACTCCCGATGCGTATTCAGCCCCGTGCCCGCCGCGCTTCCTCCGATGCCCAGCTCCTCCAGTTCGCCCGCAGCATGCATCAGCAAGCGCTCACACTTGGCAACGGTCGCTGCGTAAGCCTTGAACTCCTGGCCTAGTCGAATGGGAACGGCATCCTGAAGATGGGTACGCCCGGACTTCAAGATGTGGTCGAACTGCTTGCCCTTCTCTCGCAGCGCCAAGCCGAACTCGTCTAGCGCGGGCATCAACTCTCCCAGGAGCACCCGCGTGGCGACGCGCATCGCGGTCGGGTAGCTGTCGTTGGTGCTCTGCGCCATGTTCACGTGATCGTTGGGGTGCACCGGCTTGTTCTCGCCGCGACTGCCTCCCAATATTTCGTTCGCACGGTTAGCCAGCACCTCGTTCGTGTTCATGTTGAAGCTGGTGCCGGCCCCGGCCTGATACACGTCTACCACGAAGTGATCTCGCAGGGACCCGCCGAGCACCTCGTCGGCGGCCTGGACGATGGCATCTGCGGACTCCGCAGGCAGCAGCCCCAGCTTCTTGTGCGCCAGCGCCGCGGCCTTCTTAATCATCACGAAGGCTTCGATCATGCGGGGGTGTGCCCTCAGGCCGCTGATAGGGAAGTTCTCGACCGCTCGCTGGGTCTGCGCCCCCCAATAGGCGTTAGCAGGGACGCGCACCTCGCCCAGGCTGTCCTTCTCGATGCGATACTCCATGGCTGGACCTCCTCGTGGTCCCGAGTATACCGAGGAGGCTTGCGACAGTCTGTACGAGGTGCAGCCCCCCCGGGTCTTCCATAGAGCCCCACTGCCCGGCCCGCGTCCGCCAACCTGCAACCACGAACCGCCCTGCAGCACCCCAAGGATCGCGCCGGGGCCTGACCACGCCCCCGGGATTCCATCTGATCTTCGTCATGCTGAGCCTGTCGAAGCACGACCTCGCCGCCCGCACGCCATGCCCCGGCCCGCGTCCGCCGGCCTGCACCTACCGAACGCGCACCGCGAGCCCAAGGACCGCGCCGGGGCCTGACCACGCCCCCGGGATTCCATCTGAGCTTCGTCATGCTGAGCCTGTCGAAGCATGACCCCGCCGTCCGCATGCTGGCACACCATGCCCCGGCCCGCGTCCGCCCGCCTGCGCCTACCGAACGCGCACCGCGAGCCCACGGACCGCGCCGGGGCCTGACCACGCCCCCGGGGATTGCATCTGAGCTTCGTCATGCTGAGCCTGTCGAAGCATGACCTCGCCGCCCGCATGCTGGTGGCCTCCGATGCGACGCTTGCGGCTTGCGGTTGCATGCTTCGACAGGCTCAGCATGACGGGTAGGGGTGTGACGGGAAAGGGTAGACGGGCAAGGGTGTTAGGTGTTGGCGTTGCGAGGTGTCGAGCCCGAACGATGTGATCGGAAGCCGTCCACCGGTCGCAACTAATACCGTCGATCTGAGCTTCGTCATGCTGAGCCTGTCGAAGCATGACCTCGCCGCCCGCACACCATGCCCCGGCCCGCGTCCGCCGGCCTGCACCTACCGAACGCGCACCGCGAGCCCAAGGACCGCGCCGGGGCCTGACCACGCCCCCGGGATTCCATCTGAGCTTCGTCATGCTGAGCCTGTCGAAGCATGACCTCGCCGCCCGCACGTTGGCGGCCTCCGATGCGACGCTTGCGGCTTGCGGGTTGCATGTTTCGGCAGGCTCAGCATGACGGGTGGGGGTGTGACGGGCAGGGGTGTTAGATGTTGGCGTTGCGAGGTGTCGAGCCCGAACTATGTGATCGGAAGCCGTCCACCGGTCGCAACTAATACCGTCCATCTGAGATTCGTCATGCTGAGCCTGTCGAAGCATGACCTCGCCGCCCGCACGTTGGCGGCCTCCGATGCGACGCTTGCGGCTTGCGGTTGCATGCTTCGACAGGCTCAGCATGACGGGTAGGGGCGTGGCGGGTAGGGGTGTTAGATGTTGGCGTTGCGAGGTGTCGAGCCCGAAGACGGTGACCGGAGGGATCGGCGATGCAGGTGCCGACGGGCCTTGCCGAGACATGGCGATGAGGTCAGAGCAGCCGGCACGCAGCGGAGCACCTGGGCTCCTTGATATCCGCGGAACCGGTCCGCTTCGCGGTCGGCTGTGCGCTATACTCGGCATAGGTGTCGAGACGGAAGAGATGTGCGCCTCGACCTAGGGAGGCGATCCATGAAGTCATTCAGTGCGACCCTTGTTGCAGCGCTCACGATGGCGGCAACGGCGGGCTGCATCTCCGAGAGCGGCAAGGGGCCGGCGCAGACCGAGCAGTCTGCAGTCACCGTATCCACCACGAGACAGCCGAAGGCCGTCGAGGTGAACTTTCGAACCGCGGACGGCCTGACCATCTACGGCGACTTCGCGGATGCGAAGACCGACAAGGGTGTGGTGCTGCTGCACCAGTGGAACGCCGATGCAAGCACCTGGAGGCCTTATCTCTCGAACTTCGTAGACAAGGGTATTAGCGTGCTGGCGATCGACGCCCGCGGCTACGGCAGGTCGGAGCAGCAGGGCAACCAGCGCTTCGCCCCTACGTGGGACATCGGGCACGACATCGCTGGGGCCGTAAAGTTTCTCCAGGAGAAGGGCTGCAAGCGCATCGGCTTAGCGGGCTCCAGCTATGGCGCCAACAACGCGCTGATCTTTGCTGCCTCCCACGCCGACATTCCTGCGGTCGCCCTCTTGTCACCGGGCGAGGACTACCACGGGCTGAAGATCGCTGATTCGGCCGGCCGCTACAAGGGCAAGGCGTTCGTGTTGCTGAGCGAGGGGGACAGGGGCGTCGGCAATGTGCTCGACATCCTCCGCAGCTCCCTAGGCGATCGGCTGACATCCATCTTGCTCAAGGGCGACGCGCACGGCACGCGTATGCTGGAGAAGGAGCCGGACTTGGTGAAACAGCTCGTGCAGTTTTTCCACGCCGCGCTCGAGGCGCAGCCTGCTGCCCCACAGGCTCCGTAGCGAGATCGCCCATGCCCCGGCCCGCGTCCGCCGGCCTGCACCTACCGAACGCGCACCGCGAGCCCAAGGACCGCGCCGGGGCCTGACCACGCCCCCGGGGATTGCATCTGAGCTTCGTCATGCTGAGCCTGTCGAAGCATGACCTCGCCGTCCGCACGTTGGCGGCCTCCGATGCGACGCTTGCGGCTTGCGGCTGCATGCTTCGACAGGCTCAGCATGACGGGTAGGGGCGTGGCGGGTGGCCTATGACGGGTCGGGCGGTGTGACGGGAAAGGGTAGACGGGCAAGGGTGTTAGATGTTGGCGTTGCGAGGTGTCGAGCCCGAACGATGTCATCGGAAGCCGTCCACCGGTCGCAACCAATTAGCAGCAGCGGTAGCACCCATAGCAGTCGGATTTGATCGGAAGCCGTCCACCGGTCGCAACCAATGCCGTCCTTCTGATCTTCGTCATGCTGAGCCTGTCGAAGCATGACCTCGCCGTTCGCATGCTGGCGGCCTCCGATGCGACGCTTGCGGCTTGCGGTTGCATGCTTCGACAGGCTCAGCATGACGGGTAGGGGCGTGGCGGGCTGCATGCTTCGACAGGCTCAGCATGACGGGTAGGGGCGTGGCGGTTAGGGTGTGGCGCGCAGTCCATGCCCCGGCCCGCGTCCGCCGGGCTGCATCCACGAACCGCCCGCCAAGAACCCGAGGACCGCGCCGGGGCAGTTGCAGCCAATTGTCAAGGCCGTGGCAGGATGGGGTCGGTGTGTAGCATTACGGGACAGCCGGTGCTGTCCCAGACAATCGCTCCCGCTTGCACTGTCCAGGGTCCGTTCTCTGGCACTCCGAACATCCTGCCCACCAGTTGCGCGGGGTTGCGCGGGTTGCGCAGCACCGCCAGGCCGGAATGGCTTGCGACGGGGTAGGAGCGGTCGAAGAGCACAATCCTGCCGCTGTTGTCCCATAGCGGGAACTTCACGCCGAGGTCCCACAGCAGCGGCTGCTTTCCCGTGCCCCAGAAGATCACGTCGTGTGTGTCCACGTCGGCTGCGGCTACATCGCCGGCCTTTCGCACCTGCCAATCCGGCCACAACAGAGCAAGTCGTTGCAGCAGCGACTCGGTTGAGGACCACAGCTCGTCCGGCACGATAACCCACGTGTCCCTCGCGAGTTGCTCCACGGTGGGTGGCACTTCGCGCGCATCCACCCTTCGCAGCATGCGCCACCACGGGTCCACGGCGACGCGGGATGCCCCAGGCGGCATCCTCAACTGCACGTCGCGGTCGGTGATCCGAGCAGCTAGCTGTTCCACCATGCCACCACGGGCATCCAAGAGCGCAACCGGCACCGTGCCTCGCCCGGGCATCCCGGGCAGCGAGACGACGGCCTGGCCGGCTTCGAAGGTCGCCTTCGGTTCCGCCCACAGCGACATGCCGATCCAGAAGTCGAAGAACCAGCGGTAGCTCGTTCCAGTGACATCGTCCACAGCTAGCTGCAGGTCCTCCCAATCAACCCCGCGTGATACCGGTGCATCCGTCACGAACAGGCGCAGCGCCTTTCGTAGCGCGTCTCGGCCGATCTCGGCCTCCAGCATCTCGAGAGCCTTGCATCCTTTGCGGCGGGCGAAGTCCCACACGGACTGGCCGGACTCGGGTGACGCCAAGAACAGCGGCCCTTCTCGGACCGGCTCTGCAAACATGGTAGGGGTGTCCTGGGGGGCCAGGTATAGGGTGCCGACCGGGTAGTCCTTTCGCGTCATCAGCAGGGCTGCGAAGTCGGAGAACGCCTCGGGCCATGCGTTTCGGATGTACGTCGCAGGTGCGAGCCCGCCTAGCCACAGTTGCGCGACCAAGCGAGGCATCTCGTGGATCGGTGTGCTCGGCCCCATCACGATTAGGCCGGGCACGGACAAGGGCTTGCCACGGTAACCCCGCGAGACGAGCACTGTCACTCTTTTCCACGGCGGAACGCGCAGCCACTCGAAGAACTGGTGCGACTGAACGGCGGCCTGCAGATACCCTTCCGGCGTGCCGCGCATCTCGCCTTGGTGCAGTAACCGAACCGCGACCGGACCGGTGAAGCGTTCCGCGGAGCGGTATCTGCCAGCCGCCAGGGAAAGGAAGGTGCTCGGCTGCTTGCACTGGTACTCGTACACGCCGGGAGCTCGCTTTACCGCTGGCTCCATAGTCGCGACCTCCCAGCCATCTGGCACCCTGACGGTTGCCGAGTGCGTGGCCTGCAGCCTCCCGACTGACAGCCACCACACATGGCCAGACAGCACAGCCTCGTCGCCTGTCACCAGCCCCTCTGCGCTCTCGTACCGGACGGTTATCACCGTTGCCGCTCCGACCTGCACCGCCACCACGCCGCCGCACTGCGCGAAGGCCAGCGGGCCCGAGTCGTCGCGCACTTCCTGCACCACGAACTCCGATCCCATCCTGAGAATCGTTACGCCCTGCGCGCCGGGCATTCGCTCCAGACTCAGCCGGTCGGTGATGAACGCCTTGCCAGTGCCAGGGTCGAGACGGATGTCGAAGCGGTGGTGGGTGACGCGATACCCGGCGACCGCTTCATCCGGCAATCGAGCCCCGATGCGGAGGTCGCCTGCCTCGGAAGCGACTCGAAACACGTAGGCGGTCGTGTCCCTCGCTCGGCTAGGCGTGTGGAAGACCAAATACCTCTGGGGTACGGATGGCAACATCAGTGCCCCCGCTCTCCATCCCGCTTCTCCGCCGCCGTAGGGGCCATTCTCCACGATGAAGGCGAACCGCTCGCCGACGCCTTGGGCGCACGCACGCCTCAGGGTGAGGAAGTCGCGGCTGCGTGCGGCTGCGTCGGCTGCAGCGACGAACTCCTCTAGGTCGTCGGCGTGAGTGCTTAGGAGCGCGGTGGGCAGGAGGAGGAGTGGCAGCAGAATTCGCATTATCGAGGTACTGACGCTCGCGGGGTGCGTCGGTTCCACCTTACCGAGACGGAGCATGGCGCGCCTCCATCTCGGCAAAGAACTCTTCGTCGCTCAGCCGTTCTCGCAGCGACAGATATTCCTCTGCGTCCGCTCCCACGCGATAGCGAAACCTCGGGTTCGGCTCAGTAGCCGCGTGCCAGATGCTCTCTGCCACCTCCCGCGGGTCGCCCGCAGCTTCCGCCTGCCTTGCTCTGCGTCGTCTCGTGCCCTCCCGCACGGCTGCATATGGCGACGTAGGGTCGTCGGTGTCGGGGTGCACGCGCAGCGATCGACTCTGAAAGTCCGTGAGGAACATCCCGGGCTGAATGACGCTCACATGAATCCCGAAACCGCGCACCTCGTAGTACAGCGCCTCGGACAGTGCCTCGACCGCGTGCTTCGTCGCGCAGTAAGGTCCGCTGAGAGGAAAGGCGAATCGCCCGACGAGGCTCGAGAGGTTGATGATTCTCCCGCGCCCCTGCCGGCGCATCACGGGCAGCACCGCCTGCGTGACTGCCAGCAGACCGAACACGTTGGTCTCGAAGTTGGCGCGCACTTCGTCGAGGTCTGCCTGCTCTACGAAGGCGAAGTACCCGTAACCCGCGTTGTTCACGAGGACATCCACGCCGCCGGCAGCACGATCCATCTCGGCGACTGCGCTAGCCACCTGGTCCGGGTTGGTGACGTCCAGGCTCAGGATGTCGATCGAACCCGGGCTGGCCTCTGCGGCAGCGGCTCGGAGCGCGGTGGCTCGATCGGGATTGCGCACCCCGGCCCACACCCGCCATCCGCGCTCTGCGAAGAGCGCCGCCGATTGCAGTCCGAAACCGCTCGAACACCCGGTGATGAGAATCCTTCCCGCCTCGCTCACGCCACGCCACCTCGATCAGGGATAATCTGCCGCATGACTACGCATTGTCCCCCATCGGGTGCCCCTGCATGAAGCTCGTGTCATTCGTGGCCAAAGGCCGTGCCCGCGCGGGTCTGTTCCTCGAGGACCTCGGGCTGTGCCTCGACGTGGCCGCGGTTCTGAGCGCTACCCCGGACGGTACGGGCAGCGCTGTGCCGACGAGCATGCGGAGCCTCATCGAAATGGGAGAGGCCGGGCTTCGCCTGGCAGTACGGGCCGAGAGGATCGCTCGCGAACTGTCCGCCTCGGATCCCACCGCACTCGTAGGTTCTTCCTTCTTGCTCGACGAGGTGCAGTTTCTCCCGCCGGTGCCCGATCCATCCAAGGTGATTGCCATCGGGCTGAACTACCGCGATCATTGCGAAGAGCAGAACGTGCCCTTGCCCGAGTACCCTACGGTGTTTGCGAAGTTCCCCAGCTGCCTGGTAGGTCATCGACATCCCATCGTAAAGCCCGCCGAGACGAACAGCCTGGACTACGAAGCAGAGCTGGCCTTCGTGGTGGGACGCGTTTCAAAGGACGTGCCCGAGGACCAGGCACTGGACCATGTCTTCGGATATATGTGCTTCAACGATGTGACGGCCCGGGACATCCAAAAGGGCGAAAAGCAGTGGGTGCGTGGCAAGTCGTTCGACACCTTCGGCCCGTGCGGACCCTATCTGGTCACGGCGGACGAGGTGGGTGACGCGCAGTCGTTGGGTGTCGAGTGCCGGGTTAATGGGGAGGTGCGACAGCAAGGGAACACGCGGGACATGGTTTTTGGCGTCGCGCACCTACTCTCACGTCTGTCTCGTAGCTTCACCCTGCTACCCGGCGACATCGTTACTACTGGCACTCCCGCGGGAGTGGGTATCTACTCCAATCCCCCACGGCTTCTGCAGCCAGGCGACGAGGTAGAGATCACGATCGAGCGCCTCGGCACTCTTCGCAATCGGGTTGAGGCGGAGAGCGCACCGTAATTTCGCGGCCCCAGCGGCCTTTCTAATAACCGCGGTTCGGCGGCCTATGGTTGCGCGCGGACGACGTTCTCCTTGAGCTCTCTGCACAACGCGCGGAGGCTCGTGATGGCCGCCAGCTCCCCGGCACTCAGACGGACGGACGCTGATCCGTGCAGGTCTGGGCCCATGATGTCACTGGGGTCGCCCGTGTCGTCCAGCCCCAGAATGTGTCCCAACTCGTGCGCGACGATGTGCACCAGGGATGCTGCATCATGCGGCTCGCCCTTGGCAGTATGCGTTGCCACTAACACCGTCGCGTCCAGGTAGGCGTTGTGCGTAGTCTTACTGTACACGGCCTTGCGCTTCCACTCTACGTGGCCGCACAGGTGGTGGGTGTCGCTTGCCAACTGCTTACGAAACTCGATGCGGATGTCGGCGCCGTTCGGGTCCTCCGTCAGTTGGAAGGGCATGTCTTCCCCGAGCGCCTCTCGCCACACTTCCAAACCCTGGACAGCACAGCGATACAGCTCGGACCGCTTGGGTGCTGCAATGTACACCGTGGACCGGGGAACGAGCACGAGCTCGATCTCGGCCAGCGCCCGCTGCGTCTCGCCCGACTCGAAGGCCACGCACGCGGCTTCGTAGTGCCGGGTGATCTGCGGGTCTAACCTATCGCGATGCGGCGACTCCGTCCCGAAGGCGGAGACGACGAGGCCCACCGCGCACGCACACAGCAAGATAGGCAGCGCTCTCACTCTCAGCTCATTCCACGAACAAACAATTAATGGGCAGGCAAAAATGCCGGCCTACCCGAAGGCGGTTCCGAGGCGCTCTCATTCCGGCCCTCGGCTGATGCCCGACCTTTTTCCATGCCCCGCCCCGCGTCCGCCGACCTGCGCCCGCGAGTCGCCTGCCGAGAACCCAAGGACCGCGCCGGGGCAGTCGCAGCGAGCGCTCCAGAGATGCCCTCATTCCGGCCCACGGCTCATGCCCGACCTTCTGTCCACCATGATAACGCCGGATCGCGGAGATGCAGCGAGCAAGCAACTAGAACCTCGCACTTGTGCCGCCAGCAACGGCGACAGGTCCAGACTGCCTGTCCCGCGCGAACCCGTAGGTATACTGGCTGCCATGCTTCCCGAGGAGCCGACCCGCCTTCTCGACGCCACCCGCGACGCGTACCGTCGCTACGTGAATCCGGGCCTAGAGCGGCTGATGTCCTTCGCCGGCTTCGGCCTGGAATGGGAAGCCGAGGGTTGTTACGTGACAGACGCGGAGGGCAACCGCTATCTGGATTGCCTCGGCGGGTACGGCGTATTCAGCCTGGGCCACCGACATCCCAAGGTGGTAGAGGCGGTCAAGAAGCAGCTCGACCGAATGCCCCTCTCGAGCAAGGTGTTCTTCAACAAGCCCCTCGCGGACCTGGCAGAAAGGCTGGCTGCGGTGGCTCCCGGCGACCTGCAATACAGCTTCCTGTGCAACTCGGGCACGGAGGCCGTCGAGGCGGCCATTAAGATCGCTCGCAAGGCCACGCATAAGAGCAAGTTCGTTTGCACCATCGGCGGCTTCCACGGCAAGAGCATGGGTTCGTTGTCCGCCTCCGGCCGCGAAGTGTTCCGCGCGCCCTTCGACCCGCTGGTACCCGGGTTCGTGCACGTTCCGTTCGGCGACATCGACTCCATGCGCGAGGCGGTGGACGACGAGACGGCGGGCGTGATCATCGAGCCCATCCAGGGCGAAGGGGGCATCGTCATTCCGCCCGACGGTTACTTGTCCAAGGTCGCGGAGCTGTGCCGCGAGCGCAACACGCTTCTCATCGTGGACGAGGTGCAAACGGGATTAGGGCGTACGGGCCGGATGTTCGCGGTAGAGAGCGAGGGGGTTGAGCCGGACCTGATGACACTGGCCAAGTCCCTCGGTGGTGGCGTGATCCCCTCAGGGGCGACGTTGGGCACGCCGGCCGTGTGGGAGCCTGCGTTCGCCGAGAACCCGCTGATCCACTCCAGCACCTTCGGAGGCAACCCGCTGGCAGCGGTCGCGGGGCTGACCACGCTGCAGGTTATCGAAGAAGAAGGCCTGTGCGAGCGGTCCGCGCGCATGGGTGAGAGGATGCTGCGCGGACTGCGCGGCGTGCAGAGCGACTTCCCCACGCACATTGCGGAGGTGCGGGGGCGTGGGCTCATGATCGGCATCGTGTTCAGCGAGGACGACGTCGGCGAGCTGTGTGTCGGACAGCTCACGGCTCGTGGCGTCATCTGCGCCTACACGCTGAACAACCCTAGGGTGATCCGCATGGAGCCACCGCTGATCATCTCCGAAGAGCAGTGCGACTTCGCGGTCTCCGCCTTCGCCGATGCGATGGCTGCCACATCGTCCCTGCTGCAGGAACTGGGAGCATAGCAGACAGTGCTGGGTGGCGCACCGCGGGTTGCGCGCCGCCGAAACGATACCCCTATGCCCCAAACCGCGTGCGCCGGTCTGCACCGGCCATCCGCACGCCGCCAACCCAGGGACCGCGCCGGGGCTGCGACTTCGCTGCTTTCGCAGTGAGGGATGTGTGCGGTCCGCGCCCACGAGGCCTCTGTGCTACGGGTGCTTTAGCGGTATGATGCCGGCGTTGATCCACTTCTTAGTGCCGATAGGCGCACGTGTACCTCGGCCGTATCCTGATACTTGCCGTCTGGGAGGATGACCACCTGATCCACATAGCGCCTTTCGAGCTTCACGGCGAGCGCCTGCATTCTCCCGGGCACTGCCTTAGGCTGAGGCTCCCTAAGGTCATCTCGGTGCATTCCCTCGCGTCCCTCGAGGTAGTAGTACGGGTCCCACTCGTCTACGGGTATCACTTCGACGGGCACCGGTTTATCGAACTCGACGCGCCACGGGGGTTGCTCTGCCGAAGCGTAGCCGGTAGGCGCAACGCTGCGGCCCTCTGAGCTGGAGTACGGGTCCAGCGAGAAGTAGATCCGCCTTACAGACGAGAGGGCGGTTGCGATACGGCTGCGCCAGTTAACAGGAACTGCACCGCTCCATGAATTCCAGCTCTCGGATGGACGCCTGGACTTCACGCCGATGGCGATGAGCCGCCACGAACCGGGGCGCAGCCGCATGTCTTCCGAAGGCGTCAGCCCGACCGCGCCCTCCTGCTCGGCATCGGTGAGTCCCAAGGGGATGTGCCTCCGGGCCCGAGAGAACATCTCATGTCCGATCGTGTGCGACATCAGTCTTTCCCATCACGCGAGGCCTACGCGGCCGTCGCGCAGCCCGACAGCGAATGGGGTCGTACGGGCTGGAAGGAGGTCAGCAGTCCCGGGCTCGAATCGGAGGTAAGGGATGGGCGCGTGAAATGCGGTGAAGACCCATTTGGTCAGCTCGGGGTCGTAGTCCCCTCGGAAGAGGTACTGACCGATCAGGAACCACTCGATGTCGTCTTGGCTCTTCGGTGTCAGTTCCTTCGGAACCAAGGGACCCTCCTTGCGCTCGACACGCTGGATGTTTCCTCCCGAGGTCGTGCCGCACCCGAAAGGCCCGCACGTGACGGCTAGGCTTAGGATGGCGACCCCGACGAGCAGTCGTCTGACACTCATGTCACACCACCTCCCAGTCCTACTGTCGAAGATGCTGCATCTTGAAATCACCGTAGTACGGACCGGAGCCTCGGTCCGTGTCGCTGAACACGCGAATGTTGTAGTACGGAGGGCTGTCCTTGAGCCACAGCTTAGGATCGTCCCAGACTATGGTAGGTGGCCGACCAGGGAACTCCGACCGGACGTCGTGCTCGCTTTGGAGGTTCAGCCACGTCATCACCTCTCCGACCGTCCACTTCGTGCCGCCCTGGCCATCAGGCTCCGAGAATCGCTCGAAGAAAGCCTGAACCATGTTCAAATAGGTAGGATGCGAATCTCGAGCATGCGCGTACCCATAGAAGCCCATGTAGAATGAGGGATCGAGCCTGTACTCGGGTCGCTGAATCTCAAAGCCCTCCGCGAGATCGTTCATCGCGTGAGGGACGACGTTGCGCCAAGCATTCGGGTCCTTGAGGTAGTCAACGACAACTCCGCCCTTGTGGCGCCCAGAGCCGCAAGCATGGATCCATACCAGTCGAAGCTTGCCAGGCTCGATGTGGAGCTGCTCCAACTCCGACTTGTCGACTGCCATATACCCCCATAGCGGGCTCACTGGCCTTTCGGTGCCGTGCAGGGGTGGGCGCCGCCGGATATCGAAGTATGTGGGGCCATTCGGGTCCGCCAGCGTTACATTGTGCGTACCATGGCCGACGTAGAAGAACATGCGGAGTCGGTCTGACTTCAACGCGGAGGCGACTCCTTGGTAGCGGTTGTCAGGGCCATAGTCCTCCCAATACGCATTGCCAGGGTTGAACCCCTTGACGGAGACGCCCGCCCTCTTGCATGCCTGTCGAACATGTCGAACAAACTCGTACCCCCGCAGCGCAGGGTCACCACCCTCACGGCGGTGGAGGAACCTATTGACGATGATGGCCCTGGGCTCCGCTACGCTGCACGCCTCCAGGCTCTCTGGCGCGCTGGGAGAGACGGGTGGTACCTTGTTCCAGAGCGTGACGATGAAGGCATGGGTCGAGTCGTCCACAGGATCACTCATTCAGCCACCTCACCGCAGGTCGGACATTTTCAGCCCGCCGTAGTACTGAGCCGTCCCGCGCCACAGGGCGTCCGTGAAGACGCGGCTGCCAAAGTTCTACATGTCATGTGTCCATCTCCGGGGCGCGCCAGCAGGCAGATGTGGAGCGAATCGTCAACGCATGCCATCCGGGGTTGCAGAGGATGCGGAGACGGCGACGCCACACAACCAGTCATCGGCCCCCAAGGAACGCAGGTACACCTCACACTGATCCTCGAATGCCGTAGGAAGGACGAGTGCCTCCTGGACATTCACAACGCGAGGTTCGATCAGCGGAGAGAGCGCGGGCACGCTATTCCTTGTTGGCCTACAACGCTCGCCCTCTCGTCGCACCCAGGCAAAATACAGGGGATTCCACCGCAGTGGCACGATCGTAACGGGCACCGGCTTGCCGAATCGAACGAGGTAACCCTCGCCGGTGCGCCGTGCCCGCTCCCTACCGCTCGCCGCGTGCGAAGGGGTTAAGTACCCAGTGCAGTCGATGTTGCTGGAGCCGTCGGCGGGAACGAGGTACATCGCAGGGATCCGTGCCAGCCAGCTCTCAAGGTGCGACTCGAGGCGATGGTCCGACTTCGTCGGCTGCCACGTATCAGAACCTGGATCGTAGGCCTCTACGACGCTCCAACCTGCGGGCCTCAGCAGCAGGTCTTGCGACGCAACCATGAGCACGTGGCGCGCGGCAGGGTGCTGACCATCGGGTACGTCTGGAGGCAGAAACCTGTCGAGCTTGGGCCCTAGATCGTCGTCTCTGAGAACTCGGACCTCGTCGGCCAGCAACACGTTACCTGAGCGCAAGCCTACGGCAAACGGCCACGACTCCACCGGCCACGGGTCCCTCTGAGGATCCCAAGGCTCTGGCATCAGGTCCGTTGCGTCCCCTTCGAGCATGTGGACCAGTTGGGCCGAAGCCAGCGGATAGTCTTCGGGGCGCCAGAGGAGTCGTCGGAACAGGATCCACTCGACGTCGCGCTCGCTAGGTGGAGTGACCCCTGGCTGTAGCAGTGGCCCCTTTACGTTGAGCGGGTCGGTCTGCACGCGATCCGAATCCCGGTTCCACCAATACCAACCAGTAGCCACTATGACCGCAAGCACTATTGCGGAAGATGCTATAAGCATTGCACGAGACATCTGATACCTCTCTTGTCCGCTAGCGCATGTCGGACATCTTTAGTCCGCCGTAGTAGAGGGACGTCCCGCCCCACAAGCTATCCGTGAAGACACGGATGTTGTAAAATGGTGGACTATTCATTAGCCAGAGCTGCCCTTGGTACCAATCGTGGGCAGGAGGCCCCTGGAAGTCGGACGTTACTTCTGACCTACCGCTCAGCCACTGCATGACCTGACCGATGGTGTAAGTTGTCTGATAGGGCACTCCACTGCCCTCCGAGAAACGTTGAAAGAACAATCGCACCATGTCAATGTATGGCCCCGCATCCATGTACATCATCCCGAAGTAGCCCATGTAGTAGCATGCAGGATCGCCCACATAGTAGTCCGGATCGCTACCGCCCCAGAACCAGTATGCCATGTCGTTCGCGTTGCTCATGGACACTTTTGTCCAGGACTCGGGGTCCTTAAGGTTCCCTTCGTTGATACTAGCGTAACGCCTACCGCTGCCGCATGCGTCAACCCAGACTAGCCGGAGCCTCGGCGGATCCCAGGGAAGGCCCAGAGCCTGAATATCCGAATTTCGAACGGAGATCACACCCTTCGCGGCCTTCGGGTCCAACGCGAGCGGTCCCGGCTCGCTCCGCATCACGAAGCTGGTGGTTCCAGGATCAGGATATCTCACGTTGTGGTTGCCGTGGGTGAATATGTACACCATGCGTGTCCCGCTCGATTTGATCCAGCTGGCGACGCCTGGCGTCATGCCGTCAGGTCCGTAGTCCCGCCAATAGGCGTTGCCAGGCTGGAAGACCTTTACTGATAGGCCAACTCGCTTGCACGCAGCACGAATATGAGCAATCCTAGCGTACCCAGACATCATGGGCCCTACGTCGTGGTGCATGGCGTTCACTAATATCGCTCTTGCCTGGCCCAGACCAACCCTGCTCACTTCCAGTCGCTTTGGCTTGGTCTTGGGCTGGCCGGGTTTGTCAATCAACGTCACGACGAAGCGGTAGGTGTCGTCCTCGACCCCTGCACCGTACATGTGGGTGCCATCCCACTGGTAGGTCACGGCCGCGTCAGGGGACAGAGAAGTCCATGTCTTCACCACGTTCAGAGTGGCATGCTCCACCACGTCCACGCGGAACCGTTGCGGTGCCTTCAGCTTGCACGCGAAGAGCACCGTCTCCAACATGTCCGGGTTGATCTCCGGCACACTCAACGTGGCCACCGAGAACTCGTTGTCGAACGTCATCGGGGTGATGTCCGAGAAGCCGTAGCGCTTCTGTTCGTCCCAAACCACCACCACCGCCGCGCGGAGGCCGTTGCGCCCGCACTCCGAGTCGTAGGACAGTGAAGGCTGCGCTTTGCCCGAGAAGTCCACGTACTCCCCGTCCAAACACAACGCCAACCCCTCCACACCCTGGGAGAAGGCCGACAGATTCGCCCACACGGCACCGGAAGCCTGAGACGTTCCCGTCTCCGAAGTCAACGTCGCGCTGCACGTCGGGTTCTGCGCAGTCGGCGTGAGCACCACCTCCGGCGAGAAGGCCGTCTCCCCGCCGCTCGCGTTCAGCACGCACGCCTTGTAGGTGTACGTAGTGCCGTTGGTTGCCGAGGTGTCCAGAAACAGCCGCATCGGGGTCTCTCCGACGAGCGAGTAGTTGCCCCCGCCCGCCTTCCTATAGACGCGATTGCTATGGCATGGGTCACAACAGGAGCTTCTCTGCGATAAAGGGACGTCTTCTTTGGAGGCCGGCCAGAACTCCAGGCTGACGGTGCCGGAGACGGCGGTGACGCCCCACAGGCTAGAGGGAAGCGGGAGCCCTACGAGGGCCGTACCCCCCTCCACAACTTCGTCATGCTAAACTCCTTTGTGCCCAAGACTTCGTTTTCGGCACGACATCACTATAGCAAAACTCCCAGCCCCTGCCAATCCCTGTGCCGAAGATTGCGATGGCACAAATGGGCGGCGCACTCTAGTCAGCCTCAGGGGTCACGATGGCTTGCTACCTTCATGCCGTTGCCGCTTGCGGTGGAGGGCACAGAGCTAGCCAATCTGCAATCCGCAGAGCCTCCACCTCAAGCGGCGTGGGCATCGAATGGTGCAGCGACGCCACTCGACCCCCTCACCCCAGCCCTCTCCCCCGGAGCGGGGGAGAGGGAGCGACCCTTCCGAATGCGCGTCGTGTCCGCTCTCCCTCTCCCCCGAGGACGGGGAAGGGGGAGCCACCCGAGGGGTACGACGTGATCCGCTGGCCCTC
>BTVI01000036.1:0-31363 GCA_045862955.1 Fimbriimonadales bacterium
AGCAGATGGACACCGTAGCGCTGGGTGAAGCCCTCGACGGCATCGGTGCGGTGCTCCCACACCCTCCGGACGATGTCGGAGGTGACACCGATGTAGAGAGTGCCGTTTCGTCGGCTTGCCATGATGTAGACGGCGGGCTGCCTGCGCATGGACGGCGCCATTGTTCCTCCGAGTGTCTGCTGGATGCCGGGTGGGTGGGATTCTGGATTCCCGCCTTCGCGGGAATGACAATGGCCTTCGCGGGAATGACAAAAGGGGTGCAGACGGTGTCTGGTCATTGTCATTCCCGCGAAGGCGGGAATCCAGAATGCCGCGGTTGTCATTCCCACGAAGGCGGGAATCCAGAGCCCTGGGGGGCGGGGAGCTGTAGGGCCGTGGGTAGGTCGGAGAGGGGGACCTCGGCCTGAGACTGCGTGCGGAGGTCTTTCAGCGTCACAGCTCCGCGCGACCACTCGTCCTCGCCGAGCACCACGGCGAAGCGCGCGCCGGAGCGATCTGCCTGGCGGAATTGGCTCTTCGCGCTGCGGCTCTCCAGGTCGAGCTCGGCGGCGATACCCGCTCGGCGTAGCTGGGTCGCGAGCTTCAGTGCGCGCGGCCCCATGTCGGTGCCGATGGCCACCACGAAGGCGATCGGCGCCTCCTCTGCCCCAAGCGCCTCCTCGTCGAGCAGCATCAGTGCACGCTCGATGCCCATCGCCACCCCCACCGCAGGTGTCGGCGGGCCACCACACAGTTCTACCAACCCATCGTAACGGCCGCCCCCGCACACGCTGTTCTGCGCTCCCAGACTACCGCTTACCACCTCGAACACCGTCCGGTTATAGTAGTCCAGCCCGCGCACGAGCCGAGG
This sequence comes from Fimbriimonadales bacterium, assembly GCA_045862955.1. Taxonomy (GTDB): domain Bacteria; phylum Armatimonadota; class Fimbriimonadia; order Fimbriimonadales; family JABRVX01; genus JABRVX01. Next base: position 851 of record BTVI01000036.1, read on the forward strand.
CTCCAGCACGAAGCTCACCCCGAGGTCATGCAGCAGCGCCTGCAGACGCACGAAGTGTTCCCTGCTCTCCGGCTCCAGGTAATCGAGGATGCTCGGCGCGCCGGCCATCGCCTCTATGCACTCGGGGTCCTTGCTGTCCAGCAGTCGTAGCGGGTTGTTGCGCATGCGCTCGGCGGCATCCTCGGGCAGTGAGGCGATGTAAGACGCGGCATACGCAAGGAGCGCCTCGCGATATCGGCGGCGACACTCTGCATCGCCCAGCGAGTTGAGCCGAAGCTCGAGGTCCTTCAGCCCCAGCGCCTCGTAGAACGCCATCGTGAGTTGTATCACCTCGGCATCGGCGCTGGGTGATGCTGCGCCGAACACTTCCAGCCCCACCTGGTGCGCTTGGCGCAAGCGCCCGGCTTGGGGCCTCTCATAGCGGAAGATCGGCGTGATGTAGAACAACTTGGTCACCGCACCCTGCCCGCCTAGGTGGTGCTCCACGTAGGCACGCGCAGCCGGCGCGGTGCCCTCTGGCTTCAGTGTGATGCTGCGGCCGCCCTTGTCCAGAAAGGTGTACATCTCCTTCGACACGATGTCCGTGCCCTCGCCCACGCCGCGAACGAACAGCTCGGTGTGCTCGAACACCGGCGTGCGGATTTCGCCATAGCCGTAAAGGCTGCATAGTCGGCGAAACGTATCCTCCACGAAGCGCCAGCGGCGTGCTTCGTCGGGAAGGACGTCTTTCGTGCCTCGGGGTGCGGAGATGTCCATCGGGCTGCCTTTCTCGCGCCTGATCCCTGGCGCGCTAGACCCGCGAGTGGCGGGCGTACAAGGGATACCCCATCGAAACGCCCCCCTACCGAGATCGGGTATCAGGAAGGGTAGTTTCGACTACGGAACGAAGGAGGCTCCCATGCGGTTGGCGGTCTTTGTTGCATGCGTCGCGCTCGGCGTGGGGTCGGTCGGGTATGCCGATCCGGTCGTCACTTTTGCCCGTGGGCAGCTCCTGTCGCTCAACTCGGGCGACAGGAACCAGTTCGAGCCTTCCATCGCTGCAGATGGCAAAGGCGGTGTGTACGTGGCCTGGAAGGATGGGCAGTCGGGCTCCAGCCACATCCGTTACGCCTACTCGCACGACTACGGCGAGACTTGGTCACAGGACGTGCTTCTGGACCACGAGGGCTACAAGTTTCAGAGCGACCCAGTGGTGGTCATCGGGCAGGACGGCCGAGTCACGGTGAGTTGGGTGGCCTATAACACCTTCGCAGACACTGCCATCGGATTCCGGGTGTCGCGCGACAGGGGTGTGACATTCGGCGAGCCCTCGCGGCTATCCGTACCCACGCGAGAGGGCGCCAAGGACTTCTTCGACAGGCAGTGGCACATCGTGCATGGTGATGAGGTGATCACCAGCTATCACGTCGGCAACCGCATCTTCGTGACGCGTTCCGTGGATGGGGGCAAGACGGTGGAAGGGGTGGCGAACCCGGACGGCGAGCGCCGGGGGGCACTTTCTGCTGTGCTGGCGCGCTCGCCGGATGGAAAGGTGCACTCTGCATGGCTGCAGTTCGGGCGGCGACCAGCCATTCGCTACAGCCGCTCGCCCGACGGAGGGAAGACGTGGGACGCTCCTAAGGACATCGTACTGATGTACCCGCTGGACTACCGAGGTAGGGCGCAATGTTTCCCCACCATCGGCGTGGACCCGCAGGGGACAATCCATATCGCATGGGCCGAGGGCAAGGGCCGCGACGGCTCGTCGGACAAGGCCGGGGACGTGTACGCGGTGCGGTCGGAGGACGGCGGTGAGACCTGGTCGGCCCCGCTGAAGCTAACCGACGGGGAGGAAGTGGACGAGGCGTACAAGATACAACCCTGGTTGATGGTGGATGCGACGGGCCGCGTGCACGTGGTGTGGATCGAGCGACGCGGGACACACTGGTCCGTGCGATACACGCTCTCAACGGACGGCGGGAAAAGCTTCTCGCCGACCGTGGCGGTGACGACACCGCATCTTATTCGTGGGGCTTATCACAGCGACTTCATCTCCGTATGCTCAGACGATCGGTTCGTGTATGTGGCCGCGCCCATCCCGGTCGGCGGGGTCTACTCGATGAACGTAATGCGTGCGCCGGTCTCGGGTCTACCTGCCGGCCCGGTGGCGAGGTGACCTCGGGTTCTGGTTGACCGAGAATGGGAATGGCGGTACAATGGGGTCGCTTCGAGGTGGGGCCATAGCTCAGCTGGGAGAGCGCTTCCATGGCATGGAAGAGGCCACGGGTTCGAATCCCGTTGGCTCCACCAATCTTCGGGACTTTGCGCCCGGGCGCATAGTCTGCCAAAGCTAGCATGCGAACTTCCCGAGGCGTCGCGAAGCCTACGGGATCGGTTCCGGGGTCAGATCCCTGCGAAGAAGGGCCCTCAAGGCATCTCTCGACGTACTCACTACCCGCAGAAGCGCCCCATCCGCATCACGGGATGCCGAGCCAGCAGCTGCAGCGAGTACGAAGACTGCCCATCTGCCGGCACCGCGGGAAACGGATTCATCCTTCGGCATGGTGTGCGTCAGGCCGGTGCAATCCGTCGGACGTGGGCCGGGGGATGGAGTAACACCCCTACCCGTCATGCTGAGCCTGTCGAAGCATGCAGACGCAAGCCGCAAGCGTTGCATCGGATACCGCCATCATGCCGACGGCGAGGGCGCGGGTGTCCCGACTCTCCCCCCGCGGTCCTTGGGTCAGCGGTGTGCGACGGGCCGGTGCAATCCGGCGGGCGCGGGCCGGGGCATGGAGCGTCTAGGCAGGCAACGTTGGGTGCCTCGACGTTCGGCTGCTCGGGGAGTTGCTGGGCGAGGGCTTGGCGGCAGAGGGCAGCCGAAACGTCTAGGCATGGAACCTCCGCGCTTCTCTGCGTCCTTTGCGTGACAGTCCCTGCCGGTAGCCTCGGGCCGGGGCATGGAGTAACACCCCTACCCGTCATGCTGAGCCTGTCGAAGCATGCGAACGCAAGCCGCAAGCGTTGCATCGGATGCCGCCATCATGCCGACGGCGAGGGCACGGCTGTCCCGACTCTCGCCCCGGCGCGGTCCTCGGGTTAGCGGCATGCGGCAGGCCGGCGCAATCCGGCGGACGCGGGCCGGGGCATGGAACGTCTAGGCAGGCAGCGTTGGGTGCCTTGACGTTCGGCTGCTCGGGGAGTTGCTGGGCGAGGGCTTGGCGGCAGACGACAGCCGAAACGTCTAGGCATGGAACCTCCGCGCTTCTCTGCGTCCTTTGCGTGACAGTCCCCGCCGGCGGACGCGGGCCGGCGCATGGAGACGTGGGTGCTCTGTCCAAAGACACCAGGAGGTCCTGAGAGGCGCTACGGAATGGTGTAGCGCATGGACTTTCCTGCCTTCACCAGGATCGCCCAGTTGCCGACGTCGGTGAAGGTGGAGCCTCCTCCTCGTCGTGTAACCGACCGCAGGACCAACAAGTAGCTGCCGTCCCTCACACCGCTCAGCTTCACGCTGCCGGTAGTGACCTCGGCCTCGATGACCGGGCCGGACCCTCGGGTGATATCGGCTCCACGAAGTGGCGATGCTCCTCGCTCGGTAGCGGGGATCAGAAGTACTCGATAGGTGCCAGGGCCTTTGGTGATAGCGATCTCCAGGTCGCTCATTCGGCTTGGGCTAATCGCCAGAGAGGTGTTCAGCCGAGCCGAGTCGTTGCTGACATTGATCACCTTCCAGTCGAGATAGGTCTCCCCATATTTGACGTACACCAGGTAGGTGCCTCTGGGCAGATTGGTGTGCTGGAACGTTAGCCCGTCGGAGGAGGACCACACCAGGCCGGTACGGCGGGGCTTGTAGGTATCACACCACACGTGGCCAGACGAGCCCGTAGGCGTCAGACCCGCCATATTGGTGATGTGTTGTCCCGTGACGGTCACGCCTTCGTAGCCGACCTTCACCATCTCCCTCAGATCGCCCTTGAAGTGGATGCGGCCGGCTATCACGGCTGCGATGGCGCATGGTCCGAGAAAGAACATCGCGATCACCGCACATACTTGCCAACGCACTTGCCGCCTCCTGTCCATCATGTACCCACCCGGCCTCAGCCTGCCAGAGAGATTGTCGGGCCATCGAGTCTGCCGCTGAAGCGGGGCGAAGCGCAGGCGACGTGGTCAGCCCGCTGCCCCGTTACCGCAGACACGGCGGAGAATCCCGCGTGCCGAGCTAGTCCCTCCCGACCAGGAACGCAAGCCGAAATGGATAGCAGTCGGCGGTGAAGACGCCCTGGTACACAGCGGGATCCGAGTGGACGGTCTGGTCGGCATGGTCGGCGTCCTCGGCCACGAACACCACGATGCCGAACTCCGCACCCTCGGTCCTTCCAGCGAGTAAGAGCCGACCCTCTGCCCTTAGCTCCTGCAGGTAGGCGAAGTGCGCAGCCACAGCGTTGGCTTCCTCCTGTGTCGCGTCCGCCACGAAGGTCGGCCTGGGCGGTCGGACCACGTAGATGAACTCGGCCACTCTGAGTTCCCCCTCCGGAGCCGGCCTTCCGGGCCGATCCCCTCGGTACAGAGTTCGCCAGCCCAGAACCCGGCTCCTCCATGGCGGGTCGCCGGTGGAGGATGAAGCGCTGTTGCCGGGGAACCCTGAAGCGCTATGATGGCTTCTTTGGCTCTTCAGGCCCTCGCACTCATCCTCGCACTGCACACAGGTGACCGCATGACCGCGCAACTGCCCGATTGGGAAGACCCTACTATCGTTGGACGAAACAAGGAAGCTCCCCGCGCAACGGCCTATCCATTTGCCGACTTGCGCGCGGCAATCGAAGGCAAGCACGAAGCTTCGCCTTTCGTCCGCTCGCTGAACGGTGACTGGAAGTTCCGATGGGTGGGCAAGCCGGCCGACAGGCCCGTGGGATTCGAACAGCCGAACTATGACGACAGCCAGTGGGACACGATCCCGGTACCTGCCTGCTGGGAGATGCAAGGATACGGAATTCCCATCTACACCAACGTTCGCTACCCTTTTCCCGCCAATCCACCTCGGATACCCCACGAGTACAACCCGGTGGGCTCCTATCGAAGAACCTTCCAGGTGCCAGCCGATTGGTCCGGGCGCAGAGTGTTCGTTCGGTTCGGCGGGGTGTATTCGGCCTTCTATTTGTGGGTGAACGGTAAGCAAGTAGGATATAGCGAGGAGAGCAAGACGCCCGCCGAGTTCGACATCACCCCCTATTGTAATATAGGGGAAAACCTACTGGCCGTCGAGGTCTATCGTTGGTGCGATGGTAGCTACCTGGAAGACCAAGACATGTTCCGATTCGGTGGCATCTTTCGTGACGTGTGGCTCATCGCGATGCCGCAGGTGCATATTCGGGACTTCTTCGCTACCTCCTCCTTCGATGCCAGCTACCGCGATGCCACGCTGGATGTAGCGGTCGAGGTGCGCAACCTGTCTGCAGGAGCTGCGGCGGCGCACACCGTACATATCACGCTGTTCGACGAAGCCGGCAAGATGGTGGGCAAATCGCCGCTAGCTGCCAGCACGACTCAGGGCATTCCCGCCGGCGCGGAAGTCACCCTTCACCTGACTGCACGCGTGCCTGCACCGCGCAAGTGGTCGGCAGAGGACCCCTACCTGTACAACCTGGTCCTCTCGCTGGTAGACGCTTCGGGCAAGCCGGTTCACACCACTCGAACTAACTTCGGCTTTCGGGTGGTGGAGATTCGTGATTCGCAGCTTCTGATCAACGGCACATCGGTGAAGCTGCGCGGTGTCAACCGGCACGAACACGATCCGGACACCGGCCGCTACGTGACTAAGGAGCGGATGCTGCAAGACATCCTCCTCATGAAGCGCCACAACATCAACACCGTTCGCACTAGCCACTATCCCAACGACGAGAAGTGGTACGACCTATGCGACCGGTACGGCATCTACTTGATAGACGAGGCGAACGTCGAGTCGCATGGTATGGGTTACGACCTGGACAAGACGCTGGGGAACAAGCCCGAATGGGAGATAGCCCATCTGGACCGCACTCGCAGAATGGTGGAGCGTGACAAGAACCACCCGTCGGTGATCATATGGTCGCTGGGGAACGAAGCAGGCAGCGGGGTGAACTTCGAGGCCACCTCCAAGCTAGTGCGCGAACTGGACAAGACCCGCCCAGTGCACTACGAGCGAATGAACTCGGTGGCAGACATTGACAGCGTGATGTACCCGTCGGTCGAATGGCTCGCGCAAGTCGGCAAGGAGAAGTCCCCCAAGCCGTTCCTCATGTGTGAGTATGCGCATGCGATGGGGAACGCCTGCGGGAACCTGCAGGAATACTGGGATGTCATCGATGCCCATCCGCGTCTTATCGGCGGATGCATCTGGGACTGGGTGGATCAGGCGCTGCGGAAGTACACGGACGAGCCGCCGGGGAGCGATGGCCAGAGGCGGTGGTACTACGCCTATGGCGGCGATTACGACGACAAGCCTAACGACGGAAACTTCTGCTGCAACGGTGTAATACCCCCGGATCGTCAGGTTACTCCGAAGTTGCTGGAAGTCAAACGCGTGTACCAACCGGTCGCAGTCGAAGCGGTGGATACGAGTACCGGCAAGCTCCGTGTGCGGAACAAGCATGCATTCACCAACCTCGACGCCTATGACATCGAATGGGTAGTGACCGAGGACGGGATGGAGATTGGTAGGGGGACACTGCCACCTGTTAGCGTGCCACCGGGAGGCGAGGGCGATGTTAGCGTTTTGCTGCCCGAGAGGCAAGGCAATCCAGGTAGCGAGGCGTTCCTGACCATCCGGTTCCTGCTGCGAAACGATAACTCGTGGGCGAAAAAGGGTCATGTGGTAGCTTCCGAGCAGCTGTCGTTAGGTGCTCCTACTCCAGCCATAACGCGACCACTCCCAACGGACCTACTCGATGTGCAGAAAGTGGGTGATACACTGCAACTGCACGCAGCAGGGCTGGATGCGGTGTTCGACCTTCGGACGGGGACATTTGCGAAGCTCGAGCTGGCCGGGCGCAGCGTGTTTTCGCAACCAGGTCCCAGGCTAAGTATGATGCGTGCGCTGACCGACAACGATCAATGGCTTCGGGGCGCGCTGTTCGATAGCGGTCTCACGCAGATGTCGTACCGGCCCCACGGTGTGGCGTGGGAGCGTATCAGCGACTCTTCGGTCCGCATTCGTGCGGAAGTAGAGTGCATCGGATTCAAGGGCACGGGATTTCTTCACGAATGCACCTACACCATTTTCTCGGACGGCACCATCGTGATAGACAACGACGTGCAGCCCATCGGCGCGCTACCACCGTTACCCAGGCTCGGCCTAGAGTTTCGGCTGGATACGGAACTGGACTACTTCCAGTGGCTGGGTCGAGGGCCACAGGAGAGCTATCCCGACAGGAAGAGGAGTGCCGACGTCGGTCTATATGCAGGCACGGTGATGGAGCAGTTCACCGAGTACGTGCGTCCACAAGACAACGGGAGCAAGCAGGACGTGCGTTGGGCGGCTCTGTCGCGAGCGGATGGAAGCGGCATTCTGGTGCAGCCCGGCACACCCATGGCAGTGACCGTTTCACGGTTCACACCCGACGACCTCGAGTATGCGAGGCATCGGGGTGGAGAGAGCCGCCGCTATCATCGGCTGATTCCGCGAGAGGAGGTGATACTTTGGGTGGATTACGCGCAAATGGGTCTCGGAGGTGCTAGCTGCGGTCCGCCGCCCATGAGCAAGTACACGCTGCGTGCGCAGCCTTCGCGCTTCCGCGTAACGCTCCGGCCTTTCACAGGCGATGCGCGGATGCTACCACCCGTCGCCGCGGTCCCGGAGGTGAGTCGCGACGAGAAGGGTGTGGTCGGCATGTCGTGTGCGACCCCTGGGGCGAGTCTGCGCTACACGCTGGACGGGACTGTGCCGACGGCGTCATCACCTATTTTCCGAGGCCCGTTCGCGCACCCGAAGGCGGTAGAGCTGTGCGTCCAGGCGGTCGGTGAGGGACTGCTGCCCAGCCCGGCGACACGGGTGGTATTCGACGAGATAGTTCCCTTCGAGGAAATCAGCGGTGCTGCGCTGCGTGTAGTGTCGGTGGACAGCGAGGAGCCGGGCGAGGGCGCGGCGGCGCATGCGGTCGACGGTGACCCTGCTACCTATTGGCACACCGCCTGGACGGGCAGCGTGCCCGCACATCCGCACGAGATCACGCTGGACATCGGGGCCGAGCAGCCGCTGGTAGGGTTCGCTTACTTGCCGCGCCAAGGCGGCAACCCGAACGGGCGGATCGCGGAGTACGAGGTGTATCTCAGTCGAGACGGCCGCTCCTGGGGCTCGCCGGTGGCCACCGGCCGCTTCCCGAACACAGACGAGTTACAGCGGGTCTTTTTCTCCTCGCCTACTGCCGCTCGCTTCCTCCGCCTCCGCGCGCTTTCGGAGGTGAACGGCGGTCGCTGGACGTCGGTGGCAGAACTGGGGGTACTGAGATCGGTAACAGAGTGAAGGCTTGGTAGCGAAGGTCGGACTCGAACCGACGACCTACCGGGTATGAACCGGTTGCTCTAACCAACTGAGCTACTTCGCCACCACCCATGATTCTGGCGCGGATTGCGACGGATGTCAACCTCTGGGCTGCTGCGGGCTGGCGGTCCGAGGCGGCTGGTCAGAATGTGACTGGGCCGGGGGGATCGGCTAGCGCACAGGTAGGGACGGGTGGGTCGCTGGAGGCGCCGGACAGCCAGAGCGTCTCCATGCCCCGGCCCGAGGCTACCGGCAGGGACTGTCACGCCAAGGGAGCAGAGACGCGCGGAGATCATCTCCATGCCCTGGCGCGGTCCTTAGGTTGGCTTCAGACGCCCCGTGCTGCCGAGCGGCGGACGCGGGCCATGGCATAGAAACTTTGTGCGGCTGCCGTACGGTATGAGTCGGAACCACCGTGTCGGTGCAGTCATGGACTATCTGGGCAAGCTTGAAGGCGGAAATCCAGGAGGCGAAGGTGAAGCGGCGGTGAACACAGTGCCAGATGGCAGCAGCCGTGCGCGCCAGGTAAACTGGCCGGTAACCGGAATGGCTCCTGGGCGCGTCGTCTCCCTTCAAATCAAGTTGCAGCGCGGCAAGATGGAACCGCGAGACATCGTCGTTGCCGAGCCCGAAGGGGGCCTGCGAGATGACTTTCACGCCAACTCCGTCGGAAGGCAGATACTCCTGATAGACACTCAGACGCTCGACGACTTCGGTCACGAACCGGGCCAGATCCGCGAGCAGATTACGCTGGACATGCCCAACCTGCAGACACTCCCAGCGGGAACGCGGTTGGCCATCGGCGAGGCGGTGCTGGAGGTCGGCAAGTCCTGTACACCGTGCGAACACATGGCGAGGCTCGTCGGCGGGGCCGATCCTCAGGGATGGTTGGAACGCATTCGGGGGCAGCGCGGCGTGTTCGCTCGCACGGTCACTCCCGGAGCCATTCGCGTGGGTGACACGGTGATCGTGCTGAACGAGGAAGGCGCAGTCCGTGGGTGAGCGCGAGGGCAACGGTGGAGGAGCCGGCGGAAGTGGCTTAGGGGCGGCCTTGGGTGTGCTCGCTTTTCTTGCCGGCGTGGCCGCGCTGCTTTGGGTGTTCTTCGCAGCCAAAGGTCTCTACGCGCTTCCGCCCGAGGATTTGGTTCGCGCCGGGTCGGAGGCTACTCCCGACCTCACCGGGCTTGCCCAGTCGGCGACTGCCACGCTCTTGCGCATACTAATGCTGGTGGTGATGGCGATTGCCGCAGCCCTGCTGGCGGGCGTGGGGGCTCGCATGTTTCTCTCCTCCCGCCGCTCGGAATAGCTAGCAGGTTAGCGCAGCGGTGGGATGTACTCGCCGTGCGCTTCGATAAGGTCATCCACCAACGACTTAATCTCGTCGATCGTCAGCTCGGCCGCGGTGTGCGGGTCCAGCATAGCCGCCTGATACACGTAGTCGCGCTTGCCCGTCAGCGCCGCCTCCACCGTCAGGCACTGCACGCTCACGTTCGTCGAGATGTAGCCCGCGAGTTGCGGTGGCAGGTCGCCGATGTAGGTCGGCTGAATGCCCATCCCGTCCACCAGGCACGGAACCTCGACGGTGCAACCGGGCATAAGGTTAGTGATGATGCCCGTGTTCGGCACATTGCCGTAGATGACCCGTGGCGTGTTGGTCTCGCAGCTGTCCACGATAAGCGAGCCGTACTCCGCACTACGCTTTACCTCGATGGGGTCGTCGCTCTCGAACTCGATGCGTTGCCGCTCCCACACCTCGATGATTTCCTCGCAGCGTCGAATGTACTCGTCCAACGGCACGAGGAAACGATCGATCAGGTCCGGGCGATCTCGACGAATGAAGTGCGGCACGTACTCGCTGAAGTGCTCGCTGGATTCGGTGACGAAGTAGCCGAGGTGCTTCATCATCTCGAACCGCACGGCATCCTTTCGAAAGATCTCGGGGTCCTTCGCAGCCTCTGAAAGGCGATTGTATAAGTTTTCATCGCCTAACTTGAACTCAATGAAGAAAGACATGTGGTTGATGCCGGCCGAGCGGTAGGTCACTTGCTCGTACGGCACGCCGATGTAGGAGCAGAGCTGCATTGCGGTCCCCTGAACGCTGTGGCAAAGACCGACGTTCCGGACGCCTCCGGCGCGGTTGAGTGCCCAGCAGTTCATCGCCATTGGGTTCACGTATTGGAGCAGCAGCGCGTTGGGGCACAGCTGCCGCATGTCCTTCGCGATGTCTAGCAGCACCGGGATGGTTCGCAGCCCGCGCATGATGCCGCCGATGCCGAGCGTGTCGGCTATGGTCTGTCGTAGACCATACTTCTTGGGAATCTCGAAGTCCGTCACGGTGCAGGGCTCGAAGCCACCGACCTGAATCATGGTGATGACGTAGTCGGCATCTCGAAGCGCCTCGCGGCGATCCCTCGTCGCCAGAATGCTGTGTGGACGCGCGTTCACGGCCCTAGCCACCTTGTGAGCCACTCGATCGGCTGTATGCAGCCTGTCGGGGTCTATGTCCATCAGCGCGATCTCCGCATCCGCCATTGAGGGAAAGCTGAGAATGTCTCCCAGAAGGTTTTTTGCGAAAACGACGCTCCCCGCGCCGATGAGAGTTACCTTTGCCACGCGTGCCTCCTCGGATTTGGGCCTCGATTCGGCCGTATTGAATAGGTTTCGTGTGAAATCTTGATCATCACGCTTGGTCTGTCACCCCCAGGGCCATGCGCATGACTGCCTCCTGCGTAGCGGATCTGCCATCCGTTTCGCCCACGATCCGGCCATCGCGCATCACGAGAATGCGGTCGCTCATCCCCAGTACCTCGGGCAGGTCGGACGATATCATCAGAATGGACACACCGCGGTCTGCCAAGTCGTTCATCAAGTTGTAGATCTCCACCTTCGCTCCCACATCGACGCCTCTGGTGGGCTCGTCGAAGATCAACACACGGCACTCGGTGAAGAGCCACTTGGCCAGCACCAGCTTCTGTTGGTTGCCGCCGCTGAGGTTCTCTGCGGCTTGCTCGATACTGGGCGTCCGGACGCCGAGGCTCTGCACCAATCGCGTCGCAGCCGACCGTTCGCGCGCCCGGCTGATCACGCCGACCGAAGACACTGCAGACAGCCGCGCCAGTGTGCAGTTCTCGCGGACCGTCATTCCCACGACGAGCCCCAGCGCCTTTCGGTCTTCGGAGAGCATCCCGATGCCATAGCGAATCGCGTCTCGTGGCGAGTGGATGCGTGCGGTTCGACCCTCGACACGAATCGTCCCCGCATCCAGCGGATCCGCACCGAAGATTGCCCGTGCCAGTTCCGTTCGCCCGGCACCCACCAAGCCGGCGATACCAACGATCTCGCCACGGCGAAGTGTCAGGCTCACGTCATGCAGAGCGCCGGTGCGGGTCAGTCCGGAAACTTCCAAAACCACGTCGCCGATTTCGCGGTAGCGCCGCGGGTACTGCTCCACGATCTCCCGCCCGACCATGGCACGAACGATGTCATCGTGCGTCCAGTCAGGCACTGGTCGGCTCTCGATTACTCGGCCGTCGCGCAGCACCGTGGCTCGGTCGCACACCTCGAACACCTCCTCCAGTCGGTGCGAGATGTACACGACGCAGGCGCCCGAATCGCGTAGGCGCCGGATGAGATCGAAGAGCTTGCGCAGCTCGTGCTCGGTGAGCGTGGCGGACGGCTCGTCCATAACGATGACACGCGCATCTTGTGAGACTGCTTTGGCGATCTCCACCATCTGCTGCTGCGCCACCGACAGTCGCTCGATCGGCATGCGAGGAGGGATGCTGACCCCCAGACGACTTAGGTATTCCGACGTCGAACGCTCCACCCGCCCGAAGTCGGCCAGGCCAGGTACGGCACGCGAAGGCATGCGCCCCAGAAAGATGTTCTCGGCAGCGCCCAGCGTCGGAACCAGATTGAGCTCCTGATAGATCATCGCGATCCCGTGCCGGATGGCGCTCAGCGGGTCGTGCAGGTGGACGGTGCGGCCGAAAAGACGGATCTCGCCAGAATCCATCTGTTCCGCCCCTGCCAGGATGCGCATGAGCGTGGACTTCCCCGCCCCGTTTTCGCCCAGCAGCGCATGCACCTCGCCTGCCTCAGCCCGAAAAGTGACGTCGCGCAAAGCCCTTACGCCGGGAAAGGTCTTGTTGATGTTCAGCATCTCCAGCGCAGGCGGCATGAGGGAAAGGTTCCGCCGAGTCCGTCTCTATCCTGCGGCGAAGTACAATCGTCCCATGGGCCTAGAGCTCGTGGCAGCGGTTAACGACGACTCGCCCGCGATTATTCGTGTGATCCGCTCCGTGTACGACGAGTACGGTTTCACGTGGGAAAGCGGGGGCTATCACGCAGACTTGGAGCAGATCGAAGAGCACTACCCCAACAAGGGTGGGGCTTTCTGGGTGCTACGCGAGGATGGCGAGGTCGTTGCCACGTGCGGAGTGCATAGGCACACCCAGTCGGATTGCGAGCTAGCTCGCCTGTACCTGCTCGCCAGGCTCAGGGGCCAAGGGATCGGCAGCAGGCTTTTCCGACACACAATCGAATGGAGCCGAGCGCAGGGCTTTCGCCGGATGTTCATCTGGTCCGATGTGAAATTGACCCTCGCACACTCGCTCTACTTTCGTCACGGGGCAAAGTGGATTGGCCAACGTCGCTGTAACGACCCGGACAACAGCCTAGAGCAGGGGTTTCTCTACACGCTCTAGGGTGCGAAGTCCGGCTCCAGCCCCGCTCCCTTGAACACTTGGGTCTTGATCGGCTTAGGCTTCTTGCCGTCCGAAATGTCCGAGTACTGCACTAGCAGCGATACGCGGCGGTTGCTGAAGTGGAACTTGTCTTCGGGGACGCGGGGCCGTGTGTCTGCGTAGGCACGCACCTGAGACAGCTGCTCTTCGCGTCCGTACTTCTTCATGGTGAGGCGCGCGGTGTTGGCACGGTCGAACGACAGCTCCCAGTTCGAGTAGCCCTTCGTAGAGTATTGCCTGGCATCGGTGTGGCCTTCGATGATCACGCGGTTGGGTAGCTTGGCTATCTCCTCGGCAAGCATCCGCAGGAGCTGCTCGGCCTGTGGATTGAGCTCGGCGCTGCCCAGCGCGAAGAAGGCGGCATCCATGCGATCGACCAACTCGATGCGAAGCCCCTCCGAGGTTAGTCGCAGGTGGATCTGACCCGCCAACCCGGTGCGGCTCCGCATCTGTTTGAGGGCCTTCTCGATACCGCTCTTCACCTGACGCATGCTCTTCTTCTCGCCCAGTCGCCCCGCGCCGGATGCCTCTGCCAGCTGCCCGCCCGTCTTGTCTTTGCCCCCCTCGGCCATTCCCGTCGTGGCGAAAGGGCTCCTGCCGCTCTGATATCCCGCACTGAAACCGATGGGATCGTTGAAGTACCCCTCGATGGCTTTTCGCGTCTCCTGGTTCAATCCGAGGATCCACATGACCAGGAAGAACGCCATCATGGCGGTCATGAAGTCGGCGAACGCGACCTTCCACGCTCCGCCGTGGTGGCCGCCGTGCTTCTTTCCCTTCTTGACGATACGAATCGCCTGTTCCTCTGCCATCGGCTAGGCCGCCTTATCCCGTACGAAGTCCTCCATCTCGTTGAAGCCTGGGCGCAGTTCGGGTTCGATGTTGCGGCGTGCGAACTCGCAGCAGGTAAGAGGCGCTTCGCCTCTGCCGAAGGAGATCAGCGCGTTCTTGATGGCCATCATGTACATGTGCTGGGCCTGTACGCGCATCTTCATGGCAGAGGAGAGTGGCCCGAAGATGCCGTAAGCACAGAGAACGCCGAGGAACGTACCTACCAAGGCTGCCGCCACGTGGTGGCCGATCTCCGCAGGGCTTCCACCCACCGAGCCCATCGTGATAACGACTCCGAGGACAGCGGCGACAATTCCAAAGCCCGGCATCGAGTCGGCAACGGATTGCATCAGGTTCGGGATCACCATCTCCTGCTCGTGGGCGGCATCCAGGTCGTTGTCCATCATGTCCGACAAGTCCATCGGTGAGACCGTTCCTGTTAGAATCACCTTCATCGTGTCGCAGAAGAAATGGAGCGCGTGGTGGTTCTCCAGGAAGCGCGGGAAGCGAGTAAACACCTCGCTCTCGGTGGGACGTTCGACGTGGCTTTCGAGGGCCAGCAGTCCTTCACGACGAGAGAGGTTGAAGAGCGTAAACAGCAGCTTCAGAAGTTCCTTGTAGGACTCCTTGTCGTATGAGTGTGGCTTCATGAGGGCCATGACCTCGCGGATAGCCCTGCCTATGATGCCGGGACCATGGGAGACGATCATGGAACCGACGGCGGCGCCACCAATGACGATGAACTCTGCGATCTGCAGCAAGACGGCCAGCTTGCCCCCGGCCATTGTAAAGCCGAAGACGATGCTGCCGAACACGACCAACATGCCGACAATCAGAGCCATCGCGCGCTAGAGCCTCTCCCTCCGCTACACGTCCCGCATCTTTGTTCCATACTTGGCCCCTCCAGAGCCCCGTCGAAGTAACGGCGGAGCACGGAGGTAGACTAGGTTCGAACAAACGAGGGAGTCGACAGACGAATGCCAGCACGCAGCCGAAGGCTTGACTGCATTCCACCTTACCTTTTCAGCGAGATCGCCCGCATCAAGGCGAGAGCGCGGGCCGAGGGCAAAGACATCATCGACCTGGGGATCGGCGACCCGGACGTGCCGACGCCAGGGCAGATAGTGGAAGCTTTGTGCAAGTTCTCGCACGAATCTTGGACTCATCGGTACGATGAGTCACCGCATGGCCTTCCCGACTTTCTCGAGGCCGCTTCGGACTGGTTCTATCGGAACTACCAGGTGAAGCTGGACCCGCAGACCCAGCTACTGCTGCTGATCGGGTCCAAAGAAGGGCTGGCCCACCTCTGCTGGACGTACTGCGACCCTGGCGACGTGGTGCTGGTTCCTCAGCCCGGATACACCGTGTACAAGGTGTGTTCACTGATGGCGGGTGCCGAAGTGCACGAGATGCCCCTGCGGGCCGAACGCGGGTTCTTACCAGACCTGGGGTCAATCCCCGAGGACCTTGCGGCCAGGGCCAAGCTAATGTTCGTGTGCTACCCGAACAATCCCACCGCCGCCATCGCGAACCTGGACTTTTACCGGGAGGCGCTGGAGTTCTGTGACCGGCACGACATCCTGCTCGTCAACGATGCCGCGTACGCGCAAGTCTGTTACGATGGCTTCTCGCACCCAAGCCTGTTACAGGTGCCGGGTGCCGCTGAGCGAGCGTTGGAGTTCCACTCGCTCTCCAAAATGTTTAATATGACGGGATGGCGGCTCGGCTTCGCAGCGGGGTGTCCCGATGTCATCGAGAACCTTGCGAAGTTGAAGTCGAACCTGGACAGCAAGCAGTTCATGGCGATCTCCGCTGCTGGTGCGTTCGCCTTGCGGTCGGCGGACAACGGAGAGGCCCTGCGGCTCTACCAAAGACGGCGCGACATCCTGGTAGGCGGCCTACGAGACCTCGGTTGGAACGTCCCGCTACCCAAGGCCACTTTCTACGTGTGGGCGCCGGTGCCGAAGGGATACGACTCGATGGCGTTTGCCAAGGACCTGCTGGAGCGCGCGCACATCGTTTGCATCCCGGGGGTCGGCTACGGTGAGGCGGGGGAAGGCTACGTAAGGATGTCTCTCACGGTGGACGGGGATCGCGACGGCGACCGCTTGGCCGAAGCGGTTCGACGCATCTCCGGCCTCGGATACGTGTTCTAGGCACTCGATGAGCAGGCAGAGCGCAATCCACGAGACAACCCCTCCGAGGGAACAGGCGGTACTCGTCTACGTGAACACTGCGCCGGAAGAAGACGAGTACGTGGCATCCGAGCTTCGCTCCCTCGCCGTGAGTGCCGGCTACGATACGGTGGGCGAGTTACGGCAGCGAATAGACCGGCCGAATCCACACACGTACCTGGGCGAGGGCAAGGTCGAGGAGTTGCTGGACCTCGTGGCGCAGTGTCGGGCGGACTGTGCCATCGTGGACGCAGAGATTTCTGCCCGGCAGCAGCACAACTTGGAGGAGGTGCTGCGCTGCCGTGTGGTGGATAGGCCCCAGCTCATCCTCGAGATCTTCGGGCAGCGTGCGCACACCTCCGAGGGAGTGCTGCAGGTCGAGTTGGCCCAGCACACCTACTGGTTGCCGCGCTTGATGAGTCGCTACACCAAGTTCGAGCGCCAGCGGGGTGGAACCGGCACCCGAGGTGGAGGGGGTGAACAGCAGCTCGAGCAAGACCGAAGGAGAGTGCGCGATCGGATTGCTGCGCTGAAGGTCGAGCTAGACGAGGTGCGAAGGAAACGCCAGCATCAGCGAGACAGCCGCAGGAGATATCCGTTCCCCTTCGCAGTACTCGTTGGATACACGAGCGCCGGCAAATCCACACTGCTCAACACCATCAGCGGCTCGAGCGTGTGGGTCGACGCACAGCTCTTTTCGACGCTCGATCCAACCACGCGAAGGGTGGCACTTCCCGATGGCTACTCTGTATTCGTCACCGACACGGTGGGGTTCATCCGCAATCTACCCACTCAGCTGATTGCAGCATTTCATGCCACGCTCGAGGAGGTGACCTTCGCCGACCTGCTTATCCACGTGGTGGATGTCAGCCATCCCTATTGGGAGCTTCAGCGGGATGCCGTATACGACACGCTCAACGAGCTGGGCGCCGGAGGCAAACCGATAGTAACGGTATTCAACAAGTGCGACCTGGTGAAGGATCAGCATCGGCTCGTGGAACTAGTGGCAGAGACGCCGTGTTCGGCATACATCTCGGCGCGAGATGCGATTGGCATCAACCACCTATCCGATCGCCTCGTTTCGGTGGTCCGCTCGCTCCTAACACCCGTCGTTGCTCTGGTTCCCTACGCTGACAGTCATTTAGTGGCAGACTGCTACGAGATGGGACGCGTGTTGGACGCCAAGTATCTTCCCGAGGGCATTCTCGTGACTGCCGAGGTGGTCGAGGGCATGGCGGCTCGGTTGACCCCATACTTGCAGCGATGAGCCCGCCTTCCCGATCCGTGCCATCTCCGTTGTACCCTGCCAATCGCAAGTATCTCGGCGCGAAAACGACTCTCCTGCCTTGGCTGCTGGAATGCTTTCAGGTTCTTACGGATGGTGGCATCGGCTCCTTCTGCGATCCGATGGCAGGTACGGGAGTCGTGGCCTATGCAGTGGCGTCGCTACCGGACATCAGGCGGATTGTGGCCGGTGACATTTTGGTATCCAACACTGTCCCCCTGCGGGCTTTCCTGCTCGACGGAGTCGGGTTCGAGAGGGCTGCCAGGGCAATCGAGGTTCTGAGCGCCCAACCACCCATCGAAGGATATGTGTGGACACACTTCGGGGGGAGATACTTCTCGCACGAGAATGCTGCGCTCATGGACGCGATCCGAGAGCGCATTCAACAGGAGCAGGACCCGCGACTTGCTGACACGATGCTGACATCCCTGCTCTACGCTGCGGACAAGGCAGCCAACACGGTCGGACAGTTCGATGCGTATATGAAGAACCTGCATGCTCCTGCAAGGAAGAGTGGCAGGCACCTGGTAGACAGCAACGCGCTGAAACCGCTCGATCTAAGGGTGCCGATCGCGGTTCGCTGCAAGGAGTCCATCGTGGACACCGCGGACGCGTGTGATCTGCTAACCCGTCATGTGGTTGACACGGTGTACTTGGATCCACCCTATAATACGCGGCAGTACAGCGATCTCTATCACGTGCTCGAGAACATAGCACGTTGGGAGAAACCCACGGTGCATGGGCTAACGCGCAAGTTCCGGCGCGACCACCTCCGCAGTCGCTTCTCGTCGAAGGCCACTGCCGCAGACGAACTGGCTCGAGTCTGCTCGGCCGCGCGCTGCAAGCACCTCTTCCTCAGCTACAGCTCGGAGGGCATTATCCCCCACGACGAAGTCTTGCGCATATTAGGAACCATGGGACAGGTAGTGCTCCGTGAGACCGAGTATCCGGTGTTCGGTCGGGGAGCAGGACGGGCTCGTAAGCGATCCGTGATCGAACGTCTCTACTATGTCCGAAAACGCTAACATCCGTGGCCTAGTGGCCGAAGCGGTGTCACTACTGCAGACATCAGGGGATGCTGCTCGGCTAGAAGCCGAAGTGCTGGCCGCACATGTACTCGGGATGTCGCGATCGCTGCTCCTCGCGCATCTAGACGACGCGCCTCCTACCGAGGCGGTTAAACACTTTCGCGAACTGGTAGCTAGGCGGGCGGCGGGAGAGCCTCTGCCCTACATCCTCGGCTATCGCGAGTTCTACGGTAGACGATTTCACGTAACATCCGCGACACTTATCCCGAGGCCCGAGACCGAACTGCTAGTGGAAAGGTTCCTGGAGTTAGAGCCCGCTCTCCCTGGTGGACCTATCGTAGACGTCGGCACGGGATGTGGGTGCATTCTCGCCTCTGCCCTGCTTCCTAACGAGAGAATCGGTATCGGCACCGATGTATCCATCGATGCACTGCGTGTCGCGGCCGAGAACGTGGCCGAGCTCGGGCTCTTCTGCCGCGCCTCCCTCATCGCGGCCGACCTGCTACGGGCCGTCCGGAAGGACTCTCTCGCGGCCGTGCTTGCAAACCTGCCCTACGTGGCCGAGGGGGATTCGCGGCTCGAGCCCCAGGTGGCCGAGTGGGAGCCGCCGCTCGCACTCTTTGCTGGTTCGGACGGGCTCTCCCTCATCCGCAGTCTCATTCCCCAAGCAGCAGTCGCGCTGAGGCCTGGTGGAGCACTTATCATGGAGATCGGAATCGGCCAGGCCGAGGAGGTAGTAAGGTTGCTCGCTGGGTGGCAGGACCTCGCAGTACTGAATGACTTGGCTGGTATTCCGCGCGTCGTCTCGGCACGAAAGTAGGAACAGAGCCTCGCACGACGAATCACTTGCCGGGAGGAACGCATGCCGAAACAGAAACTGAACGTCGCTCTCATCGGATACCAGTTCATGGGAAAGGCGCACTCCAACGCCTATCGCCAGGTCACCCGCTACTTCGACATCCCCATCGAGCCGGTGATGAAGGTGATCTGTGGTCAAAACGCCGAGCAGGTCGCGAATGCCGCCGCGCGCCTCGGCTGGGAAGAGTGGTCGGCGGACTGGCAGCAGGTAGTTCGCCGCCCGGACGTCGACATGGTGGACATCTGCACCCCCGGGCACATGCACGCGCCCATGGCAATCGCCGCGGCCGAAGCCGGCAAGACGGTACTGTGCGAGAAGCCGCTAGCCAACTCGCTGGCGGAGGCACAGGCCATGCTGTCGGCGGTGACGAAGGCCGGGGTGCCCCATGGCATCTGCCACAACTACCGTAAGGTGCCCGCCGTCGCGCTCGCGCGCCAACTTATCGAGGAAGGTCGGCTGGGAACAATCTATCACTTCCGCGCTGCCTACCTGCAGGACTGGATCCTAGACCCATCTTTCCCGCTCGTGTGGAGGCTGCAGAAGGAGTTCGCGGGCTCCGGCGCGCACGGCGATCTGAACGCACACATCATCGACCTCGCCCGCTTCCTGGTCGGCGACATCGCCGAGGTGTGCGGGCACATGGTGACATTCATCGAGGAGAGGCCCAAACTGGCAGCAGCAGCCGGCGGACTGGCTGGGGCCTCGGGCGCTACAGAAATGGGGAAAGTCACCGTGGACGATGCCACCCTCTTCCTCGCCCGCTTCGAAAATGGGGCAGTCGGCACCTTCGAGGCCACGCGCTTTGCCCAAGGGCGCAAGAACTGCAACCGGTTCGAGATCAACGGTTCGAAGGGCTCGCTCGCGTTCGACCTGGAGCGGATGAACGAGCTGCAGTTTTATTCTGCCGAAGACCCAGGGAACGCGCAGGGCTTCCGCACCATCCTCGCCACCGAGGCCGCACACCCTTACGTCGGTGCGTGGTGGCCGCCCGGGCACATCATCGGCTACGAGCACACCTTCGTGCACTTGCTGTACGATGCGTTCAGGGCCATCGGCGAGGGCAAGCCGATCTCACCGAGTTTCGAAGACGGCGTGCGCAACCAGGCGGTTCTGGAAGCAGTGGAGATCAGCGCGCAGGAGCGACGCTGGGTCTCGCCCGGTTCTCTGCTCTAGCCACTTTCACAGGGCCGCTGCCAACCCCAGCAGCGGCCCTGCCCGCCGGCTTCATGCCTGCGCTGCTCCCGCGGCGGAGGCATCGGATAGCCGGGGAGAGCGCGAGCACGCACGATCCGAGGCGGTGCGGTGCTTGTGCTCTCCGCGCATCTGTGTGTGCTCGAGGCGACGCCCAACCGAGCGTCATGCCTTTGACCCCGCGGTGCGAGGTGCCGGCGTAGCGCGCGTAGTCACGCAGTGTTCGCAGAGGGGGCGCGAAGACCGCGAGGTAGAACCGAACGACCCCTCGCACGTGACGCCCTGAGTGCCCCCACCGCAGGTGCGGTGGGGGCAGGAGAGGCACGGATAGCGTGCGAGCTACTTGAGTTCGGGCCAGGGGTCGCGGAACTGGTTCTCCAGAGTCTGCTGCGCAGGCAGGCCGCGCAGGATGGTCACGTCCGTCCACATTTGGCTCGGATAGATGGTCTGTGCGAATCGCAGAGTCTTCGCGTGCGTATCAGCGAAGATCCAGTTGTGCTTCTTGTCGTGATTGAAGAACAGACCGTACACCTGGCTGGGGGTGCCATCGGTATCGCAATACGCGCATGCGCATGCTCCGCGCACCATGCACCAGTCACCGAGGTCGGGCGGTGTGCCGCGCGTCTCCAGGATGTAGATCACGTTAGCGGGGGTCTGGAGCTCCGCCGACCTGCGTGGGCGCTGTCTGGTCGCCTTGCCTTCTGCCATGGGCTCCGACTCGTGAAACCATGTTCCGTTGTACGCATAGCTCTTGGGTAGCCACTCGGGCCTATCTTCTGGCCTGTCGGTAGCACGGCCGTAGCAGTGATTCGACTCGATTCCGGGATAGTCGCTCCACCACTTCTCTGCAAACTTCCACGCGAACGGGTTGGACGGACACTTCTGCACGTTCTTGTCCTTCACGTACGGCATGATGGCCCGCTTCCAGTCGTAGCACGAGCCGTGCAGGTCCCCCCAACCGCTCCCTGCGTTTCGCCCGTGCGCGGGGTCCGGGAAGCGGTTCATGGGATAGGTGCCGTTGTAGCTCGTCATGTACACCTCGATGGCGACGGCCATCTGGCGTTGATTGGACAAGCATACGCGAAGCTGTGCCGCCTTGCGAGCGTTGGCAAACACCGGGAAGAGAATCGCCGCCAAGATGGCTATGATGGCGATAACCACGAGGAGTTCGATAAGCGTAAAGCCCTTCGCACGGCCAGGGGACATGATTCCCTCCATCGGGCGCGATGCCCAGCATCCATTATAAGACCTTACTGCTGAGGTGTCAACGTTCCTGCACCCGAGGCTGCCGAGGAGCCGGAGAGCGCACCGCTTCGAGATCGTCGCGAGGGGCGCATGCGGAGGCGGCGGAACCAAGCCTCCGACCTCTCAGCCAGTGCGCACGCGGGGCCGAGCAGAAACGCGCCGGCAAGTATGGCCGCCGTCGCATCGAGGAAGTGGGCGAGCGCGGCCAGGAAGCCGACGAGTAGCAAACTCCAACAAAGGCCGACAACGGCGGCAAACATGACCCGCTCCAAGGTGGTGAGATCGGTCCTCTACTGAAGACTACGCACTGGAATTGTTGGAGTTTCCGGAACGGAAGTGGAGGCCACGGAGGGCGTAATCGTGGGGGTACGATCCCGATTGCACGAAGCCGCGCCGTCGGCGTTTCCGGAGGTCACCATGTCCGCATCCTTCCTAGCCATCGTCCTCCTCGCGACTCTCTCGCAAGGCAAAGCGAACGACCTCTCGTCATTCCCTGCTGGACCCCTCGGCCCATGGAAGGTGGTGTCGGGAGACTGGAGCGTACAGGGCGGACAGCTCGTGCAGACGGGGGCGAGCTTCGACCTGTGCGCCATGACGGCTCGAACCACCTCGGACAAGGCATTCCGGATCACTGTTCGCTTCGAACCGATGGCTGACTTCGTGGGCGGGGGCCTCGTGTTCGGCGCTTCGCGGGCGGACAGCATCGCCGAGAGCATGATGGTTCGGCTGGACAACGATGTGCTGCTGTACGGCTACTTCGACGACAAGAAGGTGTTCCAGCCGACAGGAACCCGCGACGTAGCGCTGCGCTCGGGCCCCCGCACGCTGAGCGTCGTAGCCGATCCAGGCAAGCACGCCTACTCGATATATGTGGACGGCTCGCGTCTTGTCTCTAACGCGCCCTTGGAGTTCGAGCGAGGCTGGGTCGGCCTGATGTCGTGTGGCGGCCCGCATCGCTTCCTCTCGCTGCAGATCGCGGATGCAGGACCAGCGGACACTGCCGACCTGCATGCGTCGGTCATGCCGCAGCCGTTCAGCATCGCGGCGGGAGCGCACTACCTTTATGTGCTGACCAAGGCAGAGCGCCCGATCCAGGTGTGGAGTCGCGATGGGGCGCTGCTGCGGTCGCTCGGCGAGGGACTGCAAGGGGCACGACGCATCTCGGTGATCCCGGCTGCTCCGGGCACGATCTCGGAGACGCTGGTCGTGGAGACGCGAGCTGGCCTGGTGCTGATCGACTCGCGCTCGGGGGCGGTTAGCAGACGACTGCCTAAGTCGGAGGGAGTCGAGACGGGCTGCCTCGCACGTCCGGGAGGTGAGTGGGCTTACGTGTGGTTGGGCTCGGATGGGCACGTGACTCTTCAGCCGTTGCCGCCTGCCACGGGCTCGCCGACGGTTCACCTCACGCCACAGGTGCAGAAGCCCGCTCATGCCGCATGGCGTGACGGCAAGCTGTACGTGGTAGACAGCGATACGGAACGCGCGCGCTTCGTCACACACATCTACGGATGGAGTGGAGAGGAGCCGGTGTTCGAGCGCACGGTACCGACGTGGCTCGATCCGCAGTCGCTCGCAATCACGCGCGAAGGCAATCTCGTTTACACTGGCGGCCTGGGCTACTACGAGCCTGGTGGAGCAGTGCGAATCCTTCGACCCGACGGCTCCCGGGTGGCTCACGCCGCCATGTTCCCCTATGGCACACTCAGCAAGCGCTCGGCGGTCGCGGTCGGCCCGGACGACCGCATCTACGTCGCCGACCCGGGAGCGAATGCGGTCTTCATCTATCCACCGGACCTAACAGAACCGGACCCGGTGGTTACCACTCGTCCCGGGGAGGCACACATCCGATGGATTGCGCCGATCGCGCGTGGCGCCAAGGTTACGTACGGTACGAGCGCGAACGGCTTCGGCTGGAAGGAGATGCGTGCGAAGCGCTTGGGCGATGGGTGGGAGGTGTTCCTAACCGACCTCGAACCGAACACGCGCTACTACTACCGCTTTACCCCCGGGCCCGAGATGCTGCCGGAGACGAGGCCCTCGCGGGTGTACAGCTTCGTCAGCGCCCCCGAGAAGGGGTACCGGCAGGCGGTGGAAGTGCGAGTGGTGGTAGCCATCTATCTCAGCACCTACGCCGATGAGAAGCACCGTTGGACTATCCCCGAAGCGGGCGTGGTGGACAAGGTTCGGCGCGAGTTCGAGAAGAGCCGCCTATTCTATTGGCGAAACAGCCGCTGTCGCTTTCACGTGAACATAGCCGACTACGTGCTGATCCGAGACCGTGAGGCTATCGTGAAAGGTGGCTGGCTGGAGCCCACCCAGGTGCGTCGCGACCTCGATAGCGTCCTGAAGTCGCAAGGCAAGGCCGCCGCCGACTACGACTCGATAGTGGCCACCTGGGCCGAGCCGGGCTTCGACCCGAACACCGATGACGAACTGGGGGCGGTAGGGGGCGGTGGACTAACGCCGCCGCGCTACTCGTGCTTCGGCATCTCGGGGCGGCTGAACTGGCTGATGGTGCACGAGTTCAACCACCAGATAGACGCCTTCTATGACATGTCGGGCTCCATCGAGTACTGGCTCAACCACCCGGACTACACGATCCACCCAGGTAGATATGGCCAGCACTTCGACTGCAACGCCTACCTGAATCGGCTGTGGCGCGATGATGAGTACCTCACCGCCCGATTCGGGCGCATCGTCACGTACGAGGACCGTGACGAGGACGGCATGCCGGACAACGACTTCCGGTTCCCCATGGATGAGGCGCGCTTCGGCTCCGATCCAACGAAGAAGGACACGGACGTGGACGGGCTGGACGACCTCGCGGAGTTCATGGCAGGCACCTTCAGTGCGAGCGACCCGACGAACTCGGACACCGATGGAGACGGGTTGAAGGACGGCGAGGACCCTTGGCCCCTCTATGAAGCGTCGCCCGAGATCCTGCATCGAGACTCCACCACTGCCCGTCAACCGATCGGGCTCGTGGACCCAAACAGCCGCTATCTGCGAGGGAGCGACCCGTCCGGGTCCGGTCAGCCGGGGTTCGGCGAGTACCTAGGCTATGCCAAGTTGAACTGGCACGAACAGGGCCTAACGTTGACCCTGATGCCGCCGCGCGATTTCCGATACCGCCAAGCGCCCGTGAAGACCTCGCCGATGCGCGTGGAGTTCGACGTGGACTTCGACAACGACGGTTGGTTCAGCGGGCAGGGTAACTTCGAGTTCCGGTTCGACACCGGGTCGGGCAGCAGCACGAAGGGCACGACGCTCCGCAAGGACGGAGACGCCTGGGTGTTGGACATCCCCGCTTCGACCCTGGGGGTCCAGAGGATCGAGCCTGGGAGGAAGATCGGTATTCGTCTCCGCGCGGAGCAGGACAAGCGGGCCGTGAGCGCCTTCGATCCCTGGTCGCTGCTCGAGATGGAGCTGCGCTAGGCGACGCGATAGCTGCGCCACCGGTCGAGGGACCGAACTGCCTGCTCCCACTCGGCACGCCAGGCATCCAGGGTGCTTTTCGGCAGGTCCCGATGGCGCAGTGCATCCGTGGCCAGGCGGGACCGAAGGTTCTCGTCCAGCATTACGCCCGGCGAATCCTCGCCGGGGTGCTCCAGATGCGTGGTCTCTTTGACTGCCAGGTACCAGTCGAAGTGCGCACCTAGCTTGCCGGACGTGCGGTCTGCGGGCCGGAAGCGCGTAGCCGCATAGTCCAGTGCAAAGCGCGCCAGCCCCAACGCGTCTGCCCCCGCTACCTTGTAGCGGAAGCGAGTGCTGTTCGCCGTGTCCACGAGCCAAGCGACGGGAGGCGTGCGCCCACACGCGAGGTGGCCGCGGATGTAGGACAGCGCCAGGAGACCGGTCGTATCGAGCCTCGCCTCTGTGGCTCCCGACCGTATGGCCAGGACGCCGAGCGCGGTGAGCACATCCGTCTCCGCGATCGCGAATCGGTTTGCCGCCATCTCTGATGATCATCGGCGGGCCGATCACACTCCCGCATTGGGCGGGGAAACATATTTAGCCATGCTATGAAATAAGAAGGCCTGTTGTCAAGACTTTGGCACCGAATTGGGTGCTGAACCTGTTCGAATACACCCAGCGAACATTCCTTTGGCCTTGTCTTGACTGTCTTTCGGCTCCGATAATCGGGATAATGGGTTACGGCTTCGGCAAGGACCTGCTACCATGATCCGTACGTCAAGACCGATCGGTGAACCGAAGAGGCTTGCCGTCATATCGGCTGCCGCTTGTCTGCTAGGGCTCGCGTTCGCCTCGGGCCTGCCCACGCGGCGCGATCAGGACGACGCCCCCCCTACATGCCAAGAGTGCCATGCCGAGACGGCGGCAATGTGGCAGAACTCGCTGCACCGAGGCTATCTCCAGCGCCATCTGGGGGTGGCCGCAGCAGACTGCTCGCACTGCCACGGTGACACGAGCGCACACCTGGCTGACCCGAGCGAGGACAACATCGGCCGCTTCATACCGAAGAAAGCCGACAACGTTCGCCAGGCCGCCCGTCTGTGCGCGGGCTGCCACAAGAGCGTGGTGAGCGAGCGAAACTGGGCGTCCACACCCCACCCATCGGCAGGCATCTCTTGCTTCGACTGCCACCGCGTGCATGGGCCCGATGACGCCTACGCACATCTTCACCTGAGCACCAGTGGCACGCCGAAGTTGCCTGCCGTCGCCGGACAGGTCGACTCGCCCACGCAGGTCGTGAATGCCGCGTGCGTCGCGTGCCACAAGGACGTAGCTGGGCAACTTCGCGCACGATCCCACCACCCGATGCTGGAGGGTCGCGTGAAGTGCACGGATTGCCACGAGGTGCACCGCTCGACTGAGACGGCCCTGCTGCCCGCGGGCCGTGACATTCGCGATGTGTGCACCGGTTGCCACACCGACCGGCGCGGGCCGTTCGTTTTCGAGCACGAGCCGGTTCATGCCTCAGGGCTGGGAGAGGGTTGCATCACCTGCCACCGCCCGCACGGGTCGCCCAACCCGAAGCTCGCGCCCTACTTCGGACGGGCCTTGTGCATGCAGTGCCACACCGACATCCTGGAGGACGGAGCGCATCGCAGCCGACCAGGCAACTGCTGGCGCGCCGGGTGTCACGCTGCCATCCACGGCTCCAATCGCAGCGAGGCGTTCCTTGAGTAGGGCACTCACCCTCCTCACGGTGGCAGTCGCTGCGAGTGCGTACGCGCAGTCGTGGGAGGTGGAGGCGGACCTCGGTTGGAGCGGCCTGGATACGGGTGGCAATCAGACTAGATTGCGCCAGTACCGAACACTACCAGAAGGGTGGTACGTGCCCCGCGTAGGTGTCACGATCACCGAGCCGGGGTATCGCCTAACGAGCGGCTGGCTGACGCCCGGCGAGGGCGACTACATGGGTGTCGCTCGCTGTGTGGCGTCGGAGCAAGGGCACTGGATGCGCGCGAGTTGGGATCGGTTCCGCTACTTCGCGGACCCGACGGTGCTCTTCGACACCGCCTCGCAGACCGAGTCGCGGCAGGTTGCGGTCCATATGGATGGTGGGCCGAGCGGAGCGTCCCTCGACTTTCGTGCAGCGGACAGGTGGGTGCGGCAGCCCGACATCATTCGGCTTCGTCCCGGGAGTGGCTACGAGTATCGAAGCCTGGCCTATGAGGCTGCTGTGGCGCTACCCATCCGCGGCGGCTCGCTGCGCGCCGACTTTCGTGCGGTCGGGCTGGACGATGCGACGGCGCGCGCGCCAACGGGCTGGACGAGAGAGCTCGCGCTGAGTGGCGAGCGCGAACTGGGCGAGACGCTGCAGGCACGCCTGTTCTACCGCGACCAGCGCACCGACCAAGACGGATACACGTCGGCATCGGCGAGGCAGTGGGGGGGCGGAGCCACCTGGTCCCCGCGGCCCGACATTCGCCTGCGAGTGGATGGTAGGCTATCGCGAGTCGCCCTGCCGATGACCGTCAGTCGGCACGCATCGAACCGAGACCGAGTGACCACCGAAGTGACGTGGCGGCCGTCTCGCGGGGCCAGCTTGACCGGCACCTACGAGTACGCGGCATGGTTGCTGGAGCAAGACGGCATGCCGTTCTCGGAGAGCACAGCGAGTCACCTGGTGCGGCTGGTAGGGCGTCGCTCGGACCCGTCACTCGGGCTACTGCAACTACGCTACGAGCAGGGATACCTGCTCGACCCGCCGATCACTACCATCGCAACTCTGGTGAGCTCTGCCAGCCTGTATGCCGATAGGTGGCAGCGTCTTTCCGGCACGTGGACGCGCGACTTGGGAGCCGCGTCGTCCGCTCACGCAGAGGCCAGATGGACCGAGAAACGACTGACCGCGCGGGACCTCGCGCTCCGAACGCTATGGGTGGGTGGTGGTCTCAGCATCGCACCCACCGACACGCTAACGGCATCGCTCGACTACTACTGGGAAAGCTACGACCTCTCTCTGTGGGATTCCGATCCCTTCGATCTGAACGATGGCAACAGCGGTGACCTGGGGTCCGGGCTGGCGAGCCGGCCTTATTCCTCTCGCGCCGACACGCTGACTGGCGCCCTATCGTGGCTGGCGAGTGAGCGCACTTCCCTGTCCGCGAGCATCTCCTTGCGCAATGGTTACGGTGGTGAGCGCGGCACCTATCTGGGCTATGGAATCGAGTTACAGCACAGCATCGGGAGCCGCCTCGCCCTCGCACTCAGTTACCTGCGCGAGGAGTTCAGCGATGATTTCGTCAGCCTCTACGACTATGACGCGAACGTCCTTCGCCTGTCCTTGCGCGCCGCGTTTCCTTGAGGTGTCGAAATGAGTGGCAATTACGATAACTGCAGCCCATCTCCCGACTCGACCGGAACCAACACAACCGGTCAAGCCAGCCAAAGGGTGGGTTCGCATGTCATCCCCTCCCCCTGGAGGCCTCGCGGAAGGGGGAGGGTTGGGGAGGGGGTCGAGTCCGGTCGACCTCTCTTGCGCCGTCTGCCCGCACGAGACGTCTCGTATGGGTCGGTGCTGGCCTTTGCAGCAACCGTCTGCTTCATCGCCACGCTGGTGATGGCAGGATGCGGGGGTACTGGCACCCTAGGGGGTTCGCCTCCGCTCGACCCCGAGAAGCTGAATGCCGTGTTCGTCTCGCGCGCACCTACCCTCGACGGCGATCCCTCCGATGCCGAGTGGGCCACCGCACCAGAGCTGACATTCGCAACCGGCGAAGGCATGGACACATCGCTAGCGAGCTTCCCCTGTGCCACCTGTCACGCTCAGTCTGGACCTATTACTGTTAGCATGCGCGCGGTGTACACATCGGATCGAATCTACTTCCTCGTACGATGGCCCGACTCGACGGCGAGCCTAACACGTCGGGATGCGTGGACCTACCTGTTCGGCAACTGGGTGAAGCTGAGCAGCGGGCAGAGCGAAGACCGGCTCTCCCTCTTCTTCCCCATCGGACAGATCCGAGGAGACGACTTCAACACGGGCGGATGCATGACGAAGTGTCACGTAACCGACAACCACAACTCCGGAGCGTGTGGGCAGGAGTGCCACATGCCGGTGAAGACGCGAGGCGTTACGGGCTGGCGCGACGAGGTGTATCTCGCGGAAGGCAAGGCCGACCTATGGCACTCGAAGGCGGCGCGGGGCATGGCGGCGTTGGGGGCTACGTCCGCAGACGCCGTCGCGGACGAGGACACCAACGAGATGATTGGTGGAACGCTAACCCTGCTCGGCTACTGCGACGATGAGTATGTCACACAGTACACCGACGAGGAGCTGGGGGGCAGGCTGCCGGATGAGGGCGAGGGTGCCGACGTGCTGAATGCTACCGCCTCGAAGAGCGCACCGCTTTTCATGGAGAAGAACCCTACCGACTACGCCGATGCTATGGTGCTCACGCAGAACGAGATTGACGCAGGAGAGTGCTACGGGCATCCGGTCAACGGTGTCACCAAGGCAGAAGCGAATCAGGCGTGGCCGAAGTATAAGGCGCTAGGGGCGGTCGTGCCGGAGCGCATTCTGCGCGCACCGAGCGGCAGCCGCGCGGATGTGCGAATGGCAGCCACATGGCGCGATGGGTGGTGGACGGCAGAGCTGTCGCGTGCCCTCGACACGGGGCGGCCGGACGATGTGTGCTTCGTCCCCGGCCAAGGCTACGTGTTCGGGTTGGCGATCATGGACAACAGCGGCGGCGGCCGCCACTTCCCCGCCCGCAAGCGCATCCTCATGCTGTATCGGTAGGCGGTAGTCCGTGGTTCCGTCACGCTGAGCCCGTCACAGCGACGGCCTGCGCCAGTTTCCTGGCAGACGCACCCTGATGCTGTCCAGGTTTCATGCCTCGGCGTTTCGGCTGCCGGTGTCGGGAGCCTTCCGACCACCGCCGACCCCTGCAGCCGAACGGCGAGGCTCCCAGACGCCCCGGCGCGGTCCCTGGCTCTGCGGCACCCGATCCGGGAAGCAGTAGCCGACGGGACGCGGGCCGGGGCATGGAACGTGGTAGTAAGTTGTTCCGTCACGCTGAGCCTGTCGAAGCGTGCGCTCAATCGCCGCGAGCGTTGTGGCAAGAGACGGTAGGGGTACGGCAGGCGAGGGCACGCTTCGACAGGCTCAGCGTGACGATGTGGCTGGGCCCCGAGAGCCATCCCTAGCCCGGCAGCTCGAAGTACAAGCTTAGCCGGGACGGAATC
>BTVI01000037.1:0-29391 GCA_045862955.1 Fimbriimonadales bacterium
AGCCCCACCTATCTCTCCATCCGCCCCTCGAGGGTGGGGAAGTGGGAGCGTACCGTGTCCCGAACCGTCACGCTGAGCCCGTATCGTCATGCTGAGCCTGTCGAAGCATGACGCTCGTGCGAGGCGAACGTGTCTCTTGCACGCGAAAGCGCGCGGCGTATGATCTCATGCTTCGACAGGCTCAGCATGACGGTCTTAGTGTGGCTCCTCCTGGCGCCTCGGATCGCCTGCCGTAGGAGGCCCTGCTCGCCGCTGACGTGAGCGGCACGGTCCCGCGAACAGGCTCAGCACGACGGTCTCAGCGTAGCTCCTCCTCGCGCCTCGGAGGGCCAGCCGTGGGTGACCCCGCCCCCATTCACGGATACGGCGCAAGCACCCCAAAAGCGCGAGCAGGCTCGCGCAGTCCCAGACAGTCCCACCTATCTCTCCATCCGCCCCTCGAGGGTGGGGAAGTGAGAGCGTGCCGTGTCCAGAACCGTAATGCCAAACCCGTGTCGCCATGCCGGGCCCGAATCGCCATGCTGAGTGCGAATCGTCATGCTGAGCCTGTCGAAGCATGACGTTCGCGCGAGGCGAACGTCTCTCTTGCACGCGAAAGCGTGCCGTGTCCCGAACCGTCACGCTGAGCCCGTATCGTCATGCTGAGCCTGTCGAAGCATGACGTTCGTTCGAGGCGAACGTGTCTCTTGCACGCGAAAGCGTGCGGCACATGATCTCATGCTTCGACAGGCTCAGCATGACGGTTTTCGGAGTAGCTCCTCCTGGCGCCTCGGATGTACAGCCGTAGGAGGCCCTGCTCGCCGCTGACGTGAGCCGCACGGTCCCGCGAACAGGCTCAGCATGACGGTGTTAGAGTGGCTCCTCCTGGCGCCTCGGAGGGCCAGCCGTGGGTGACCCCGCCCCCATTCACCGATACGGCGCAAGCACCCCAAGAGCGCGAGCAGGCTCGCGCAGCCCCAAACAGCCCCGTCTGGTATACTGCTCCGCGGTTCGGGGGAGCCTTCCAACGGACAACTCCAGCAGCCCCGAGCACCGGGCGTAAGCCCTCGGGGCGCGCTTCGAGGTGGGGATGTAGCTCAGCTGGGAGAGCGCTGCAATCGCACTGCAGAGGTCGTGGGTTCGAATCCCATCATCTCCACCAACGTCTTCCTCCGTGCTCAGGAAGACTGTGATCGAACGACCGGCCTTCCTTCGATGTACCCGCGCTCGCCAACCGGCGCGAACTGGCAGTGAGGGGCCTCCGCGCTGCACTGCCAACCAAACGGCTCTGGCCGGGAGACATCGGTGCTGGCAACGACCTTGGAGCTAGCCTCCGCGATCCGGTGTTCGCTGTGCGCCGTCTGCCGAAACACCAGATAATGCCCTGACGGAAGCCCGGTACCTTCCATCCGCCCGGGCACTGGCCCGGAATAGTCGAGCGGAGCCTCGACGCCCATCACGTACGCGGACGTTCCCGGTCGCCGCAGGCACTCCGGGAGCCAGAGGCCCATGGGCTCGGCCAGTGTGCCCTGCAGGCTGCTCAGGAGTTCCCAGACGTCGCAGCCTCGCTCCTCGCAGTAGCTCCAATAGTCGGTTGCGGAGGTTGGCCGCACCAAGATCGGCTTGCGCGGCGGCCTGGTTCCGTGATAGACGACGGCGCTTCCGATGGCCTCGTGACGTCTTTCCCTCCTCCGACCTCTGATGAGTATCCCCTTGCTGGTGCGCAGGTCGGCGCAGTGGTGTCGCCCGGCGGCATGCCTGCGGTGCCCAGGCAACTGGAACAGCTGCGTAGACCATCTCGTAGAACGTTCCAAGCCCCCGGCGGGGCCATCACACATCTGGACACGAGAGGTCTTCGATAATGGAGTTAGAGAAAGTGATCGCAGTCGTCGGTGCGACGGGAGCACAGGGAGGCGGGCTCTGCCGGGCCATCCTCAACGACCCAAGCAGGCAGTTCGCACTCCGCGCCATAACGCGCAAACTTGATTCGCCTCGAGCGCAGGAACTCACAAGTCGGGGTGCCGAGGTGGTCGCAGCGGACTTAGACGACATGAACAGCCTGAAGAGGGCGTTCGCGGGAGCTTACGGCGTCTTCGGAGTGACGAACTTCTGGGAGCACTTCTCGCCGGAGACCGAGTTGCGGCAGGCCCGGAACATGGCTGAGGCGGCCAAGGCGGCAGGCGTCCGTCACTTCGTGTGGTCTACGCTGGAGGACACGCGCAAGTGGGTGCCTCTGGACAGCGACCGGATGCCGACGCTGATGGGCAAGTACAAGGTGCCGCACTTCGATGCAAAGGGTGAGGCCGACGCTTTCTTCGGAGAGTTGGGTGTGCCGACGACGTTCCTGCGGACTTCTTCCTACTTCGAGAACCTCATTTACTCTGGGCTGCGCCCGCAACGGGGGCCGGACGGATCGCTCATCATCTCCTTTCCGATGGACGACAAGAAGCTCCCAGGCATTGCCGTGGAGGACATCGGCCGATGCGCCTATGGCATCTTCGAACGCGGCGACGAGTTCATCGGGAAAACTGTAGGTATCGCCGGGGAGCACCTGACCGGTGAAGAGATGGCTGCCGCGTTGACGAAGGCGATCCGGGAGCCCGTCGAGTTCTTTCCCATCTCGCCCGACGCCTATCGGGCGCTGGGGTTCCCCGGGGCCGAGGACCTAGGCAACATGTTCCAGTTCAAGCGCGACTTCAACGAGGACTTCTGTGGGGTGAGGAGCGTAGCCGTTTCGCGCGAGTTGAACCCCGAGCTTCAGACCTTCTCGCAGTGGCTGGACAGGCATGCATCGGAGATCCCGATACCAGAGGCAGCACCAGCGTAGAAGCGGGTGTACGGGGTGCCTCACAGGCCGGCTGCGCCTTCGCACCGTTCCGGAGGGCGCACGTTTTCGGGGCAGCTCGCGTGAGGAAAGCACATTTCTATTATGATATAATAGCTAAATCTTCCATGAGGAGCCTGATCCATGCTACACCACCCCGTGAAGTCACCTGCCCTCCGCACTCCTCTGCTGCTCGGTGCAATTGCAGTTACTGGGCTGACATCTTCCGCCAGTGTGATCCACGTGAACGCTGCTGCGTCCGCACCGGGCGACGGCACTTCGTGGGCCACGGCCTATCCACACCTTCAGGACGCCCTGGCTGCGGCTAGAGCCGGAGACGAGATCTGGGTGGCGCGCGCCACCTACCTGCCCGGTGCCCCCGGCAACACCTATGCCACCTTCGAGCTGAAGGACGGGGTCGCCTTGTACGGTGGGTTCGCTGGCTGGGAGACCTCACGATTATGGCGGAACCCGACCGCCAATCCCACCGTGCTGAGTGGAGACCTCGGCCAAGACGATGTTTTCGGTAGCGGGTGGTGGCGAACAGGCTGGCTAATCAACTCCCCCAACAGCAGCCACGTGGTAACTGCACGAAACGTCGCTTCAGCCACCATAGACGGCTTCAGGATCGTCCAAGGCTACGGAGTGTGGAGCAGCGGAGCGGGACTGTATGCAGAGAACAGCTCCCTGGTCATTCGCAACTGCACCTTCATGCACAACGCGACCTACGGGGCCAAGGGCACTTGCGTCTACCTCACGGACTCGGTTGCCTTGGTGTCCAGGTGCAACTTCAGCGAAAACTACGGCCGCCTGTCGAGTGGCATCGGTATCTGCACGTATGGTGCGAGTGGAGTCACAGTGTCTGACTGCAGTTTCTACGACTGCGAGGCGGATGGTGACGCGTCGAGCGGGAACGGCGGTGGCATCGAGCTCTCTGGCTCGCTGCCCTCTTCGGTCATAAGGTCGTCTTTCGACCGTTGCAAGGCGTTTCCGTTCGGCGGACAGTATGCTCAAGGGTACGGCACGTATGGCGGCGCAATCCACAACTCCTTTGCCCCGCTGACCGTGGACAGGTGTTCTTTCACGAACAACGTCTCGATGCAGGGCGGCGCCATCTATAGCTGGAGGGACCTGACCGTGACGAACTGCGTGATGGTGTCGAACAAGGTATATGCGCTTCCAGGACAGGGCGGTTCCCTGGGAGGCTGGGGAGGCGCTATAGCCTCCTACTCCTATCAGCCGTACAATCTCGAGGTGATAGGTTGCACGCTCGTGAACAACGAGGCGCACGAAGTTGGCGGAGTGGCGTTCGGCAGCTATGGCTCGATGACTGCACGCATCTCCGGCTGCATTTTCTGGGGAAATCGGGATGTACAAGGCATTCACAGCCGCGCACAAGTCGCGAAGGCATCCTACAGCTGTATCCAGAACCTCTGGGTGGCTCTTCCGGGAGAGGACCCGATCGACCCAGAGAAGTTTCCGGGGTGCTTCGATTCCGATCCGCAGTTCGTGGCGTTTCCGACCGACCTCCGTCTGCTGCGCACCTCTCCTTGCATTGACGCCGCGGACCGCACGGCATATCCCACAGGCATCTATGCGGACTTTGGGGGTCTGGCACGCTTCGTGGACATTGCCGCAGTGCTCGACACCGGAATCGGGGCTGCACCACTCCCCGATATGGGGGCGTATGAAGTACAGCTGGATTCGGGCCGAAAGCCGGCGATCCCTCTCGCACGCTAGCTGACCGCAAACCAAGAGCCATGGCAGCCCAGCCAGTGGGGCTCTCGTGGGACACGGCTGCGGGGGTTCCACTGAAGCGGCGTGTCACCCTCAACCCGGCACTCGCGCTCGCAGCTGCATGTCAGGGCGCTAACCTTCCTGGGACGGGGGGCATCTGCACTATCTTCCTGGGGGCAATCCCAACTCAGAGTTACTGCAGTCCCCTGGTGGCCTAGCGTCGGCGGCCCCCACGAAGCTACTGCCTGTCTACCTCGCAGACGACCCGCAGTGGCTCTCGGAGGCCCGTCAGCTCTACGGCACCCGAGCCGTCTATCATGCGCGGGCGACCGTTCACAGTAGCACGTACCGCATGCCAGCCATCGGGTAGACGAAACCTCAGATACAGGCTGTAGGGAACCCGCGGTGGCGGAACCACGTCGGCGCTGAGCCTCCCGCGAGAGAGCTGGGACTCGATACGATACGACGCAAGACCGAAGGCTGTGGGTGCGTTCTTGACACTGACCACCTGACCATCGCGCATCCAGTGCCTCGGCACTGCGAAGCCCAAACGCAGAGTCTCCGGTATGCCATCGTCGTTCAAGTCCCAATCCTGCACCAGCACATATCGCAACATAGTTAGGAAGTAGCCCGTAGAGGAAGAGTTCGGTGGTAGGTACATCGGTCGGCCATGCCTGTCCAGCGGCCGAAGACCGGTCCCCTCAGCACCGAGGAAGGTATCGCGTGTCAGTGCCTGCGCCAGCTTCCCGTACAGGGACACGGCCGCAAGCTCCGGCTCGTCCCTTCGTAGCACCTCTAGCACGTACCGTAGAGAGTACAGGTCATCGAGTGCGTTCCGGTTAGCAAACCAATCTACGTTCGCATCGAAGCGCACCTGACCCATGCACAGCCCACCCTGTTCACGCACGTGGCGGATGATCCATTCGTTGTATTCCGGCCGTGGTAGCAGAGCACCCGACTCGAGCGCATACGGTGCGATGAGGTTCCAGTAGGCACTTAGGCCAGTGGATGTGATGGGAACCGCGCGCTTCTCGAATCCGAACAGAGCCATCGGTACGAAGGGCGGATCACTGGTTCGGTCTACACTCTTATCCACCGCGTCTAGGATCGCCTCCCTCAGCTTGCTGGCAGCCTTTGCATATCGGTCGGCAGACTCGCTGTCAACGCTCTCACGCAGCAGTGCGGCCAGGTCTCGTAGCGCCCTCCATGCGGCGCAGTTGGAGTTGAGGCTGTTCACTGGAGTGCCGATGTCTCCACAGTAACCGGACTTGGGTAGCAGCCCTGTCTCCGGCTCCAGCCGAGCCATCAACTCATCGGCAGAGGACTGCCAGTGCTGGCGACAGCGGCGTAGAAAGCCGTCGTCGCGTGTGAGCCAGTAGAGACCGAGCATGAGGCGAATCTTGTAAGCACGATCGTGGTCTTCAACGCCGTGTTGGAGCGGCCGCTCCAGCGTCGGCAGTGCGTATCGCTTTGCGGAAGGCTCGCCATACAGCCCGAGTGCGAAGACTGCGTCACCGCACTCCGCCTCGAAGGTGCAAGCGTACTGGTTCAGCGCGCTGTACATCATGGTATCGCCGTGGAGTAGTGTCAGTAACGTCACCAGCGAGGCCCGCCAAGCACGATTGATTACGGGGTCCGGCGTCTCGATCTGGATCAGACTCCTCGTCCGTGTCTGCCAGAAGTGCTGCACGTCGGCTAGAGCACGGTCATAATCCAGCTCGGTCCGTGCGCCCGGATCGGGCGCCGCTCCCGCTCCGAAGAAGACGCAGCGTGCAGCCATACCAGCCTTCAGTTCTGACGTCAAGCGCTTCGCAGCGGAGTCCCATGTCCACGCATCGTCGTGCAAGACCCGCGTTCCCCCGGAAGCCTCCACCAGCCTATCGCCAGCGGCCGTTACAGACAGACTCGGAAAATGGAAGGATGCATTTCCCGCGCCGCCGGATAGGAGCTTTACCTGCACGTACACTGCCTCCGCCCCACCGATGGTCTTCGGTGCCGCGAACGCTTCGAGGTGATACTTGCATTCGCCCACGTGATATTGCCAGCGGTAAATGGGCATCCAGCCGTCCGCTAGGTGCGGCCCGATCAGCCGGTCGAGATCGGCGCCGAAACGCTCAGGCCGATCGCCGACCCACACCTCCATCGGGTGAAGGCTCGCATCGTGCCAGTTAGCGCGGTTGGCCCTAAGGTTCACCCCAGAGCCGTCGCTCGCCAGACGCTGTTTCTGCTGCCCGTGCAGTGAGCTAACGACTATAGGGTAGCGACCGAACTCCGCGTCCACGTAGCGGAGCGGTGGCAGGAGGTCGGCGAAGAAACGATAGAACGGTCCGTCGGGCTGCCGGAGCGCAGCCTCACCCCAGAGGTCGGTGCCGGCGTTCAGCACTTCATCAACGCTGGGAACGCTGCTACCCGAAGCGCCGACTGCGGACAGCAACCAGAAGGG
This sequence comes from Fimbriimonadales bacterium, assembly GCA_045862955.1. Lineage (GTDB taxonomy): Bacteria > Armatimonadota > Fimbriimonadia > Fimbriimonadales > JABRVX01 > JABRVX01. The sequence goes on from BTVI01000037.1 coordinate 6,984, forward strand.
CATTAGTGCCATGAGCATCACGCTCGTATGCTACCCAGGGCTCTTCCATGCTCGCCACCGGCTGGGGGGATGCTCTAGGCGCAGCGCTGTGTCCGACGCGTCGTCACACACCGTGCGCGTTCTGCTCATCGTCCTCCCGATACCATGCGACCCAGTCCGAGAAGGGAGTGTCGCTTCGGGGCTCGGACCCGAGGCGTATTACGTGTCCGTCTGGGTCCTGCACGTGCATCTCGTAGGCCCAAGGGTAGTTCGTCGGAGCGAGAGCAATCCTGGCGCCCTTCTCCCGATACTCCTCGTACAGCGCAGCCGCATCGCCGACGCCTATCCACACCCATGTGCCGGAGCACCCCTGCGAGCCTTCGCACAGCATCAAGTTCGCGTGCTTGCGCGAGACCGAGGCAATCCGCCCTTCGTAGTTCCAGTCAATCGAGAACCCTAGCACCCTCGTGTAATAGTCGAGGCTGCGGTCTAGACTCTCGACACGAAGGATGGGGCTCGACGCGTGAAAGTGGATGTCTTGCCGACCGCTCGTTGGAACGTCACTCATACTGCACCTCCGAATTCGACTCGTTGAGACCGCACTATACCCGCGAGGGTAACGGCTCGCGGGAGCAGGACGGCTTGGGGTATCTTCGGGGAGCCCGCGTGGGGTGTAGCGCTGCACGGATGCGAAGCTGCGGGGCAGGCCCGGCATGCGGTGACCGGGGGTCGAGGGAGGAAGATGTCGAAAAAGATGCGCAGACGCTCCTGGGCGGAGCCGTTCAAGATCAAGGTTGTCGAGCCGCTGTTGATGACCACTCGCGAGCAGCGCGAAGCTGCGCTGCGGGAGGCTGGCTACAACACCTTCTTGCTACCGTCGAGACTGGTATATATCGACCTGCTCACCGACTCTGGCACGAACGCGATGAGCGACTGGCAGTGGGCCGGCATGATGATGGGTGACGAAGCCTACGCCGGCAGCCAGAACTTCGAGCACTTGCAGGAAACGGTGCGCAAGTACTATGGCTACCGATACGTGGTGCCCACTCATCAGGGTAGGGGCGCAGAGCACCTGCTCAGTAAGAGTCTCATCAAGCCTGGCGATTTCGTACCAGGCAATATGTACTTCACTACCACTCGACTGCACCAGGAGCTGGCCGGTGCCACATTCGTGGACGTGGTGATCGACGAGGCCCACGATCCCGAGAACCTGCACCCATTCAAGGGAAACGTCGACCTGAACAAGCTGGAGGATCTGATCAAGAGGGTAGGGCCGAAGCGCGTGCCTTATCTCTGCCTAGCTGGGACCGTCAACATGGCAGGCGGGCAGCCCTTCAGCATGGCGAACCTTCGTGACGTTCGGGCTCTCACGGCTCGCTACCGTATCCCTATCTACGTCGATGCTACTCGACTGGTAGAGAATGCATACTTCATCCAGCAGCGCGAGAAGGGGTGGGCCGACAAGTCACTGGCACAGATCGTCCGCGAGATTGGAAACCTGACCGACGGCTGCACGATGAGTGCAAAGAAGGATGCGCTGGTCAATATCGGTGGCTTTCTCGCAACGAAGTCCAAGAAGCTGTATGAAGAAGCGTGTAATCTGGTTGTCGTGTACGAAGGTCTCCACACCTATGGTGGCTTAGCCGGACGCGACATGGAGGCCATGGCACGTGGCATCGTAGAGAGCATGCACCAGGACCACATGCGCGCGCGCATCGGCCAGGTGGAGTATCTGGGTAACAACCTGCTACGCGAGGGCATCCCCATCGTACTACCTATCGGTGGGCACGCCGTGTTCATAGATGCGCGCAGGTTCTATCCGCACATTCCGCAGGACGACTTCCCGGCACAGACCCTTGCAGCACAGATCTATCTGGAAAACGGCATCCGCACCATGGAGCGTGGAATTGCCAGTGCGGGTCGAAACCCCGTGACGAAGGATCACTATCGGCCGAAGCTCGAGCTGACACGCCTAACCATCCCTCGACGGGTGTACACGCAGGCGCATATGGACGTTACCGTAGAGTCGGTAGCCGAGGTGTATGCACAGCGGAAATCGGTGAAGGGACTGCGAATGGTGTACGAGCCGAAGCACCTACGATTTTTCCGCGCCCGCTTCGAGCCGAAGTAGGGGACGTGCTTCGACGATCGCAGTAGTGTGGTGTCATGACGCTGCGCAGTCTGCGAATGCCACGGCTCTTGCCGGTCGCCAGACGTCTCTTGTCATCCCGAAGAAGGGGAGCGCAGCGTTGAGCTCTGAAGCGGACCTGCCGAGGTCGATCGAGAGCCGCTTTCTCGCTCCTTCCGCTACGGATCACGTGGGGCCTCGGCGTTGAAGGGGCCCAAGAAGTGGTTCACCGGCCGCGGGCGAGAGCACACGGTGTGCGATTGGTCTGCCGACCGCTCCCTCGGGATGACAGGTACCTGGTAGCGAATGTGCTGCGTTGTTGGCATGCGGCGCTCACGGTGTCGACTCCAACGACGATACGTATCAATCCGTCATGCTGAGCTTGTCGAAGCATGCGTGATGCTGAGCCTGTCGTAGCACCCGTCATGCTGAGCTTGTCGAAGCATGCTGGCGCAAGCCGCGGTCGGGGCATTCGAGGGCGAGAGCGTGCGGCATGTGGGGTCATGCTTCGACAAGCTCAGCATGACGGTCATGAGAGATGGCGTTACGTACTTCGCCAGGCTCAGTATGACGGTCATGAGAGCCAGCAGTAGCGCGGTTCGACAAGCTCAGCATGGCGACCATAAGAGCCTTTCGAAACATGCTCAGGTGGTCATCGCATGACTGGCCGGCATGCGTGGCGCGCAGTACGGGGAGGGATGGCAGCCACGCTGCTACACCCTGGGCTCCAAGAAGGTGCCATCCTGCAGTTCGCGGTAGGCTTGGCGGAGCTGCTCTTGCGTGTTCATCACGATGGGTCCATACCATGCGACCGGCTCCTTCAGCGGCTCGCCGCTAACCAGCAGGAACCGAATGCCCGCGTCGCCGGCTCGCACACGTACCTCGTCCCCGCTGTCGAACAAGACGAGCGAGCGGTTATCGGCCTCGCTCGGCGGCAAGGCGTCCGTCCAGCCGACCGGCTCGGTGGGCACCGCGAGCGGCTCGGAAGCGTTGCAGAACTTACCCGACCCTACGAAGACGTAGGCGAATGCGTTACGTCCCATCTCCACGCGGATCGTCTTCTCCAGCCCGGGTGGCACCGAGATATCCACGTACACGGGGTCTGCCGCGATGCCCTCCACCGGTCCTTTCTTGCCCCAGAAGGAGCCGCACACGATGCGCGCATGGGTGCCGTCATCGTCGGTCTCTTCCGGAATCTCCTCGGCTTTCACTTCTTGGTATCGCGGAGCGGTCATCTTCAGTGCCGCAGGCAGGTTGGCCCATAGCTGGAAGCCGTGCATGCGGCCCTCGGAGTCACCCTTGGGCATCTCCTGATGCAGAATGCCGCGGCCCGCCGTCATCCACTGCACGTCGCCGGCACCGATCGTGCCGCTATGTCCCATGCTGTCGCCGTGCTCCACGGTTCCAGCGAGCACGTAGGTGATGGTCTCGATGCCTCGGTGCGGATGCCACGGGAACCCCGCCAGATACTGGGACGGGTCATCGCCGCGGAAGTCGTCCAGCAGCAAGAACGGGTCGAAATCGGATGTGCTGCCGAATCCGAATGCTCGGTGAAGGTGCACCCCCGCACCCTCCACCGTCGGCTTGGCTCTCGCGATCTTCTTGACCGGCCGAATGGACATGATCTCCCCCTGCACAGCGCGATTGGGCCGATTCTACCGGACGCGCCTCCCGGGCCGAGTACTCGGCCACAATATATGCGTGAACAGAGCCGACGGACGGAGTGACTCGCAGCGGAAATTCCCGAGAGCCGCATGGGTGTGTCACTACACCCTCTACTGCCTGTTTCATATCGTTCTTGCTCCGCTGTTAGCACTGCGATCCGCCCTGCGAGCCGGCCGGCGCGACTACGCCCGCTCTTGGTGGTTGCGTCTCTCCGGCGGTTCGCGTCCGCCGCACGCGGGGCCATGGACCGTTTTCCTTGCGCCCCACATAGGCGAGGCCAAGGTGGCAGCGAGGTTAGCGCGCTCGGTGTCCGAGCTGGGCGAAGGCAACATCGTAGTGCTGGCAACGGTGGATAGCGCGGTTCATGCCATACAGGACACCTGGACATCCGGCGCTGCCCCCTTCAACAATCCGATCGCGTGTCTGCTCTTTCTGAGGAGGTGGCATCCAAGAGCGATCGTAGCCATTGGCTCGTGCGACATCCCGCATCTGACGGCGCTATGTGCGCTGCTCGGGGTTCCGGTGGTAGTGCTCAACACTGCGTTGACCGAGTCGCAGGCTGCAGGTATCGTGCGACATGGCATGCGGAGGTGGAGATGGCAGACCGCCGCGCTCTACGCCACGCCGACACAGGCGATAGCCGACAGGCTCATGCGACTAGGTGTCCCATCACAGAACGTGCTCGTCACGGGGCCGTTAGGGTCCTGGCCCGAGCCTAAAGGGGTAGACGACGCGACGCGCCAGTTGTGGAAGAAGCGATTGGGCCTGTCACCGCTGGACGGGCCGATAGTCCTTGCGGGCAGCACGCATGCTGAGGACGAGGAGATGATTCTCCCTGCATTCGAGTTGCTCCGTAGGTGCGTGCCGAACGCAGTGTTAGTGATTGCCCCGCGTCGGCCAGACCGCATCTCGGCGTTGCTGCACCGCCTAGTCGCAGCAGGCGCGTCCTATAAGCTTCGCTCGCAACCGGACACGCCGCTGCCTGCAGGAAGGGTGATCGTGCTCGATACCTACGGCGAGCTCGAGCACCTGTATGCGATCGCCGACGTCGCCCACGTGGGTGGCACGTTCAGTATCGCGCTTGGGGGACACACTCCAGCCGAAGCCCTAGCCTATAGTGTTCCTATCACTGTGGGCCCCCACTACGAGCAACAGCACGCCACCATCGAGCCGCTACTATCCGATGGCGTCGCTCGGCGAACCTGCAATGCACGCGAGCTCTCCCACGCTTGGGAGGCCCTGTTGCAGGACCCTAGCGTTCGAGAGCGGGTAGGTATCTCCTATGCCCGAATCCGTTCGCTGGAGGGCAACGCACTCAGGGAAGTGTGGCAACAAGTGCAGGCGATCCTGACTGCCGCTTCGGGGTCAGCAGTGGCCAGCGATGCACTTCCGACTTCCCATCATCACAGCTTGCGGTAGAACCACAAGACCGCGCTTCTCTGCGGCAAAGTTATCGTGAATCCCTCTGACTGCAGCTTCTGTCCTTCGGTCTCGACGGTCTCGCCCGTGTTACCGTTCTCGAAAACGTATCGCGCCTCCGCGTCGACCCCCTTGGGCCGTACCACGAAGCTCTCGTCCGCACTCTTCGGTAGGCGTATCGCTTGGATCGCCCCACGTCCGGTTGTCGGCTCGTCGAATTGGCGCACCACCCATTGCGTGGCGTCGCGGTGATAGGGTGTCAGTGCGTAGTAGTCACCGTATACCAACAGGTGCGCGGCCTTACGCCACAAGGCGATCAGCTTGCGTGACAGCTCGAAGTCGTAGTCGTCCCGTCGGATGTCCAGTGTCACGAACAGCATGGGTGCCATTCCGGTGTGGTAGGCAAACGGGTCTACCGAGGCGTCGAAGCGCGATCCACCCGTCAGGTCCCATGACAGCGTAAAGTCCTTGAAGTACGGAATCCACTCATAGAGCGTGCGCTGGAACGCCAGCTTGACGGGATGGTCGCCATATCCGTAGTCACTGTAGTGCAGCGGCACGGAACGCCGCATAGTCTCCAGGTCGTTCCTTCGACCCCCACTCGCACACGAGTCGATCCACAGTCCCGGATTCCGCTCGAGCAAGTCGTCCCAGTAGCGCAGGTACCCCTGCACGTACAGGTTTTCGTTCATCCCCTGCCTATCTTCCGCCTCGTTTTCTCGCCAGTGCTGCAGTGGCGGGAAGTTGTGGTCCTGCCGATAGATGCGGATGCCGTTGTCACGGATCAGCTTACACACGTGGTCGGTCAGCCACTGTCTGCAGTCGGGGTTGCCGAGGTTGAACAACGCGTTGTCGTTATCCTTTGCCCGCAGCAGCCAGTCGGGGTGATCGTGCTCGAACATGGTGCCGGCCTGCACTCGCTCTGGCTCGAACCATACGAGCAGCTTCGCGCCGCTCTTCTCGGCGGCCTCCGAGACGGACTTCATACCCTTCGGGAACCGGTCGGGGTCCGGGTACCAGTTGCCCGTTATCCACCATCTCCGCTGACCCTCTTTGTCGAAGCAGGGATACCAGCCTGCGTCGATCCACCACACATCGAAGGGGATTCCGTGTTCGCGGAACTTGGCCATGTAACGTAACTGGTTTTCTTCGGTCGCAGCGGTGAACTCTTCGCCCTCGTCGGTTGCCGCCACAGCGAGCAGGGGTTGCAGCGGCTGGCCGTTCGATCGCGGCAGCAGGTGCGCTAGATACCACCTTCGCCACAGGTTGATAGCGCGAGCTTCGTCTCCCTTCCAAGCAAGCACCGTCATGCGAGGCGTCCGAATGCTCTCGCCGGGGTCGAGTCGGAGACGCGTTTTCTCCTGTCCGGCCTTACCGTGCACTCCGTCGCTCGCGCCCTCGAGCGTCAGCGACCACTGCGCGGGCCACCCAATGGCGCAGGCAAGGCCGCGACCTTCGAACAGAATCCGGAAGTATGGAAACCACCCGTCGCAAGGGCGTCCGCCGTTGGGAGCCAGATGCACCTTCGTCCCCGGCGACAAGGCCGACTCTTGCGGCTCATAGCCCTGCTCGTTCCAGAAGTCACCCTTGTAGTAGTGCAGGATGGGGGCCGGCCCAGTCAGGGTCGCATCCAGCGCCAAAACGTCGCTGAGCAGCGGTGTGGGTGCCGTGCCGCGGTTGGTGAACCAGGCGACCCACTCGATGACCGGATAGTCCCTGTAGATGAGACATTCGACACGCACTTCCAGCCCAGTCCGAGGGTCACCACCGCTGCATACCATCTCCACCAAGTTCGCGTCGATCGACCGGGTTCGGATTACCGGTTGCCAGTCCTTCGGGATGCCCCTCTGCTGCCTTCCGTCGAACAGATAGGTGATGGGGAGCTTGGAGGGGTCGGTGAAGAACTGCTCGTACAGGGCACGGCTCTCGGCCATGTCCTCGGGGGTCGGTATCGGGGGTATGAACGCTGACTTCATAGTGCTGGCCTCTTGTGGTCCGAGTGTGGCTGCGCTAGGCTCGATTGCGGCTGCCTCTCGGCCGGACCGCTCTGGGGTTGGGGCTGGAAGACTGCCGTCGGAGTCCGATTCGCCGCGTTGAGCCATTCCTCCCGTCGCGAGGAGCAGCATGCCCACTACCATCGTCGCGATTCCCAGCCACTGCACGGGAGCTACCTTGGAGCGAAACGCCACGGCGATGGCGACCTGGCTCAGAAGGAACGCGCCACCCGCCGCGACGCCGAGCGCAACGTTGGGGTTGATCACGCGGTAGACAAGCATCAGCAGCCAGATGCTAGACAGGCCGAGGGCATTCCCTCCCCAGAACCCCCACATCCAACGCGATTCCGAAAGACTTCCCCACTTGAACAGGATCTGGGCGACAATCTGCATCACCCAGAAAACGAGCAGCAGCACTCCAACTCGGGCCATCCGCGGTGATCCTCCCGGGCGTCCGATCTGCGTCGAATCGAGCGCCCCGCAGGTTTTCGTGCACGCACCTAGCACTCCTGCGGAGGACGGGGGCTGAGAGTGCCTCGGCAGGTCTGGGATGATGCCCACCGCAGCCCGCCTCCGCACGGACGTCTGGCCCAGGCAACCGCAGCAGACGACAACGCGGCTTCACGGCCGCAGAGAACACGTGGAGTCGTCTGACTAGGTCTAGTCTGCAGCTGTCGAGGTACCCGTTCTGATGCGCTGCGGCCCATTAGGCACCAGGGGGCTCATCAGAATAGCTCCGATCGGCCCGTTCGCACCCTGTTGGGCCGCCGCAACGATCTGCCGCCGGTTGTTGATCCCGTTGGCTCCGCCGTATTGCACGTACCACTCTCCTTGGCTTGGATCAATGAGAGCCCCGAGCCCAAAGAGGCCGTACTCTACGAAGTGCACCGACGAGGTTGACATGTAGTAGTACTGCAACACATCCCCCCAGTCGTTGATGGCGGTGGCGCCGGTGGTAGTCGCACATCCCCCAGTGAACTCCCATCCAATACCCTGGCGGTACCGAATCGGAAACCTGCTGCATCCGGAGTAGCCTAGGATGTAGCCGCAGAAGTCGGCCCGGTTGTTGATGGCAGAGGCTACCATCCCCTGCCAGTTTCCCGGCGGCAGGGGAAAACTTACGATGTCACCGGTGTTCAGGTCTAGAATCCGGGGACCCGTAAGCAGAACCTGCCGATTGTCGTTCACGTCCGAAACAGGCGAGCCATCTCCCAAGCGTACTGCACCCTGCTGAGTGAAGATCACACCGGTTGACAGGTTCCAGCCCCAAAAGCCTGAACCACCCACGATGTCGCCGACGTTGTTGATTGCGTACGCTGCGCTGTATGGGTCGCCGGGCAGGCCACCCAAGACCTCTACTTCGTATCCATTCGCAGTAGGATGCCACACTGCGGCGGTTGGCTGCGAGATGACGTACTGGTTCGGGCATACGGCGCCCACGATGACGCCGGCGTCATTGATGTCGTACGCGCGTGAGGTCTGCATCCCTGGCGGTAACGGAAGGGCAACCAGTGGACCTCCGTTCTTCGACACAGCGGCAAGGAGACTGGTGCCGTCCCCGAGTGATATGTTGCCGCAGACGACTCCAAGCTCGTTGATGCCCGTTCCCGTGGTTCCCGGGCCCAAGAACTGAACCCGGTACTTGGGCACGTCCGCATCCGCGCCCCATATCAGGCACGCACCGCCGATCAGCAGTAGCAATCGGGAAACCGTTGCCATACTCGTCCCCCCAAGTCGGTGCTCTTCTGCCATCGGGCTCCCGAGGGCCAGAGGCAACTGCACCCTTAGAACACGTTCGAGTCACCGTCGGCCGTCTCGGGATGTTGGTGCACGACCATTATCTCAGAATGGGCTGATCCGATCCGTGACTTTGGTCACACACCTTGCCTAGTTCTCACGGCCCGCCGTTCCTTCGGCAACTTCATGCAGCCGCTCGACGTCTGTCAGGCGGATGTGATTGCGAGAAAGCGATACGAGACCGCTATGTTCGAAATTCTTCAGCGTGCGACTCACTACCTCGCGTGCCGTGCCGAGGTCCGCGGCGATCTCTTCGTGCGTGGCGTGCACGAAGAAATCCCCTGGCCCTGCAGTTGCGCGACGCAGCAGGTAGCCCGCCAGCCTCGTAGTCACGGTCTCCAGCGCGACTTCCTGTACGAGCTGCAGAACTCCTACCAGCGTTTCGAACGCGGCCCCGAACAGAAAGTCGCGAAACGGACGGCAGTCTGCGAGTAGCAGTTGGACATGGTCGGGCCGCAACAGCACCATTTCGGTAGGCTCCTCAGAAACTGCACTCGCCACAGCTGGCCTACCAGTCAATACGGCAAGCGCATTGACGATACAGAACTGACCCGCAGAGACTCGATAGAGCGTGAGTTCCTTGTCCCCGGAGCCGGTGCGATAGACACGCAGGCTCCCACAACCGATCAACGCGAACCGGTCCAGCCTATCCGACTCTAGAAAGACGTGCTCCCCCTTTCCGAATGTTGCCCGAGCCGCTCCCTCTCTAATGCCTACCATCGTCCCGTCGGAACACTGCCCGAACACGGGGAAGTGCCCAAGGATCTCTCCCACAGTCATAGGCAGGCTATTACGTCGCCGCGGCCTGGCTCCCTGCCTGTCGTTCAGAACCAACCGCGAGCAGATGGGCTCGGAGCGGTGCGGCCTAGCGTCGCTGATCGGCCCTCCTAACGAGGCCTCTCAAAAGGTTCATCTGGCCGAGGTGGTACGAAACGTGGACGAGGATGCGGATCAGCGTCTCGATGGCTTCCTGATCCGAAACCATCTCGTGGTCGAACGGCTCACTCGCCGCGATGCGCCGAGCCTCCTGCAACCCCTCGAGCAGTCGTTTCTTCAGCGCGTGCCACTCGCTCGGGTCCGGCACGCGAAAGTCGTTGTTCCACTCCGACGGGCCCGCCTTCCGTCGCCCACCTGCGAGTTTCTGCAACCAGAAGTCCTGCCACAGAACGGCGTGCGCGAGGTTCGTCAGAATCGAATAAGGCGCACCCGCTGGCACTGCCGCCCGCTTGTCCTCGCGCACTCGCAACACGCCTGCCGGGGTCGGGATGTCCCAGCCCTGCAGGATCTGGTCGAACTGCATCACTAAGGGCGTACGGTTCATGCCTGCAGCATAGCAGACCGAACTTCGCCTCTGCGCCGACGTGGCACCAGGCGTCGGTTCGTCTCGAGGTCCGCGAACGAAGAGGTCAAGCTCTTCCGACAGCAACCGCCCTGCTCGCGCGCTCTGCAAGCTGGTGGAGGAGCACTCGTTCGCGTTCGAGTGCGGCAAGCTCCGCCTCGAGAGCAGAGGACCTCGCCTGCCTCTGGCGGGCAAGTTGCTCCACTGCCTCCGTGATCGCCTGTTCAGTCTCGGCTGCGCGCTCGACTAGCTCCTGCGCGCACTTCTTCACCGTGGGTTCGATGCGTCGCACGAAGTCGTAGCGGATCCGGCCGCAGCTCATCTCGAACATCTCCCACAGCTTCGCTGTCACCGTGCGTTCGATCCACCTGCGCACAAACCGGGCCGGCAAGAAGCGCGCAATGATCCAAGCCTCCGGGCTAAGATGGACTTCCGCCTGCCAGCGAGCAAGCGAGAAGCGACTTCTGTCCGTCAGGCCTCCTCGGATGGCGAAGGACTTCAACTGCACGCCGAAGGCGTCGGATGCCGCTTCATGAATCCCTTGGAGCGATGAGTCCATCTGCTGTGAGAACTCCTCGAGGACGCCTTCGAGACGGGCGTTGATCCGAACCTCCTCCTCCTGCCGCCAGGCGCCGAGGATGTTGTCTACGGTGTCGGCGATGCTTCTGCTTGCCTGCTGGAACGCTGCAGCCGCCGTAACTCTTGGTCCTACGTTGTCGAGGAAGGCCTTGAGCCTCACCAAGGCGTTGGGAAACTCCGCCCGCTTCAGTACCTCCAAGTCTTGCTCCACGGAAGCAACCAGGTCCTGACGGCTCTTCTCGCACAGCAGGAACAGGTTGCGCTCGCGCTCGGCGCGGAGCTTCTCGAGACGTGTAGTGAAAATGGTGAGACGGCTCTGAATCTCTTCGAAGGGCGTGGTCAGCACAGCCTGCTGGAGTGACAGCCTGGTACTCAGCACTTCCTCTGCTGCAGTAACCGTTCGCCGCGCAGACTGCAATGCGACGGCGGCGCGCTCCGTCTGCAGGAAATCTGTTACCATGGCAACCAGGTTGCCAAAGCCACTCGCTTCGACCAGGTCGCCCCTGTACTTAGTAGTACCCTCTAGGGCAAGCTTCGAAGATACTGCTATCACGGGCAGTGTTAGGTCGAGGCGCTCACGGATCGCCTCTCGGGTAAAGTCCAGCGCCTGCTCCAACTCCGCCGGCGCCAACCTGTCCGCCTTGTTAACTACCACGAAAACACGTGGTACCTGTTCGCACACGGTCTGGAGGAACGTTGCTTCGGCGTCGCTCATGGGAGGATCCGACGACAGTACGAAGAGAGCTGCGTCGGCACTCGATAGAAACCCCCGCGCTGTCGCGGTGTTGTGAAGAAAGATGGAACCGGTGCCCGGAGTGTCAATGAGCTGCAGTCCGTCCGCCAGAATGGGAGCCGGCACCGAGACGACGGCGTGGTCTACCCCCTTCTCGTTGTCTGGATTGCCCAACTCCGTGATGTACTGCGGCAGATCTTCGACTGCAATCTCCGTGCCGGTCCGGTCCAGTTTCACTATACGAGCCGACAGCTCCCTTCCATAGCGCACGATGGTGATCGCAGATGTCAGGGGTGTCAAGGCTGTCGGCAGCACTTCATGACCGATGAGGGCGTTGACCAGAGTACTCTTCCCACGCTTGAACTCGCCGAAGACCACCAAGTTGAAACGGTGTTCGGCGAGGCGAGCGCTCGTTCCGCGAAGGACCTCCGCTAAATGGCGCTCGGTGTGCCGATCTGCCAGGGATGCGAGCTGGTCGAGTACTTCCCGAAGCTCTCCCGCTGCAGTTGCGTGAGCCCCCATCATGGCGGACCGCCCCCTTCGGCGAATGCCAGGTGCCCATTCGGGGGCATCGAGATGTACACAAACATTAGCTACGGCTCCTATCTGATCGTGCTTGTAGACAGACGCTCAGGAGCCATCAGCCTCGGCGGCGGTTCTCCCCACGGAATGGGAAGGCAGTCCTCCATTGCCTTTAACTTATTGTACGCCATGTCCGCTCCTCTCATCAGTCTCGACCCATGGGGAGCCACGCACCAGCCTAAGATCTGAGCCGGACTAGGCGAAGGAAAACTCGTAGGGCCTCTGCGAGCGCACAAGACGGACTGCCCGCCAACGCACACGAGTGCGAGCAGAATGCCCAGCAGCACCGGCACAATGCATCCCCGCAGACCCGAGGTCCGAAGGATCCAATAGGCACCCGACGTCAGGTTCTCGACCACCACGACTCTGTCGTTGCGAAAGGCGAGCAGCACCAAGTCTCCTCGACCCAGTTCGATCTCGCTCCCTGCATGGTCTCTGAACAAGAAGACCCTTCCCAGGCGTGAACCGCTGAGAATCACGGCGTGCGTTGACTTGTCTCCTGCTCGCCGCTCCCACGCCATGGCCACGGTGCCCGCGTAAGCTCGGAACACTGCATCGCACTTTCCGCACCGGTAGTACGTCGTCTCAGCCGGTCTTACCTCCGCTGCCATCTCGGCATGACACTCGGGGCACACGAGCCAGCTATCGCTTGCCGTCACGAGTTCCCCCGAGATTCGGTGGCTTGGGTGGCGGCATCCGTCTCCGGGAACGTGGTATCACGTGCCGTGGCTCTGACATGGTTCTGCCCCTACTGCTGGCGCGAGGTGTCCGAGGACGATGTAGGGTGCCCGCACTGCAACGCCAATCTTCGCACGCATCTCGACCTTCCGTACCAGCAGAAGCTCGTACTGGCTCTGAAGCACCCTCTGGCGCAGACGAGGATGACCGTCATTCGCTTGCTGGGCGAGCTCGGAGCTAAGGATGCCGTACCTGCTCTGGCGGAGCGCTTCAGCGAGACGAGCGATTACTACGAGCTGCGAGCCATCCTGACTGCGGCCCATAAGATCGAGGGAGACGAAGCTGCGGCACTGATTCGCGGTGCCCTGGATCACCCTTCCGCCCTGGTTCGTAGAGTGGCGCAGGCACTGCTCGAAGGGGAGTGAGCGAGCCTCCATCACCTCCGGCCCTCGTCCGCGACCGTTCTGGGCTGGCCACAGAGCTTCCTGAGCGCCTGCTTCCAGCTTCCCACCTCATCTCCCCAAGGCTCTCTCTGGTAACGATAGTCGTGGTGCCGGATAACGAGTTCTAGGGCTTCTGTCAGCGAGGCGAGTTTCGAGCGCTCGACCTTCGCGACCCACTCGGCGGTACCAGCATCGCAAAGCCGCAATAGCTCGGACAGGTGGGGGATGCAGAGCCCCTCCGAGGCCTCGTAGCGCGCACGCCAGGCAGGCTGGACTAGCAGCCGAGCCAGGTCCGCGCAGGTGCGCTTGGCGTGGTCCTCCATATCGGCGCAGATCGGGCATCGCCGGGTCGTCCGTCGTCCTCGGCCCAACTGCTGCACCTCGTGTAAGAGCAAGTCCTTGGCGATGATGGAGAGACCGAGCGGGTCGCCGAGCGTGATGTAATCCTCGAGGTGTGCGGTGCATAGGCCCCCCGAGTGCCGCAAGCGTGCTCGAACTGCCTCGTCGTTGACAAGTTCGTGAAACTGCGTTTCGATGCGCCGCTGGGCAGCAGCGCGAATCACCGTGCAGACTGGGCACCCCTCGTCCGACATCGCCTGTAGCAGGTCATCACGCAGGGGGCCGGTGTAGCTCATTCATCCTTCCCTTCGGCCAGAAGGGCGGCCAGCCTGTCCGCAATGTCCCCGAATCTGTCTACCGCCTGTTGCAGCCGCTCGCAGGCGTGTGAGGGCGGGGACCCGTAGCGCTTTGCAACGCGTTGGGGCAGCAGTTCCGCATCAGCCTCATCATGCAGACCTTGGATCAGGACCCGAAGCCTTGCACGGGTGGTGTCTTCGGGCAGCGATGGACTGCCTTGGCCGCCGAAGAGGTCGCGGACAAGCCGGGTGAGTTCGCCAGAGAGCTCTTCGAGCATCTCGACGCACGCGCGGGGATCGCTCAGGGGAATGAAGATGCGGCCCCCATTGAGGGCATACCCGAGCGTAGCCATCATCTCCGCCTGCTCGAGTCGGCTCTGCAGGTATCTGCACGTGCTAAGAACGTGCAGGGCCCACGGCTCGGAGCTGTACTCGCTCATCATCCACCCCGCATCTGGCTCTCTGCAGGAGCTATCAGCAGGATCGCGGTTCAGCAGACGGCTCGGCGAGCTCCATCACCGGGTAGAGACCACCAGGATTCTACTCGATTCGCGCCTAAATGCAGCCTAGTAACTCATCAGCTTGGTACCCAGGTCCATCATCTTGTCCACCATTCCGGGATCGCCCGGCTTAGTGCCTTCGATCCAGCCGCTCATCGGTGTGATGCCGGCGCGCGTGCTGCACATGCCGCACACGTACACCTCGATGCCGTGGCTCATCGCCTTGCGAAGTGACTTCTGGGATTTAGCGAGCGCGCTCGGCACCTTCTTGGCGGCAGTGCGCACTCCGCGCACCTGGTAGAAGAGGGTGACGTCGTAGCCACGGCTCTTGGTGGCCTCGGCGTAGCTGATGGCCATTTCGTTCGCCCAGGGGTCGTCGGTCGTCACGGTTATGAAAAGCCGTCCCTTCCCGGAGCCTGCACCCTGGGCAGTCGCTCCTACCACGATTGCCAGCGTGACCGCAGCACACGCGAGCAGGCCCAGGATCAAGGGGGTAAGTGTCTTCATCATACTTTCCCTTTCGACGGTCTGCCCCCGAGCCTCCTTCGTCAGAGGCTCGGAGCAGCGAGCGATAGCGACGTCCAGGTGGGTTGCCTCGTAGACTCCAGTACTGTCAGAAACGGTATCCAGGAGGCAATCCATGACGAGACATTTCGCTCTCTTCGTTACTGTCGCGGCGGCCATCAATGCTTGCCAGGGTCTTGCGCAAACCAAGACGTTCACGGTGGGAGATGGTGGTGGCAAGGTGCCCCAGTCCGTCGTTGTCGAGAGCGTCGCCCAGTTCGAGAACTTCACGGGCAAGACTAACAAGGTCACGGGAACTCTGAAGATCGATCCGGCCAAAAAAACGGGAAGCGGCAAAGTAGTGATCGACGTCGCCAGTATCGACACGGGAATCCCGTTGCGGAACGAGCACATGCGCAGCGAGATGTGGCTGGACACGACGAAGTACCCACAGGCCGTGTTCGAGGCAACCAGCGTCAAGCATAAGACGGGCGACGTCTACACGGTCAGCGGAAAGCTCACCTTCCACGGCGTGACCAAAGCTATCACCACGGAAGTGACCGGCAAGTATGTCAAGGCGAACGAGCAGACCCGCAAGGCCGGGTTCAAGGGAGACGTCGTCAGGCTGCGGGGGTCATTCGACCTCAAACTTGCAGACTACGGCGTCAAGATACCTGAGCGAGCAGTGGGCAAAGTCGCTGAAACCGTGAAGATCAGTTTCGACTTCTACGGGTATACAGGCTAGCAAGCCTTGAAGACCGTTGCGCGACTCTCTCGGGTCTTGGCAATCTTGTGCGCCGTCATCCTAGCCCTGGTGCTTGTCGTCGTGCCCCAGATCGCGTCGAGGGCAGTCCTTGCACAGCGGGTTCGTGTGCCGAGCGGCGAGATAGCAGCCATTTTCGGGGATGAGCCGACTCCGGTCGGCTCCCCCCAGAAGCTGATCATCACCGACGAGAAGGCGTTCCTGCCTGGCAGGATCGAGGGGGGTGTTCGCTTAGTGGACGAGGGCTACCTGGAGCGCACCGGCACCTATCCGTTGCAGCTCAAGACCGTCCAGTTCCTCGGCAGCCTCGTGGGTTGGGGCAGCGCCACTGGCCTCGTGGTATTCGGCTTGGTCGCCTTCTCTGCAGGCCGCAGGGCTCGAGCCAACCCGTCCGGCGACTCGAGCCCCTGAAACGGTGTAAGACTTCGTCAGCGAACTCACCTACGACCCCGGCCCGGACGATCCGAAGTTCGTCAGCACGGTGTTCAAGTCATAGAGATCCGTTGTCCGACTTGCGTCGAAGTCATCGAAATATCGCAGATCTTCGGACACCGGAGCCGTGGTCGCGCTCAATCCGAAGGTCACCAGAGCCCGGTTCAGGTCCGAGATGTCTACCGAGCCGCTCAGGTCGCTGTCACCGGCTATCAGCACGAAGGTGCCCAGCGCCTGTGACGGCCCGGCCACGCTGACTCCGTCCATGCGGACGCCCAGGAACGGTACACCGAAGCCGTGAGCCTGTGACTGCTCTGACACCACCGCATCCGCCGCGCCGTAGATGCCGAATCGCCCGACGATGTAGCTCACCGGCTTCAGAACAATGTCGTAGACCCCGGGTTGGACCGGACCAACCGAGAAGCCACCGTTCGCGTTCACGGGGAAGGTGAAGACGTTGCATATCTTGCCGGTGGCCGGGTCGAGCAGGCGCAACTCGTATACCTGCGGCTTGCCGTCTGACAGAGCCTTCGATGCACCGAGCGACCAGCCGCTAAGCGCAATCGTGCCCGTGAGCGTGGTTCCCCCGCCTCCCACGTTCAGCAGAGTAAAGTACGGTTGGTACAAGTCGTTCGGGTGTGGCCCCGCAGCGGGATACACGGTCGAATAGAGCCCGCCCGGCCCGAAGTTAGGCATTCGCGTGTCGTCTGGTGAGATGGATTCGGCAGTCCACGAGGAGCCGCTGGTGGTGCGCCGGTAATTGTAGGGCAACTTCGGACCACCCGGTGCCCCCGCGTACCACACGATCTCGCCGACGAGCGAGTAGAAGGTGAACCAATAGTCGCCGGCCGACAGGGTCACGGCGGTGATCGGGACTCGTACGTAGCTATCCGCAACGAAGCCGTTGGCAAATATGTGCCGGCGGGGATAAAGGCTGCTGAGCGTACCGTTTCCACTCGCTATCACTGTGCCAGGGGCACCTCCGGGGCCGTCCGCGCGATAGATGCGCCAGCGGTAGTCCGTCGGCGTCGGCGAACCGGCGTAGTACGCCACCTCGAACGCGTTCACCGTGTCGGCGTTCGCCAGGTGGAACGCGCCGGCGGTCCATCGCTCGGGGTAGTTGCCACCCTGGGTCTGCTTCCCAGAGATGAAGCCGAAGCGCAGCAGCGTCGGGTTTTGGGGGTTCACGGTGGTGGCGTCCAGGGCTGGCGTCGGCGCCCCAGTCGAGTACACGACCCGATCTTGGGCTAAGCACGAAACCGTCCAACAGACAAGGACTGCAGCGGCAAGCACTCTCATCACGATCAGCCTCCATACGAGCGGTGCGACGGCCTGCGCGGAAAACCTAGCGGCTGGGACCTGTCTGCGCGAAGTTCACGAGAATCGTGCTCATGTCCTGCACGCCCAGCACTCCGTCCCCGTTGCAGTCGCGTGCTACCACGTAGGTTTCCCACAGCGGGGGGCAGTCGCCGAAAATGGTCTGTCCCCAATGGATAACCGCAGTATTGAGATCGGATATCCCGATTGTGCAGTCCAGATCGGTGTCGCCGTTTCGCAGCACGATGTCCCCGAGGTCCCGCGTCCCCCCGGTCAGCGTCACTAAGCCTAAGTCGGCCGGCACGAACGGGTGGCCCATACCCGCCACGTAAGGCTGCTGATACGTGTTCACGCCGTCGCTGCAGGAGAAGCGCCCGATGACCCAGTGACGCGGATACACCCGAACTAGGTAGGTGCCGTTGCGCACCTTCGAGGTGGTGAAACGACCGTCTAGAGAAAGGTTAACGGTTTCGACGATCTGAGTCTCCTCTGTGACCGGGTCCACGAAAACGATATCGAACGCCTGAGGGTTGGCAGTCGAACCTGGCAACGTGTACACGGGAGGCTCTGGCCAGGAAGGAACCTGAATGCAACCGGTCACGACCGTGCCATCGAAGCCAGAGGTGTCTACTAGAGCGAAGCAGATATGATAAAGGTCCCGTCCCTGCTGCTCATTCGCCGTCCAGCCCGAATAGTCGTAGGGCGCCGAGGGGCCTAGTCTGCTGTAACCTGCCGTGATATCGGCTCCGAACGAGGGCATGCAGAACATCTTCGTCTCGAACGGAGAATAGTCCGACCCGGCGGTCGTCTTCCGCCACGCGAAGTTCTGCTTCGAGCCACCAGGCGAGCCCACGTACTGCGGGATGTTGCCGTCTGTGCCGTACACCGTCGCCCAGTACCGGCCGGCGGGCAGGTCGAGTTCGGTATCGAATAGGATCGTGCCGGCTCGTGCCGCCTCGAAAGTGTTAGCGAAGGTGCGCGGTGTGGACTGCGCGAGTAGCGACGCGTAGCTACCGCCTCCCTGTGCCAGAACCGTTCCCGGTCGTCCTCCATCATCGGCATACACCTTCCATCCGTAGCCCGTCGGAATCTGTCCCTCGCGTTCGAAAAAGAAGACCTCGATCGCGTCGAAGTGGTCGGCTGCCGACAGTACGAACTGGAATACTGACCACCGTTCGTCGAAGCCAGGCACCTTTCCCGAATCCATGCCTACCTTCGTGATGATGGGGTCAGACCTGTCCGGTGGGCCCGTGCGGGCGTCCAGAACCATTGCCGGTGCCCCGGAAGAGGCAACGATCGTCCGCTGAGCCTGACCACCCACGGCGGCCAACGCGACAATCGTAGCCGCAAAGCAACTAGACAGCCGTAATCTCATGTCTCACCGTTCCGCGTCGCCCTGCGCGTGCAGTGCGCGCCCCCGGCTACATGTTACAGCCGATCTTGTTCACAGGCTAGGTTTCGCAGCACCGAAGCCAGTAGTTTTCCGTTGGTGCTAAGGGCTTCTGGCCGAAAGTAGACGTCCGATCCGTTCCAGTCCGTGAGTGTCCCGCCCGCCTCGCGCACGATGGGCACGATGGCCGCAATGTCCCAGCGCGAAACTACGGGGTCCGCCATGATCTCCGCCCGACCGCTCGCCACCAGTACGTGCCCATACGCGTCCGGGAGTGAGCGGCTCTCGTAGCAGGCATCGCGCAAGGCTTCGTATCGCGGTCCTTTGCCGCAGGAGTACAGCAGCTTGTGATCACCAGTGAGCAGTAGAGCGCGGCCCAGGTCGGCGCACTCCGAAACCCGGATCGGCCTGCCGTTCAGGGTAGCCCCCTGGCCTTCGGCAGCCGACACCATCTCGTCCAGGGCAGGGAAGTACGCTGCCCCCACGCGTGGCACTCCATCCACCTCGCACGCCACGAGCACCGCATAGGTTGGGATTCCACGCACGAAGGCCTTCGTGCCGTCTATCGGGTCCACCACCCATCGCACCGGCGCACCCTCCCGCACCTCGCCGAACTCCTCGCCGCAGATGCCGTGGCTTGGGTAACGGCGTTCGATGCCCCCTCGAATCAGCGTCTCGGCAGCCCTGTCAGCCTCGGTCACCGGCGTGCTGTCGGCCTTCGTCTCGGCAGACGCCTCTCCGAAGTAGCCCAATGTAAGCCTGCCGGCCCGATAAGCCAGGTCGGCAGCGACCTCGCGAAGCTCGGCGACGTTCACACGCATGCGCCTAGCGTACCGCAGCCGAAGGACCACGCAAGGCGCTGTCGAAACGGCAACCCATGCCCATTCATGTCGTCGAGCACCCTCTCGCTCGCCATCTGCTGGTGCTCCTTCGGGACCGCCGCACGCAGCCCGACGCCTTTCGGCAGTATTCGGTGCGCCTTACAACCTTGCTAGCCCTCGAGGCGACGCGCAGCCTGGAGACGAGCGAGGTACGGGTGGAAACACCGCTTTGCGAGGCGTCGGGACAGGTTCTGCGGCAGCCGATCGCCGTCGTGCCGATCCTGCGCGCGGGCCTCGGGATGCTGGAGGCAATCGCGAACCTGTTCCCCGAGGTGTCGGTCGGATACATCGGCCTCGAGCGAGACGAGCGCACTGCGGTGGCCAACCACTACTACTGCAAGCTGCCCGAGCTCGATGGCAAGGCCGTATTGCTTTGCGACCCGATGCTCGCCACCGGTGGGAGCGCCTGCCAGGCCGTTGGGCTGCTTCAGGACGCGGGTGCGGCTTCTGTCCGAATGCTCTGCGTGGTGGCTGCGCCGCAAGGCGTCGAGAAGCTGTTGGCCGAATGGCCGCAGGTCGAGATCTTCACCGCCGCGTTGGACGATGGGCTGGACGAGCGCAAGTATATCGTCCCGGGACTCGGCGATTTCGGAGACAGATTGTACGGGACGATGTAACGTTCTCGGCCCCGAAGGACTCCTATTCAATGGGACATGCCCGCATGTCCGGAAAGGAGTAACCGATGACAGTCAATCCCTTGGACCTGCTCGCGAACGCCGAAGAGGTCCTGCGCGATCTCGACGAGCGTATCGCTAGAGCCGAAGAAGAACGCAAGGCAAAAGCATTCCTCGACGAGCTGCTCGTCCGTCGCGAGCGCGCTGCCAGCCTAGGCCTCACGGACATCGTCGCCGAGATTGACGATCTTTGCAGAGCGGTAGAGGCCATACTTGCGGGGGCGCCAAAGACCGAGACAGTGGCCGAGACACCGCCGCCACATACCGAACCTGCCGAGCTGGGAGTTGTGGCCGTTCATATGGAGCCGGAAGCCGAAGCCGCCGTCAAGGAGGCGCTCGCAGAGCCACCAATCACCGAAGAGGCCCCCGACGCACGAGAGGTGGCAGACTACCAGCAGGCGCTCGAGGCCGTCCTCGCGGAAATCGAGACCGTCTCCAAGCCGGAGAAATGGGATAAGCAGGCGATGGCGGCGTTCAAAGCCACTGCCGCCAGACTTCGCGCGGTGGAGGCGTGGGGCCGCGACCTCGGTCAGAACGGGCTCGATACCAGCAATGCCGTGAGACGGATGCGCGACCTGTTCAAGCTACACTACCGAGGCAAGTACCACACCCATGGCTTTCCGATGCACGAGACACGAACCGCCACGCGCGGCCGCTGGGACATGTTGGCCCAAGCCTACTCCCTGCTGGCCGAGGCCGAGCGAGCGTTCGGGTTAGGCCTCCACGACGAGCCTGACCTTTCGGGGCCGGAGCGGAACAACACGCTCACCACGATCGCCGCCGCCGAGGCGCATCTCTATCGCGTGCTGAAGGACGAGTTCGACGGAGCCGCCGACCAGCAGCAGCACGACATCCATCAGATGTTGGAGGAAATCTCCGAGGAGCGGCAGTGGTACATCCCGGTGTGGACCCAAAATATGTCCAACTCCGAAGTTGCTCGCCTCGCCGCGCAACTCCCCGAGCACCTGGAGAGCCGGCAAAAGCTGCTGCACTCCCGCAGACTCCGCATGCCGGCGCTGAAGGCCCTGACCGACCTGATTGCGGAGACCCCGGGGCCCGAGGACTTCGAAGACAGGCTGTGTCAGGTGGTGGCCGACTGTCTGCAGGCCGGGATCAAGGTCTCCGACAAGGAGATGCGGACCCACCTACTGCCGTACCATTCCATCCTGGAGGAGGCGGAGAACGAGGGAGTGCGTCGGGTGGCAGCGGAGGTTGCCAAGGAACTGGCTCGGCTAGAACGCAATCAAAGCCTCGAGCTCTTGGAGCCGGAGCAGCCGGATGCCGAGCACGATGCGAGGCTGGCGGAGGTCGTCGAGCACACTCGTGGCAAGGTGATGCTCTTCATGGGCGGCAAGCGCCAGGAAGAGCGGAGGCGCCAGCTCGAGACGCTTCTGGAACTGAAGGAACTCAAGTGGCCCGACTTCGAGTACGACTCCAAGCCGTCGGAGTTCATAGATGATGCCCTGAAAGCGGACATCCTCTGCTACCTGATTCGCTGGAGCAGAAAGAGCGTTCGGGAAGTGGCCAAGGTGTGTAAGGAGAACGGTGGCAAGGTAGTGCGCCTGCCCGCCGGCGTGGGAGTTCACCGCGTGGTTCAAGATCTCCACCAACAGCTCGTCGCGAACCGGAGGGATGCATAAAGCCTCAGCGCCGCTCCGGCCCACGGTGCCAGCAGTGGGCCGGAGCGGCCCGGTAAGCGGCTCCTCTCGCTGTCGAGCCCGCAAGGTAGAATCCTCTCCGGTGGCAAAGCCGCCTGGGAGGTCCTCGCACGGATGTCTGGTAAGCGTTACTACATCACCACGCCCATCTACTACGTCAACGCTCGTCCGCACATCGGAACGGCGCTAACCACTCTGGCCGCCGACGTGACGGCCAGATACAAGAAGATGCGTGGCTTCGACGTGATGTTCCTCACCGGCACCGACGAGAACGCACCGAAGGTGGCGGAAGCCGCTGAGAAAGCAGGCCAGGCGCCG
>BTVI01000038.1:0-29288 GCA_045862955.1 Fimbriimonadales bacterium
CACCTGTGGCCATTCTGGGTAGCGGGCACGAAGGCGGGTGAAAGCGGGAAAAGAGTTGACGTCGGCCGAGTGCTGCGACAGGATGCAGCAGACGAGCTCCTCGACCGGATCGAAACGGGGGCGGTGAGAGGCGCGGCCGTACAGGTCCTCGAGGCGTTCTACGATCGTTCGGATGTCCTTGCTTCGGGCCACGGCGTCGGGAGTTTCGCCGCGGGAGTGGCGGAGACCTGCCTGGAGAGCTGTCCTAGCCCCGGCGCAGTCCTCGGGTTGGCTGAGCGCGATGGCATGGCGACCCGCGGCGGACGTGGGCCCGGGCATGGAGTGCGAACTGCCACGGGTAGAATGCCACAGCGGCTCCGGCCGTCTTCCTTTCTCCTCAGGAGGTTCGATGAAGCTTCACGAGTACCAAGCGAAGGATGTGCTGTCGCGGTTCGGCGTAACGGTCCCGGCGGGCCGCGTGACCAGCGACCCCGCCGAGGCAGGTCGCATCGCCGGGGAGTTCGGCGGGAAGGCCGTGGTCAAGGCCCAGGTGCACATGGGAGGGCGCGGCAAGGCGGGTGGCATCAAGCTGACGCAGACCGCCGATGAGGCCGAGACGTTTACACGCGAACTGATCGGAAAGCGATTGGTCTCTGTGCAGAACCCTGCAGGCATGGTCGTCGAGAAGGTGCTCGTCGCCGAGCAGGTGGACATCGCGAAGGAGTTCTACGTCGCGATCACCCTAGACCGGGCGGCGCAGAAGGACGTGGTGATGATCTCGGCGATGGGAGGCATGGATATCGAGGAGGTGGCTCGAGAGCATCCGCAAGCTATTGTGAAGCTGTACGTGGACCCGGCGTGGGGGGTGGAGGATTTTCAGATCCGGGATGCGATCTCGAAGGCCGGGATTGACATTCAGGCGCGCCGGCAGATGCACAGCATGTTGAGGGCATTGCTGCGAGCGTATCTCGGGGTGGACGCCTCGCTGGTGGAGGTCAACCCCTGCGCGCTGCTCACGGACGGGCGACTGGTGGCGGCGGACGCGAAGGTGACGATTGACGACAACGCGCTGTTCCGCCGTGAGGAGTTCGCCGCATGGCGCGAGGAGAGCGAGGACGATCCCATCGAGGCTGAGGCGCACCGCAGGGGCATCGCCTATGTGCGACTCGGTGGCAACGTGGGAGTGATCGGCAACGGCGCGGGGCTGGTGATGTGCACGCTGGACGAGGTAGCGCGGGCCGGCGGTAAGGCCGCCAACTTTCTGGATGTGGGCGGAGGAGCGCAGGCTGACGTGGTTGCCAACTGCGTGGACTTGGTGCTGATGGACCCGAACGTGAAGGGCTTGCTCATCAACATCTTCGGGGGCATCACGCGGTGCGATGAAGTGGCCAAGGGCATCCTTGCCGCTCTGGACCGCCTGCACATCGGCGTGCCGGTGGTGTTGAGGTTGGAAGGCACGAGCGCAGAGGAGGGCCGGGCATTGCTGCAGGGGACGCCGATCCACGCAGCAGAGACGATGCAAGAAGCCGCCGAGCGCATCGTGGGGCTCGTGTCGGCCTAGTCCTCGACCTCTGCTGTCAGCTGGGGCCAGGATAGGACGGCTCGCGGGCGAAGCTCACACGAGATGGATGTGGTTCTGCCGGATGAGTGGGCAGGAGCTATCGAGACGTTGGCGAGCACATCGGGGCCGACGATGCTGCTTGGGGCGCCGGACACCGGCAAGACCTCCTTGTGCCTGGCTCTGCTGCAGCGTTGGGCCGCAGCAGGCGAGACGGTGGCACTCATGGACTGCGACCTCGGTCAGAGCGAGGTGGGGCCGCCCGGCGCAGTCGGGCTCGGCTACGCGACCCAGGCCGTGGAGGGCTTCCACGCCTTGGACGATGAACAGATCGAGTTCGTCGGCGTGACGAGCCCGGACCGCAACCCGACGCAGTTCCTCGTATCTGCCGCGGTGCTGTGGAGCCGGCGGAGGGACTGCGCCAGAGCCGTGATCGACACCGACGGCCATGTGTTCGGTCCCGGCGCCCGAATGCAGAAGCTAGAGCTGGCGCGGCTGCTGAAGCCTAGTCAGGTATTGGCGTTGCAACAGGACGGCGAGATGGAACCGCTGGTGTGCCTACTCGAGCGGACGACCGGAGTCGAGGTGGTTCGTCTGACCCGCTCGCCGAACGCGGCGCGCCGCTCGCCGGTGTTCCGTGCGCGGAGGCGACAGGCGAAGTGGGCTCGCTACTTCCGCGAGGCCACCCAACACGTCGTCTCGCTCGACGAAGTGTGCTTCGCCGGCTGCCGACTCGGATCCGGAAGAGCTCTCGACAAAGCGCTGCAGGATAGGCTGGGGCGCGTTCTGCGGACAGCGGTCTTGCATGCAGAGGCGTTGCCGGGTGCGTTGTGGGTCGTAACTGAGACGCCACTGCCGGATGAGGCGGAGCCTCGGGCTCAGGAGCTGTTCGAGGTACGTCGGGTGTTCTGCACGCTCGCCAGCGACTACCCTGGACTGCTGTGTGGGATAGCAGGGCCCGAGGGACACACGCTGGCTCTGGCGATCCTGATGGGAGTGGACTTCGCGGCTAGGCGTGCGCGGCTGCTCTCGCCCGTGAGGGCAACGCAATCCATCGCGCGTGTGACTGTGGGGCTGCAACGGATTGGAGCCGACTACCGAGACCTCGGGACAATCCGGGTGTCACAGGTATAACCCACCGATGACCGTTGCCGAGCATCTGCCTCAGTCCGGCTGGGCCGGTCGGGTGCGGCGAGTGTGGAAGCCGGGCTGTTGGCTGCCCTTGTTTTCGGCTCTGCTCCTGTTTGCGGCCTATCCTCCCCTGGACGTCGGACACTTCGCGTGGATAGCACTCGTTCCACTACTCTTTGCGCTCGCGGAGGGTGGATTCTGGCGTGGGTTCCGTCGGGCCTGGTGGTTCGGCACTCTGTTCTTTTTGGGCAACCTAATGTGGCTGTTGCAGTTCATCGCGGACTGGACTGGATCGATGCCGCTAGCTCTCCTCCCCTGGCTGCTTCTCTCCATCATCGAGGGCCTTTACATCGCGCTGTTCGGGGGAGCCGTTGGGCTCGCGTGTCGGCGGTTCGGGTCACTCGGCCTGCTTGTCGCGCCGCCTGCATGGGCGCTTACGGAGTGGTTGCGGTCGAGCTGGCCGGCAGGTGGCTTCGCCTGGGCGCAGCTGAGCTATACGCAGTGGAAGAGCCCGGTGCTGTTGGCTCCTGTGGCGGTCGGGGGGACGCACCTGCTCGCGTTCCTCATTGTGCTGACTGGGGTGGGGGTGGTCGTTGCGCTGGGCAAGCCGCAGCGCCCGGGAGTCGGCTTCGCGTTGCTCGTGGGGGTCGGTGCGGTCGTCGGCTACAGCCAGTTGCTGTTCCTCGACGCATTGCGTGTCACTCCCACGGTGCGTTTGGCCGCGGCGCAGCCTGCGTTCGATGTCATTCACTCGTCGGAGTTCGAATGGGGTGGCGAGTTCGAGCAGTGGAAGCAGGACCGGCTGGAGGCTGCCGGACTGGCAGGGGTGCGAGTGGTGGTGTTCCCTGAGAGTTATCAGTTCGCGCCGCCGAGACCGGAGCGTCCTCCGCCCACGGGATACATCGCGAGCGGTCACCGCGTGGTGGACGGCAAGGTGTATCACACCGCATACGGAGTCTCCCCGGACGGCACGGTGACCACGTACGACAAATCGCGCCTCGTGATCTTCGGCGAGTACGTACCATTCCGTGACCGGCTGCCATTTCTACAGGCCTTCCGTGTTCCAGGTGGTGACGTCACGGCTGCTCCGCCCGGACGCCCGCTGCGCGTGCGGGGGCTCGACGTGGCGATTGGGATCTGCTTCGAGAATCTGTTCCCCGAAGTGCTGCGGGCGCAGGTGAGGCAAGGCGCGGACCTGATCGCCGTGCTTTCTCTGGACGACTGGTACCCGCCCGCAGGCATCGAGCAGCACGCAGCAGTGGCGGTGGTGCGGGCCGTGGAGTGCCGAAGGCCACTGGTGCGGTCTGGCTCGACCGGAGTGACCATGATCGTGACTGCGCGAGGCGTGGTCGTGGCAGATCTACCCATCGGCGTTCGGGAAATGGTTATTGCAGACGTTCCCGTCGCGCGCAGGACCGACGTGCCGGGTTGGCTTCACGACTGGTTCCCCTGGCTGTGCCTCGTTGGTGTGGTTGCTGCACTTGTCTGGCACAAGCGTGAGACGGCTGCACAGACAGAGCGCTAAGGCGAGACCTCGAAGACCGTCTCGCCCGGGGAGATCGACTTTCGGACCTCCCGGCCGCCGAGATTCACCACCAGGGTGAACGAGCGGTCGGACTCGATACTCAGCTTTGCAGGCGACCGGCGATGCGCACGGGCGGCGCACTCGAGGTCCACGGTTCCTTCGCCGACCGGGAGGCGGCGTATGCCATGCTTGGCCGTCTGTCGCAGGTTCCAACGCACCTCACCGGCAGGGGCATCCACCTCGATCCCCAGAACGGACTCGATCAGTAGCGCGACTGCGGAGCATACGGAGATGCCCGTTGAGTCCGGGCGGGCGCCCTCGGCAGGTCGAAAGGCATTCGCGGCATACGCATCCCAGAGCTGTCCGGTACGGGCGAAGGTCTTGGCGAGGCCTTCGAGGTGGTTCTCTGCTGCTAGGAGCGCGATATCAGCGTAGCCTAGCTGTGCTAGACCGCGTATGACTAGGTAGTTCGCGATGGGTGACACGGCGCCGAGTCGCACGGAATCGGGTTGGTACAGCGGGTCGTCGAAAGGCAGGCTAGAGAAGCTGTGCGCCTGGAGGAAGCCTTTGCGGTCGGTGAGCCGCGCTACGACCTTGTTCGCCCTCTCGGACGAGGCGATGCCCGCGAACAGCGCGTACGCGCCTGCGATCGTGGCGCGCGGGATATGCTTGCCTTCGCGCTCGAAGCCGACATGCTGCGACACGGCATCCACGTCGCAATAAAACCCCTCGTCTTGCGACCAGAGCACCGCGTTCGCGACTCCGGCTAGTGCCTCGGCCTGCTTGCGGAACCGTTGCTCCTCGGTTCGGTTCTCCAGCACGCGCGCCATGTCGGCGAGGCAGCGCGCATTCAGCGCCTGCAAGCTCGTCATCTCCACCGACCCGACCGCTGCCTGCCACGGCGGGCCGAGGCTGCCCCGTCCGGGGAGCAGAGCGCCCGCTGGCGTGCGCAGGTTGGAGTCCATCCACCAGAAGTTGCGGCTTAGGTAAGGGTAGGCAAAGCGCAGGCGGGAGCGGTCGGCGGTGACGAGATAGTGCTGCCACTCGGCCCAGGCGAGGAGGGGTGGACACACCTCGGCAAGGTCTGTCGGCGGTCTCGCGCTGCGTCCGTCCGATTCCAAAATGCCTGCGCTCATGAAGCCGTCCGCATGCTGCTTCCGATAGAAGTTGTCTAGGGAGATGGCGGTGGGAAAGGCCCGGTGGCCGTATCGCCCGCATGCGACCAGCAGCGCCGTCTCGAGCTGGCGGACTCGGTCTTCGGACGCCCCTACGTACCGCGACACGAGCCCGTTCGCCTCTGTACCCTCGTGAATGCCGGAACGGTACAGCTCCCACGCCTTCCAGTAGAGCTCGACCCACCGCTCGCGGCCGTCGAGGAACGGCTCGGGAACCAGGCTACGCCAACCGTCGGCCTGGGTGGGCGAAACCGCGAGTAGGACGACAGGCAGCAGAGCGAGAACTGACATGAAGCAACCTCGGACGCCGGGTTACCGTATCTTACCGGACGCCCGAGTGGCGTGAAGGGGTTCGGTTGAGGCAGAGTCAAAGCGGCGAGCTGCGCACGTGCGTGCACTGCGGCGGACAAGTGAGTCCTAACGCATCGGCGTGCCCCCACTGCGGTGCGACGCAGCCTTTCGGGGAGCCGTTCGCAGCGGGCGACCGAATGCGAGAGAGGTTTCGCAGTCATCGCCGTTCCTTACGGGAGTTGGCCGAGTGTCGGGAGTGTGCAGGACAGGTGAGCCCCGACGCGGCTATGTGCCCCCACTGTGGTGCGCCGGCACCCGCCAGAGCCTCCTACAAGCCCAGCGGAGAGTGGCGAAGCGAGAGGACCGTGCGTGGCAGACCGTTGGTGCACGTTGCCTGGGGCAGAGACCCGGTGACGGGGAAGCTGCGCGTCGCAAACGGTGTCATCGCCATTGGTCAGTTCGCAAAGGGTGACGTGGCGATCGGGCAGTTCGCTTACGGCAAGTACTTCGCCCTCGGGCAGTTTGCGGCGTCGTGGGGGCTCGCGATCGGGCAGTTTGCGATCGCCCCCCTGTGCGTCGCGATGCTCGGAGCAGGGTTGTTCACGCTCGCCCTCGTCGGCGTAGGGTTGAAGATGTTCGGGATGGTCGGGATCAGCCTTTGGGACCTGATCCGGGGAACTGGCGGGGTGGTGGTGCCACCGAAAGATGGCTGAGCGCAGGTTCGTTCTAACGGTCTCGATCCTCTATCTGGCGATCTGCCTGTTTCCCAACCTTTTTGGGCTTGCTCTGGCTGGCGACCGTTTTTACACGGGCTTCGACCTGAACTCGGACGACATGTGCGTGTACATGGCGTGGATGGAGCAGGCTCGGCGGGGACACTTCCTGTTCGACAACCGTTTCACCACCGATGAACAGCCTCGGCTGACCGTACATGCTTTCTTCTTTGTCCTGGGCACCGTCTCGCGCGTGACCGGTCTGTATCACGGCACGGTGTTCCATGGCGCGCGCATCGTGTTCGGGTTGCTGTTTCTGCTCGCCGCGTGGCGACTGGTCTGCAGAGTGACGAAGGAGCATCGCGCGCGCCGTATCGCATTCGGTGTTTTGCTGGTCTCGGCAGGTATCGGCTGGACGATGCAGGGGATGAAGGGTGTGACCGGTCCCACGGACCTGTGGCAGCCAGAGGGCTTTACCTTTCCCAGCCTACTGCATAACGCCCTCTTCGCATGCTCGCTGTGGCTGATGGTGGAGGCGTGGCTCGCCATCCTGGACGCGAGAGAGCAGTGGCAACCCGTCCTGCGCGGGGCCGTAGCGATGCTGGTGCTGGGCAACATCCACACCTATGACGTGCTCACGATGGCGCTCGTAGCGATCGCGTTCGCCAGCTCGCTGGCCGGCGCGAAGGCGCTGAGTCCTTCGTGGGGGTTCAGGTCCGGGCTCGTCTTGCTGGGCGCGTTGCCGTCGGTGGCCTGGCTGGCCTATGTGCGAGCGAGCGATCCCGTCTTCGCTTCCCGAGCCGCCACAGAGACCTTCTCTCCGGAGCCCTGGCAGTTCGTGCTCGGCTATCTTCCCCTGATACTTTTTGCTGCTGCCGCGGTGTGGCTGAGAGGGCGTGAGCACAGACCGCCCATTGTTTTGGGTTTCATCGCGGCGGTTCCGCTAGCGGTACTGGCGGTGTTGTGCTCTGCGGGCACCCCGCTCAATCGGCCGCCCGAGGACGCGACGGGGAGCGGAATGCTTCTCGGAGCGGGACCATTGGCCCTGTTCTTCGCGGTGTTCGCTGCGCTGTGCGTTGGTGCCTGGGCGATCGGGCGTGTCGTGGGGACCGAGGGTCGCCAGCGGCCAGCGTTGCTGCTCATGGCTTCTTGGGCGTCGGTGGCGCTGTGGCTTCCCTACTTCCCCGCCCTGTTCCAGCGAAAGCTCACGATGGGGGCACACCTTCCGCTCGCCATTCTTACAGGCATCGCGGTTGCGGAGGTTCTGCACCGGTTGCCGGCCCGGATGCGGGGCTCCATCGCGGTTCCGGCTGCCGTGCTGACTCTGCTATCGCTGTCGAATCTCGCTTGGCTGCGCGGTAGCTTGGAACGGATCTCCTCGGACCTCTCGAGCACGGGCATCCATCCGGTGTATCTATCCCAGGACCAAGTGGCGACCCTGTCGTGGATGAGGACCCACCTGCCCGAGGATGCAACGGCGCAAGATATCCTGCCTTTTGCGTGCTTCATTCCCGCTCTCGCTGGGCAGGCCGTGTACGCTGGCCACTGGAGCGAGACGCCTGCGTTCGTTAGCCGGATCCGGACGGTGATGGGCGAGTTGTATGGCGGGGAACTGCAAGGGTACCGAAGTCTCTCCACGGAGATGGCGAGAGAACTCGGGGTTCAGTATTTGCTGGTCCGAAAGCCGCCACCGGACACCTACGAGCCGGACGAACCGCCCGCGGACACGGAGGTTGCGTTCGAGACCCCATCCGTTGCCCTATTGCATGTGCGCTGAGGGCGTCGCTGCCGACTACGATGGATGAGCGTCTTCGATTTCTTCGAGCTTCAGCTTTTTCGGGATTTCGAAGATGAAGGTGGAGCCGACGCCGACCTCGGACTCTGCCCATATCTTCCCTTGGTGCAGGACCTCTACCAGGTGCTTGACGAGGAACAGGCCGAGGCCGGTTCCGTACACCTTACGGTTGTCCCGGTTGTCCACTCGGTGGAACTTTTCGAACACCTTACTCAGGTGCTCCTTCGGGATACCCATGCCTTGGTCGCTCACGCTCAACCGCACCTTATCTCCGAGGTCTTCGAGCTTGACCCGGATGTCGCCGCCGTTGGGCGAGTACTTGATCGCGTTGCTGAGCAGGTTGGTGATGACCTGGTCTAGCTTGTCCTCGTCGCCGATGATGGTGTCCATCTTCTCGGGCGCATCGAGGTAGAGCTTATGGCGCGAGGTCGCTTGGCGCTGGATCATTACGACCTTCTGCGCGAGCTCCTTAATGTCCACGTCCGTGTAGTGCGGCTTCAGGGACTCGCCTGCTTCGATTCGGGCGATATTGAGCAGGTCGTTGATGAGGCGCGTAAGCCGGTCGCACTCCTGGTCTATGATGCCGTAGAACTCGCGGCGCTCGCTCTCTTCGAATCCTGCGTCGTCCATCAAGAGTGTGGAGATGAAGCCCTTGATGGCGGTCAGGGGAGTTCTCAGCTCGTGAGAGACGGTGGCCACGAAGGACGACTTCATTCGCTCGATGTTGCGAATGTCCGTGAAGTCGTTGAAGATGGCGACGATGCCGATGGGCTTTCCGTCCTCGTTTCGCACGGGTGCGCTTTGGACCTGGAAGATGCGCTCGTGCCCGTCCTCTGAGAAAGTGAGCTCCGCTCCTGCTCCGAACTCCTCCGCCTCACCGCCTTTGAGTGCGGCCAGGCCGCGCCGGAACATCTCGACGGCGCCTTCGTGATGGAAAACTTCGTCGAAGCGCTTGCCGTTTACGTCGCCCTGAATATTGAAGATCTGACGGGCCGAGGAGTTCATCTGGGTTATTCGACCCTCGGCGCTGACTAGGACGAGGCCGGCGTATAGGCTCTCGATGGTCTGCAGGAGTTCTTTGCGCTCCTCCACCACTTCCTGGTAGATGCGCATGTTAGTGATGACTGCGGCGAGGCTGCTGGCTAGCCTCTCGAGCAGTCGCACGTCTTCGTCGTTGAACTCCTCACCGTGCCGCTTGTTCCAAACGTGGAGGACGCCGATGGTCTGGCGGTCTATGACCCGGTTCTGCTCATCGCGCTTCTCGACGATGAGCGGCACGGTCACGCCATTGTAGATGTTGTAGTAAGCGACGTTTTCCTTGATGGTGCGGGGGTCGCGAACCGCGTCGAGGAATATCTGCGGTCGGCCTTCTCGGAAGACCTGCCCCGAGATGCCCTGGGTCGCCCGAACCCTCAGGGAACGGATGGTATCTTCGTCGACACCGTAAGCGGGCGGCATAGCCACCAGCTCGCCGCTCTCCCTCTCGTAGAGCATCCAGACGGTCTTCTCCGCTTGCAAAATCATGGCGATGCGCTGCACGAGACGGCGCAGCGTCATCTCCATTTCGTCGAGCGGGGTTGCCTCGATGCCCGAGTCGGGGGCTGCCTTCGTGGCCTGCAGACTGGTGTTACGCTGGTTGAGCTCTGCAATCTGTCGCTTGGCTTCTTCGAGCTGAGCTCGGAGCTGTTCGACTTCGGACTGCAGGGCGACGGTGTCGTTGTTCATGCTTACTGGGTCCGGACTCCGCGAGTTTGACGCCAAATCGTATCGCATCCTATGGTGAGAGACGGATTATACCGGTCCGTTTGTTCTCTCCGCCTAGGACGACCCTACGAGAGGCAGGGCCGCGCCTGACGTTGGGGTTGCGGCGCCCTACTCCCACGTCCATTACGGCAACGGTGCTGCCGATGGACCTAGAGAAACTCCTGAAAAAACGCTGGCGGGCATGGAGATTCTGTGATTCGTGCTGTATAATGGCTCTAGGCTCGCGAGTAGACGAGCTGCGATCTTCATTTACTGCCTCTTTCTTCCGCCCCGTGGGTGGTGGCCGAGTGTGCCATGTGCCCACAGGCCTTCTTGGTACCGTAATCGTTGGGCAATGAGTCGGTGTGTTGGCACAGCTTGTGCTTGCGCGCAAGCGTAGAGCCGTATCTGTTGGCTCTGTCCAATTCGGTTTGCAAACCAGAGTAAAGGAAGGGTTGAGTATGGCTTTCAATTCCGCTATGGCGAACCGGTTCGCGATCGCAGCAGCCATCTGCTTTTGCTCCGCGGCCGCAATGGCGGTGCCCGTCTATACGGATCCGGACGGTGGCAACCTTGACATAACGTTCCTCAATCCGGGCGGGGCGGCCGGCGACTTCGTGACGCTGATTCCCGACGCGTTTTCTGTGGGGACCGTGAAGCTCGGTTTCTGGGTGTTCACTCTTAGTGACGAAGCGGGGTACTTCTACACTTACCAGCTGGTAAACATCGATGCCGGCTCGATCGGCCAGGGACCTGGTTCAGCGTCACTTAGGTTCTTCGAGCTTTTCAACATAGCGCCACACACTGTGCTGGGCCTCGGTGGGGGCAAGCATGGGGGTGCCGTGTACACCCCATGGGTCTACGTCGGCGACAACCTGTCAACGGCTACCTGGGTAGGCACGGGGAGTTCGTCGATCGACCCGGGAGAGACTTCGCCTGCAGTTCCCGATACCGCCGAGATGTATCAGATCCATAGTCTCGCTGGGCCGGGGAGCGGCATGCTCTACATCGCCACCTCATCGGGCGGAGGTTACACGGGCCAGTCGGTCAACGTGTGGGTTCCGGTTCCGGAGCCGGGGACCATCGCTGGACTGCTGGCCGGTGGCCTTGGCCTCTGGGGCCTGTCTCGCAGGCGCAAGTAGCTTCGATTCGGCTCCGCGGAGTTCTAGGAACTGGGCCGCCCAACGCGTGGGGCGGCCCTTCATCTTGCCTCGCTGCCTGAGCCGCACTGAGCCTGGTGCAGCAGGGCGGCGTCCAAGAGAACGAGCGCCGTCATCGCCTCGACGATGGGCACGGCACGCGGGAGCACGCAGGGGTCGTGGCGGCCTTTCGCCTGGAACGAAGTGGCCTCCCGGTGTACGTTGACAGTCTCCTGAGGCTTCAGAATCGTAGCCGTCGGCTTGAATGCGGCACGAAAGAGCACCGGCTCTCCATTCGTAATCCCTCCCTGAATACCACCGGAGCGATTCGTTCGGGTCCTCACCTGCTTCTCCGTGTCGGCGTAGAACGGATCGTTGTGCTGGCTTCCAAGCAGTGCAGTCCCACCGAATCCGGAGCCGACCTCGAATCCCTTGCAGGCTGGAATGCTAAGCATTGCGGCGCCGAGCCGAGCCTCGAGCTTGTCGAATACCGGGTCGCCCCAACCGGGAGGTACGCCCCGTGCGACGCAGCCTACGACGCCTCCGAGCGAGTCGCCGTCCTTTCGAGCCTGCTCGATTGCCGCAGCCATCCGTTCGGCCACATCGGGCTCAGGACACCTTGTCGGATGGGCATCCACAAGCTCGCGCGACACGGCATCGGTATCAATGTCAGCCCGAAGACCGGCGACGCTCTCGACATAGGCTACGATGCTGACGCCGAAGCGCTCACGGAGCAGCTTCTGAGCTATCGCGCCGGCTGCGACCCTTCCTACGGTTTCTCGTGCGCTGGCCCTTCCGCCGCCTTGCCATGCCCGCACCCCGTACTTGGCCTCGTAGGTGTAGTCGGCGTGGCTCGGACGATATAGGTAGCGAATCTCCTCGTAGTCTCGGCTTCGAGCATCCTCGTTTCGTACCAGCAGAAGGATCGGGGTTCCTAGCGTCACTCCGTCCGAGACCCCGGAGAGGATCTCGACTCGGTCCGACTCCTTCCTCTGAGACACGAGGCGGCTCTGGCCGGGCCGGCGCCGGTCCAACTCCACCTGGATGTCCTGCTCGGAGAGTTCGAGCCGAGGCGGGCAGCCATCCACGACTGCGCCCACTCCCCCACCGTGGGACTCCCCGAAGGTCGTGACTCGGAAGACGCGCCCGAAGGTGTTGCCCATGCCCACATTCTAGCCTGATTGGGGCCGCCTCCGCAGTGGGAATGGCATGGGGTAGAGTAACCGGGTTGCGGTCGCGACGCTCGGCCGCAGAAGGAGCGAACGTGCCGACACTGGTTATCGTGGGCGCCCAGTGGGGCGACGAGGCGAAGGGCAAGATCGTGGACCTGCTGAGCTCCGAAGCGGACCTCATCGTCCGCTTCACGGGTGGACACAACGCGGGCCATACGGTTCTAGTTGGCGAGCGGCTGGTGAAGTTCCACCTGCTGCCAGCAGGGATGCTGCACCCCGGCGCACGGGGGGTCCTTACCTCGGCTACGGCGATTTGCCCTAAGACGCTCGTCAGGGAGCTCGAGACCTTTGGAGAGGCTGTCACGCCGGATCGGCTTTGCATCTCTCGCGCCGCGCATGTCGTGCTGCCCTATCACGCACTGCAAGATGCCGCTGAGGAAGCGTCGCGGGGCAGTCGCAAGCTCGGGACGACCCGCCGTGGCATCGGCCCGTGCGCCATGGACAAAGCGGCACGAACGGGGCTGCGCATGTGCGAGTTCGTGGATGACGAGAGGCGCAGCACACTCTTGAGCGCTCTCATCGAGGCGAAGAACCAGGTGCTGTGCAACGCAGGCGTCGAGCCCTTGGACGTGGGCCGGACTCTGGCCGAGTACGACGGTTACGCGCGAGTTCTGCGGCCATACGTAGGTGAAGCCGAGGTCGTCGTTGCCGAGGCGGCGGCTGCAGGGCAGCGAGTGCTTTTCGAAGGTGCGCACGGCACGCTGTTGGACATCAACCTGGGCACTTATCCATACGTGACCTCCACGTGCACCACGGCAGGAGGTGCTGCAATCGGTACCGGGATCGGCCCACGGCAGATCGATCATGTCTTGGGGGTCGTGAAGGCGTACACCACTCGCGTTGGAGAAGGGCCGATGCCGACGGAGCTGCTCGGCGAGGAGGGAGACCGGCTACGCGAGCAGGGTCAGGAGTACGGAACGACGACGGGCAGGCCGAGACGGTGCGGCCACCTAGACTTGGTGGGTCTGCGGTTCGCAGCCCGAGTCAACGGCTTCGACTCGATAGCTGTGACCCGTCTCGACGTCTTGTCTGGCTTATCGGAGCTGTCCGTGTGCGTGGCATACGAAGTGGACGGACAGACGCTGGAGCACTTCCCAACCGATACGGCTGTACTAGCGCGGTGCCGCCCCGTCTACAGAAAGGTCGCGGGCTGGACAGCCGACATCAGTACGGCAAAGTCGGAGACGGAGCTTCCGGAAGCTGCCCGAAGCTACCTCGGCATCATCTCCGAGGCTGTCGGCTGCCCGGTCTCGATCATCAGCGTGGGGCCGGAACGAGAGCAAACCATCTTGCGGGATACGTCACATTCGTGGATTTCGAGTGCATCCATAGCAATCTAACGGGTCCCGCAGGACGAAAACCGGTGTAAACTGGAAACGTCCGCCCTTCAAGACCGTCTAAGATGGGCGGAGGACGATGCGTCATGCGAAAGAGGAGTGGAGTCTCTGGTTCGACCCTTGTAGCGGTCGTGATGGGGCTAGTCGTAGGCACGGCCATCACGGTCCAGGAGCTCCGTTCCCGGGAGCTTGCGGAGCACCCAGAGACCGCCGCGAACATGCTCGCGACACCGCGCGAGTTCGCTTCCCGAGTAGA
Source organism: Fimbriimonadales bacterium (assembly GCA_045862955.1). GTDB lineage: Bacteria > Armatimonadota > Fimbriimonadia > Fimbriimonadales > JABRVX01 > JABRVX01. The sequence continues at coordinate 13,875 of BTVI01000038.1, forward strand.
CCCGCAAGCTTTCATCCCTGGCTTCGACCCGGACGAGGACGTGGATCGGGTGCTGCAGGTCCTGGCCGAAGCGGAGGACGAGTCTCAGGCGCAGCGCCAGACGCCCCGGGTAGCACAAGCCCCGAAGATGTCGAGCCCCGCTCCAGCCAAGAAGGTGCTTGCCCAAGCTCCCAAGCCGACTCCACCGGCACCAGTGGCGGAGCGGTCCGACCCTCGACTCAGCCTGCGTGACCTGGAGGAGTTGAAGCAACGGCTGATGGCCTATGCCGACGTTTCCAGCGAAACCGGCGAGCAGGTTGCTTCGAGCGAAGCGGACATTCGGCCAGCTGCCTCGCCAGAGATGCGCACGGTGGCGACCTTCCTCGTAATGAAGCAGTCTGGTCCGAGGGTCCTGGTGTGTGTGCGGGACCGTTTTGGGACCCAGGTGTATGAACTGGAGCTGAGCGGGGACATGGCCACTCGCCTGAGTCAAGACGCGCCATCGGTGGGTGACAAACCCGCCTTGCTACTGTTTCAACGCTTCCTCTTGCCGTAGTCGGGACACTCGGTCCGAAACTGCCACGCTGCTACAATGCACCTCGTGGCAAACAGTCGTACCAGCTTCGAGCCCCTTCGTGGCGTGACCGACGTGCGTGTGCGAACGGGGCTCTGTCACCTACGCCTCGAGGGCCTGGGGCGTGAGGACCTAATGACCCGACGCCTTCACGCGTTGCAGTGCCTTCGGGACGCAGGCGTGAAAATTGACTTTCTAAAACTCACTGCCGATGGCTTCGCCTGTGTGGTGGTAGAGGAGGACGCTGCGAAAGCCATTGAGGCACTGGCACAGGGTGACGGTCGCGTGGCAGAGTCGCATGGCCGAGCGCTCCTTTCTGTCCACTGCGTGAACATCCGCGATCAGGTGGGGATCGTCGCCAAGATCGTGGAGGCGGCGACCGCAGCTGGTGCGCGCATCGAGCAGGTGGGTGACTCCCATGACCGCATCCTGTTAGTGGTGGAGCAAGAGGCTGGGAACAAGGCGGCGGACGCACTCCGAGCAGCATTCCAGTTGGGGGCTCTCAATGCGGATTAGGGTCCTGAAGTTCGGCGGCACCAGCATAGACGACATCGGCCACCGCCACCAGGCAGCTCTGAAGGTGATCCGGGCGAAGGAGGATGGCTATGCACCCGTGGTGGTGGTGAGTGCGCCGGGGCGGGCCGGGGCTCCGTACGCCACCGATACGCTCGTGAATGCGCTGCGCGAGGCCGACCCCGCCGTGCCGCCCCACCCGCGAGAGCTAGACATGCTGATGGCGTGCGGGGAGATACTGTCCGCCGTGATGTTCTCGCACCTGCTCGTGGTTCTGGGCCATCCGGCCACGGCGTTCACCGGTGGTCAGGCGGGGATCGTTACGGATGCGGTCTTCGGGAACGCTCGCATCCTAGAGGTCAACCCTACTGACCTGCTGAGCGTGCTCCGCGAAGGACGGATCGCGGTGGTGTGCGGGTTTCAGGGAGTTTCGGCGCCGCCCGAGGGCGCCGTGCACGGCTCGCTGACCACTCTGGGCCGCGGAGGAAGCGACACGACGGCAGCTGCCCTCGGCGCCGCGCTGAAGGCCGAGGCCGTGGACATCTACACGGACGTGGACGGCGTGAAGACGGCGGACCCGAAGTTCGTGCCCGACGCGCCGACGCTTCGGCGCCTCACCTACGAGGAGGTTGCGGAGCTGTCTCACTTGGGCGCGAAGGTGCTCCATCCGCGCGCAGCCGAGATTGCGATGATGCACCGCATCCCGCTCTGGGTGCGGAACACGTTCACCAATGATCCGGGCACGCAAATCGTGCCGTCGGACGAGTTTCCGGGGCGGCGGATCACCGGCTTGACCAGCTCCGGGCAGTCGGTGTTCCTGCACTTCACGCTGTCGGACGATCGAGATGCGCGGCGGATCGAGACCGAGATATTCCGCCTGCTCGGGGACGAGGACATCGTGCTGCTGATGCTGGGTATCGGTCCGCGGGGCTTTTCGTTCGCGGTGCCACGAACGCAGTATCCACGCGTGCGTGACCTGCTGGATGGGCTGGTGATCCCGTGCGATGACGGCAAACGCATGCACATCGTGCAGATAGGAACACTGGGGAGCCCGACTGCGCAGGCGCAATTCAACCTGCTGATGAAGTCGGGGTGCGCGCAAGACATCGGCTTCGTCACCGCAGAGGTCACGGAGAACTGCACAGTGGTGTCACTGGTAGCCTACAACTACCTCGACCAGCCGGGGGTGTACTACGACGTGCTGTCGGCGCTGCACGCGGCAGGAGTGCCGGTGTGGCAGACGGCGGACAGCGAGAACTCCATCTCGTGTCTGGTGCCGGAGACCGATGCGAAGCGCGCCGTCTCCGCCCTCCACGACCATTTCCGCTTGTCGGAGCAGGTGGAGGACTAGTTCTGCGCTTAGGTCCAGTCTCCGAGGTAGAGGACTTCCTCTTCGAGGAGCACGCCGAAGCGGTCGTGGACGCGGCGCTTGACGAGCTCGGCCAGTGTACGGAGGTCTCGTGCGGACGCGCCGCGGCGGTTCATCAGAAAGTTGGCGTGTTTGGGGGACACCCAGGCACCACCGACACTCTCACCCTTGAGACCCGCTTCCATGATTAGGTAGCCCGCGGGGACGACGCCCGCCTGCTTCATCTCGTCGGGGAGTGCTGAAAGACGCTCCGCCAGGGACCGGTCGTACACGTTCTTGAAGAAGGACCCGGCGGAGGGGCCGGGGGGCTGCTTCATGCGGCGTTGCCTTTGGAACTCGCTTGCGCGGGAATAGATGGCTGCGGGGTCGTCGGGCGTGAGGCGGAGCGTGACGGAGACGAGCACTCCCTGTCGGGTGCCCCTGCGGAGGCAGGAGTCGCGGTAGCTGAACTCGAGCCACTCCGGCCCGACCTGCTTGCGCTGGCCACCCTCTACCACTTCGACACTGGTGACGAGGTCCCCGATATTGGCGCGGTAGGCGCCCGCGTTGGACACTAGCGCGCCACCCACCGTACCGGGGATGCCCACAGCAAACTCCAGGCCGCCGAGGCCCGCCTGTGCGGCAGCGAGGAACAGGTCTTGGAACCAGACGCCGCAATCCACACGGGTTTCCTCGCCCACCTGCATGCGGCCGGTGCATGCGTGGATGACCAGGCCGGGCACACCCTGGTCGGAGACCAAGACGTTGGAGCCGGAGCCGAGGACGGTGTAGGAGATGGCGAGCTGTTGGGCGAGGATTGCTGCCTCGGCGAGCTGGTCGGCGTCGTAGGTAGAAACGAGGTACTGGGCGGGGCCGCCGACGAGGAGCGTGGTGCGCGGGCGTAGGGAGACACGTTGGCGCACCGCCTCGGGCCGGGAGAGGCCAGCGCGGAAGGCTCGGATTCGCTCGTCGAGTTCCACCGAGGACATGATACCGTGGGGGGGTGCCCCGGCGCGGTCCTTCGGTTCGATTCCGGTGCTCCCTGACTGCTAGTAGGCGGACGCGGGCCGGGGCATGGAGTCCCGTGATGATGCAGTGGGGGCGGCTGAAGCATGGTGAGCGAGACGCGTCGCAGGGACTGCGAAACTACCGGGTGGGAAGGAACGATTTGAAGGTAGGTCGCGTTCGCCTTTTCGTACGCATGTTTAGCGTAGCCACGGATTGGTCCCGGCAACCCGGGACGGAAAGGAGCGGCAGAATATGATCGTTCGAAGCGTTACGTACCTCGTTTCAGCGACTGCACTGGCTGTGGGGGCGTTCGCGCAAACCCTCGTGGACCCGAACCTCACCTTCGACACGGTGGTCTCCGGGCTGACAACTCCCATTTCCATCGCCTTCCTCGATGCGGACGATTTCTTGGTGATCGAGAAGAGCACGGGACAGGTGAAGCGTGTCCAGTCGGGTTCGGTCACCGCGACGGTCCTCGACCTTCCGGTAATGAGCAACAGCGAGCGGGGACTGCTCGGCATGGCCCTGCACCCCGACTTCCCTGCTACGCCGCATGTCTTCCTTTACTACTCGCGCTCGACGGGCGGGGCGGACAACGTGTCCTGGGAGGATAATCGTGTCGAGCGATTCACGTGGACCGGCACGGCGCTAACCGACCCGCAGCTGATCATCGCCTTTCCGCCTAGCTCGCTCGGCAACGGTCCGAATCATGACGGCGGGGTGATCCTGTTCGGCCCTGACGGCAAGCTGTACGGCGTGACCGGCGATCTGAACCGGAACGGCTACGAGCAGAACAACCAGAGCGGTCCGGTCGCCAACGTGGGCGGCATCTTCCGTCTGAATCCCGACGGGTCCATCCCCTCGGACAACCCGTTTGTGGGCGATGGGCGCCCCGAGTTCGAGCGGCTGGTCGCCTATGGCGTCCGCAATAGCTTCGGAATGAGCTTCGACTCGAAGACGGGTATGTTGTGGGATACGGAGAACGGTCCCACCTCCTACGACGAGGTGAACATGGTTCCGTTCGGCTTGAACAGCGGGTGGAACAAGATCATGGGGCCGGACGACCGGGACCCACAAGGGCTCGGCGACCTGTACATGATCTCGGGAGCGTTCTACCGGGACCCGGACTTCAGTTGGCTCTCTCCCATCGGTGTTACGAGCATAGTCTTCCTGCATTCGGCCAAGTTCGCGCCTGGACTGCGCGACCAGTGCATCGTGGGGGACAACAACTTCGGACAGCTCTATCGTTTCGACATGAACTCCAACCGGGATGGCTTCGTGCTCTCCGGAAGTTTGGCTGACAAGGTTGCTGACAGCGCTACCGAGCGCAACCTCGTTCGCTGGGGCACCGGCTGGGGCGTCGTCACCGACTTGAGGATCGGCCCGGATGGGAACCTGTGGCTCACTTCTCTGTCCCTCGGCAGAGTGTATCGAATCCGGGCGGTAACGGCTCCTGATACTTTAGCGGGCAAAGTGACGCTGGGGAGCTACGGCGGGGTTCCGACCGGGGTGCCGCTCAGCATCGAGCTTCGGACGGGAGACACGGTCGTCGAGACGCTGACCACGACGGTCGGTGCGTTCGGCGAGTATTACGTTTCGCCGTCGTCGGCTGGGACGTTCGATGTGATTGCGAAAGCGGGACACTGGCTCTCGGTGCGCCACGACGGTGTGAGCATCAGTGGGGACGTGGTTCTCGATCTGAGCTTCCCTTACAATGGCGACGTCGACGGCGACGACCTGATCGGGCTGGCCGATCTGAACACTGTGCTGCTAGATTTCGGGGGCACGGCTGCGGACATAGACGGCAGCGGCCAGACGGATCTCTCGGACCTGAGCACCATCCTGATTAACTTCGGTAGGGCAGGCGAAGGTTAGCTCATTTCGCGCAACTTAGCCCGCTGGAGATTTGTCTTTTGGGGAGGTGGCCATGCGTCACCTCCCGCCTTCGCGTGTGCCGCGACGGCGGGAACATGGGAATGGAGGCAGTCTTTTCATGCTGCAATTAATGATTTTCGCCGCCGCGACAGCCGCGATGGCGGCTCTCGGTACTTCGATCGTCGTTGCTCAGGAAGCCATCGAGGTGCCCAGTGAGCGCGCCACCTTCGTCGGAACAGTGCGGTTCGCAGTAGACAACACTGCGGCAATGCAGGCTCGGAACGCCTTGCTCGATGTTCCTCGGACCATCCGAGCCGTCCCCCAGGGTCCGAGGCCTCCGTTTACGGGCCGGAGCGGCCCTCGGTTCCAAGGGGCTCCAGAGCCAGTTAGGTCGCTATTCGGCAGCGGCTCACCGTCCGTGTTTCCTGGGCCTAACGAGTCCGGCCTCACTCCGGGTGACCCTCAGCTATCTGCTGGGCCGAACCACGTGGTGGCGTGCATCAATGGGCAGATCGCGTTCTATCGAAAGGACGGCACGAACACTTTCAGCGTGTCACCGAATGCGTTCTTCGCGTCTTTGGGTAGCTACTACCTCGTCTTCGACCCGCGGACTTTTTATGACACGTACAACCAGAGGTTCTGGGTGCTTTACCCAGCGATACTGAACAGCTCGTGGAACAAGAGTTATTTTCTGGTGGCTCTTTCCGACGACTCCGACCCGAACGGGAACTGGTCTTTGTGGGCTCTCGACTCGAGCATGAATGGGAATCAGAACACTACCAACTGGTCCGACTATCCGGGCTTCGGGCACACAGAGAATGCCATCGTGTTCACTGCGAACATGTACACGAGTGGTTGGGGTTGGGCCTACGGCAAAGTTAGGGTTGCGCTGAAGCAGCAGTTCTTGTCGGGCAATCCGAACATAACATACACCGACTTTTGGAACTTCACGGACGCCTCGGGCGCTCAGGCGGCCAGCATGCAGCCAGCGCGGACGAAGGGTATGGCGAACATGCCCTACTTCTGCAGCGCCGGTTGGAACAACCGCCTGAACGTGTGGGGCATCCAGAACGTGACGACTACGCCGACGCTGGTGGCGCGCCAGGTATCCATCCCGAGCTACAGTGGACCACCCAATGCGAGACAGCGCGGTGGTAGTGTCACGCTGTGGACAGTGGACGACCGCATCTTCGACGTGCAGTGCCGCGATAACCGGCTGACCATTCTTCACAACACCGATCAGGGTGGGTACTGCGCGCTGCGGTGGTATGAGTTGGATGCGCTGAACATGCCCACTTCGGTGTCGCTGGTGCAGTCGGGTGTGCTATCTGCTGCGAGCACGGACCAATACTTCGGAGCTCTCGCAATGAACGGCTGTGGCCACATGGCTGCTTCCTTCAGTCGGTCGTCTTCGAGTGAGTACATCTCCATCTACGGTGCGGTCCGCTATGCCGATGCTGCGCTGGGAACGTTCGGTGCGCCGTTCGTCATTCGTGCTGGGACCCGCTACTACACGGGCGAAGGTGGCGGCAACGTTCGCTGGGGCGACTACTCGGCTCTGTGCGTAGACGGTAGCGATGACATCACGTTCTGGGGCCTGAACATGGTGCCGGACCCGGCATCTTCCGGCCTGTGGGTTACCGAGATCTTCCAGATCGATCCGGGTCGTACTGCCACGATATCCGGTGTCGTCACCCTCGAACATTACATCGGATCACCCGCGGGGCTTTCGGGCATCCTGGAGCTTCGTGCGCCGGGCACTGGTACCGTGCTGCACAGCTATCCGATTACGTTGGATCCCAGTGGAGCCTTTTCGATTACTCCGGCGCACTTCGGCAACTACGACATCGCGCTGAAGCTGTCACACTGGCTTCGAAGGGTGGTTCCAGCTACGATCACATCTGGAACCAACTATGTGCTGATGACGCTGATCAACGGGGACGCGGTTCCCGATAACAGCGTGGACCTACTGGATATCAACAAGATCCTCGCTCTGTTCGGAACCGGGGATTCGTTGAGTGACCTGAACGGAAGCGGTATGGTGGATCTCGCGGACCTGAATATCACGATGATGAACTTCGGACTGACGGGGCAGCCGTAGGTGTAACCGCACGGTCGCTTGCAGCAGTGGCCCCGGCGCACGAGCGCCGGGGCCACTGCCATCATCACCGATTCTTCGCAACGGACTAACGCATGGCAGAGGCGTGCATCAGTGAACCGAGAAGGTCTGCGACGTGTGCAAGTCCCCTACCACCCGTGAGCTGCTGCAACCTGCGGTCAGCGTCAATCGGTCCGATCCGGTTCGTAGCGAAGTCCTCCATCACGCCGCGAAGTCTCTGCAAGTACTGTCGCTGCGCTGGCGGCATGCTCGACAGCACATTACCTAACTTCGAGTCCAGCTCTTTCACGAGTCCCCTGCAGTTCTCCTGCATAGTGTTGTAGCGACCGAGAGATGGGTGTTGCGCAGGAAGTTCGTTCACCTTGAACTTCGCCACCTCGCCTGCCTGAGAAGCCCACTTGGGGTCTACTCTGGAGATGAACACGCTCCTCTCGCCCTTGCGGCCCAGCCATGCTAGGTCCTTGTACGCCTCGGGGTGTCCGCTGGTAGTGAAGTTGACGAACGCTTGGTCTGGGTTGCGCCCTGTCACCTTCTTATATGCCTCTTCGAGGTACTTCTGCCCGGCTTCTTGGAAGTGGTGAGGACTGCGCGGCTCACCGTTCTGCGTAAGTCCCTGCCGCCACGCCGCATACTCCGGGTTGGGAACCGGCTTGCCACCCTGTATGATATATCGCGGAGGCTCGACCGCCCCGAGGTCCATGTCCATGCTAGCTCTCCCGGCACTCGAGGCGTTTCGGAACTCGCGGATTTTCTGTGGGCTCCAGCCTTCTCGCTTCATGATAGCGTCCAACTCCGCCTTGACTTTGCCGTTGATCTGGCGCTCGTGGGAGCGGTACCAGTTTCCTAGTTTGGCATCTCCGGCTCGGACTGCCTGGTTGAGCTGCATCTTCGCGGCGAACGAAGACTTGATAGCTGCGGCGGCGTCCTCGGCTTCGCGTCGCAGCTTCTCTATGACATCTCTGGAAGCGCCGGACTTCCCTGCCTCCGCGAGCTTCTCGGCCCTGCTCTTGAACAGTTTCACGAGAGCACGTCCGTTGGCTGCTTCGCTCTGGAAGCGGGCGGCTTCGATCTGCTGCTGGACGGTGGGCCACTTTCTGGTACTCGGAACGCCTTGGGAACTCTTGCCCGCCATTGCTCCTGTGATCGACCCGATCACACGTTTCAGCACGAACGAGGTCGCAGCAGCCTTTGCCACATCCCATGCGGCTCCTGCGATGCCAGACCGCTCGTAGCCGTCATAGGCCGATACTGCCAGATAACCAACCTGGCCCAGAGACTGGACTCCCTGTTTGAGTGCTTTGGTAGGTCCGCCTCCGACGTAGCCCGTAGCACCCATATAAGCACTATAGATGAGTGGTCCGCCCGCAAAGGAGGCAACGAACATGGCGTTGTCCGCAAGGGACTTGATCTCTTGGGCCTTCTCCATGCAGTAGTTGGCAGTGTCGGCCTTCTCCTGCTCCTTCGCCATCTCGCCACTCCAGTGCGCCTGCACTCGCTCACCGACCAGACGAACGGCATTGCGCATCTGCTCCATGTCTCGGGTAGCCATGGTTTCGGCGTTCAGGTGCCTATCCACGAAGGCTCGCAGGTCTCGCCGCTGCTCGTAAGGGAGCATCTCGAGAAGCCGCGGTACCGCCGCCTGAAGTCGCGTTATCTCTGCCCACTCTTGCGCCATTTCCCTGCCCTGCGCGGCCATGCGCTGTAGGCAGTATGCGTCGAACTCGGTTCTGGTTCTGATCCACTCACCGGTCTTTACGCGCTGAATGGCATCTTCCTCGGCCTGGATGTTGGACCGCGCGCACATGAGTTGCCACTCGATCGACTCACGCGATGCGGGGTCCTTCGCATCGGCCAGCTGTCGCTCTAGCCCCCGGATGCGGTCTCGGAAGTAGGCTATGTTACCTTCGTGGAATTGGATCTGCTGCTCGTTCGCCTTTCTTTCGAGGTCGGCCAACGACTCCTCGATTGGGTCCTCGGCGATCTCCTCGTCCTCGCCCGCATACACGTACACATAGTGGCGGAACGACTGCGCAGCACGACCCGACGTGGCCGCCCAAGTGTTGTCCTCTGCCTTGAACTGTATGCGGAATCGCGCACCAGGAGTGGCGGGGGGCAGTGCCAGCTTGACCGTCTTCTCGTCGGAGATTTGGCCGCCCACCGGACGATAGTCTTTGATACGTAGGAACTTGTCCGAGTCCACGGTCAACCCTGCTACGTAGTAGTGGGTATAGCCGTCCTGCTCGTACTTGCGGGTAGATGGCGCCATGCCAACGAATGGCGAGTCCACGGTGAGATAGAGGTTCAGACCGCACACCGCGCCAGGGCCTCCCCCGGCGAGGCTCTCGATGTCCCCTTGCACATCGTCCGTTAGCACGAGTCGGATATCGAACGGCTCGTTGGGGCGAATCGTGGCGGGCGGGATCGACCAAGCGACAGTGGTAATACGGTTGCACTTGCCGAGGACGCGGCCACCGGACATACTCCCCTGGCCTCCCGTGGTGGCGTTCACTTTCAGCGAGTTATCGGTGAAGGAGACATCGGGAGTGAAGTCGTATCCGGTCTGACCCCTATCATCCTTCTTTTCCACCTTTTCTAATCGCCACACTCCCGGCGTAGCGGCTTTCTCTGCCACTATGATGGTAGTGGTAGCCTTAGCGATCAGCTTCTTCGTTTTCGGGTCGGTGGCCGTGGCGGTACCCGTGTAGGTGCCGGGCTTGTCGAAGATGCGCCCGATGGGTTCCATTCCACCCGTCAGCGACTTCCCGTCGCTGAACTGCCAGTCGACCTGTACGCCGCTCGGTAGGTTCTTGCCCACGGGAGTGAGCACGACTTTCTTGTTCAGTTCCGCTTTGGCTTTGGCGGGCTTGATGGCGAAGCTGGGCAGCAGCTTCTGGGTTTCATCGAGAAGCGACTTGAAGCGTCGCCTCGCCTCCTCTTTCTGCGCCGCTGGGTCGGGTGGGTCACCCAGCGCACTGATCTCCTGGCGAAGCGACTCGAGCTCTGCGAGGAGTGACTTGATCGCCTCCATGTGCAGCCTGCCGAGCTCGACGGCCTCCAGCGCGCCCTCGTCGTCACCCAATCCCGCGCAGGTTGCGGCTTCGAGCTGAGCTTGGTCGAAAGCGATCACGGCCTCTGCGAGGGCGCCACGTACCTGCAGATACCGGTCGAGCAGTGGGAGCAGTTTTTCGAGGTACTCGATGGCCTCGGGTGAAGGATGGTCGAAGAACGGTGCCCACTGCGCGCTGAAGGCTAGGTCTTCTTGCGGGCTCATCTCCCCATAGACCAAGCGCATCGCCTCTACGACCGCGCTCACGAGTCCCGTGTACTGCGCCTCGGTCATGCTCCGGATCTCTATGTCTGGGGTTAGGCGGACGGGAGGGGTGTTAGTGAGAACGAGCGGCGGAGGCATCGAGCTCGGGGGCTCCAGAGAGTAGGTCGGGAGGTCGAACAGCACGTTCGTAGTGGCATCTGCAACGGCAGGGGCCTCTCCGCGCACCTCGGCCAACCGGTTCTTCAGGCTCGCGATGACGATTTCGTCCCTCGGGTTGGCGCGCTCGCAGAGCTTCAACGCCTCGGCCAGCAGATTCTCGGCCTCCTGGTTTTTGCCCTGCTGGTGCAGGCACCACCCGAGTGCGCTCGCGGTGATCGGCCAATCGGTGGGGTCCTTGCCGTTCAGCTCTTCTTTGCGCTCAAGCGCCTCACGAAGCACCGGCTCCGCCTCTGTGAGCTTGCCGAGGTCCCGTAAGGTGATGCCGAGGTTGTTGAGCAGGTGGGCGTAGAGGATGCTCTCGGTTGCCCTAGCTCGTTGATAGATACGGCGTGCTTGGAGCAGGATCGGCTCCGCCTCGGAATGGCGCTTCTGGATGGTGAGAATGGAGCCGAGGAGTCTGAGGTCGTTGCCCGACTCGATGGAGCCTACGCCATAAGCGCCCTCGCTGATTGCGACGGCCTCGTGAAGGACCTTGATCGCCTCGGAGTCCTGCTTCTGGTTGAAGAGGCACAAGGCGAGGGTGGAGGTGGCCTGCGCATGCTCCTTCGTGCCGTAGCCGAAGCGGGACTTGGCCAAGTCGATCGCCTGGCGTGCCAGATCTGCAGACTTGGGGTCGGACTTCGCCTTGTTGGCGGCCTCGATGAGTGCGTTGAACTGCTTGCGGTCATCTGCCGAGGGCTTGGGGCGGGGTGGAGAGCCGGGCTGTGCCCACGCCGAGTGGGAGAGCACCTCGAGCGAGCCCACCATCGCAGGGAGGCCCGGGCCGCCGGGCAACCTACCGGCATACAGTGGGCTGCCGGAAAGCAGAGGCTCCATCCCCGCCTCTACCGGGGAGCCGTCTCCGACCGCCATCCACACCCGGTTGCCGATGCGCCGAATGGTGATGTGTGCCGAGCCTTCGCTGGGCAGAGGGGCCGCAGTGAGGCTCTTCCATCCGCCGTCTTGCCATTCGAGAAGGGGTACGCGCTGTTCGGTGATGGATAGGCGGATGGCGCCCCGTAGCCCCGGATCCCCGGATTGGATCACCGCTCCAGGCTTCTCGCAACGAATGGCCAGTTCGAGTGCGAAGTCGGCGACGGGATAGACGTCATCGAGCAATACGGATGCCGAAGCATCGCGCAGTTCGATGGGATCGGTTTGCTGCGCGTGGGTGGCGATGGCGGCCAGCAGCAGGATTGGGATCAGCCGGCAGATACCCAGGCTCGGATTTTGCATAAAACTCCTCCCGAGATCACCGGCGCGGGTGCGGTTCATTAACATGAATCGGCAAACGCGAGAGGGATACCCAGTGTTCGTCCTGGCTGCTTCGAGGATGGGTGGGGAGGTTCCCACAGCACCCTTGGGGGCGCGTCGGATGTGGGGTTAGCAAGTTTTTCTCCAGTGGGCTTGCAAATCTGCGAGTTCTGTGTTAGTATGTTGTCAATCGGGAAGAAAGCCTCGTTGCTTGCGTAACTGATCGGTGACATTACCTCCGTACGCTTCTACGAGACTTTACTGATTGATAGCAGGAAGCAGACCGGTTTCGACTGCGAAAGCCGTTAGTTCTGGTGTAGAGTTCCTGCTTCTCGACAATAGTTCGGCTCGAACTCGCCGAGTTCGGAGTCCGAATAGGTTCGTGAAATGGTTTGGGAAAGAGAACCCCCGATGCGAGCGGTCCGCGATACCCTGGAAACCGGCGGCCCGAGCGGCGCCCGTCCCCGGCTGCGGGTTTATCCCGCGGGTAGGGGGCGCGCACGCAGCCGACGTTCGAGGTGCGGTCCGCTTGCTGCTGAGGATCTCCGACCCCCGACGAGCCGAGTGCTTGTGATGACAAGCCATTCGACGAAGGGGCGCGCGGCTAGGCCACCGCGCGCCCCTTGCTTCAGGCATCCCTACGGTCTGCTTGCAGGCAGACCCCTTCTTCCGCGAAGCGTCACCTTACTGGAAATGGAGGACGCCCAAGTTGTTAAAACGTGACCTCCAGCGCCCTCGTTCCAGAAGCTTTCGCGTCGGCCTCCCCTCGCGCAACCTCCTCCTAGGCGCCTCGCCGGGCACCGCGACGACTCGCGAGCGCTTCCGGGCTCGCATGCTCCCCGCACGCCCTCTCGCTCCATTCAGCTTCCAACACTTCTGCTCAATGAGGAGGATCAGAATCTTAGATGAAGCGAACGAATCTGCTTCACGTCGTCTTCTGCGCACTGCTCTTGATGGGCAGCGCAGCACTACACGCCCAGGCACCGATCTTCGATCGTGGCCTTCCGACGGCGAACCTGAACAACGCTGCCGGAGCGGACCGGAGCAACGTGGCATGGGGCTTCGGCTACGATGCTGGCCCGCCGCCAGAGGGCAACAACGAGTGGTTTAGCGGAGATGACTTCGTACTGCCGGCGAACGCCCATGGCAAGGTATGGCGTGTGACCAAAGTACGTATCTGGGCCGTCGCCGGCGCTGCCGGGGACCCCAATTTCAAGTTGGGTGACCGGTACTATCGCGTCACGCTCTACGGAGCAGGTGGACACGGAGCGATCGTGCCTATCAAATCTGGTGACATCGGAGCCGGCACCAATACCGCACTGATACCTGGCACGAGCACGCCGAACCCAGACATCGTCTTCACGCCGGTTCAGTATTCAGGTGGATACGACTACCAGGGCAGCTCTGGCGCATACCTCCAGATCTGGCAGACCGACTTTTCGAACTGCGACTGGCTCGTTCCCGGCGGACAGCCGATCCGCTTCGGAGTTCATGGCCTAGTCTATGACAACGTGAACCATGTGTGGTTCAACCACGCATCGAACGCGGCACGGAGTGGCTCGACACAGGACGGCGCGGACGATCTGATGCGGTACTTCTATATCCATAACTTGGAGAGTGGCGATGGGCTCTGGAACTCCCATGGATACGGATGGGACAAGTCCAGCGACATCAACGTGCAGGTTTGGGCCGAAGAGGTGGAGTTGCCGCTACCCGGCTTCCCCGTAGACCTCAACGGCACCTACATCTGCCCGAGTATTACTGATGCCGGCCTCTCCTATCCGGGCATCGCGATGGCTTCCACGATGGCCGATCCGTACTTCGGACAGGTGATCGAGCGGAGCGGTCCGGGCTCTCCGGTCTGGAACCCGAACGTGCTCGAGGGCACCCATACTCCGTTCTCCGATGCCGTGAAGCCACCCAAGCTCTTAATGGTGCCAACGATAGGGGTGTGCTGTGCCGCCGATCTCGATCTGTCTGGAATGTGGAATTCCACCGACGACTTCGGGATCGCGCTCGTAGACGGCACGGTTGTCGCCGGGATCCGAGTGACAGACACTGGGGCTGGGTACAAGTTGGAGCTTGCTAGCCGGCTCGTGGGCCCACCGTGGACGCTCTCGCTGGGCGGCACGCCGTACACTGCGAATGCCGACGAGACCAGGTTCCATGTGCGGCTGCACGTGTACACGGACGGCGGCCTGTTGGCTTATGTCACTCCGCTCAACGGCACGAACGCCGGCAAGGAGCAGGACTTGGCGCAGACCGGGCAGTGGGTTCCTAGCCCGGCGCTCGGCGCTAACGTCGCGTTCACCGCAGGGTTCACCTCGATGAGTCCAAAGGCGCTGGCGGTTGCTGGCATCACTAACTTCCAGACTAACAAGCCGGCAGACGTCATGTACCTGTTCTCGGACGATCCATACGTGAAGTCCGCAGAGCTGATCGGCTATCGCTTCGGGATGGCCAACATGGCGCAGAGCGCGTTCGGCTATCAGGCTTGGCTGTCTTCTGCCGGCGCACAGGCGTACTCCGGTGGAGGCTACACCGCATTCCCATATCCGTTCCACATCCAGCCATTCGGGGCAGCGATCGACGGACAGGTGGGATATGGTTCGCCTCCGGTGTATGTGGACTCCTCGCTGGCGCTGTACGCGTTCTCTCCCACTGCGCAGGGTACTGCGTGGATGTGGCTCAACACGAACAGCGGTCCGCCGAACAACTTCCCGACGCGCTGGACCAACACATTCGGGCAACCGATCTATCCGTTCGACTTCCTCACTGGTGACGCGGCGCATCTGGAGTTGTCGAATGGGATCGTCGTAGATGACACGGCGCCGACGTTGACAGGTCTGGTGGCGACGCAGTCGCACGGCAACGTGCTGAACGGCGCGCAGCCGGTGATGCTCGGCAACCTCACGATCTGCGTGGATGCCACGGACGTGGGGCCGCTCGTGAATGGCTCGGGACTGGCTAACAGGCCGCTCATCTCCATTCCGGAGTTCGGCATCAGCAACCAGCCGATGTATTCGGGCACGGGGAACACCTTCTGCTACGACTACACCGTGACGAGTCTGACACCCTGCGGCACTGCCAACATCACCATCACTGCCGAGGACGACGCGGGGAACGCGGCAACGCCGGCTACCGGTACGCTGACGGTGAACACCACCAACGTCAACATCACCGTCCAGATGGCAGGCGGCTTCGCAGCCGGACCGGTTACGCGAGAGATCCTGTTCACCGTCGGTGGAACGGGAGGGTCCAACCCGCCGATCACG
>BTVI01000039.1:0-28674 GCA_045862955.1 Fimbriimonadales bacterium
CTGCAGGCGCAGGGCTTGCGGCCAGCGACCCCGTGCTTCGACAAGCTCAGCATGACGGGGTCGGGTGTGCGTGGGAACGTGGCGCTCCAACACGGAAGGGAGCGGCGTCCGGTCGCATGCTTCAACAGGCTCAGCATGACGGGGTCGGGGTGTGCGTGGGAACGTGGCGCTCCAACCCGGAAGGGAGCGGCCAGCGACCCCGTGCTTCGACAAGCTCAGCATGACGACCGTGACGATGGTCGGACCTGCAGGAGCCATCGCGGTAGAGGCAGCCGCGCCGCCTGCCTGGCCCAAGTGCCGCCATGCCGAGCCCTTGGAAGGTGGAGCCACCGACCGAGGGCTCCGGAGGCACTAGAAGAAAGCACACGGGTCGGGTCGTGGCTAACACCCCTATAACGTCATGCTGAGCCTGTCGAAGCATGACCTCGAGCGACGCACGGATCCGTCTGTAGGCGCAGGGCTTGCGGCCAGCCACCCCATGCTTCGACAGGCTCAGCATGACGGGGTCGGGGTGTGCGTTGGGGGGCGCGGCGCTCCAACACGGAAGGGAGCGGCCAGCCACCCCATGCTTCGACAAGCTCAGCATGACGGGGTCGGGGTGTGCGTGGGAACGTGGCGCTCCAACACGGAAGGGAGAGGCGTCCGGTCGCATGCTTCGACAAGCTCAGCATGACGGAGACGACTAACCCACCAAGGCGGGCGAACGCGGCGATCGCACCACGGCGCCCTACTCACGCCGCGGCAGAACCCGAAAACTTGCCGACGCGGCCAACTCCCCTGTCCAAGCAGAGTAGAACAGCTTCTTGGCCCGCTCGGACTGAAACTCCCAGTCACGATCCTCCATCAGCCAGGGTCGCTTATCTCTGGTGAATTGGTAGGTCGCTTCGATCACGTACTCCCCTGGCTGAAGCGGGGCCGTGGTCATATGTGCGTAGCTTCCCTTCAGGTTCGGACTGTGTCCATGGAAGTCACGCTCTTCCGAAAACCACTCGCGGTACACGACGATCTTTTTGCCGGGCGGCAGCGTAAGGAACCGGTCCTCGGCGACCGAGGGCCATACCATTACCTGGAGGAGCGGGCAGGTGGAACCCTTCTCGACCTCGACACGCCGACCACTTCGCGTGAGGACCGGGCGACAACCAGCCGCGACGGCCCCATCCCATATCACTCTCGCGATCACTATCGGTTTGTCAGTCAGGTTCTCTAGTGATACCACGACCCGAACCGTCTCGCCCGAGACATACGTCTCCTTGTCCGTCGTCACGGTCAGAGCTAGTGGCGACGCTGCCTGCTGCTGTGCAAGCAGCCAGAAGAAACATACGACTGGGACTGTCATGATGCTTGCCTCCCACGCGGCCTCCAGGCCGCTATGTATAGTACTTGCGAGTCGCCGCGCTAGTTGCCGATGGCGCAGTGCCGACGCCGGGAGTACGGGTAGTGGATGCCCGCCGAGGCGAGAAACCAGGTGCCCCCAAAACCCGTCGCCATTCGGACGGTGCTGGTCATTCCCGCGCAGGGGCTTGCCGAAGCAGCCTCTCTCTGCACCGAAACCGAGGTGCCGACTCCGTGCCCCGGCGCGGTCCTTGAGTTGGCATCATTCCCTCGGTGCTGCCAACCGACGGACGCGGGCCGGGGCATGGAGGCTCATCACAGTCATTCCCGCGCAGGGGCTTGCCGAAGCAGCCTCTCTCTGCACCGAAACCGAGGTGCCAAATCCGTGCCTCGGCGCGGTCGTTGAGTTGGCATCATTCCCTCGGTGCTGCCAACCGGCGGACGCGGGCCGGGGCATGGAGGCTCATCACAGTCATTCCCGTGAAGGCGGGAGTCTAGTGCTCCTCCCGACTTCCCTCGGACCGTGCCCGCCGCTGAGGACCACCCGTTCGCGCACTGTGAACACGAACACCACGCCGGGGCACACTCCATCGGCAAGGCAGGATGCCTACCGCCCCGGCCAGCCGCCGCCGGTCCACACGGGCAAGAAGGCGCCATAGCCCATCCACCCCAAGAACCCCTGCGCGCCGTACATCATCCAGCGCCCGCCGCCGAAGATGTAGCCGTCTGGCGGCCGGTTCATCGGCCCCAGCCACGTGTCGCGCCGATAGCCCATCAGCAGCATCAGCACCACCGAGGCGGGGACGTTATGTACCTTGATCTTCACCACACGCTCGCCGGACGCGAGGGGTGGCTCTTCGGGGGCTTGGACGATCGGTGGCGGGTCGGCGGGCGCGGGGCCGATGACGTATACACCCGCCTCCACGCTGTAAGTGAGCTTCAGCTGCCGCAGCACCAGACGCAAGGCCGTCTCGAAGGGTACGTCCTTCACCCTGACAGTGACTTCGCCCTGCACCGAGGCGTCCAGGGTGTACTGCAGCCCCGCCTGCTGAAAGAGACTGTCCAGCACCTGCCGCACCGGCACCCCCTCCGCCTCCAAGGACACGGAGCCGGGCGTCTGTCCCCGCGCAGAGAGGGCCACCAATGCTGCGAGCACTACTATAGCCGTAACAATCACCTTCATCTGCAGCGCCCTCAGCAGTCCGACGCCCCAGCCCGATTCAGGTTTCATCCAGCCCATCAGATGCTCCAGTATCCTCTGGCGAATCAGTGTTGTTCTGGTCTTCACCCGCTAACGCCTCGAGTTCCGCTTTGCCCCACAGTACGATCCCGTTGTCATGGGCAAAGGCAATCGCGTCAGCGGTGAAGCCCGCTGGGCACGCGACGACAGGCGTGGTGCCGGCCAGCCTTTCTGGTATGGTACCGCGGAGTTCTCGAACGACGGCGACACCCACCGGTTGTGATAGGTTCTTGCACTGTATCATCAGCCTTGTCACAACACCTATTGCGTCGGAGCGCTCTGCTACGATGTCGATCCCACCGTCTCGCGACCGAGGCGTTAGGGTCACATTGAGGCCCTGCTCGCGCAGTCGCTCGGCTAGCCAATCCTCGAACTGCTCACCAGCCTGGTAGTGCCGAACGCGCTTCACCCGTGTTGGTGCCTCCAGACCAAACAGCCCGAAGAGCTCACTTTCACTCAGTGCCGCAGTTAGCTCCATAGACGTATCATCAACGATCTCCTGGAAGAGCCGGCGCTTCTCCCTGAGCTTCGCCTCGATTCGCTCCTCGATCGTGTCGACACACACGTACTTGATTGCGGTCACGGGGTAGGTCTGACCCATACGGTGCGCACGGCCTTCCGCCTGATCCTCGACCGCAGGATTCCACCATCGGTCAAAGTGAAAGACGTATGAGGCAGTCTGAAGATTGAGTCCGAAACCACCGGCCCGCAGCGAAAGGATGAACAGCTTATGCCGGTCGTCTCGCAGGAACGCTTCGACCGCACGGCTCTTCTCTGCTGCCGACATGGCACCAGTGTACGTCAGGGGGTCGAATGCACTGAGACGCGCCGATAGCAACCCGACGCCGTAGCGCTCATCTGTGAACTGCGAGAACAGCAAGGCACGGTGCCCCTCACTACACAAGATCTCAAGCCGCTGTGCTATGTCCTCCAACTTGGCGGACTGGCCGGAGGATGGATCGCAGTTGCAGATCTGCTTCAGGTGGGTGATCAGCTCTAGTACGTGCGTAACGGTGACAGCGGCGTTCTCGCGAAGCCGAACAACGCCTTCTCGCTCTGCCAGATCGTATGTCCTCCTTTGTTCGGGTAGCAGCGCAATCGGCACTTCCACCACCGTCTTTGGTGGAAGGTCCTGCAAGACGTCTGCCTTTCTTCGTCGTAACTGCACGGCTGACAGAGTTTCTCGGACATCGTGCGCCACCACAGCATGAGCAGAGCGCCGCCCTGGGTCGGCGAGCAGGAAGTCCAGAATAGAGTGAAGGTCATCTACACGGTTCTCGAGGGGTGTGCCTGTGAGCGCCCACCGCCGATGCCGGGGAATGCGCTTGCATGCGATTGAGACGCGTGCCTCCCTGTTCTTGATCTTCGATGCCTCGTCTAGCACTACGACATCCCACGGTTCGCGTAGCACCGGGCTATTGTCCAGGCCAATAACATCCTCGCGCACGGTCTCGTACCCGGCAAGCTTGACGTGTGCAGGCAGTCGCCAAAGGGTGCCTCGCGCTGATGGGTCGCCCCGCACCGGCACGACGGTAAGGTCGGGGGCCCAGAGACTGAATTCTCGAGTCCACTGCCCCAGTAGACCTGCTGGCGCAATCACGAGTGCGCGTTCGACCTCCTGCCTGTAGAAGAGTATCCTGAGCGCTGCTATCGCCTGAATCGTCTTCCCCAGTCCCATGTCATCGGCTAGCAGGAGCTCCCGCCTCTCTAGCAAAGCTTGCACCCCATCAAGTTGATAGGATAGCAGAGGTGCGGGCCAATCTAACACTCCTGACGGAGCCAGAAGCGCATGGAGAGGCGGCTGGAGGATGGCTGCGAGTCTTCGCTCAAAGTCAAGCATCGACTCGTCGCCGCCAGGATGCTGTGGCTCTATGCGCACATCACCCTGAATGGAGTGTGTGATGGGCGTCCGCTCGCTGCAGGTTAGGTCGAAGCGGCCGATGCGGTGGCTGGTAGCGGAAGAAGCCGATAGCAGGTCCAGCCCTATGCGCGAAGCCGGACCGCATGGCTTCATGGCGGGGACCAATATGGTTGGGGTGGGCAGACTGGATACGTCGCAGCGGGCACTCACACTAATTGGCTCAGACGGACCTGGACGCCAGTCTCGGATGAGCCCAAGAAGCGTCCAACGGGGCTTGACATTGAGTGACGGTCGCTCCGCGGGTATCACGTCTCTGGTTGCGCAGTGCCGTAGGTCTCTGCAAGAGCGCGGCGTACTCGCTCAAAGGGCTCGCGCAGGAATCCTCGTTCGACGAGCTCACGCAACAGCAGGGTTGCCGGAGCGCCTTGGGATGGAGCATCGTTGACCCAGGCGAACTCGTTCACCCCTGATGACTCAGGCGGCGAGACCACGCAGGTTGGGATCAACGGCGCGACGTTCGTCCGCACATACTGCGGGGTTCCCAAGCCTTCCTCAACCACTAACAGGTCCGGCTCAGCGCGGCACGCCTCAAACAACGAGTGAGCCAGCGCGGCAGATCCTGCAGCCTCCACACCCGGTTCAGGCCACAGCAGACCGCTTGGCACCTCGATGGAATTATGAACGAACTCCACCGGCTGGCCGCGTCCATCAATCACCAACAGTCCAGCCAACAACTCCTTAGCAGATCTGCCAACGGTGACTAGGAGGTAGGCTGCTAGCGGCGCTGCGGTTGTGTGTGGTATGCGGTGATAAGGAATGGGCACTAAGTCTCACTCCGCCGAGGCTTCGTCGTCGTCGGATACGATTTCATCCTCTGAAAGCTCCCTGGTGTCCATGACAATCCCTTCATCCACGACCTCTCCGGCCGATCCGTAGAGCCTCTTAAGATCCCACTCTGTGATCCAGCGGCGAACCTGTGAGCGAACCGAGATGAAACCACCCTCCTGAGGCATGTGACGTGAGTCCCCCTCTTGCCAGTCATAGGCTTTGCAGTACAACTGATGCAGCGAGTACAGCGTCCGCTGGAGCTGGTCTGCAGTAGGATTGATCAATGGCACTCGCTCCTTCGCCAAGAGCTCGAGCCCAACTCGCGCGAAGTCTTGTTGCTCGGCGAAAAGCCCACCCATCGTGTCATCCAAGTGCAGGTGGTCCTGATACTTACGCCATATGTCGTCGACGGCCCCTGGCGTGAAGGCGAAGATAGGATACACTCCTATCCCTTGGCGTGCCAGTTGTGCCCACCATCCAATAGCCCAATAGGCCTCGAGCCGCTGCTTGCGAGGAAACCACACTAGTCTCTCCATCTCATCGAAAAGCACCACCCAGCCTTTGCAGTCACAAGCTCGGTACAACTGAGATAGAATGACAAGGCGCTCGGGCGCGAGATGTTTGTTCTTCGGATGACTCAGGTCGTAGCCTTGGAGCTGCCCAATCTTTTTCAGCTTGGACCGAATCTCGGTCTTCTTCATCGGTTTGCCCTCAAAGTCTGCGAGGATCTTGCTTTGGAATTCGGGATCGCTGCTGAACTCCTCATACAGTTGCAGCATCGCCACGAAACGCTCATGTATGTCGCTCCTTGCACTCGCCCACCGGCGCACCTCGCCGAAGCCGGCTGACTTCGCCCCGTACTTCGCCATCAGTTCTCTCAACGCCTGGCCCGTATAGCCTGGGGCCCTGGCAGTCTCTGCCAGGGCCTTTAGAACTACATGAAGATTGCCTGGAGGTGTCTCGGGGCTTGCTACTACATAGCTGGTGACATACCCCCTATCCTGTGCCGTAGCTGCGATGTGGTTCAGCATGTGAGTTTTGCCTGAACCAAAACCACCTACTATCACCAGAGGGGCGACTGCCTCTCCGGCTGCGCACTTACCCAGGTCAGTGAGCACCCGCGCCTCGATCTCCACCTGGGACGTGCCGAGGGTGCTCGCGACGCTCGGTGTCGCGATGCCCGCACGGAGCGCCTCTATCGCTCTTCGAGCAAGCAGCCTCTCAGTTGTCATAGGTCCTCCTTCAGGTGGCAAAGGATGCCTTCTGGGTTCCCTCTCTCGCCGCGTACCTCGTTCGCGATACGAGTTTGGAGCGCATCGTAGTCGCGATAGTTGCGAGGAGCAGCAGTATCGTAGTACCCTTCGGTAGTAAGTACGACAAGAAAGAGGCGACTGAAGAGCTCGATCTCGTCTAGGAACGCTCTTAGGAGATGCACCATGTGCATGTATGCCATGCCACTGTACGCCACTTCAGGTAGTTGGAACTTCTGGGTAATTGGGTCCTCGGTGCTAGACAACCGAGCAATCATGTCTACGAGCTGATCCGGCGGCGTTCCCCTCGTTATAGCGTCCTCAAGCTTATGCCGACGCTCACGCTCCCAAGCTACCTCGAGTTGGAGTCGGCGGCTATCGATCTGAGAACGCGAGGGCTTCTTATACTCGTACGGACGGAAGTCGAGCAGGAGCAGGAGACCGGAGTACCCAGCCTTTGGCAGCCAGTGGCAGAGAGAAACCAGCATGTGACGGGCGTTTGATCGGCTGATCCGCCCGTAGATCTGATATCCCTCAAGGACTTTGCTGTCGCCAGGCTCCGCTTTGGCACCCAAGAGCCACCGCAACACCACATCCTCGGTTGTCGGCAGATGAGAATCAGGCACAATTCGGTGGTACCCCAGAGCCGACACCGCAGCACGAAACTCCAATGCCATCGCCCGGTCCTGAACAATGTCAGCCCGTAGAGCACGCTTAAGCTCCGTCACGAAGACCTCGTGATCGAGGTCATTTGCTCTCAGGAACTGCGTAAGATCGCCGCCGACTAACCAGTCCGACGGGATCACATAGCCAAGCTCGTGCATCTTTGTGCGAAGATGGCGGTCGGCAAGTGACCTCCAGTCGAACGACCGGGCGACTCCAAAGAAGACATTCTCGATCCGATGGTAGTCTGGTTTTCGTCCGTCAGGACAGAGAAGTGCCGGGTCGAGAAATACCACATGCATGTCGCGGCTGCGGGCATCCTCTTTCAACGAATTAATAACTCCGTTGATTACGGAATCCGCACCACTGACAAACCTCACTGCAGAACCACCACTGGGCACGTAATCTGCGAGGTACTCCCTGGAGATGAGATCGAGCCATTCGGTGAGAGTGATGCGCATGGATTCGGAGATGTCCATCCCTGCCCCCTCCAGGTCTACACGAAGTGAACTCCCAGGAATCGGAGCTCGCGGCCTTCAGCGTCTCGCACAATGATCATGTCTTGCTGCCTTGAGGTTCCTTGCTGAAACTCGAAGTGGAGCCTGCGACCGTCTCGGGTCACTTGCTCGCCGGACTGGTGAAGGGCAGTTATGCTCTCTGCAAAAGCTGATTTGGAGTTCTCCTTCCGCCAGCCAGGAGCCAAGCAGAAGACCTCGTAGGCTTCCTTCAAGCCCAAGAGCTGGGTCTGCGGATTACGTCTCGCTTTCCATGCGCCGTACAGTGCCTCGAGCAACTCCGCAGTCTTAGCTTCCTGAAGCCGCCGGCGCGTTGACGCCAACCTATCCGCAACGAATGAGGGCCTGATCTCTGGCACGCGCTTCTTGCCCTGTGAAAGAGCCCCGTCTGCGGGTCGGGCGCGCAGGGCGACCGGCGTACTCACCAACTCGCTTCCTTCAATACGCGCTCGCATACCGTGCCTCTCTTGCAGCGCACTGGCAATCTCCTTCTGCCAGTGGCCTTCCTGGAGGTATCGCTCGACATCAAAGCTCCATCTGGATAAGGCCGCTACCGCTTCCTGGAGACGCGTTGCGGCATCACGTGCAGTCTCAGCGTTCTTTTTGATCTGCGCCATGTGGCCCACCGCGCAAGACTTCCGCCACTGCTTCAGCGCGCTACTGACCTTGGCTGCTTGGCTCAAAGCATCCTTCAGTCCGTCCTCAAGCTCCGCCAAAGCCGGCTCAAGGAACAGCTCACCCTGGATTGGCTCCTGGTCAGCCGTAACAGTGTCCGATGCAAATAGACCACCCGCTTCCACTCCCGTACAATCCCTCCGTCATACAGGATACGGGCAGGTTATTCGAGGTTGGCTTGCGGACTCCTTCTTCGCTCCTCGACCAGGGCAGCACCCCCTGTGACGAGCCTCCGAAGGCGGCGGTCCGACATCCGGCGAGTCGCTAACGTCGCGGTCGAGGCCTATCCCGCCCCGGAGCTAGTAAACGGACGTGCGGGCGCTCTGGTCGGAGTTGCACTCTTGAATCTGGCTATTCGCGACATGGCCGCGGCACCGCACAACCCTCACCCCAGCCCTCTCCCTTGGGGAGGGAGAGGGAGGGGGCTCTTCCCTTTTGAAGTGGTAAGTAGGGGGTGGGACTACGACTTTGCTTTGCCTTGGGCGGCGACGGCGGCTTGGGCTGCGGCGACGGCCTCGGGATCGCCCAGGTAGTAGCGGTCTAGAGGGCGGAGGTCGGCATCCAGCTCGTACACAAGCGGAATGCCGGTGGGGATGTTCAGCCCGACGATGTCTTCGTCCGACACGTCGTCCAGGTACTTCACCAGCGCGCGCAGGCTGTTACCATGTGCCGCGATGATAACACGCTTGCCGGATTTCACCGTGGGACCGATATTCTCATGCCAAAAGGGAAGGAACCTCGCAACGGTATCCTTTAGGCACTCGGCACGGGGTAGCTGGTCGTCTGTTAGCTCTGCATAGCGTGGGTCGTGGCCGGGGAAGCGCTCGTCCGAAGGGTCCAGCGCGGGCGGTGGCACGTCATAGCTGCGTCGCCAGATCTTCACCTGCTCTTCGCCATACTTCTCCGCGGTCTGCGACTTGTTGAGCCCCTGCAGAGCCCCGTAGTGTCTTTCGTTCAGGCGCCACGAGTTGATGACAGGTATCCACATCAGGTCCATCTCGTCCAACACGATCCACAGCGTGCGAATGGCGCGCTTCAGTACAGACGTGTAAGCGATGTCGAACACGTAGCCCTCGCGCTTCAGCGTGCGTCCGGCCTCGTGCGCCTCCTCGAATCCCTTCTCGGACAGGTCCACATCCGTCCAGCCGGTGAACAGGTTTTCCTTGTTCCACACGCTCTCGCCATGCCGAAGCAGAACCACCTTGTACATCGTCGCGCCTCCTGGTTCCGGACTGTGAAGGTCTGAACGAATGATACCGCGAAGGGGGAAGGGGCGAGGCCGCGCTGGGCCGCTGGCTCCAAGATAGGGCAGAGCGCGGGCAGGCCCGCGATGGTGAAAAGCGCGGGCAGGCCCGCGCACTCCCAAAGCGATGGTGAAAAGCGCGAGCAGGCTCGCGCACTCCCAGAGTGCACTCCCGAAGTGAGCGGGGGTTAGAGAGGATACCGATGGCGAAGAAACTGCATGCAATCGGGCACGCGCATATAGACCCGGTGTGGCTATGGCGCTGGCCGGAAGGGCTCGAGACTATCCGCGCGACGTGGCGCTCCGCGCTGGACCGCATGAACGAGTATCCGGACTTTCGCTTTTCGGCGAGCTCCGCCTGGTTCTACCGCCTGATCGAGGAAGTGGACCCCGCGATGTTCAGCGAGATTCGCGAGCGGGTGCAAGAGGGGCGATGGGAGATCGCGGGTGGTTGGTGGGTGGAGCCGGATGCCAACATCCCGTGCGGCGAGTCCCTAGTGAGGCAGGCGCTGTACGGCAAGAAGTACATCCACGAGCGGTTCGGGGCCGATGTCAGTGTCGGCTTCAACCCGGACACCTTCGGGCACCCGGCTACCCTGCCGCAGATCCTGGCAAAGACAGGCTATACCACCTACGTCTTCATGCGGCCGAGACCCGAGGAGATGGACCTACCCCCGGTGTTCACGTGGCGAGGCCCGGACGGCTCCGAGGTGTCAGCGATCAGACTTTACGACTACAACTCCCCGTGGATGTGGGGGTCGGACCCGTCGGACGCGTCCGACTACTTCCATAGCACCTTACACCATGCAGACACGTGGACCGGCGACTACGCAATGTTCTACGGCGTGGGGGACCACGGTGGAGGACCGACTAAGGCACACATAGAGCTAATACAGCGGCTACGAGCCGCGGGCGAGCCGGTCGAGTTCGGCACACTGTCAGGCCTTGCGCAAGCCATACGTGATAGTGGTGTACAACCACCTGTCGTGGATAGCGAGTTGCAGTATCATGCTCGTGGGTGTTACTCCGCGCACTCCGAAACCAAGCGGCACAACCGAAGGGTGGAACACCTGCTGATGGCAGCAGAACGTCTTTCTTCGATGGCCTGTCTCGCTGTGGGCAGGGAGCCACGCGACCTCGCCGATGCATGGCAGCACCTGCTGACCAACCAGTTCCACGACGTGTTAGCAGGCACCAGCCTGCCGACGGCCTATCAGGATTCCCGCGACTTTTTCGGCACCGCAGCCACTCAGGCGCAGAAGGAGATCGTTCTAGCCACACACACCATCGCCGCTACGGTCGACACCCGTGGCGAGGGAGAGGCGCTGATCGTGTTCAACAGCCTGCCCTGGCCGGTCCGTACACCTATCGAGGTGGAGGGACTGGATCCGGCGCTCTGCGACGAAGACGGCAACCCTACGCCCATCCAAGAGGTGCAAGGCGAGACCGTAACACGCAGAAGGCGCAGTTGCTTCGTGGCCGACCTGCCCCCACTCGGCTACCGCACCTATCGCAAGCTGCCCACTGCCACCACTGAGAGCGCTATGGTGGTCACCCCTTATGCCATAGAAAGCGATCGCTGGGTGCTCGAGTTCGACCCGCGCAAGGGCGGACTGGTGAACCTATTGGACAAGGAGCACGGCGTCGCTGCTCTCAGCGGTCCTGTCAGCTTGTGTGTGCTGGACGATCAGGGCGACACGTGGGGGCACGGGTGCGACTCGCTGGGGCACACCATCGGGTGTTTCGAGGGCGCGGAGGTGGCGGTAGAGGAGCGGGGGCCGGTTCGAGCGTGCCTTCGCGTGGAAAGCGCCTACGGACGATCCTATGCCACCCAGCGCTGGTATGTCTATGCTGGACTAGACGTGATCGAATGCCGGCTGTCGGTGGATTGGCGCGAGCAGAGGAGGGCGCTCAAGCTAGCACTACCACTCGCCCTTCGCGAACCCACTGCCACCTACGAGGTACCATACGGCTGCGCAGAGAGACCTTGCGATGGTACCGAGCAACCTGGTGGTCA
The DNA here is from genome assembly GCA_045862955.1 of Fimbriimonadales bacterium. Lineage (GTDB taxonomy): Bacteria > Armatimonadota > Fimbriimonadia > Fimbriimonadales > JABRVX01 > JABRVX01. The sequence goes on from BTVI01000039.1 coordinate 11,625, forward strand.
GTGGATGGACCTGAGTGGTAACGCGACGTCCCTGGACGGTACTACCATACCGTACGGCATCGGCCTGCTTAACGATGGGGTGTACGGCTTCGATGCGCAAGGCGCCACGATGCGCGCGACTGTCTTGCGTAGTCCCATTTTCGCGCACCACGATCCCAGCGAACCGAGTGCCTCGCAGAGGTATCGCTATCAGGATCTCGGCCTCCACGAGTTCGTCTTCCGACTGTTACCCCATGCAGGCACATGGCAGGAAGCTGCCCTGCCGGCTCGGGCTTGGGAACTGAACTGCCCTCCCATATGTGTGAACGAGTACGTACACGAAGGTACCCTGCCGTCCGAGTGGGCGGGGCTGTTCGCACAACCTAGCAACATACTACTATCGGTGCTGAAAAGAGCCGAGGACGGGGGGGGCCTCATAGTGCGAGGTTACGAGACCACGGGGCACCCGACCGGTGCACGGATTGCGATTCCATCCGCGGGCATGGAGTGGCGAGTGGCATTCGGGCCGCACGAGATCCTGACGTGGCGGGTGGATGTCGCGCGAGGGACGGTCCAGGAGGTGGACCTGCTGGAGCGAGGAAGGTAGGCCCGCCGGAGCCGCGTAGCGCTGTTACTGCCCCGGTCAGGAGAGACCCTCGGTGAGATGGGGAGAGGGTTCTCTTGGATTCCTGTCTTCGCGGGAAGGACTTGTCCGTGCCCCGGCGCGGTCCTTGGGTTCGCTTCGTGACCGCGGTGCTGCCAACCGGCGGACGCGGGCCGGGGCATGGGACGTCCAGGCATGGAAACCTCGGTTGCCTCGACGTTCGGCTACTCGCGTGGTCGCTGCACGATAGCGTGGCGCCAGGCGGCAGCCGAAACGTCTAGGCATGGAGTGCGCGGCGACGAGGTCATGCTTCGACAGGCTCAGCATGACGAAGCTCAGCAGGACGGTATTGGTTGCGACCGGTGGACGGCTTCCGATGACATCGTTCGGGCTCGACACCTGGCAACGCCAACACCGAACACCCCTGACCGTCTACCTTTCCCGCCGCACCGGCTACCACCACACCCCTACCCATCACACCTTACCCGTCACACCCTACCCGCCGCACCGGCTACCCACCACACCCTTCCCGTCACACTCCTACTGGTCACACCCTTCCCGCCACACCCTTCCCGCCGCACCGGCTACCCGTCACACCCTTCCCGCGACACTCCTACCCGTCACGCCCTTCCCGTCACACTCCTACTCGTCATGCTGAGCTTGTCGAAGCATGCAACCGCAAGCCGCAGACGTTGCATCGGAGGCCGCCACCATGCCGACGGCGAGGGCGCACAGACGCGGGGGTTCCGTCTCTCGCCCCGGCGCGGTCCTTGGGTTCGCTTCGTGACCGAGGTGACGCCAAGTGGCGGACGCGGGCCGGGGCATGGAGAAAACGTCCAGGCATGGAAAACCTCGGTTGCCTCGACGTTCGGCTGCTCGGGTGGTCGCTGCACGATAGCGTGGCGCCAGACGGCAGCCGAAACGTCTAGGCATGGAAGCGACGAGGCGGCGCAGGATGCGCCGCCTCGTCGGGCCAATCCGGCGAGAACGAGCTGGCCTACTCTACGGTGTCCCAGAGGAAGCGGTCGTAGTCGATCACGTTGTCGTAGTTCGCGTTCATGCCGTCCACCAGGGTGGCCACTCGGACGCTCTTCACGTGCCCGTCCAGGAACGCCACGGTGAAGCCTTCGCCGAACGGATGGAACGGGAACGCCTTGCCGAAGGCTATGGGTGAGGTGGAGCAAGCCGCGTTGTTCGGGTCACCGCGGGCCACCGAGTAGCAGGCCCAACCGAGCTGCGTAGTCGAGAACGGTGGGATCATGCCTACGGGCTTTCGGATGGTGGTGGGTGCGAAGGGCGAGTCCACCACGAAGCAGCCTCCGCCGGTAGGCGAGCCGTCGCTGGTGCGGCCATAGATGCTGTCCACGAAGATGAGGGTCGTCGCGGGAGCCACCACTCCCGAGACGGATGCCAGCCAGGTCGTTGGGGCCTGTGCCGTACCGGTTTGATAGGCCAGCCAGTTGTAGTTGTAGCCTAGATTGGTGTGAAAGCCTTCGCAATACCGGCGCAGATAGGGGCGGTTCGCTGGGATGCTGACTTCACTGACGTTGCGGGGGTTGCGGACGTGATTATCGTCCGGGTCGCCGGGGCAGATCAAGATCTCGTAGCTCCGCATGTAGCTCTGAAGGAGGGTCGGCCAAGCGACATCCTCGTTGCCTGCCGGGATCGTGAGGCCCCAGGTGGTGTCGAAGAAGCCCTTTTTGTTGGCCGGGAAGAGGTAGTCGTCGTAGTCGTTGGCGTACATGATTGCCGCCTTGACGCCTTGGTTGTGGTAGGACTGGCAGGCAGCCTGATGGGCTTTCAGCCTTGCCTGCGAGAACACCGGGAACAGGATGCCGGCCAGGATCGCGATGATCGCGATCACCACCAACAGCTCGATGAGCGTAAAGCCTCGCTTCGCGTTTTTCACTCTCGTACACCTTTTGGCGCCGCATCCTCCCGGTCCCTCGGAGCGCGATGCCGCACATTCTCTAAGTATACGGACGGGTGAAGCCTCTCAAATCGTTCTAAGTAAAGTGATTCCAGCAGTTTGCCCTATGCGAGGGACAGTGCGGGCGAGCACTTGCCTAATACTGCGGGAACGGCTAGAATAGGCGGCGCTGAGCGTAACGAATGGGTTCGCCCGACCGTACAGGATCGCGTGTCGCCTGCGCCAGAGACGTCGAATTCCCGAAAATCGAACCGGATAGCGTCTCGTGGGCGCAGCATGAGGCGCCGGCTTGCCGTCGCCATAACCCGGTACAGGGCGCACGGATGGAGGTCTTAATGCGTTGGTTGGCTGCAGTTTTGGTTTGTGCAGGGCTCGTGGCGGCAGGCCACTCGCAGCAGCCCGACAAGGATTATAGGTTCCAAGACTACGATCAGATCTTCGTGTCGCTGGCTCAGGAGCCGGAGCGAAACATCCGGGCGACAGTCGGCGGGGATGGTTACATCGATTATCCTTACATCGGCCGGGTGCTGGTTCGCGGGCGGACGGTAGCCGAGGTTCAGGAGGAGATCGTCAGCAGGCTGAAGGCGGGTGGCTACTTCGTAGCTCCCGAGGTTAGCATCACGATCGAGTCGTTCCGCAAGCCGCTGGCAACGGTGGTCGGTCAAGACACGGTGCAAAGGCCGAATGCGTACGAGTTCAGGCCAGGGCAACGTCTGCGCGACCTCATCGGCATGGCAGGCGGTCCGATCTACGGCGCCGCAGACACCCGACGGGCTGTTCTTCAGCGCAAAGACAGCAACGAGCGCATCCCTGTGAACCTGCGGTTCCTTCTACAGGACGTGCGGGATGACCAGAACTACGAACTGAAGGACGGGGACGTGCTGACCGTTCCGCGGGACGAGCAGAACTTCATAACCGTCATCGGGGAGGTCAACAATCCAGGGCCACAGGTGTACCGCGAAGGGATGAGAGTGACGGATGCGATTGCGGCGGCCCGCGGCGGCATTCCAGAGCGGGGACGGCTGAGCGCCATCACTCTGCTCAGGAAAGACCCGTACGACCCCGCCAAAGTGACCCAGATTCCGATTAACCTGTTCGATGCGATCAAGGACATCAATAAGGACTTGGTCTTGCAGAAGATGGACACGCTGGTGGTGCCCCGAACGAACAACATCGACCTGCGCAACATCCGCGACCTCGCGAACGCAATTTACATCATCACTATCACGCTTCGGAATCGGCCTTTCGACGCCGTGACCGACGCACTGCGATAGGTTAGGTAGGGGGCGGCTCAGTGCAAAGTGGAATTCTTCAGTTCCTAGCGCCAGTTCGACGCCGTTGGTGGTTGGTTGCCATCATCGTAATCCCCATCTGCTTGATCACGGCGGCGATCTCCATCTTCTCTCCCACGATGTATGACGGCTTCGTGACCATTACCGAGAAGCGGGTGGACCCACGCACGAACGTGGAGATTTACCCGACCATGGGGGTGCAGACCGTGGACGTGGAGACGAGGCTGAATAACCTCATCAACACGATCACGAGCTGGACCGTGTTGCAGAAGACGTTTCTCGATCTCGTGCAGGCAGGCGAGTGGAAGCCCAAGTCCAATCCGGCTGCCGGCACGAAGCAGTTCAACGAAGCCATTCTGGAGTTCACCTCTGCGGTGGACATCGAGCCGGTACGTGGTTCAGAGCTGATCCGAATCCACTTCAAGGCGGATTCGCAGGACGCTGCTATGGCTGGCATTAGCCGGCTCTACAGGAACTTCCGCGACCACTACATCGAGCTGAACAGCGCCGCGGGTCTGAGAGAGCGCGAGTTCATCGAGGCGATGCTGGCGAAGGCGAGGCAGGACTTTGCAGACGTCGTGGAGCGAAGAAAGAACTACACGGCGCAGAACGAGGCGGTGGCGCTGCAAGCTTCTACATCGAGCCTCGTGAACCTGCGCGGCGAGACGCTTTCGCAGCTGAACCAGGCCGAGCGCGACTTGGCAATGTCGCAGCGCTCGCAGGCAGTGTATCAAGCCGTAAAAGCCGAAGGCCTCAAGCAACCTCTCATCCCGACCGCCACGGCGCAGGCAATGAACCCGGTCTATGATCAGATCAAGCGCCAGCTTGCATCCGTCGAGGCGGAGCTGGCGGCGCGTCTCCAGACGTATGGCCCTAACCACCCTCGCATGCGCGAGCTGGCGGAGCAGAAGCAGGCGCTGATGGAGAAAGAGGCGGAGTTGCTCCGAGCGAAGGAGGCATACCTTCTATCTGGGAAGTCCGAAACGCGAAGCTCAGAGTTGGCGGAGGCCGAAAGGAACGTCAACCTTACCGAAGCGAGCATCGTCGCTGCACGGGCCAGGAAGGCCGTACTCGAGTTACAGCTGGAGGACATCGAACGGAAGCTGCAGCAGGTGCCCGAGAAGGAGCGCGGCCTCGCTTTGATCGAGGCGGAGTACGTCTCACGCCAACGCGACCTCGACTTGCTCCAGACTCGTCTGACCGAGGCGAAGATCAAGGAAGAGGACGCCAAGAACGTCCGCCTGACCATGGTGGACGATGCATTCGTCCGGGTGATTCCGAAGAAGACGTTGATCAAGATTGCCATCGCGTTCGGCCTCAGCTTCGCTTTGTCTGTTGGCTTGGTCCTCGTTCTCGGTCAGTTCGACGCCGGTGCATACAGCCCGACGCAGGCGGAGAACGCTCTGGGCTACCCGGTCATCGGATCGCTTCCACGCACTCGGCAGGCACAGCTCCCGAAGACGACCGAGACGGCATCACCGCTCGCGTCTTCTTTCCAAGTGTTGTCCACAAACATCGTGGAGATGCGGAATCGGTTGCAAGGGCCGGCTATCGTGGTTGCGAGCGCGGAACCGAATGTCGGGCGCAGCTCGGTGGCTGCGAATCTAGCGGTCAGTCTGGCGAGGGACGGTTCGCGGGTCGTGCTGGTGGATGGCGACATGCGTGAGCCGTCTCTCCACCGCCACTTCGACGTGGAGAACCGCGCTGGCCTAGCTGAGATCCTCGCTGGTACTGCAGCTATCGAGGATGTGTGCATGCCGACGCCGGTGGACGGGCTGCTGTTGATTACTGCGGGCAAGCCGCCGGCCAACCCGGTCAGGCTGCTGCGCGACGTCGGGCTAGAGCGCTTCATCGAGCAGGTGTCGAAGGCTGCGGACTTCGTGGTTTTCGACAGCCCGGCGGGCTCTGCGTTTGCAGATGCCGACGTGCTTGCTGGAACGCTTCAGAACGTGCTGCTCGTTCACGAAGCAGGTTCTCCGGCAACGATCAGCGAGATGGAGTTCCACAAGCGACTGGAACGCCTGGGCATCAACATCATCGGAGTGGCACTGAACAAGGTTCGGCCCGAGGACTGCTCCGGCTACATCACCTACCGACGCGCTTATGAGGCCTCGCTAATGGCGCGCGAGATGACGAGCACACCTGCCGAGAGGCCTGCACTCGACAAGCCCAAACGGGAGAAAGCCGAGGCACCGCGTCGGCCAGAGGTCGAGGCGGACGACGAGGACGACGAGGTTTAGTTGGTTTGGGTGGCGCCGCGGCACACGCGGCGCCACCACCTATGCATGAATATGAGACTGACAAAGGGAGCGGCGCAGGCACAGACGGTCTCCGTTTTCGAAGGCCGGATACCCTATCGCCATGTGCAGTACCGGGTGTTCAAACGGGTGCTGGACGTGACGGGCTCTGCCGTTTTGCTGTTACTGCTGTTCCCTCTCATGGCGGGCATTGCGCTGGCCATCAAGTTGACTTCTCCCGGCCCGGTGATCTTCAAGCAGCCCCGAGTGGGACTTCGTGGGCGGACCTTTATGTTTCTCAAGTTCCGCTCGATGTACATGGACGCGGAGCAACGGCTTCGAGAAGTCGCCGGGTTGAACGAGAAGGACGGGCCTATCTTCAAGATCAAGAACGATCCGAGGGTCACGCCGATTGGTCGTACGCTGCGCAAGTTCAGTCTGGACGAACTCCCGCAACTGATCAACGTGTTGCGCGGGGAAATGAGCTTGGTAGGACCGCGCCCGCCCCTACCGCGTGAGGTGGAGAAGTACGACGAGGAGAGTTACGTCCGGCTCTGCGTGACGCCCGGGATCACCTGCCTGTGGCAGATCTGCGGCCGCAGCGATCTGTCTTTCGCAGACTGGGTGCGGCTGGACAAGTTCTACATAGAGCACATGTCATTCTGGCTCGATCTGAAGATTTTGCTGTTGACCATTCCTGCGGTGCTGAAGGGACAAGGGGCATACTAGCCGGGTGGGACAGTGGTGCTCATCGCGGGCAACGGTATAGGGGTATCGGTTGAATCGAGTATTGGTAACGGGCGGAGCCGGGTTCATCGGAGGTTTCGTCGTCGAGCAGCTGCTCAGTGCTGGTAAGGCCGTTCGGGTGCTGGACAATCTGTCCACGGGTTCGACGGACACGCTGGACGGTCTGGTCGGCGACTTGGAGTTCCAGCGTGGGGACATCCGCGACGAAGATGCGGTTCGTGTCGCTGTCGAGGGAGTGGACGGCATCATTCATCTGGCTGCAGACATCTCGGTTCCCGATTCGCTGAGCAATCCCCTGCACACCTACTCGGTCAATGTGATGGGCACTCTAACAGTGCTGGAAGAGGCTCGTCGCGCGGGTGTGAGGAGTTGCGTGATAGCAAGCTCGGCTGCCGTGTATGGGGAGCCAGTAGGGAGCAAGCAGTCCGAGGACTCCCCGACGATCCCCCTGTCGCCCTACGGTGCCAGCAAGCTGGCGTGCGAGCAGCTCGCCTCGCTGTACAGCCGCACGTTTTCGGTGCCGACGCTGTGTCTTCGGCTGTTCAACGTGTACGGGCCGCGGCAACGGCACGACTCGCCTTATGCTGCCGTGATTCCCATCTTTCTCTCCCGGATGATGCAAGGGCTGCCACCACAGGTGTTCGGTGACGGCCATCAGCGCCGCGATTTCGTGTTCGTCGGCGACGTGGCCCGAGCGCTGATCGGTGCACTGGGGCGTCCCGACCTCGCTCCCGGCGTGTACAACGTGGCATCGGGCATGAGCTGCAGCCTGCTGGACCTCATTGCGGAGATCAACCGCAGCTTGGGCACGTCGCTGCAACCGGAGTTCTTACGGGAGCGCGAGGGAGACATACGAGAGAGCGTCGCCGACATCTCACGCGCCCGCCACGAGCTGGGCTTTTCGCCTGCCGTGTCGCTGGCTGAGGGAATCTCGCGAATCGTTCACGAGAGCGTGGTCCCGACGGAGGCGGTCGGTGGCTGAAACTGCGCAAGCGGCGAGAGAGCAGGTCATCATGGGCGCAAAGCCTTTGCCCCTTGCCTTGTTCGTGGCTATGCGGCCCAGGCAGTGGGCGAAGAACTTCCTGCTGTTCGGCGGGCTCATCTTCAGCGGGAGCTTTGCGAAGCCCGAGCTGGTGCTTCGCTCGTTCGCAGCCTTCGCCCTGTTCTGCGCGCTGTCGAGCGGGGTGTACCTTCTGAACGACGTGCGCGACCGTGAGCGGGACGCGTTGCACCCCGAGAAGAGCAGACGGCCCATCGCGTGCGGCCGTGTCTCCGTCGGTCTCGCGGTCGGCATGGCAGTGGCGCTCTTGGCGGTCGGCATCGCGCTCGGCTTCGCTCTCGACATAGGCTTCGGCGCCGTTGGACTTCTGTATCTCGTGCTGCAAGGCGCATATACCTACGCGCTAAAGCAGGTCGTGATCCTCGACGTCTTTCTGGTCGCAGCCGGCTTCGTGCTTAGAGCTCTTGCCGGCGCAGTTGTTCTGGACGTACGGTTTTCGCCTTGGCTGTTTCTGTGCACGATGATGCTCGCACTCTTCTTGGGGTTCGGCAAGCGGAGGCACGAGTTGCTGTCGTTGGGAGGGGAGAGCGGCGGGCACCGGAACGTGCTTAGGGAGTACACCGCCAGCCTGCTGGATCATGCGGTCGTGGTGAGCGCAGCGTGCACCGTAATGTCCTACGCGCTATACACGATCCAGTCTACGACGGGTCGGTCCAACCCGTATCTGATGCTGACCATTCCGTTCGTTCTCTACGGGGTACTAAGGTACCTATACCACCTATACTCCCAGCGTGAGGGGGGCAGCCCGGACAAGCTGCTATTTCAGGATCCTCATCTCTTGCTGACCGTTGGTTTATGGGTCCTGGTCGCCATTCTCGCGATGTTGCTGGGCAAGACGGGAGTGGAATGACGTGGTCAATGGTAGTCTACCGCCCAGCATGACGGAGATGACCGGGGTCCGAGCGTGGGTACAGCGGCAGCCGGAGGCTCGCCGCCAGTTCGTGAAGTTCGCGGTGGTCGGTGCTTCGAGCACTGTGCTGGATCTGCTGACGTATAAGCTCTTGTGGTTCGTCTTGCCGGCGATTCCTTATGCGATGGCTCGGGCAGCGTTCTTTCTGACCGACCCGGTGGGCATCGCGCTGGACCTGCAGAGGACCGCTGCGGCGATGGCGAGTGTGATCTCCAGCGGAGTGGTGGGCACCGCCAACAGCTTCTACTGGAACCGCAGGTGGACGTTTCGCGCAATCGAGCATGACTTGGCAATCCGACAGATACGCAGGTTTCTGTTCGTCTCGTATACGGGCATGGCTCTGAGGGCGATGATCGTCTATGGGCTGATGCCACCGACAGGGGTCCGACCGTCGCCGATTCAGGTGCTGATTTATCAGCTCATCGCTATCATGATCGTCATGTTCTGGAACTTCTTCATGAACCGCCTATGGACATTTCGCAAGAACCGATAACGGAAGAGACCGCCGTAGAGCAGGGCAAGCCTGAGAAGCGCAAGTTTCAGCTCAAGATCCCAGAGCTGGAGACGCGTGATTGGGTGCTGATCGCGCTGCTCTTGTTCGCCGCCATTGCTCCCTTTTGGAAAATGTGGGAGTATGCCTGGCAGCAGTGGTTCAAGGATACGGGCTACTACCAGCATGGCATCTTCGTACCGCTATTGGTCGGCTACATGCTGTGGCGCCGCTGGGACGATCTACGTCAGGTAAGTGTGCAGCCTGCCACATGGGCGATTGCCATCGTCGTGCTTGGCGCGCTGGTGGGCTGGTGGGGCAGTCGTGTAGACAGCCAGGTGGTTCGGCAGTTCGGCTTCATGGTGTTCCTGTTCGGCTCGTGCCTGTATGTGCTGGGAACAAAAGTGACCCGCGCTCTGCTCATTCCGATCATTCTCGTTGGCTTCATGCTGCCTCTCCCCGACCTCGTTTTCAGTCAGATGACGAACTCGGGTCAGGTGTATTCCACCAAGTTAGCGGTCAAGATGCTCGACTTCTTAGGCTACGAGCCGCACATGGTAAACAACTCGGTGATAACGCTGGACAACTACCAGATGGAAGTCGGGGTGCCCTGTAGCGGTTTCAAGCTAACGATGGCGCTCTTGATGTTCGGGTTGTTCTTCTGTTCGATAGCGAGGTTCAACTGGTGGCGGTCGATCATCATGTTCCTCGTTCTGGTTCCCGTCGCGCTCATCGTGAACAGCTGGCGCGTCGGGATGATCGGCATCTTCGGCGAACACTTCGGCGACGCCGCTGGCAAACTGTTTCACGACTGGGGTAGCTACCTGGAGTTAGTGTTGGCATACGGTGCGCTATTCGGACTTGCGAGGTTGCTCGGATGGAAAGAGTAAGAAAGCACGTAGTGCACATCTTTGTCGTCATGGCGTTGTGCACGATCGCCGTCGCCGTGACCCCGGTTCGACGGTACCAGGCACCCAATCAGGAGTACTACGTCGAGCGAGTCCCGAAGAGCGTCGGCGGTTTTTACGCTCGCCACACCAGCGACATGAGGGAAGTGTGGGACGCACTCCACCCAGATGGCATCGTGTGGTCGGTGTATGAGGGTCCGGGCGTTCCGTGGATCGATTTCGTGTTTCTTTCCGGGCGGTCGTCTGATGCATTTCACGACCCACAGCTCTGCTTCCGCAACCAGGGCTGGAATCTGGACCCGCCGGCGGTGCGAAGCTTGCGGATCGATGCGCTGGGCAAGGATATACCGGTCAACGTGCTATCCATGACCAATACGAGCGGGGTGAAGGCCACTGCGATCTACTTCTTCATCGGCCCGTTCGGCTACACGGCCAATCCGTTCGTGATCAAGATGTCGCTGTTCGCTGCGAAGAGCCTCGGGATATCGGCGGGCCAGGGCTACTTCATCCGGTTCATCGTGCCCACCGAGACGTCGCAAGAGGATGATTTGGAGAAGATCAGGAGCTTTGCATCCGAGATATTTGCTGTGTTGAAAACCACGTTGCCGGAGGCGATCAAGAGCTAGGGTCCGCCCATGTCGATTCAGCACCAGTTAGCCGAGATAACTCACAACATGCGGCTGTCGGTCGCGAAGCAGCGGCGCGGCTGGTTCAATGCCGTAAGCCGCGAGGCGCGGTTCAACCTCCTGCTCGCGGTTCTGTGCCTCATCGCGGCTGGGGTCTTGCTGTATCTGATGGAGGACCTGGAAGGCAAGCCGTTACGTATGGCAATCGGCTTCGTGGCGGGTCTGCTCGCCTTCGTGTTGGTAGCCCGGGCTCCGGACTCGCTCATTGGCGTTGTTCTCATCCTAAACGCTACCATCTTCGGCTTCGGTGCGTTCAGCTCGATGATGTTGAAGTTCAACGTCTTCGAGACGCAGGAGGTGGTGCTGGCAGCACTGCTGGTCTTCGCGTTTTGGGAACATCTGCGTCAGGGGAAGCAAGAACGGGCTTCTGGGGATGCCGTGTTTGTCTCCGTGCTCCTCTTTTACTTGGTGGTGCTTGCTCAGATATTTCGCTCCCAGTTCCTTCTGAATCGCGATTGGGTGTATACGTGGGACCAGTACGGCAAGATGTGTCACTACCTGCTGCTGTTGCCGATGATCATTTACCTACGTAATCCGGAACGTCTCCGTGCCTTCTTGTGGGTGCTGTTCATCGGCGCCGGCGTCGCTGCCTGCCAGACCTACTACTTCTTCTTCTTTGGTGCCGGTGGTTGGGGACACCTGTTCGGGTTGGTAGACGTCAGTGCGCGCGGGGCCGGGCTTGCAGTGCGTCTGCCCAGCTCAATGTTGATGGTAGCCATGACTCTGGTGTGCTTCGCCCTCTACCTGCACCTGGACGACGAAAAGAAGAAGAGGCTGTACCTGCTCGCGATGCTGGCCTTCATGCTTGCCGTAGGCATGAACAAAGGTAGGAATGCCTACGTGGGAGTGCTGATCGGTCTGGCAACGCTCTGGCTGTTCGCACCACGGCAGGCTCGATGGCGGGCGTTCAAGGATGCGTTCTGGCTTACGGCGATCTTCTTCGCGGCCGCTGTGGTGATCCCGCCTCTGGGTGACAAGGTCATGCACGTGGGGGAGCAGATCGGCATCCGGTTCATACAGACCTTCGATCCTTACGAGTACGAGGAAGGCGGATATCGCGACCGAATGCGCGAGGTCGAACAAGCCTTGCCTCGATTCTATGAACATCCAATCCTTGGGCAGGGTCCGGGTGAGTACCTGCGCAGAACGTACGAGGAGACACCACTGGGAGCGCACAAGATCGTTTATCAGCCATATATGCACAACTCCTACGTGTACATCCTCGCGACTGGCGGACTGCTCACAGCCGGTGTGCTGCTCGGTATGTTCGTGGTTTGGATCGTCACCAACCTGAGGCGAGTGCGTAGACTTCGCAATCCTTACGCGCGTGGGTTCGTCTGGGGATTTGTCGCCTATATGCTTGCCATGTTAGCGAGCTCTTGGGTGCAACCCAACTTCTTCCTCGGACCACCGATCACGACTGTGGTGGTCGTAGCAGGGTTGGCCGAGGCATCGGCAAGGCGTGACCTCGAGGAACAGGCACGCATTAGGACCGAAGCCTCTGAAGCGGCGTGATTCCCGGCGAACTGCCCCCGCTCCGTCTCCTACTCGTCACCCGCGCGTATACAACCCATCGAGTCGGCGGGATGGAGAGGCACGCAAGGGACGTGGCGGAGGGGTTAGCGGCGCGCGGGCACACGGTGACAGTCTGGACTACCTCCCATCCCACTGAGTCTTCGTGCCAGTCGAATGGCAAAGTCGCCATTCGTTACTTCGCAGATACTGCACCCGGGCTCCATTCCCGGGAGTTCAATGAGGCGGTTACCCAGGCGCTTGCCGGCGACCCTTCCTTCGATCTGATGTTAGTGGAGTCTCGATCCGCGGCGATGGCCCTCGAGAAGCTGCGTCCGCCTCAGCGTCCGCCGGCTGTCATGTTCATTCACGGTACGGAGCTGTCCGAAGAGCTATCCATCATCGCCTTCGATCGGGGTCCGGGGCGCTATCTACGACTAGTAACACAGCGCGTGCCCGCAATGCTACGCTCGCTCACGCGAGCGCGGCAGAACTTCGCCGCAGAGAGAGTGGTGTGCGTCAGCCAGTACGTGGCCGATCACCTGGCAGCGGTTTATCTTGCTCCTTCCGAGAACCTGCGCGTGGTTAGGAATGGCATACCGCTGCCGCCCATGCCCTCTGGATCCGATCGGCTGGATGCACGACGACAGCTCGGACTGCCGAGCGACGCTCTGATCGCTTTGTGCATCGGTCGACTCGCGCCGGACAAAGGATTCGACCTCGCCATATCGGCCATCGGACGCATCCATCGAGAGGCACCGTGCCTGCTGCTCGTCGTGGGTGGCGGGCCCGACGAGCAACGGCTCCGTTCACTGGCCACTTCCCTGGGACTCGACGAGACCGTTCGGTTCGCCGGCGAGGTCCCTCAGACGGCGACGCTACCGTACTACACTGCTTCGGACATTCTGCTGCTGCCAGGTGTGCGGTACGAGGGCCATCCCTATGTGCTGGTCGAGGGGGCGGCCATGGGGCTCGCGGTGATTGCATCGGATCGCGCAGGGCTCGGTTCCGAACTAGCCGGCGAGCAGATGGCACTCACCATCCGTCCTGGCAGTGTGGACGACCTCGCCGACGCACTGAAGGCACTGCTGACCTCCGAAGAACTGCGCCGTAAGATGGGTGGCGCTCTGCGGAGTTACGCAGAGCGCCACTACACACTCGATGCGATGTTGGACGGCATCGAGGCCGTTATGTCCGAGCTACTCTAGAACCCGTCGGGGCCGCCAGGGACCGGAGGGCCACCGAGTTTGGCCACCGCCGTATAGGTCTCGTAGTCGTACTCGAGCACCAGCGTGCCTTCGGCGGGCACCACGGATTGCCATTCGACTTTGTACACCGCATTGGGGTCGCCAGTGAACACCTGAGTGTCCTTGACGACTCCGCCACCTCCGACCTTGGTCAGCTTACCACGCACGGTTCGGGTGATCTTGATCGGGGCGTCGGCCTTCCGGAAGTTGGTGACCTTCAGGGTGCCCTTCATGATCACGGGCAGGAACTGGGTCTGCCCGATGGTCACCACCTTGCCTCGCTCTACCTCGACGTCGGTGCGCTCGGTGCGCAATCCGATCCCGCGGGCTAGGCGCAACTCAGCATAGGAGCCGCTCGGTGTGTACTTGATGGTCTCCTGGCCAACCGGCTTTCCGTCCTCGATGACGAATACCGGGCCGTTGGTGAAAGGCTGTCCGGAGCGGTTCTCGATCTTGAGGATGTAGCTCAACTCGTCGCCATCTGCCAGCCACTCGAACTGCGGTGTGACAGGGGTGGTGTGTTGGAAGATGGTGACCATCGCGATGTCGCCCTTTTCGAGAGACAGGCTCGGCTTGGTGTAGTAAAACAGCTCGCCTGCGCCCTCGCCTGCCAACGAGACGAGCGGGGGCGGGGGCATCGCCGTCATCCCGGGGGCTTTGGTGGCAAAGCCTGCGTCCCCCTTCTCGGTCTCCTTCAATTCGGCGGGCTCTGTCCCGGCGACGAACGTCTCGCCCTGCCCGCGGTTGGACAGGTGCGGTGAGCCCACCACGAACAGCACGTCGGTCGAGCTGAGTGCCTCAGGGAGGTTCAGGATGTTGCCCCGAAGGGTCAGCGTGCCCATCCCCTTCCCTTTCATCTCCAGCACGTAGCTCGGCTCCCAACGAACCCCTTCCTGGATGTAACTCATCCCGATGGTGGTCACCTTCTCTTTGTCTTCGGTGGCCAATTTGATGCGCAGCGGGTACCCGACCAGCATGATCTTCTGGATCGCGTCATACCGGATGGCGGTGAACGCACCGCCGATGTCCAAGAGGATCATGTCGTCCAGCAGCTTGGACAACTTGCCAGAAAAGTTCTTGCCCGAAGCATCGATCGAGAGCTGGAGTCCGATCTTGTTCTCCAGCGCTTTCTTGATTGCCTCGGCGCCTTTGGCGTCAATCACGTTGCTCTTGACAGACTGCAACAGCTCGATGGAATCTGCCGGGTCTCCCGGATAGACCCAGATGGTGCCGCGCACTGCGGTCGGCACCGACTTGGCGGTGGCCCAGCCGTCCTCCAGCTTCACCCTTCCCTCACGCACGTAGTAGCCGAAACCGTCCTGGAAAATCGCGACGGTCTTGAGCGACGGCTCGAAGGCCATGTTCTTGGGATCATCGGCAATAGCCGAGCCTGCTATCAACAGCAACCCGGCGAACATCGTCAAACGCATATGCTCCTCCGCTTCCTCTCTCGAGGCACCTCGCGGTCCATGTCGGCCGCACTCACCCGCTTCGGCAGGACCGGGACCGCCTCCTGCAGAAGCTGGGAAAGATGCTTCGTCGGTCCCGCCCGCTCTGGCCGATGGTCCTCCTCAGCGTCGCGTTCCTGGCGTTGTGCACGGCCTACAACTTGCGGACGCCGTATCGAACGGCCGGCTTCTACGTGCCCAGCGGACTGGAGATGCCTATCGGGGGCGACGTGGGGACCAGGGTAGCCGAGGTCATCCCGGACATCGGGGCCCCGGACGAGCGGGCGCACGTCAACTACATCCGACACCTTCTGCGCGAGCGCAGCTTCCCGGTGTTTCGAGTGGGAGACGGCGAGGGCTACGAGAACCACCAACCGCCGCTCTACTACTTGTCGTTGGTGGCGGTGGGGGCGCTCGCAGGCGACGACACGAAGGCGGAAGGTTTCCTGCTGCGGCTAGCCACCAGCGTAATCGCGCTGGCGACTGTATGGCTGTGTTACTTCACCATGAGACGTCTGGTTGCCTCGGATGTCTTGGCCATAGCAGCCACCGCCTGTGCCGTACTTTTGCCCAGCTACGTGGCACTCAGCGCGTCGGTGAGCAACGATCCGCTGCTGATCCTGCTTTCTTGCGCCGTGCTGCTGCTGTGCGTGCAAGGTGGGCAAGAGCGCTGGACGTACCGGAAGGGTCTCGGCTGCGGAGTGCTGTGCGGGCTGGCACTCCTCACCAAGACATCCGGCGTAGTGCTGGTGGCTTTCGCGGTGCTGGCGGTGTTGCTCACGACGCCGGGGGAGGGTGTCGGGAAACGGCTAGGCCTGGCAGTGATCGTTGGATTGGTGGCCAGCGTCATCGCAGCGCCTTGGCTCGCGCGGAACGCGTCGCTTTACGGCGACCCGCTCGGGATGAAGATCTTCGAGGAGGGGTTCGCGGGTTCGCCACGGGCGGAGACCTTCATCGCTGCGTTCGGGGGAGGGGCGTATCTGGTGCAGTGGGTCGGGTGGTGGACGCTCCGCTCGTTGTTCGGTGTGTTCGGGTATGCGATGCTGCTGTTGCCGGGGTGGATATATGTCGTTGGCGCGATCGTGCTGCTGGTGTGTGCGGGCGGGATGGTACGAGCTCGCCTTCGGGATGGCGATGCCGCGGTTAGGCGAGGCTGGGCGCTGTGCGGGTTGCTGTTCGCCCTGGTGTTCTTAGCCTTCCTCAGGTTCAACATGACGTACTTCCAAGCGCAGGCTCGATATCTACTGCCGGCACTGAGCTCTCTGGCTCTGTTTCTCGGGGTGGGGTGGTCGGCGTGGCTGCCGGAGCGCCGCATCGCCTTTTCCTTCGTACTGCCGTTTCTGTTTCTGCTGCTGAACGTGTACGCGCTGCTTCTGATCGGACCGTCGTTCGACCGAGTCGCGATCCCGCGGTGAGGGGTTTCGGGGGCGCTCGCAGAGGGCGCCGAGGTGGCCAGGCGTCCCGAGCAGTGGTGGTGGGGCGACACACGTGCTCGCGGGCCGGGGCATGGAATCGCCCCTCCCTCTCCCCCGTTCGCGGGGGAGAGGGTTGGGGTGCGGGGGGCCATCACCAGTCGCTGGCGTCGGATGCCTCGACGTTCGGCTGCTAGGTGGGTCGCTGGGCGAGGGCTCGGCGCCAGACTACAGCCGAAACGTCTAGGCATGGAAACGTGCGGTCAGCGGTCCCATGCTTCGACAGGCTCAGAATGGCGTCGCTAGTGACTCATGCTTTGCAGCTGGTTAGAGATATGAAAGTGGTGAGGGCACACAACATGCCCTTTGCCGCGTCATGCTGAGCTTGTCGAAGCATGCGCCTGCTGCCGCCCAGGCCCTGCCCCGGCGCGGTCCTTAGGGACGAACCATGCCGTCGGTGGCTGCCAAGCGGCGGACGCGGGCCGGGGCATATACACACGTGCTCGCGGGCCGGGGCATGGAATCGCCCCTCCCTCTCCCCCGTTCGCGGGGGAGAGGGTTGGGGTGAGGGGGGCCATCACCAGTCGC
>BTVI01000040.1:0-27537 GCA_045862955.1 Fimbriimonadales bacterium
GACGTCGGGCTTACCATGACGTTTCCTCACCGACCGATCCACTTGCAGAGGGTGGGTTACCGGGAAGGAGGCACCGTACCCAGGGCATCCCAAACCGTCATGCTGAGCTTGTCGAAGCATGACGGCACCTGCCGCGATGGTGGTATCCGAGGCCGTTAGCGTGCTGGGGGCGGGGTCATGCTTCGACAGGCTCAGCATGACGTAGAGGTTCAGCATGACGAGACGGCACTTGCCGCGATGGTGGTATCCGAGGCCGTTATCGTGCTGGGGGCGGGGTCATGCTTCGACAGGCTCAGCATGACGTAGAGGCTCAGCATGACGGTTGCGGGGCGGCTGTTTTCTCTATGCCCCGGCCCGCGTCCGCCGACTAGCAGCTACCGACGGCTTGCCTGGGACCTAAGGACCGCGCCGGGGCAGGGTCGGGGGCGGCTGCGGGGTCATGCTTCGACAGGCTCAGCATGACGCCTAGCTCACCATGAGGTCAGGCTCAGCATGACGTCGGGCTTACCATGACGTTTCCTCACCGACCGATCCACTTGCAGAGGGTGGGTTACCGGGAAGGAGGCACCGTACCCAGGGCATCCCAAACCGTCATGCTGAGCTTGTCGAAGCATGACGGCACCTGCCGCGATGGCCGTATCCGAGGCCGTGAGCGTGTTGGGGGCGGGGTCATGCTTCGACGAGCTCAGCATGACGTAGAGGTTCAGCATGACGGGACGGCACTTGCCGCGATGGTAGTATCCGAGGTCGGTAGCGTGCTGGGGGCGGGGTCATGCTTCGACAAGCTCAGCATGACGTCTAGCTCACCATGAGGTCAGGCTCAGCATGACGGCTGGCTCACCATGAGGTCCGGCTCGGCATGACGTAGAGGCCCAGCATGGCGGTCCCGGGTGGGCTGCAGGCCTCCATGCCCCGGCCCGCGTTCCGACGCCCAGCACGCCCCCTCCAGATGCCGACAATCCAAGAAACGCCCCGGTGAAACTGAGGCGACAACCACCCAGTCGTACGGACTGAACCCAATGTTGCCGCGGGGCCCCGAAGCCGACTCGCCACCAGCTCGCGGTACAATGGTCGCCCGTGGGGGCTTAGCTCAGTTGGGAGAGCGGCTGCTTTGCACGCAGCAGGTCAGCGGTTCGAATCCGCTAGCCTCCACCAACTCGCCTTGGGCGGGTCATCTACGTCGAGGCACCGATTACGCCCCTCGCCGAGGACGTACCCCACGCATCGTCAGGCAAACTCTCGAGTAGCCCCTTGTCTCCATGAAGGGCTGTCGCACGGTACCGCTCTGGGAAACACCGCATCGCTGCCCGAAGGCAAGGGCGGGGTCGATGGCAGGAGCAGACCCCCTCAGGCCTTGCGCATCACCCTGGGAACTAGATACCTGCCGCAACAGCCGGCGGTCGGGCGCTGGGAAGGATACTGAGAGTTGCGAAAGTCGGAGCGAATGTGCTATTCTTTAGCCCGAGGTCGCGGGGTAGAGCAGTCTGGTAGCTCGTCGGGCTCATAACCCGGAGGTCGTTGGTTCAAATCCAACCCCCGCACCCATTTTCTTTTGGTCCCTTCGCCCCCGGTCCACCCGGCCCTTTGGGCTGCCGCGCCATTGCCGCTCTCGCGGCGGAGGCTACCGGGTGTTTCCCCTCGAATGCCGACGATCTAGCCCAGGTGGACGAGACTGTCTCAGGAACACCGTTCCGCCCTGGTATCGAAGCTGGAGACTAGCTAACGGCCCCTGCCGCGGTGCCGGAGGGACGCCGCGAAGATGCCCCCTAACAGGCCGCACAGTGCCGAAGGCTCCGGCACAACCACGACGCGGTTGTCGGTGACGTCCACCGTTGCGCCCGTGGAGTCCAGCATGCGCGTCGTGAGGCCTCTCTCTGTGATACGGCCGTCCAGCGCCCAGTCGAGCACCTCGCCCTCGGAACCCGGCTGCACGGTGAACTCGAACAGCTTGCGGTCGGCGTTCTGCGCCCCCGTACGGTCGGTGGCACCGATCAACACGTACAGCGCGCGGTCGGCAACCCTGGCCGAACCGCTGTCCGTCGGAAGGATGGCGTTATCGTAGATCGGCCCGTAGTCGGGCTGGTGGAAGACCCGGATCGGATACCAGGTAGGTGGTGTGAAGGCGTTGGAGGCCTGAGCTGCCCACGTGTTCGCCGCGTCGTCGCTCATCAGCGTCAGGCCGTCCAGAATGAGAGTCGCCTGGAGGGTCCCCCACTTCATCTCGAAGAAAGGGTCCACGTGGGTCCGGAAGCGGACGGCGATCCGGTCGCCCGGTTCGGCGAGGAGCGCTCCCGCGTTGTCTGAGCCACGGGTGAGGTTCTCGAACCACAGGCGTGCGTCGAGCCACCCCTGCCCTGCGGCGCTCGAAGCCAGGAAACACGGGCAGAGAAGAAGCACCATCCATCGGGCAATCATCACAAGCCAATCCTCCTTAGAAGATCGCCCCTCCATTATACGCCCGTTTTCGCCCCTGTGCATTGTGCAGGCGAACGCCTTAGAAACGGCTAGGGGGCCACTCCAAGGAGGATCGCTACCTCTTCTGGCGCCAGTAGCTCAGTAGCGTGGTCTCCTCGGGACTCAGAGTCGCCGAAGCCGGATCACCCGTCGGCCGGTGCTCGAAGTCCGAGTCCATCGTTGCGAGAGCTGCCATAGCGGCGCGGACCACCATAGGGTCGTCGTCGTCCAAGTGCCTCAGAACCTGGTCCCGGTACGCTCGGCAGCTGTGGCTGGCAAGATTGTAAAGCGCGTTTCGCCGAATTGGAGCGAAGCGGGATGCGAGCAGCCGCACTGACGCCTCAGGGGCAGCAGTCATATTGTGCCCCATCGTCGCCACGGCGTCGGCAAGGCACGGAACGACATCAGCTGCGACGAAGGACTCCTGCGCCAGAATAGCCTGAGCAATCTGGCCAGCGGCACCGGGATCGCCCCAGAGAGCCGAAGCGACCAGCCGGTCGAGCAGCTCCTGGAGCGGTCGGTCTTGGTCGGCAGGATGCAGCTTCGGCAGGATCTCCACCCTAAAGAACTCAAACGGATTGGGGCCGAGGAGCTCTGCCATCCGACGTGCGTGCTGGTCCTTGTCGCCAACGCGACGATTGAGGTCTGCCACGGGCGGAGACGGCCATAGCTGGCGTGATCCCAGCAAGTCGGCCTCGCCGGCATCGCTCGGCGAGAGTTCCTTCGCCACCGCCAGGACTCTCGCAAGATCCCTTCCGGGATAGTCATGCTTGATGAGCCTTGCCGACCATGCTTGAGGCGACACCGAAAGGGTCCGCCCAGGGCGAGTGAAGTCGTAAATGGCGAACCCCACGTCAGCAGGCGCGTCGAACGTCGCGTCGTTGCCTCCAGGCAGGTAGTTGGACACGCGGAACCTGCCGTCCTTGGACCGCTGAAGGAAAAGCAGCACCCGCTCGCCCACCGGAAGAACCAGGGAGCGCCGCAAGTTGGATTGGCCGCCGGCCGGCCAACCGGTTCCGTCCTTCGAAGAAGCAGCCACCACCGCAATCTCCGTGTGGCAGGCACCCTTGATTGGCACGACTTCCCGCAACTGGTAGATGCCGAAGGCCGTCTCGCGCGCTAGCCGGCCTTCGAGCGAACCGTCCGATATGCAACTTCGGGCGACTCGGCCGTGACCTGGGCCATCACGACGAGTTCGCATGCTGCAAGCTGATCGAGCGACACCCCGGCATCCGCACCGGTATGGACTGGCAGGGCCAGTAGCAGGGCGAAAAAGGGTTGGATGATCATAGTCCTTCTCCGATCTTGCGCAAATCAGCTTCTCGTGCGGTCCGTCCCGATACGCAGAGTGTACTGCCCAATCAACTGAGTGTGGCCAGCGCTGGGGCTTGAGCGTAGTCCGGCAAGCCAGAGCCGGGGTCGAAGCCATGGAAAGTTAGGTACCACGGGTTAGCAGGGTTCCTTGCATCGTGCGCCCAATCGGGGTGCAGGGACTGCATGGTGACCACCATGCTTCCTCCGATGACGTAGTAGGTGCCTTCGAGTGAGAAGCTACTCAATGGGTCGTCATAGTCCGTGAACACGTACGCTATGGAGACCTCTCCCGGAGCGTAGAAGTCGACCCTAACCGGTGGCGGGTCTTGGCCAGACTGCGAGTCCCAACTGATCGTGGTTGGCCAAGCGCCGCAGCCCTGAAACGTCCACGTCCACGCCACGTGGTGTCCGACGACGACGGGCGGAGGGTCGGTTACCGTAAAAGTCTCCTGGACGTGACCGCCAAGGGAGTCCCAGTCCCCGGACAGACCACCTGCAGTCTGGTATTGCCCGATATAGGGATCGTAGGCGAGCGACGGCGGCGACGGGCCGATCAGGCCGGCAAGAACAGCGAATAGGGTCGCTGCCGTCCTGCCGCGGGCAAACGGCGCACGGAACACCCTCGCTTCCGGACCTCTTTGCTGCATCTCTAGTCCCCCAGGTTACCAGTATACGTAATATCCTAGCATGTAGATCTCTGTTCGATAGATGATTTCCGGAAGATACTCACGCTTTGCCGGAGGCAGGGAGCCACTCTGCGACCTGAGTACGTGTGGTCGCCTGCAGCGCCCAACCTCAGTTTGCGCATTGCCAGAAAGCTCGACTGGAGGGCCAAGTGGTGCCCTTAGCCATGAGCGGTAGGGGCTCGGGAGAGGAGCACGGGGCGACTCGGCTGGCCGGTTTCCATCTCGGCGGGAACGCACTGGGGCCGTCGGCCCTGCCGACAATCCGGGTAGGTATCATCTCGGCTGCCGCGAAACCGACCTGCCGCCGCGGAGCCGGTCGGCACTACGCAGGCGAGACCGAAGGAGACTTCTCGTGACCGTTGACCAACAACTCGAAATCCTACGCAGGGGAGCCGAGGAGATCATCTCGGAAGAGGAGCTTCGCGCCAAGCTAGAGCGCTCGATAGCCACCGGCAAGCCGCTGCGCGCGAAGTTGGGCGTGGACCCGACTGCACCCGCGGTAACCCTCGGCTGGGCCGTGGTGCTACGCAAGCTCCGCCAGTTCCAAGACTTGGGTCACGAGGCGTGCCTGATCGTGGGCGACTTCACGGCAATGATCGGAGACCCCAGCGGCACCAGCAAGACGCGCCGGCAGCTCTCCCGCGAAGAGGTTCAGCAGAATGTGCGCGCGGTGGAGCCCCAGCTCTACAAGATCTTGGACCCCGAGCGCACGCGCATCTACTACAACGCAGATTGGCTGGGCAAAATGGACTTCGCGGACGTGATCCGTCTCGCCTCCAAGACCACGGTCGCGCGCATTCTGGAGCGGGACGACTTCACCAACCGCCTGCGCGAGGAGAAACCGATCGGGCTACACGAGATCCTATACCCCCTGTGCCAAGGTCAAGACTCCGTGG
The DNA here is from genome assembly GCA_045862955.1 of Fimbriimonadales bacterium. GTDB lineage: Bacteria > Armatimonadota > Fimbriimonadia > Fimbriimonadales > JABRVX01 > JABRVX01. Next base: position 5,351 of record BTVI01000040.1, read on the forward strand.
AGATTCACGCGGATGTCGAGCTAGGCGGTACCGACCAAAAGTTCAACAACCTGGTAGGCCGAAACCTGCAGCGCGAGATCGGTCAGGAGCCGCAGGTGGTGCTGCTGATGCCGCTGTTAGTGGGCCTAGATGGCGTGGAGAAGATGTCCCAGTCGCTGGGAAATTACATCGGCATCACCGAAGAGCCGTTCCAGATGTACGGGAAGGTGATGTCCATCCCGGACCACCTGATCGAGAACTACTTTACACTGGCGACGGATGTGCCACTGGACGAGGTGGCTCGGTTGGTGCGCGGCATCCGAGAAGGCACAGAGCACCCGATGGAAGTGAAGAAGCGACTCGCGCGCGAGATCACTACCATCTACCACTCGCAAGCCGAGGCGCTGGCGGCAGAGGAACAGTGGCTGACGCAATACAGCAAACGCGAGGGACCGACCGAAGTGCCCGAGGCCGACATCCCCGCGGTTGCGGTGCGCGATGGCAGGGTGTCACTGGCCGCACTGATCGCCGGCTTGGGTCTGGCGGCATCCAACGGCGAGGCACGGCGACTGATTCAGCAGGGCGGCGTGCAGCTCGACGGCGAGCGCGTCAGCGATCCGATGGCGACGCTCGCTCCTTCCGACCTCATCGGCAAGGTGCTCAAGGTCGGCAAGCACCACTATCGGCGCTTGCGATCGTAGTTTGGCCGTCCCGGCGACGAACCCCTACGGCACCGGCGATGGGTAGGCTCTCCGCTCTTGCATGCCCTGAGCCTCTGCCATCTCTGCGAACCCTCTGCCGTCTCCGCGTGATAGCCCGAACCGTACGCTGGTGATGCCGAGCCCGTCGTGACCGGCAGCAGAACGCCTGTCCAGGGCCCGCGCTGGACGCGCAGAGCTCCGCGGTGAGCGCAGAGGGGCCATCCCAGCGCAATCGCGTGTAAAGGGGGTTCACGATGTCTTTGAACACCCGTAGCCGATGCAGCCCGTCTGCCCTGAGGAGGAGGGAGAAGGGCGGCACGCGGGTATCCTATGGCACCGACCACCGCGCAAGGAGCCTGCGATGAACGTATGCGTGATCCACTCTCACCCCAAGCCCTATGGCAGCCTGAACTACGCGTTCGTCGAGGCGTACGTGCGTGGTGCCGAGAGTGCAGGACACGCGGCGAGAGTGCTCGACCTATACCGAATGCACTACGAGACCTGCCTCGTGCTCGCCGACGACTGGGAGCAGCCCCTAGAGCCCGACCTGATTCGCGCACAACAGACCATCCAGTGGTGCGACCATCTGGCGGTCATTTTCCCCCTGTGGTGCAACACCACGCCGGCCCGTCTAACTGGGTTCATCGAACGCGCCTTCGCCCCTATCGCCGCCCGCTTCGTCAACGACAAGTGGCAGCCCCTTCTGACAGGTCGGAGCGCGCGAGTGCTCGTCACCGCTGACGCACCCAAAGAAAGCATCGAGCAGGGCGACTCGGCCAGGATCCAGGTGTGCAGCATGTTGTACTGGGCTGGGATGGATCCCATCGAGTACCGCCTGTTCGATCTGGTAGCCAAGTCCACGATGAAGCAGCGCAAGGAGTGGATCAAAGAGGTCGAGCATCTCGGTGCGAACCTCCCTTAGCACTGTGCCTCCTCGTCTCATCCTGGCTTCGGCCTCGCCCCGCCGGCGCGAGCTGCTAGCATCGCTCGGCCTGCACTTCGATGTGATCCCGAGCGACGTAGACGAGACCCTTCCCGACCTCCTTCTCGATCCATGCCGTACGGCGCGCCGGTTGGCCGCAGCCAAAGCCGAGGCAGTGGCGCGACAGCATCCCGACGCGGTGGTGATCGGGGCAGATACCCTGGTGTGCCTGGGCAGTCGATCTCTGGCCAAGCCCACCGATGAGGCCGATGCGATACGAATGCTGCGGCTGCTATCCGGCAAAACGCACCGTGTTATTACGGGGATCGCGGTTTGCGCAAAGGGACGCACCGCGCGCGCATCGGAGACTACATGGGTGACGTTCCGCCCGCTCATGGAACAAGAAATCTTGGAGTATGCCCGCACCGGCGAACCATTGGATAAGGCGGGTGCGTATGGAATACAGGCGGGCGCAGGGAGCTTTGTCGCGCGCGTCGAGGGCTGCTACAATAACGTGGTCGGCCTTCCGGTAGCGCGACTGGTTCGCCTGTTGCGCTGGGCGGGCGTTCTCGAATAAGGCGCCCCGGTCGCCGTACGAATTGACTCGCGGCCTGGAGTGGGGCCGCGTCCATAGGAGGAAACTCAGGTGAAGAGGGTTTTGCTTTCGTTGGCCGTTTTCGGCCTGTTGAGCATGGCGCTGGCCCAGACCACGGCGCCGCCGCAGGGACCGCCCAAAGGACCCGCCGTGGGGCCAGGGCAGACTAAGAACGAGAGTCCGCAGCAAGTGGGCTCCACGGACTGGGAGCATCCGGAGAACCTCAAGCGATTTCTTAAGCTCACGGACGAGCAGTTCGCTAAGGTCAAAGAGAGCTATGAGAAGATGGAGGCGGCGAACGCTGCGCTCGATCTGAAGAAGCTCGGCGACCTCGCCTACTACAAGGCGCAGAACGACAATCGCGCCAAGTTCCGGGAAGGGCTGAAAACGATCCTGACCCAGGAGCAGTACAAGAAGTACAAGGAGCAGCTCGACGAGCGCTCACCCTACGAATTGGATGAGGTGGAAGCCGCCGGCTTGGCCGCGCTCTCCCGAACCTATCGCGAAGAGGCCCAGCGCATCCAGAACGACCCGAACCTGACGAAGGAGCAGAAAGAGAAGAAGCTGCAAGAAGAGCAGATGAAGCTGCTGCAGGGCTTCGCGAGCCTGTGTAAGGGTCCGAAGAAAGAGAAGATGCAGCTGGCCATCAAGCAATACAAGGAGATGCTGGAGAAGAACAAGGACACCAAGTCCGGCGACAAGCCGAAAACCGGACCGTAGCCCACTCATTCGACTCCTAGATAGCCTGAAAGTGCCACGGGTGGCGGCCCCTTCCGCCGCCCGTGGTTAGTTGTTCCCCCCGCATTTCGCTCATCCCGCTTAGTGCGACGACTCCTCTCCGCCCGCCGACGGGTGGAGGTGGCGCTAACCCGTGCCAACCCAACTGACCTCCAACTCTCCACCCGCTAGCCTCCGCTAGCTGAGAGGTCTGGCTCTCCACACTACGGCGAGGTGGGCCCGCACGGCTACCGAAAGTCACGGGCCCGGCGAACCGATATTAATGCCGTGGGACCTGGCATTCCGGCTCGGATAGCCCCTGCGCGGTGCGGGGTGGCGAATGGGACCTAGCGAGGGCTGGGCGCGAGTCGCGCTCGTCACCGGCCCGGACTGGACCCATGCGCCGTCAGTCGCCGACGCGCTGCGAACCGCAGGCCTGGTGTTTCGAAAGTACCCGCTCGAGCAGCTCGAGGCAGCCTGCTCCTATGCTCAGATCCTGATCGTGCCCCCGCTGGGCGGCGCAGCGGAGGCCGCGACGCTGATTGCTCGCCACGTGGAGGATGGTGGCGCGGTGATCTGCCTGGGCGATACGAGCGGCCTGAACGCTTATCTCGGCGTGCGCTCGCCAACTGAGAACCGGGAGTTCGGTGAGGGCTACCTGGCTCCCGTCGCCGAGCATTTCGTGCTGGGTTCCGAGACGGCCCCCATCCACTGTGTCGGCGGAGAGTGCGTGCTTGCTGACAGTGCTACGACCCTTGCTCAGCTGCTGGATTGCCACGGCAAGCCGACAGGGCTGTGTGGGCTTTCGGTGCAGGAGCACGGTTCGTCCACGGCCATCTACATCGCCCCGGACCTCGGCCTGACTGCCGTTCGACTGAGGCAGGGCTGCTATGTCGAGATGGATGGTCTACCCGCGCCCGACGGCACTGCACCGATTCGTGACCGCATCCTGCGCAGCGAGGACGGTTCGTTGCTGGATTGGGACTTCGACCGTGCTACGGGTCTCGCAGGCGAGCCCCCAGCGTTCCTGCTGCCCGCTGTGGATCGGCTCGTAAGCCTGGTGGTGCGGGCTGCGGCCTATGCCGCAGAGCGTATGGGCCTGCCGCTTCTTCTGCTCTGGCCGCATCGTGACGGCGCGGTTGCCACCGGCATGGTGTCCTTCGCAACCGACGGGACCGACGTGCAGAACGTGCAGACCATCTTACATCAGGCGACGTTGGTGGGCCTGCGCGCGACTTGGTGCCTACGAAGCCCCGGATTCAGCCTAGACGTGGCCAAGGCTTTGCGCGTCCGGGAGCACGAGGTGGCGCTCCAATTCGAGGTGAGTGAGCCCGAGGACTGGGCTTCCGACAGGTTGAGCTTTCAGCAGACGCGCATGAGCCGCTCGGCGGGAGCCCGGCAGATGACCTCCGTGAGTATCCAGGACGGTCGGTGGCATGGCCGCAACGAGTTTTGGGATTGGTGCGCGCGTGCGGGGATCGAGGCTGAGATCGGTCGATTCCCGTGGCAGCCGGGCAACGCCGGGTGCCTCTTCGGCACCTATCGGCCCTTTCGCCCTGCGCGCCGAGACGGCTCCCTGATGTCGGTGCTCAGCATCCCTTGCTTGGCCGCGGACATCGGGAGAAGGGTGTCATCGGCACGCGCCCTCGAGATCTTGGAGCACGCGGCAAACTCGCACGGGGTAGCCCACTTCTTCTTCGAGACACGCTCCTTCGATGAAAAGGCGGTGTCCGAGGCGTTCCGCAATCTAGTAGCGCACGCCCGACCGAGGGGCGTCGAGTGGGCTACCGCCGAGGAGATCACCCAACGCATGAAAGCTGTGCGGACCATGCGCGTGGAGTTAGGCGTTGCGGACGAGGGGCTCGCTGTAGCGCTGCACCCGGAGTACGAGATGCCAGAGGCTGCCTTGTGCATCACCGGTGACAACGTGGTAGCAGCCAGTGCGATGCAGAAGAGGCTGAGGGTCACTCGCGTGGTGCGCTATGGCATTCCTTGCTGCTCGGTCACCGTAGACCTGAGCGCTCAGTGCCCCACCTACGTGTGTCTGGAGCGCGCCGCACCGGCCGAAAAGGCGAGTTAGTCAACGAGCACCCGATCGTCGCCGACGCGACGCGTCAACTTGATCGAGTCCAAGTATTCCACCAATGGCACCGCGTACTTGCGCGATGTCTGTGTTAGATCCCGAAAGGCAGCGACGGTCAGCCCTCCGGTGCGTCGGATCTCCTCGCGAACGAGGCGCTTGATCTCCTCCACCGTCTCCACCGGGTAGTACAACTCGTCACTCACTTTCACCACACGCCCCAGGTTGCGGGCGAGTCGCAACACCTCGAGTACCGCAGGTTCGGGAATCCCAGCAACGCGCGGGAGCTCGCCTAACGTGGGCACACGGAATCCAGCGTCCACCAGCAGCCTAACTACACGGTCTACCAGTGCCTGCTGCTTCTCGGAAAGCTCTAGGCGGAAGTCGGCGAGCCGAACGCCTGTGCCACCACTAACAACCAAGCCTTCTTCTGCCAGCCGTGTCAGTGCTGCATCCAGAGCCCTGGGGTCGGTCTGAAGCGGAGTAGCCGCCGCCCAGGTGGCCTTCGGCATTGTCGGTTCAGTCGGGTGACTCGCATGGTAGGTGCGAATGGGGCGGAGGAGAGCTTCCTTCAACGCTTCCCAGCCGCGAAGTGTTAGTATGCGCTCACCTAGTGTGATCACCCGCCCATCTGCCACGAGTCGTTCTACGACTTCGCGGGCTTCGGAGGGTCGTAGTGCACACAGTCGTCCAATCTGAGCGACATCCAAACCGGATGCACTCGAGTCGAGTGCCGTCAGGACTGCCTCTTCCGGCGATGCAGACAACGCGCCTGCAAACGCTCTCGAGTCGATTTGCGCCCTCTTTCGCCGAGGCGCGTTCGGCTGTACGATCTGCCCTCCACCGACCGTGATGCCTGGAGAGTAGCGGCGCAGTACGAACCGGTCTCCCTTTGCACACGCAATCGCCGACTCGCATCGTAGCTGTGCTGCTGCGGTCTCGCCCGCCCCGATCTCGCCCGTCCCGAGTGCCACGCGCGCGATCACCTCGGCCGCGCCGATGTGCAGACGAACGCGCGCCCCGTGCTTGAGCGGGGGCGCATCGCGCAGCAGGGTGATGAGCGCGTCGCAGCAGAGCGTCTCCTCGCAGGCTCCCGGCGCGCAGAGCACCTGACCCCTATGCAACTTGTCCTTCGCCGGGCCGGACAGGTTCGCGGCTACGCGCTGGCCTGCGATTGCTCGGGAGACCTTCTGACCATGCACCTGCAAGCCACGTATGCGGCACGTCAGCGACCCCGGCACTAACAGATAGCTGCCACCCTCTTCCAGCGTCCCAGCTACCAGCGTTCCTGTCACCACGGTTCCGAATCCTGTCATGGTGAACACACGATCCACTGGCATACGGGCCGGTGCGCCCGCGTCTCGGGCCGGCATGCGCTCCAACTCAGCGTCCAGCGTGTCACGCAGCTCGTCCAAGCCGCTACCCGTGACGGCAGAAGTCTCGACGATTTTGGGCTCCGGCAGATCGCGTTCCGCTAACAACGCGCGAACGTCCTCTGCGACTAGCGCGCGCATCTCTTGGTCTGCTAGGTCGCACTTAGTGAGTGCGACGACCACACCACGCACGTCGAGCAGGCTCAGGATGTCCAGGTGCTCTCGCGTCTGCGGCATCACGGCCTCATCCGCAGCAACCACTAACAATGCGAGGTCCACACCACCCGCACCCGCCAGCATGTTCTTGAGGAACTTCTCGTGCCCCGGCACGTCTACGATGCCCACGCGACCCGAACGCGGGAGGTCCAACCATGCGAAGCCGAGGTCAATCGTCATGCCGCGCTGCTGCTCTTCGCGTAGGCGGTCCGGATCAATGCCGGTCAAAGCTTTGATGAGCGTGGACTTGCCATGGTCCACGTGCCCCGCCGTCCCGATGATGAGCGGCTTCACGGCACTCAGACCTCCTTCAGCGATTTGATCCCCGGGATCGGCACCTCTTGGAACTCTCCGTCAATACACACTTGGGCCGTGAAGCCGTCTTTGGACGCGGCGGCTCCCCACTCACCCTCGGTGTTTACAGCGAATACGGCGCTGCAGCGGGCCGTAGTGTTAGGTCTTCGCCGCACCATCTCGGCGATGGCCAGGCGGCAAGAGTGCATGGGTGATAGCCCTTGGCGCATGCCATCCACCGCGCGATAGCTCAAGAGGAAGCGCCAGATGTCTTCGCCGACACCCGTCGCACCCGCACCACCCACCTCATCGTCTGCGTATAGGCCGGCTCCGAAGATGGCAGAGTCGCCCACGCGTCCCGGCATCTTCCATGCAAGACCGCTGGTAGTGCACCCCGCGACCACATGCTTGCCGTCGGTGCCGACACAGGTACACGTGTCATGCGTGTCGTGGGCCGTCATAGGCATGGTCTGCTGCACTCGCCACTCCTGGTAGCGTTCCAACGCCTGAGGGGTGAGTAGCTGTCGCACCTCGAAGCCGTGGCGGATGGCAAACTTCTGCGCGTTCTCGCCGACCAGCATCACGTGAGGGGTCTCCTCGAGCACCCTGCGTGCGAGGCTGATCACGGGCACGATGCCTTGCACGCCCGCTACTCCGCCGCACCGGAGATGCTCGCCGTCCATGAGACCGGCATCCAACTCCACCACTCCTTCGGAGTTCGGCATGCCGCCATAGCCCACCGACGTCACCGATGGGTCCAGCTCCACCTGTGCAAGACCGTGCTCGACCGCAGTGAGGAGGTCGGCATGGCGCTCCCATACACTCCATGCCTCATGGACGCAGATCCGACCGAAAGACCAAGTGGAGACGAAAACCGTTGGCATAGGCGTATCGTACCCTTCGCGGTTCGAGGGCCTTACAGCGCGCGAATCGGGATTCGCCGCTTCCGCTTCGCCGACTCGATGGCGGCGAACACCATGGCGAGCGATTTGATGTTGTCGTGGCACTCCGTCTGCGGCAGGGTTCCCTTTCGCAGGTAGGTCAGCATCTCGCTCAGAGCGCCGTGAAAGCCCTCGTATTTCACCACCACCTTCGGCGGGTGAACGGCCTTTCGTTTGCGCTCGAAGCCGGATCCTGGGAGCGCGACCTCGCCCACGGGGTCCGCGTTCGCCTCGTACAGCATCGTGCCCTTCGTACCGATGACGCGCCAGTCGCCGTTCCAACTCGTCGGACAACCTTCCGCGCACCAGCTGCCGCGGTAAGTGAACACGATGCCGTCCGTCATCTCGAACACGCAGGTCGCCGCGACGTCGCCCTTGTACCACGAGCCCTTCGGGTTGAACTCGTGGGCGTACACCGCCACGGGGTCGGCGCCGGTGAAGAAGCGCGCTAGGTCGAATTGGTGAATGGCCATGTCCAAGATCAGCGGGCTCTGCATCTGCTCCCGAAAGCCACCGAAGTGGGCGCCCATATAGAAGTCGCAGTTGACGGTGGTCACGTCGCCGATCAGGCCGCGGCGCAGCCCCTCACGAAGCGACGCGTGCCTCGGGTCCCAGCGCCGGGTCTGCGCCACCATATACATCCTGCCGGTCTGTTCCGAGGTGCGCACCATCCTTCGCGCTTCGGACATCGAGGCTGCCATCGGCTTCTCGCCCAGCACGTGGCAGCCGGCCCGCAGGGCCGTGGTGGTCACCTTCGCGTGCGCATCGGGGGTCGTCAGGTCCAGCACGAAACTCGGCCTGTGCTTCCGCAACGTCGCCTTCAGGTCTGTCGAGACTTCGGCACGAAGCCCGTGGCGCCGCAGGGCTTTCTGTGCGACCTTCGGATCGATCTCCACCACCGCGAGCACGCCCACACCTTCTTCGATCAGACGGGGGAACCACGCACCCGAGATGCCACCCGCTCCGACTACGACCACCGTCTCCTTGGCCACGATTATCCTCCTCGCCGCTTGCCCGCCTACTACGGCCGGATTCTACCGGCAGAGGTCTCCGCTCCCCCCAACGGCGGCACGAAGGTCGTTGGAGAAGGACGTTGCCTTCCTCGCTTGTTGCAGGGAAGAGGATTGAGGTGTGGGTTCTGCGAGCGGTCGCTTACACCCCGCCATCCGTGCGCAGTTCAGCCCCCCCACCCCAACCCTCTCCCCCGAGGTCGGGGGAGAGGGAGGATGTGCAGCCTCAAGCCGTTGCTGTACAATCTCAAGCCAAAGGTCACAAATCTTCAATCTCAGGCCGCAACCACCTTGACTTTTTGCACGTATCGGTCTATGATTGTGCCGAGGAGGGTCGAGAGATGCACAAGCAACCCAGCAAGTGCCCGGTGTGCGACGGGACCTTTCACATCTCGGAGCTGACCTGCGACGCCTGCCACTCCGTTCTTCGCGGGGAGTTCGCCCCGTCGCGATTCGAGCGGCTGGACAGAGATCAGGCCAACTTTTTGGAGGTGTTCCTTCGCTGCCGCGGCGTACTGAACGCCGTCGAGAGGGAGCTCGGAATCTCCTATCCCACCGTGCGCTCGCGTCTGGACGCACTGCTCGAGGCGTTGGGCCTGACACCCACCTCGGCGCAGGAGTCCGAGGCGCGCCCCGCCGAGAAGGCCAAGGCGAGGCTGGAGATTCTGGACAAGTTGGAAAAGGGCGAGATAGCCCCGGACGAAGCAGCGGCCGCGCTGCGCAACCTGAAATAGGGAGAGAGAACGATGCGCGAAGAGATCAAGCGTATCACGCAGATGGTCCAGGAAGGCAAACTGACCCCCGAGGAGGCCAGCGACCTCATCGAGGCCATCACCGCCGGCTCGCGAACCGAGCAGGCCGAAGGAGAAGAGCGGGAGGAAAGGGCTCGCCGCGATACGTTCGACGAGCTCTTCAAGGCCGTGGACCGCGTGACCCGCGACGCAATGGAGAGAGTCAACTGGCCCGAAATCGCCGAGAAGATACGAAGCGCCACCCGAACCGGCTGGGACCGCATCAAGACGGACCTGGAGCAAGTGGGCCGCGGAGACTGGAAGAACCTGTTCGGTCGCCATACCGAGGAGAAGAAGCAGGAACTGGAGCTGGACATCGAGCCGGGCGCCACACTCCGGTTCGAGCTGCCCAACGGAGACGTGAAGGTGGTCGGCGGGTCCTCCGACCCCAGGGTGATCGCGCGGGCCGAGATTCGCGGCAAGGACGAAGAAGAGTCGCGCAGGCGGGCAGACGCCTGGGCTCTGCTGCTGGAACAGAGCGGAGACGAAGCCGTTTTGAAGATCCCCGGCCAGGGCTCCGGCACCGTACACACCGACCTGGAGATCTATGTGCCCGCTGGTGTCAAGCTGGACGTGAAGACTGCCTCGGGCGATGTCGAGGTGCGCGACACCCAGGCCGCCGTGAAGCTCACCACGCATAGCGGCGACTGCTCCATCCAGGACGCAGCCGACCGGCTGACGGTGACTGCTACCTCCGGCGATGTGAGCATCAAGGAGTTCGATGGCGCACAGATCACGGTGGAGACGCGCTCAGGCGACATCAGCCTGAACGAGGTGCACGCCAATATCAACGTGCGAACCGCTAGCGGCGACCTCTCGCTGAGAAAGGTCACGGGCGACGCAATCTCGGCAGAGGCCATCAGCGGCGACGTGGACGTGGTGTTCGCAGAACCGTTCGACGGCGCGTGCAACCTGCGGGCGGTAAACGGCGATATCCGCATCGCCGCACCGGATGGGTCGTCCTGCCGAGTGAGCCTGTCCTCGATCAGCGGTGAGGTGTCGAGCAGCGTTTCCCTGCGGGACGAGATTCGGTCGGAGAAGCGTCTGACCGGTACGCTGGGAGAGGGCGAGGGCTCGCTGGACGCCAGTGCCATCAGCGGCGATGTCTCGCTGGAGATGAAGTCGGCAGTGTGAGTGCCTGTGGGGTAGCGCCCCTCGTCGAGAAGCAGACGCCCCCTCTCGCCACCGGCCCTCGGGGTGGCGAGAGGGGCATCTAAGCGCTGTGTCACAGACCATCCCCGGATCACCAGTCCCAGGCTGGGGACCAGTCCGCGATCCGCTTGTAGCTCTCCTCGGTGATGGCTAGCGAGGAGTTACATATCAGCCCCCAGGACTTGCCACCATGCACCGCCCTGCTGAACTGCGAGAGCGGCAACTTGGCATCTGCCACTAAGAACCCATGAGTATCGGTGAAGGTAACCCTGAGTGTGTGCCCGACCCCCTGCTCCGCAGCAGCTTTGAGGGAGCCTGTGTACGGTGACAGGCGGACGATCATATGCATCTCGCCAGACCAGTAGGAAATCGAGCACGATGCCTGTGTGCCACCGTTTGGCCCGATGTCATACTCCGTCAAGTCACGCGGCTGCGCAAGCTCTTTCTCCTCATACTGACGCCTCTGTTCGGCTGCGCGCGACTCCGCCTCCATGTCGCTTTCGGTCTGCCACCCTGTTGCAGTGGCTCGTTCTCTAATCCCGCTCAGACGATTCACCCGCCAGAGATCCTCTTGAGATACCGAGATACCGTCAAAATCTCTGACCCGCTTCTCGTGTATGTACACGTAAGGGGTGGGCCACACGAAATAAAGGAAACCGACGACCGTAACGCCAACAACTACCAAAGCTACCGTTCTCTGACCCGCCACCTTGCACCCAAGGATACTCATCTCCGCACGGATTCTACCAAACTGCAAGGCGGCACGAGTCGTGCCTGTAGTGCCGGAGTGGATGAGCCTACTTTCTGTTAGGCCGCCCGAGCGTGCGAAGTCTTCGTTGGTGCGAGGCCGGCGCGTTTGAACCTCCATCCACCTGGAGGGATGAGCTTGCGCCACGCGGCCTCCATCCCTCACCAATTGCAGAGGGTGGGTCACGGGGAAGGAGGCACCGTACCCAGGGTGTCCCAAACCGTCATGCTGAGCTTGTCGAAGCATGACGGCATCTGCCGCGATGGTGGTATCCGAGGCCGGTAGCGTGCGGTGTTCGGGGTCATGCTTCGACAGGCTCAGCATGACGTCTGGCTCAGCATGACGGTTGTGGATGGACTGCAGGCGCTCTATGCCCCGGCCCGCGTCCGCCGGCTAGCGGCTGTCGACGGCTTGCCTCGGACCTACGGACCGCGCCGGGGCAGGGTCGGGGGCGGCTGCGGGGTCATGCTTCGACAGGCTCAGCATGACGTCGGGCTCGCCGTGAGGTCGGGCTCACCATGACGTCAGGGCTTAGCGTGACGACGGGCTCACCATGACGGTTCCCGACTGACGCATCGTGTGGCAGAGGGTGGGTCACCAGGAAGGAGGCACCGTACCGAGGGCGTCGGAAGCCGTCATGCTGAGCTTGTCGAAGCATGACGGCACCCGCCGCGATGGTAGTATCCGAGGTCGGTAGCGCGCGGTGTTCGGGGTCATGCTTCGACAGGCTCACCATGACGTCTAGCTCACCATGACGACAGGGCTTGGCGTGACGTCGGGCTCACCATGGCGGTTTGCCACTGACGCATCCTCTTGAAGGGGCAGGGTCACTGGGAAGGACGCACCGCACCCAGGGCGTCGGAAGCCGTCATGCTGAGCTTGTGGAAGCATGACGGCACGTGCCGCGATGGTAGTATCCGAGGTCGGTAGCGCGCGGTGTTCGGGGTCATGCTTCGACAGGCTCAGCATGACGGCACTTGCCGCGATGGTAGTATTCGAGGTCGGTACCGTGCGGTGTTCGGGTTCATGCTTCGACAGGCTCAGCATGACGGCACTTGCCGCGATGGTGGTATCCGAGGCCAGTAGCGTGCGGTGTTCGGGGTCATGCTTCGACAGGCTCAGCATGACGTAGAGGTTCAGCATGACGTCTAAATCACCATGAGGTCAGGCTTAGCGTGACGCCTAGCCCACCATGAGGTCAGGCTCACCATGACGGTTCCCGACTGACGCATCGTGTGGCAGAGCGTGGGTCACCGGGAAGGAGGCACCGTACCGAGGGCATCCCAAACCGTCATGCTGAGCTTGTCGAAGCATGACGGCATCTGCCGCGATGGTAGTATTCGAGGTCGGTAGCGTGCGGTGTTCGGGGTCATGCTTCGACAGGCTCAGCATGACGTCTAGATCACCACGAGGTCAGGGTCATGCTTCGACAGGCTCAGCATGACGTAGAGGCTCAGCATGACGTAGAGGCTCACCATTGGGTCAGGGCTCAGCATGGCGGTTTGCCACTGACCCACCCTCTCGCAGGGGTGGCAGAGGGATCTCGTGCGGTCGCCGCCTGGTATTCGGACAGCACCTCGCTCGTGGGACCGTCTAGCCGGAGGCGGCCGGAGTCCAGCCAGAGCGTGCGCGGGGCGGTCTTGGACACTGCATCCAGGTCGTGGGAGACGAACAGGATCGTCTTTCCCTGCCGCTGAAACTCCGCGATCTTCGCGTAGCATTTCGCCTGAAACTCCAGGTCCCCGACCGCGAGCACCTCGTCCACCAGCAGGATGTCCGCGTCCACGTGCGTCGCCACCGCGAAGCCAAGCCGCATCAGCATCCCAGAGGAGTAGGTGCGGATGGGTGCGTCAATGTACTCGTGTAGGTCGGCAAAAGCTACGATCTCGTCCAGCCGTGCCGCCACCTCACGCCGGGTCAGGCCCAGGATGACGCCATTGAAGAACACGTTTTCTACACCGGTCAGGTCGGGGTGGAAGCCCGCGCCCAGCTCCAGCAGCGGGGCCACCCTCCCGCTCACCGCGATGCGCCCCGACGTCGGCCGGTACACCCGAGCTACGATGCCGAGCAGCGTGCTCTTGCCGGCGCCGTTCTTTCCTACTACGGCAACCGTCTCTCCGGCCTCGATGCTCAAATCGAGGGCATCCAGAGCTCGGACCTTCTCTCGCCGCCGCGGCAAGAAGGAAAGCAGCAGTCCCTTCAGCGAGCCGTATGCCTGGTGGGTTACGACGAAGTCCTTGCACAGCCCTTCGGCATGGATGGCGAGGCTCATGGGCGCTCCACGAACTCCCACTTGCGTCGGTTGAAGTAGGCGTAACCTCCCACCAGCGCCACCACCGAGACGCCCACCGCACTCGCCAGCAACCCGCCCTCCAAAGGTAGCGCCTCGAAGCTGTCGGTGCCGCGAACCGAGCGCATCTGTACGCCCTGCTCGGGCAGCAGCACCTTTCGGTAGGCTGTAAGGTACATCGCCACCGGGTTGAGGTGATATGCGACGTACACCGCCCGCCGATGCTCCGGCGCGATGAGCTGCGAGTTGGCCACGTTCTCGCTGAAGTAGATGACGGGGCACAAGAAGAAGAGCAGGTACAGCACCACTCCGAGAATGTACTTCACGTCCTCGTAGAAGGTGTTCAGGGCCGAGACGAACAGCGCCAGACCCGCCGCGAGTGCCCCGTGGCCCAGGATCAGCGGGAAGACCCAGAGCGCCTTCCATGAGAACGGACTAATCTGCGGGTTCAGTAGCCACACGACCAGCAGGTAGCAGAAGAACACGAAGAGTGCGAGAAGGAAGTGCACCAGGTTCGCGCACACGGCGGTGAGGGGCAGGATCTCGCGCGGGAAGTACACCTTCCGGATTACCGGCATGTTCAGCAGAATGCACTGCGACGAGTCCATCAAGGTCATCTGAAAGAACACCCACGGCAGGTAAGCGGCCAGCAGGTAGGCGGAATAGTTGGGGTTGGAAAACCCCATGATGTGCTTGAACACCACCGTCATCACCAGAACGGTGGCAAGCGGATTCAGCAGCGACCAGAAGAAGCCGAGCGCCGAGTTCTTATACCGGACCCTCAGGTCCCTAAGAACATAGGTCAGAAGTAGCTCTCGGTATCGCCAGAGTTCTCTTAGTTCAGCCCACATCTTGGCGGAGTCTGCGATCGGAGCGTGCTGGCACCAGCAGCCCGAGCAACTCCCTTCTCGGGATCAGAACCCGCCGTCTGCCCGCCACGCGATAGGCCGACAGAGCGCCTTGCCGGATGTAGGATCGGATGCTCGACTGACTCAACTGCAAGAACTGAGCGGCCTGTGCGACCGTCAGAAACTCGTCCTGTTCCATGTTGTGGACCACTCCCAAAGAAGCACCGAAAAAGCATCAGTATGATAGTCCAAAACTCAGGGATTGTCAACAAGCGCTCCCGCGCATCAGCGCCAATCAGCTTGCGCCAGGTTCAACGAGCCGCAGACGTTTTTCCACCTGGCCGCGGGGCGAGCGCGCAGAGGTCGGCCACCAGCCGCCCTAGAATGTCCGCGGTCGAGACGCCGCTCCCCATGCCTTTCAGCGCGGCGTCGGCTTCGGCGATGCGTTCCAAAGCCCAGCCAATGCGATCATAGGTGAGGCCTCGGGCAAGCCGGGCGTACTTCGCCGCCACGCTCTGACTGCGCACTGCGAGCGCCCCGAGGTTCTGCTCACGTGGGAGCAGAGGGTCGCTCGCGTGATCGCCCCATCGCTCCACTGGCACCTTTCGATCCAGCAACGTCCTCGCCTGCCACAGAAGCCGGTATTGTCGGCTGAGCTGAGGCAGCACGCTCTGCATCGCAGCCTCTTCCGGCTTGGAGCGGGAGGCGAGCAGCACGTCCAGGTGTCCGAGCGCCGCGCCCAAGTCGCCATCGGTCACGCTGTCCGCGAAAGCAAATATCTGTGCCTGCCGCTTCTCGGTTACGAGTGCTCGCACGTCCTCGTCCGAGATGTCGGCGCCCTCGGAGGCATACTCGATCAGCTTGTCGAGCTGCGCCCTGGCCTCGGCGAAGTCTTGGTTGCACAGACGCCACAGCAGGTCGGCGGCGCGTCCCGGCAGCTTCACTCCTCGCTCGGCGGCGAGCTCGATCAGGCGCTGACGCCCCTGGGAGGCTTCCGGCGGCGAGCAGTCCACCACCACGCCCTTCTTCTCGACTGCACCGACGAGGGCTTTCTCTGCGGCGGATGATCGTTCAGCCGCGCGCGTGTCCGTCACCGGGTCGGGGTCCATGCACACCACCACACAGGCGTGCGGCGGGATGTCGGCAAGCACCTTGGCCAACTTCGTCGCCTCATCGCTCGTCAGGCGCGAGGCCCTTCGGACGACGACGGTGCGAGCCGGCGAGAAGAAGGCGGGGGTTGCGATGGACGCGGCCACCCGCGCTGCAACCCCGGAATCCGCATCCAGGCGCTCGATGTCGGCGGCGTCTTCGGCTCCGGCGGCCGTGCGGAGCACGTCGCGCAAGGCCCGGAGCACCGCCACACTGTCCGCTCCGATGAGCAGATAGCAGGGCTTTAGCGCGTCCGACTCGGGGCGAAAGCGGCTGGCAACGATTTTGGGCACCTAGCTGCTCCCCTTTTGCAGGGACCGCATCTGCCGCAGCCACTCCTCGACACGAAGCCTCAGCTCGGGAAGAACGCTCTCCGGTCCGGCCCGTCCGAAGAGCCCGGTGTTTACTCCCTTCACCACGGCTGCCGCGAGAGGCACGAGCGATGGAGGTAGGTGCGGCTCGATACTGCGGAGATGCTCTATGGGCGTCAGGTGAAGGTCTCTACTGCTGGGGAGCCCCAACCGACGCAAGCTCCTGAGAAACCGGGCGTATTGCCTTCCGATTGCGCTCCTCGCGTCGGGCACTCGACTCGCTCGTAGGCGTGCTAGCCACAGCGACAACAGGATGTAGGCCGCAATCAATCCGATTGCGACATCGAGGACAACCGACCACCAGGGAGATTGCCAGAACTCCTGATCGGCAGCAGTCGCGGCCACCGGCCCAGCCTCTTCGTCCAGGTTGCGTGCACCTTCCGTGGCATCGAAGATGACCCACCCGACTCCTTCGAACAACACCTCGGTCCACAGGTGCAGGTGCTTTTCGCGCACCACGTAGGTGCCCGTCTTGCGGTCGAAATCACCCGGCGCGTATCCGCTCACCACGCGCGCAGGAAGCCCCAGCTCGCGGCAAAGTACTGCGAGCGCGGACGCGAACGAGTCGCAGTAGCCCTTCTTTCGCTCGAAAAGGAACTCGCTCACTCGGTCGGTGCGCGAGTTCAGCGGAGCGTCCTGAAGCGTGTAGCTGCAGGTGCGCGCGATGTAGTCCCGCAGCATCCGAACGCGTTGGTAATCGTTCCGCGCCCGCGCCGTGACCCGAGCGGCAAGTGCCCGAAGTTCGGGCGAGCGGGTCTCGGGGAGCTGCACATATCGCAGTGTGTAGCGCCGTCGGTCGGCGACTGCGTTCCGCAGGGGCCCCTCGGGAGGCACGGCCGAGCGTGCTCGATACCGATCACCGGCAAGCATGTCTCGATTCGGGCGGACGAAGTCTCGGAAGGCGACGAACAGCACGGGGGAGTCGATCTCGACCTCGGTCGGTTCGCCGGCCAGGTACAGCATCGCGTGGACGCCACGGGTCACCTCGACCTCGTAGGCGATCTCCTCTCGGGCTAGAGAGTCGCCCAAGCGAAAACCGAGTCTCAGGTCGAACACCCCGGAGCCGAGAGGGAAGACGGTCTGAGGCCCCATCGTGGCCGAGCGCCAACCTATCCCGTTGTAGTCGTAGAAGGCCCTCTCGCGAAGATAGAGCGGTCGATCGGCAGTTACCCGAAGCACCTGCAGGTCCGTACTCGAATGGCCGCCGACTCCGATCTCGAGTTCCGCGGCGTCGCCGGGGGTAGGGAGGGTCACGCGTTGCCTCGGTCCGGGCCCGATGAACAACCGCGCCGGCACCAGCTTCTCGACGCCGAGTCCGACCAATGGAGCCAGCACGAAGGCCACGCCCGCCACCACCGCCGTACCGGTCAGTGCGTATACGGGGCCTGCGGCAACGGAGCGGTGCACCCGGCCGGCTCCGATGGTGCGAAGGTGAGAGCGCGATAGCGCGAAGACCGCACCGGCAAGGAAGATGAGGAATAAGAGCGGGAGCCAGGCAGCGTCGGAATAGGTAGCGGCGATGCCGAGGAGTGCCATGGAAGGCACCGCCTGAAACAGCAAGTCGCCATCCGTAACCATCACGAAGCTGCGCAGCACCAACAGCCATACGACGCGTGCTCCGACCGCGAGGTGAACCGCTGCGAAATCCGACAGTTCGGCACCTATGGGATTGGGCGCAATCCACCCGACGGCACCGAGAACGCCGCACACGTAGGGACCGAAAAAAAGGAGGTCAGCCGCCGCACCTGCCATTCGTAGCACCAGGCTGACCAAGCACGCCACGCCGAGCACGCCGGCCATGCGCAGTCCCTCTCCCGGAGCTTCGAGCGCGGCGTGCAGGGCCAGCATCGCCGCCGCCATAAACACCCACGCGGCAAGGTAGTCGGGCAAGCGTGATAGCGTGCTTCTAACGGCCTCGCTTCTCATGCTGCCGCCTCGCTGCTAGACGGCGGCACTTCGATTACCACCGCACCGAGTCGCCTTATGGCGTCGGCCCGATCCCCGCGGTCGCCGTGACGTCTGTAGAGGTACACGATCACACGTGCCCCTCCGAAGCGCTGCACGCAGGAGATGGCTCCCCCCGCATCGGCGGTGAATAGATACACAGCGTTGTCGGGACCGAGGTTGGGTCGCTCGCGCTGCACGAAGGTAGCTAGGTCGGTGTTGCTGTCCTCGATCCCCCCCAGGCTTTCCAGAATGCGCCGGTAGTGCCGCTTCCCTCGACGCATCTCGGTGCAGCGGCCGGTGATCCCCTGACCGATGAGGCGGACCGCTGCGCCCACCGCGAGCAGCTCGCGTGCGACGAATGCGGCGTTGCGGATCGCATGCTCCAGCGCCGCATCGGGCCCTCGCAACCCCGCAGGTACATGGGTGTCGCAAAGGATCGTCATGTCGGACAGTCCGCCGGCTTCGAACTGCTTCACTAGGAGCGTCCGATGTCGCGCACTCGACCTCCAGTGAACGTGCCGCAGGCTGTCGCCAGAACGGTACTCGCGCACGCCGCGCGGCTCGATGCCGCCACCCTCGGCTAACCCCGACTCGCTGTCTTCGGAGCTCCATCCGGAAACCGCGCGCAGGTCGAGAGGCACGGGCTCCGGCTTGGGGAGCACCAACAAGGCGTCACTCGGCGGCCCGAACGTACGCTCACGCCAAGAGATGCCGAGCGAATCGCCCGCATACACGCAGATGTCTTGCGGTGCGTAACGACCCCTGCGAATGGGGACGAAGCTGTATTCGATCTCCGTGGAACCCTGTGCCGGTGGGCAGAACGGTGGCGGCGAGATCACGTCTCGCATCCAGTCCGTGGAGGCGTACCTCTCTTCCAGCAACAGCCAAGGAGCACCGAGCCGGGAGCGGTTGGCCACCTCGAAACGCACCGATACCGTATCTCCCACGGTTGCCTCGGCCGGGCACCACCTTCGGATGTCGAGCCCCCGGAGTGCCAGAGACGCCTGCACGCGACCGGCAAACAACAGCAGAATGAATGTCGTGGCCATGTAAAACAGCACCGGCTGTTGAACCACCATCGCAACCAGAAGCAAGCAGGTGGCGGCCACGGTGAGCGCGGAGACGACGTACGTGCGCACTGCTTCCTACCTCGTCGGAACCGGTACGGGCACGCGGCTTAGAATGGACTGGACGATGCCGGGTCCGCTGTCTGCCCTGCCGCGCACCTCGCTGCGGCCGATTAGCCGGTGTGGCAGCACCTGGAGTGCGACCCGCTTTACGTCGTCCGGCGTCGCATAGTCGCGCCCGGCGATGGCGGCCGCTGCCTGTGCCGAGCGCATCAACAGCAGCGAGCCCCGGGGGCTCGCACCGAGCAACAGCCCCGACTCTTCTCGCGTGGCTCGAACCACTTCCACGATGTAGTCCTTAAGGCTGTCGTCCACGAACACCTCGCGAACGTCGTCCTGCAGCTCCACCATCTCTTCGGGCGTCAACACCGAGCGAACGTCGTCCAGAGGCGACCGGAGTTGCTGGCTGATGAGGATGCCCTTCTCGTGTTCCTTGTCCGGGTAACCCAAGCTGAGGCGCGCGAGGAACCGGTCCATCTGCGCTTCGGGCAGAGGATAGGTGCCGGTCATCTCCACGTTGTTCTGTGTCGCGATGACGAAGAAGGGGCGGGGTAGGTGGTATAGGGTGCCGTCCACCGTGACTTGCCTCTCCTCCATCGCTTCCAGCAGGCTGGATTGCGTCTTGGGTGTGGCGCGATTGATTTCGTCGGCAAGCACGATGTTGGCGAAGATCGGGCCAGGACGGAACTCGAACTCCACCGTCTTCTGGTTGAACAGCGAGCTCCCGGTCACGTCCGCGGGCAGTAGGTCGGGGGTGAACTGAACGCGCCGATAGGTGCCGCCGATGGCGCGAGCGAGGGCCTTCGCGAGGGTGGTCTTGCCGACGCCGGGCACGTCTTCGAGCAGGATGTGCCCGTCGGCCAGCAGGGCGATGATCGCAGCCTCGATGGTCTCCGGCTTGCCGAGAATCGCCTTGCCGACCTCGGCCGCGACCTCTCGTGCCTTTGTAGAAACGGTTTCCGGACTCACACGCACTCCTCGGTTTCGAGTGTAGCCGATCCGACGGACCCATCGGACTGCCCTCGGAATCGGACCCATGGGCAGGATTCGAGGCCTCGGACGCAAGATACATACGTCGTGGACGAGTTTTGCGTTATCGGTGTGGACCTCGGAGGAACGAACGTCCGCGCACTGGCCGTAGACCCGAGCGGGAAGCCACTCGGCGAGTTCGCTTCGCAGCCATCGCGAGCAAGGGAGGGGGCTGCTGCAGTTGCGGACGCTTGCGCGGAAGTGGTTCGCTCGGCGGAGCGTTCGGCAGGCAGACCTTGCAAGGCAGTCGGGATGGCCGTCCCCGGCCACATAGACCCGAAGGACGGTACCGTGCGGTGGGCACCCAACTTCGGTGAGTATGTAGACGGCATCTTTCGGCACTTCGCGGACGTGCCGCTGACCGCGATGGTGCGCGAGAGGCTCGGTGTGCCAGTGCACAGCGGCAACGATGCGAACCTCGCGGCGTTGGGCGAGTTCATGTACGGCAAGCGCGAGAAGCGACCCAACGGACTCGTCATGATCACTCTAGGGACGGGGATTGGCAGCGGTATCGTTCTGTGCCCGGACCAACTGGCGGGTGGCGAGCCGCCATCGGCGCCTCTGCTGCTAGTCGGCAGCAACGGTGGTGGGGCGGAGCTGGGACATACCGTGGTGTTTGCCGACGGTCCGCAGTGCGGCTGTGGGGCGTACGGCTGCGCCGAGGCGTTGGTCAACGCGAACGCGATCGTGCAGCGGGGTAGGGCCAAGCTGGAGCGCGAGCCGACGGGCCTGCTGGCTCAGCTTTCGGGCGGCGATCCCTCGCGGATCACTCCGAAGCTGCTCGCCGACGCAGCGGCCCGGGGAGACGAGAGCGCCTTGGAGGTATGGCGCGAGACAGGGCATTACCTGGGTGTGCTGATCGGCAACGTGATCAACACCTTCGTGCCGGAGGTCGTGGTGCTGGGTGGGCAGATTTCGCAGGCGGGGCTACCACTTTGGGAGCCGACGATCCGAAGCGCGCGCAACACCGCCATCCCGACGCTTTTTTCTGCGACGCGCATCGAGCCCGCGACGGAGCCGGAGCGCGCGGGAGCCCTCGGCGGCGCCGCCCTTGCCCTGCAGCGTGCCGGGGGATAGGGGTGAGGGCATTTCCTGCCTCGCGCCGGACCGTGTATCGCCGTGACGGCGAGATCACGGGCGTCTCACCGGACCGATCACATCGGCGGTGCGTGGTAATTCCGACGTCTGGCGGAAAGTTTGTCGCCTTGACGGCGAAGTTACGGGCGTCGCGTCGGACCGATCACATCGCGGTTGCGTCGTACTTCGGGTGTCGCGCCGGATAGTTTGTCGCCGTGCCGGCGAGATTACGGGGGCCGCGCCGTCTAGTTCATCTATCCCCCACCACTCGTAGAGGACGGGTCACTCGACGTGATGTCGAGCCTGTCGTCATGCTGAGCTTGTCGAAGCATGACGGTCTCCAAATCCCTCACGCCTCGTAAAGGATGGGTCACTGGCGACGTCGTGCTGAGGCCTGTCGTCATGCTGAGCCTGTCGAAGCATGGGGCCGCCGGCCGCACGGTTTCGAGTTCACTAGGTGCCTCTGGCACTCCCGGGTGCATGCTTCGACAGGCTCAGCATGACGGTCCTTGGTCGTCCACCAAGGGATGTGGCTGCATGCTTCGACAAGCTCAGCATGACGGTCCTTGGATGTCCGCGGAGGGATGTGGCCGCATGCTTCGACAGGCTCAGCGTGACGGTCTACTGATCCCTCGCGCTTGGCAGAGGATGGGTCACTGGGCAGGACTCATCGCACCCGCGGCGTCGCAAACCGTCATGCTGGCCCTGACGTCGAGCTGAGCGCGACGTCGTGCTGAGGCCTGCCGTCATGCTGAGCTTGTCGAAGCATGACGGTCTCCTGATCCCTCACGCCTGGTAGAGGATGGGTTACTGGCGACGTCGCGCTGAGC
>BTVI01000041.1:0-26577 GCA_045862955.1 Fimbriimonadales bacterium
ACGCCTAGCTCACCATGAGGTCAGGCTCAGCGTGACGTCGGGCTTACCATGACGGTTCCTCACCGACCGATCCACTTGCAGAGGGTGGGTCACCGGGAAGGAGGCACCGTACCCAGGGAAGGAGGCACCGCACCCAGGGCATCCCAAACCGTCATGCTGAGCTTGTCGAAGCATGACGGCACCTGCCGCGATGGTAGTATCCGAGGCCGTTAGCGTGCTGGGGGCGGGGTCATGCTTCGACAGGCTCAGCATGACGTAGAGGCTCAGCATGACGGTCGGGGCGGCAGCAGGCGCATGCTTCGACAGTCTCAGCATGACGGTCGGGGGCGGCTGTTTTCTCTATGCCCCGGCCCGCGTCCGCCGCCAAGCAGCGCGGAGGGAACGAAGCGAACCCGAGGACCGCGCCGGGGCTGGGGCGGGGGCGGCTGCGGGGTCATGCTTCGACAGGCTCAGCATGACGCCTGGCTCACCATGAGGTCAGGCTCAGCCTGACGTCGGGCTTACCATGACGTTTCCTCACCGGCCGATCCACTTGCAGAGGGTGGGTCACCGGGAAGGATGCACCGTACCCAGGGCATCCGAAACCGTCATGCTGAGCTCGTCGAAGCATGACGGCACCTGCCGCGATGGCCGTATCCGAGGTCGGTAGCGTGCTGGGGGCGGGGTCATGCTTCGACAGGCTCAGCATGACGTAGAGGTTCAGCATGACGGTTGCGGGTGGGCTGTAGACGCATGCTTCGACAAGGTCAGCATGACGCCTGGCTCACCATGAGGTCAGGCTCAGCATGACGGTCGGGGGCGGCCCGGAATTGCGAGGGATAGCGGGGCATTGGAAACCTCTCGTCCGGGATCGCCGTATGGTTCTTAGGCCGGGGCTTGTGCGCTGTGCGATTTCGGCGCGAATCCTCCGAAAAAACTCAAAGGACACTTGACACGGAGTGGCCGGTCTGGTAGAATTCCCTTCCGCCGCTGCCCCATATCGGGGTTCGGCGTCGCCGGCGACGGCGGTTTGAGCACCTTGACAGTTGCATAGTGAAAAGGTCTCGAGGGATGTCGTATCTTCACGATAGATATTCTCTGTTAGCTACAAAGAGCGTACGACGGATGCCTTGGGGCATGGGGCCGATGAAGGACGCGACCAGCGGCGAAACGCTTCGGGGAGCTGCTAATAAGCTTTGATCCGGAGATTTCCGAATGGGGAAACCCGGCCGGGCTAACACCCGGTCACCCTCGCCTGAATCCATAGGGCGAGTGGAGGGCACCCGGGGAACTGAAACATCTAAGTACCCGGAGGAAGAGAAATCGAAGAGAACCCCTGAGTAGCGGCGAGCGAAACGGGGCGAGCCTAAACCGGTCCGGCATGCTGGGCCGGGGTTGTGGGACCCGCATAACGATATCGCGAAGGCTAGTGGAAGCTGTCTGGGAAGCAGCGCCGTAGAGGGTGAAAGCCCCGTACACGAAAGCTAGAGCGAGTCAGCGGGCACCCGAGTAGCACGGAGCACGAGGAACTCTGTGTGAATCTGCGCGGACCACCGCGTAAGGCTAAATACCCCATGCCACCGATAGTGCAGAAGTACCGTGAGGGAAAGGTGAAAAGTACCCCGGTGAGGGGGGTGAAATAGAACCTGAAATCGTACGCTTACAAACAGTCAGAGCACTATGCCCCGAGCGATCGGGGAACGTGTGATGGCGTACTTTTTGTAGAACGAGCCTGCGAGTTGTTGCTTGTGGCGAGGCTAAGCGGTTCAGCCGCGGAGCCGAAGGGAAACCGAGTCTGAATAGGGCGACTGAGTCGCGAGCAGCAGACCCGAAACCGAGCGATCTAGCCATGGCCAGGCTGAAGTCGTGGTAACACACGATGGAGGGCCGTACCAGTTCGGGTTGAAAACCGTTTGGATGAGTTGTGGTTAGTCCGGTGAAATGCCAATCGAGCTCGGAGATAGCTGGTTCTCCCCGAAATGCATTTAGGTGCAGCGTTACGTGATGTCTTATGCAGGTAGAGCTACTGGATGGGCTAGGGGGCTTACCCGCCTACCGAACCCAACCAAACTCCGAATGGCATAAGATTAGCGTGGCAGTGAGACTGCGAGTGATAAGATCCGTAGTCGAGAGGGCAATAGCCCAGACCACCAGCTAAGGGCGCCAAGTGATAGCTAAGTGTGAAACGATGTGAGATCGCATAAACAGCCAGGAGGTTGGCTTGGAGGCAGCCACCCTTTAAAAAGTGCGTAACAGCTTACTGGCCGAATGTGGTCTTGCGCGGACAATGTAAGGCGGCTAAGCTATCCCCCGAAGCTGTGGATCCCGACTTCGGTCGGGATGGTAGGGGAGCGTTCCATGCGCGATGAAGGTAGAGCGTGAGCACTGCTGGAGTGCATGGAAGTGAGAATGCAGGCATGAGTAGCGAGAATACGGGTGAGAATCCCGTACGCCGAAAGCCTAAGGTTTCTCCGGCCATGTTCGTCAGCCGGAGGTTAGGCGGGCCTAAGCCGAGGACGGAAGTCGTAGGCGATGGACAGCAGGTTGATATTCCTGCCCCGTGCAGGGGTGCGATGGGGTGACGTTTCGGGAGGCTCCTACCACACCGTTGGTAGATGTGGGAAGGAAACCGCGTGGCCGGTAGGCAAATCCGCCGGCAGAATCGCGGCCAACGACGAAGTGGAGTGGAAACACAAAGCGAAGTGGAGCTGACCGGGGCCGCGAAAAACCTCTAAGCATAACCCCTGTACGCCCGTACCGCAATCCGACACAGGTAGGTGAGTCGAGGAGACTAAGGCGTTCGAGCGAACTCTGGCTAAGGAACTAGGCAAACGGGCCCCGTAACTTCGGAATAAGGGGCGCCCTCGCAAGAGGGCCGCAGCGAAGCAGCCCGGGCGACTGTTTACCAAAAACACAGGCCTCTGCTAAGACGAAAGTCGACGTATAGGGGCTGACGCCTGCCCAATGCCTGTAGGTTAAGAGGAGGTGTTCGGAGCAATCCAAAGCACCAAATCGAAGCCCAGGTGAATGGCGGCCGTAACTCTAACGGTCCTAAGGTAGCGAAATTCCTTGTCGGGTAAGTTCCGACCCGCATGAAAGGCGTAACGACTTGGGCGCTGTCTCAGCCAGAAGCTCGGTGAAATTGTAGCACCCGTGAAGATGCGGGTTCCCCGCGGCAGGACGGAAAGACCCCATGGAGCTTTACTACAACTTTAGATTGTGTTTCCGGCTAACCTGTAGAGCGTAGGTGGGAGCTTCGGCATCAATGGAACACCACCCTTGTTAGTTGGAAATACTAACCCTGACCGTTATCCGGTTAGGAGACAGTCTATGGTGGGTAGTTTGACTGGGGCGGTCGCCTCCTAAAAGGTAACGGAGGCGCCCAAAGGTTCCCTCAGGCTGGTCGGAAATCAGCCGTCGAGTGTAAGGGCACAAGGGAGCTTAACTGTGAGACATACCGGTCGAGCAGATGCGAAAGCAGGGCCTAGTGACCCTCTGGTTGTGTGTGGGCACGCCAGGGTTCATCGGATAAAAGCTACCCTGGGGATAACAGGCTGATCTTACCTAAGCGCTCATAGCGACGGTATGGTTTGGCACCTCGATGTCGGCTCGTCACATCCTGGGGCTGGAGTAGGTCCCAAGGGTTAGACTGTTCGTCTATTAAAGTGGCACGCGAGCTGGGTTCAGAACGGCGTGAGCCAGTTCGGTCCCTATCCGCCGTGGGCGTAGGAGACTTGAGGAGAGTCGTTCCTAGTACGAGAGGACCGGAATGAACGGACCTCTGGTGTACCTGTTGTACCGCCAGGTGCAGACGCAGGTTAGCCAAGTCCGGATCGGATAAGCGCTGAAAGCATCTAAGCGCCAAGCCGACTCCAAGAATAGGTCTCCCTCCCCTCGTGGGTTAAGACCCCCGGAAGACTACCGGGTTGATAGGCCGCAGATGTACGCACGGTAACGTGTTCAGTCCAGCGGTACTAATCGGTCGAGCGGCTAACTAGAGAGCTGCAATCATGACGCGACACTCCTACATAGACCTCGTAACTATGCAACTGTCAGGGTGCTCTTGACAATCCAAGAGCTATCCATCCGATCTCAATTCGGGTGACCATGGCGAGGGAGAAACACCCGTTCCCATCCCGAACACGGTAGTTAAGCCCCTCAGCGGCGAAAGTACTTGGCTGGCAACGGCCCGGGAGGATAGCACGTTGCCCGGATTGATAGCTTGCACCGGCCCCGATACCCATCGGGGCCGGTGTTCTCTTGCTACCTTCGTCTCGCCGCCCCACCAATCGACACGCGGTGAAGACGGAATCGAGAAGCCAGCAGCAAAGTTCCCACGAGCAATCGCCGCGACCCTACGATTCGTGCGACGCACCGAGCAGATTCGGTAGGTACCGACAGGGCTTGACCGCGCAGCCGCCCGCAAGCCAGAATCGAACCGCTGGGGATGGAGTCCCCCAAAACCGCCGCGGTCCGGCTGATGGCTCCTACCGCAGACCGCCCTGAGGTCGAATACCGGAGGAACCGATGCTGGACAACTTCGTCGTCGCAACGATCTGGCTTGCCCTCGCCGTCCTTGCCACCGCCATCGCAAGCGCCATCCGCCTCTCCATCGCCCTCGTCGAGATTGTCGTCGGAGTCGCTGCCGCCGCTGTCGCCACGCACTACTTAGGTGAAGGCAGCCTGCACGCCGACGAGGAGTGGCTCAAATTCGTCGCCTCCTCGGGTGCCATCCTGCTCACCTTTCTCGCCGGCGCAGAGCTAGACACGCACAGCCTTCGTACAAAACGTTGGGAAGTAACACTGGTCGGGATGGTAGGCTTCCTCGCGCCCTTTCTCGGGTGCACCGCAATCGCCTATTACCTGTTAGGTTGGGACCCTCGGGCGAGCTGGCTTGCGGGAGTAGCCCTATCAACCACCTCCGTAGCAGTGGTGTATGCAGTGATGATCGAGTACGGGTTCAACAAGACGGAGTTCGGAAAGGGCGTGCTGGGTGCGTGCTTCGTAAACGACCTCGGCACCGTGATAGCCCTGGGGCTCATCTTCGCGCCCATGGATTATCGCACGGCTATCTTCGTGCTGAGCTGCGTGCTCGCACTCTTTCTGCTACCGCGCATGACGCAGAAACTGACCGATCTGTATGCGTTCCGAACCGCGGCAATCCGCACGAAGTGGGTGCTGCTGGTCCTGTTCGGACTCGGATCGCTTGCCCTCTGGTCCGGGAGCGAAGCCGTTCTCCCTGCGTACATCGCCGGGATGGTTCTGGCCGACACCCTGCCACGCGATCACTTCTACATGCGCAGGCTTCGTACTCTGACGGTCGGCTTCCTGACGCCCTTCTACTTCCTCCGTGCCGGGTCCCTCGTCGCGCTACCCGCGCTCTTGCAGGCCCCATTCGTGTTTCTGGCTCTGTTAGTTGCCAAGATGGCGACCAAGACGGCAGGCCTGTACCCGCTGATAGGTAGGTTCCGCGAGCACCAGAACGAAAGGTGGTACTACACCCTCCTGATGTCCACCGGACTCACCTTCGGAACAATCTCCGCGCTGTTCGGCCTGACGCATGGCATCGTGACGAGGGAGCAGTACTCGTTTCTGGTGGCGGCCGTGATCGCCAGCGCGGTGGTACCGACGATGATAGCAAACGCACGCTTCCTACCCAGCCACCTGGTCACCACACCGCCTATGCCGGATGAGGAACTGATGCAGCTCGAGGAGGCTGCGCTGCAGCGCGGCAACGGCCGAGAGGAACCGGACCGCGGCTAGTTGGGGACGGGTGCCCTACACCCTCCCGACTCGTGTCAGGACGGTGCAGGGCACATGGTACTGTCAGAGAGACTGTGCGAGCATCAGCAAGTTGCCGTCCGGATCCCGGAAGCTAGCCAGCTTGACCATATCGGCGACCGTATGGACCTCGCTGTCGAGCGCGATTCCGTGAGTGCGCAGTGTTGCCACGGCCTGCTCCATGTCCTCGACGCCGAAGACGAGCGTGGTACCCCCGGATTGAATCGGTTCGTCGGCGGACTGGCCGAGTCCGACGGTGACGCCCTCGATGTGCGTCTTCATCTCGCACCAGCCCATCTCGTCCAGCTTGTACAGCAACTCGAAGCCGAGTACTCTCGCGTACCACGCAATGGACTCGTTAAGGTCTCGCACCGTCAAGGCGCAGGTAACTTCGGGTCGGAACCAAATGGTGCTCATAGGTTCCCCTTTCTGCGAACGAGCCTCTGGGCTCCGTCGCGCGAGGCAGTCTACCCCTTCCGTGCGGGCCTCG
The DNA here is from genome assembly GCA_045862955.1 of Fimbriimonadales bacterium. Taxonomy (GTDB): domain Bacteria; phylum Armatimonadota; class Fimbriimonadia; order Fimbriimonadales; family JABRVX01; genus JABRVX01. The sequence goes on from BTVI01000041.1 coordinate 6,251, forward strand.
TAGTTAGACGGGGGCCACCTGTTGTCACGGATCATCCATTCGAGGGCAGATGGATAGACGCGACTCTACTTCGGCACGAAGCGGCGGGCGTTGATGACGCTGCGTTCGACACCCGTGAAGGGGTCTTCCTCCGCCTCGTATTCGATGTTCAGAAAGCCCTGAAAGCCCACAGCCTGCAACGCACTAACACACCCACCCAGGTCCACGTCGCCCTCGCCGATAGCGGTGCCACCGAAGCGCTTGTGACGGGTCGACTCGTAGTAGTGACCTTGGTAGTCGTCCGGCAGCGCCTTGAAGTCCTTGAAGTGCATCATGTACGCATACGGCGCAACGTCTCTCACCGCCTCGACGCTGTCTTGATGAACCAGCATGAAGTTTCCGGTGTCAGGATTCGCCCCGAGCGTGTCGTCTCCCGTGGCGGCTCGCACCCGCTCGATAATGTCACGTACCTGATCGCTTCTACCCGCCAGCAGGCCGTGGTTCTCGAGGGCTAGCTTGAGACCGAGCGACTTGGCGGCCCGTGAGCATTCCGTCAGACCTTCCACGATCCAATCCAGCGCCTGCTCGAAAGTGATCCCCTCGACGGGGCTGCCTGCGAACACGCGAACGACCGGTGCCTTCAGCCGCTTAGCATTCGTCAGCTCGGCGCGGACCTTATCCACCTGTGCGCGCCGCGCAGCAGCGTCGGTGTTGACGAAATCATTGCCTGTCGAATACACACAACAGGGAAGGCCGTACTCCTCCAGGGTGGCTATTGCCTCCGGGAGCTCGCGTCCCACGTCCTTCCAAAAATAGTCCAAGAGCTCCACACCGTCTACGTCCAGACGCTTGCACTCGCGGATGAAACCACTAACATCCAGGCGGCCGTCCTTGAACGCCCGAACGTAGCTCCACATAGAAAGGCCTAGCTTCATGAGCCACCTACCATGGGTATCGTGAAGAGTCGTTGCAGCGAGCCGGCGGTGAGACCCACGTAGATCACCCCCGCAGCGCAGGCGAGCGTCGCGATCACGAGCCCTGCACTCATCGCCGGGGGCCGGCCGCTCTCTACCAGCTCTTCCTCCACGTACATGGAAAGAACTAACCGCAGATAGTAGTACACGCTTACGACGCTGTTGATGGCCAGCACCACGGCAAGACCTACCATGTCCGTGCGCAGGGCGGCAAGGAAAAGGAACCACTTGCCCCAGAACCCCGCGGTGGGCGGGATGCCTGCGAGCGAGATGAGCAATACTAACAGCATCAACGCGGCGAACGGTGCTCGCTTCCACAAGCCACGCAAGTCGCCGTAAGAACTGCCTTCCTTGCCTCCACGAGCGGTGAGGCCCACGACTGCGAAACTCCCCACCGTCATCAGGCTATAGGCCACCAGATAGTACACCACCGCGCTGACGTCGCCCGCCAACACACCGACCAGCACGTAGCCGGCGTGGGCGATGCTCGAGTAGGCCAGCATGCGTTTGACGTCGTTCTGTGCCAACGCCCACAGATTGCCGAAGGTCATCGTGAGCAGCGCCAACGTGGTAAGGATCGGCGACCACACATCTTGCAATGTCATGGCCGCACCCAAGACCCGGATCAGGGCCACGAACGCGGCTGTCTTCGCCACCGCTGCCATGTAGGCAGTGACGGCAGTCGGCGCGCCCTGATACACGTCCGGTGTCCACCAGTGGAACGGAACGAGAGCGGCCTTGAAGCCGAGACCCACCAGCATCAGCGTGATGCCAGACGTGAGGAAAAGCTGGATGGACCGATCACCCATCATCCAGGCCGATGCGATGTCCTCCAACCTGCTGGTACCCGTGCCCCCATAGATCATCGCCATTCCGAAGAGCAGGAAGCCCGAAGCGAATGCACCCAGTAGGAAGTACTTGATCGCGGCCTCTTCCGATCTCCTGTCAGCACGGCACATACCGCTAAGGACATAGAGCGAAACGGAAAGCGTCTCCAATCCGAGGAACAGCACGATGAGGTCGGTGGTGGATACCATCAGCATCGCACCCGCCGTCGCCCACAGAGCCAGCGGATAGAACTCCCCGTAGTTGGCCTTGCGTTCTCGGAGATAAGCCTCCGCGAACATTACGCTGAGTGCGGTGGCTCCCATGAGCAGTAAGCCGGATATGACCGAAAGCCTGTCGTGTGTCAGCGCACCCGCGAAGGTGGTGGCGTCCGGATGCGCCCACGACAGCACCGCGAAGTACGCCGCTGCGCCCAATCCCGCAACCGACAGCCACGCATGCATCACGTGATTGCGGTGCGGGACGAACAGATCCCACAACAGCACCGCTACACCTGTTCCCACCACGATCAGCAGCGGTAGTAGCAGCGGCCACTCGATCGATGGGGGAGGAAACAGTGTGCTATCCACGGGCTGCCTCCGCTATGGCATGTAGCAGGTGCTCCGGTGTGTCCTCCGGCACGCTGCAACCGGGCGCGAGGACGAACGGCGTGCCGCGCATCCACTCACGTGCCTCGCGCCCCTCTGCGATGATCTCCTCGGGCGTCTTGTCTTTGATGCGCGTCTCGTCCAGCCCACCCATCAGGCAGCCTGTGTGTTGCTTGCGAATTTCGGTGAGCGCCGGGCCCGCCGCACGGTCGCTCCAGCATATCACGTGCGCAGGGAGTTCCAAGGCATACTCGAAGTAGAGGCGATCGTAGCTGTGAGGGTGTAGGATGTTCAGCCATCCGGAGGAGGCTGCCTCTAACACCTCTCGGTCGTAAGGCAGGAAGTGCGCCTGATACTCCATCGGCCGTGCCATGTCAGAGGACGCACCGTGCATGGCGAAGTAGATGCCGTCCGAGCCGACATCCATCAGTGCGCGAACGAACGACACCAGCGAGTCAGTGATCGCCCGAAGACCCTTGTGCACTTCGTCCGGGGCCTCCCGCAGGTGGTCGAGAAGCCTCTCGCCGCTGATGCGGTGTGCGTAGCGGAAGGTGTTGAACACGGTGTTAATTACCGGAACGTCCTCGCCTCTCACCGCGCCTACGATGCGGCGCACGGTATCGACCTGCAGGCCGAAGTTGCCCTCGCGTCCGGCCATCGAACGTAGCTTGCTCCAGTCGCCGATCTCGCTAACGCGCTCGGTCTCTTCGTACTCGATGTCGTGCATCACCTTGAAGATGTCTGGCTGGTACTTTCGGAAGAATGCCAGCTCGGCTTCCGCCATGTTAGGGCCTGCGGGTGGCGTTAGGTGGAAGTGGTACCAGAACGTGAACGGCGTGCGGTCCGGTGTACCGCCTGCTAACACCGTGCGCACTCTCTCGCCATGTGTCATCGAGCATTCACCTCTCCTGCTTGTGCGAACACACCAGTCTGCAACTCGCCCTCTCGCGTCACCGACTGATAGGGGTCAGACCAGAGGGGCCGCTGCCCCTCCGGTCGAGTGACCTGCAATCGCAAGGCCTGGACCGAGACTTCCATCTTATCCGTGAGCGTCTTCGGATAGAGGCCGATCCAGAAGACAAACACTACCAGCGCGGCAAGTATGATTCGCTCGAACCACTTGATGTCGGACAACGTGTGGTTTTTCGGGTTCTTGTTCGGGCCCAAGAACACTTTTTGGAACATCCACAGCAGGTATACGGCAGCCAGAATCACGCCACTAGCAGCGACCACCGCCATCCACAAGTGCGTACCGTACAGCCCCTGGATGGCCGACTGGAATGTGCCGATCAGCACCAAAAACTCACCGATGAATCCGTTCATGCTCGGCAGCCCCACGCTGCTAAGCATGAATATGAGGAAGAACGCGGCGTACACCGGCATTTGCGCCTTCAGACCACCGAACTCGGTGAACAGGCGCGTGTGTCGTCGCTCGTACAGCATACCTACCAGAAGGAAAAGCGCACCCGTGCTGATACCATGGTTGACTTGCTGCAGCATGGAGCCCGTCATGCCCTGCGCATTCAACGAGAAAAGACCGAGGGTCACAAAGCCCAAGTGGCTGACCGACGAGAACGCCACCAAACGCTTCACGTCGGTCTGCACGGCGGCGACGATCGCTCCATACAAGATTGCAATCACCGACAACACCATGATGAGCGGTACCATGGAGATGGTAGTGTCTGGAAACAGCGGCAGGCAGTACCTGAGGAAGCCGTAAGCACCCATCTTCAGCAGCACGCCGGCAAGAATGACGGAGCCTGCAGTCGGCGCTTCGGTATGCGCGTCGGGAAGCCACGTGTGGAACGGGAACATCGGCACCTTCACCGCGAAGGCTATGCCGAAGGCGAGGAAGAGCCACACACGGATCGCAGTGTCGGGTACGAGTCGCCCCTCCGCCGCCAACTTCTGAAGTAGCACCAGATCGAAGGTTCCAGCGCCTTCGGCCCTGCCGCTGTACAGGTAAAGGCCCACGATTGCCAACAGCATGAAGATGGAGCCGGTGAAGGTGTACAGGAAGAACTTGATCGCAGCGTACCGCTTGTTACCACTTCCCCATATGGCAATCAAGAAGTACATCGGCACGAGGGTGGCTTCCCAGAAAACGTAGAACAGCACCAGGTCCAGTGCGCAGAAAACTCCCAGCATAGCGGTCTGGAGTACCAGAAGGCAGATCATGTACTCCTTCACGCGTTCGTTCACGTAGAACGAGAACCACACGGCGAGTATGCCGAGGAACGCGGTAAGCAGCACTAGGAATAGACTGAGGCCGTCTATCCCGAGGTGGTAGTAGATACCGTAGTCCGCCATCCACGGCACACGCTCTACGAACTGGAACTGGAAGCGCGAGGGATCGAAGGAGTGATAGAGTGGTAACGCGATGGCGAAGTCCAATACGCACACCGCGAGTGCCACCATGCGTATCAGCCAGGTGTGCTGTGCGGGCACCAATAGCAGAAACAACGCCGCAACGGCGGGCAAGAAAACGACGGCTGTCAGGATAGGAATGCCTGCGATGTCCATGCTACCTCGCCACCGCCGAAAGGAATACCCAGCCGATGATCACCACGATGCCCAGCAACATCGCAGCCGCATAGCCACGCACGTAGCCCGTCTGCAGGGGCCGGATGGCATGTCCAACCGTCTCGATCAGCTTCGGTATCCCGTTCACGAACACTTTGTCGATCAGACCTGCGTCGAACCACCTCCACAACACTAGTGCGAACCGGCCGCCCTGGTCTACGAACGTGCGTGTCATCATCGCGTCGTAGCCCCACTGCGCGAAGGCTTTGGCGCGCCAGCCCTTGATCTCCACTCCCAGCTCCTGGTCCGCCGGTTGCACCCGGTAGGATCGGATGGCCCAAGCGATGCCGAGTACTGCGCCGAGAACGGACACGCCTGCTAGCAGCCACTCGACCGGTACCGACAACTGCCCCGTATGCGCGATCTCGGCAGCCACCGAGAAGTCGGTGAACACCTCGAAGTAATGCGGGAACGCCGGAAGTATGAATCCACCACCAGACAGTACGAGGCCCCCGACCACGGATAGCAGAGCCAGTACCGCTACCGGCGCCCACACGCACAGGTACGGTTCCTTCGGTGTGTGGTGTGGGTCCAGTTCGTGGTGGGCGTGCGCATCGTCGTGATGGTGCACCTCTGGCAGCTTACGCCAACGCTCATCCTTCTGCACGAAGGTCATCCACATCATGCGTGTCATGTAGCTCGCAGTCAGCACCGCCGTACCGAGACCGATGGCATAGAGAGCCCAAGCCGCGTTGTCTCCGAACATTCTCCCGGCCCCGAAGACCTTCGCGAGGATTTCGTCTTTCGACCAGAACCCGGCGAGGGGTGGTATACCGGAGATGGCGAGCCAGCCGCATACCATGCACGCATAGGTGATCGGCAGGTACTTGCGTAGATTGCCGAACTTGCGCATGTCCTGCTCGTGCGCCATAGCCATGATGACCGCTCCCGAGCCGAGGAACAAGAGAGCTTTGAAGAAAGCGTGCGTCACCACGTGAAACATGCCCGTCGCGAATGCACCGACCCCGCAGGCCAGAAACATGTACCCGAGCTGACTAACAGTGGAGTATGCCAGCACCTTCTTGATGTCGAACTGCCCGAAAGCCACCGTTGCAGCGAACAACGCAGTGAACGCACCTATCACTGCTACCAGCAGCATCGCTTCGGTGGATAGCTCGAACAACACGTGGCATCGGCTTACCATGTACACACCGGCCGTGACCATCGTGGCGGCATGGATCAGCGCAGACACGGGTGTGGGGCCGGCCATCGCATCCGGCAACCATAGGTACAGCGGACCCTGTGCGGACTTTCCCATTGCGCCGATGAACAGCAGGATCGGTATCCAGAATACGGGATTGCCCGGACTGAGGTCGCCGAAGAAGCGAGCGAGAACGTCTGGAGCTTCTTGCAGGATGGACCTGCCACCATTCTCGGGTGAGGCATACAGCGAGACGCTGCCGAACACCACGAACACCAGGAAGATGCCGAGCATGAAGCCCCAGTCCCCCACTCGATTGACGATGAACGCCTTGTTACCGCACTTCGCATTGAACACGTCGCGGTACCAAAAACCGATGAGCAGGTAGGAGCAGAGGCCCACACCCTCCCAGCCGACGAACATCAACACCAGGTTGTTCGCCAGCACCAGCACTAACATGAAGGCGATGAACAGGTTGAAGTAGGTAAAGAACCTAGGGTAGTCGTCGTCGTCAGCCATGTAGCCGGTGGCGTAGATGTGGATTAGCCCGCCGACGCCCGTTACCACTAGGCACATGACCACTGATAGCGGGTCCACCAGCACTTCGAAGGGGACGAGCAATGGGTGGACGTCGATCCACGTGAACAGCGTCTGCACCGCGTACTTGGCCTTCTCCGGCAGCAGCAACACCCGTTGCAACAGAATGACGCTGATCACGAACCCGGCGGCAACCGGCAGCACCGCCATCGTCCCTAGCACGCGCTTGCCCAGTGCGGTACCGAGCCGCTCCACCAACCACTTGCCCACCAATGCCTGGAACAAGAAGCCGATCAGGGCCAGACCAGGAACCCACCAGACGATGGCGAAGGAGTCGTTCACGCGCTAGCCCCTCAACACGCTCATGTCGTCCACGTCGATCTTCTTGCGCACGCGATAGATGGACATGATGATGCCGAGACCGACAGCCACCTCCGCCGCCGCCACTGCCATAACGAATATGACGAACATGTGTCCAGTGAGCACCGTCTCCGCCAAGTTCGCGTTAGCTGCGGGACTCGGGTGATGCCTCGCGAAGGCGACGAGAGAGAGGTTCACCGCGTTCAGCATCAGCTCGATGCACATAAAGACGACGATGGGGTTCCGCTTGATGATGACGCCTAGCACGCCGAGCGTGAACAGGAACGCGCTGATTGTCAGGTAACCACTCAGCGGTACCAACTAGAGCCTCCTCTTTGCCAACAGGATCGATCCGACGATGCCCACCAGCAACAACACGCTGGTGATCTCGAAAGGAAGTGCCCAACGAGTGAAGAGGCCGCTACCGATGGCCTCTACCGTCGAGAGCGCCTCGCGCTGGGCGTCTACTACCGTAGTTCCCGTCTGGATGGGAACACGCAGCACCTGGGCCCAAAGAATGCCGAAGAATGCCACACATAACACCACGGCAGCGCCGATATGCAGCCCCGCCTTCTCCGCCAGCGCCTCCTCGGCGCTCATCTGCAGCAGCATGATGCAGAAAAGGAACAACACCATGATCGCCCCGAGGTACACTACCACCTGCGCGATGCCGAGGAACTGACTTCCCAGCGTAAAGTACAGGATTGCGAGAGCGAAGAAGTTCACTACTAACGCGAGCGCGCTGTAGATGGCGCGCCGCGCAACAAGGACCGCCAGACCCGACACTGCCAGCAGTGCGGCAAGACACACGAAGAGGATGAGCTCGCCCGTCACTGTATCGGCACCGCCTCGTCGAAGAGCTTGACCTCGCGCGGTGCCTCCGGGGTCTTCGCGAGGAAAGCCTGAATCCAGAGAAACCCGATGGTAACTATCAGCGCAGCCAGGATGGCGGCGGGCCAGCCGAACACCAACCAGATTGCTACCACCCACAGGTTCACCGCAGCCATCGGCAGCAGCACCTTCCAGCCTAGCGCCATGAGTTGGTCATAGCGCAATCGTGGCAGGGTCGCCCTCACCCAGACGAAGCACGAAAAGCCGATGAACACCTTGAGCAGGAACCAGATGCCCGCGATCCAACTGCTCTCGAGGAACTTCAGCACACTACCTAACCAGGCGAACGCCCCTCCGTCCAACAACGAACCGACGTAAGTCAAGTTGACGGGCAACGGCTGCCAACCACCGAAGAATAACACCGTGTACAGCGCCACGAAGGTCATGATCATTGCGTATTCGCCCATGAAGAACACGGCGAACTTCATCGAGCTGTATTCGGTGTGGAAGCCTGCTACCAACTCCGACTCGGCTTCTGGCAGATCGAACGGCGCACGGTTGGTCTCCGCGACCATGCACACGAAGAACAGCGCGCCTGCCACAATGCCCCACGGTGTTAGGATGTACCAGTTGTGCATCCAGTCTACGACACCCCACAGCGGACCCGCCTGTTCGGCTACCACTCTCGGCAGCTCCAGTGTGCCGCTACTAAGAATGACCGCTGCCAACGAGAACCCCATTGCCAGCTCATAGCTAATGAGCTGAGCCGACGAGCGAAGGCCCCCGAGCAGCGAATACTTGTTGTTGCTAGCCCATCCCGCCAGCACCGTGCCGTACACACCGAGCCCCGTGATCGCCAGAATGTACAACACCCCGATGTTCATGTTCGCCACCGGCGTAAGGTCCGGGTTCGGGCCCCACGGGATCGCGGCGAACACGGTGACGGCGGGAAGCAGAGCGATTCCGGGTGCGATGGTGTAGATGATGCGGTCAACACCGCGCGGGACGACTTCTTCTTTGAAGAACAGCTTGATGCCATCCGCGATGGTCTGCAACAAGCCGTACGGGCCGACGCGGTTGGGTCCGATGCGGTCCTGCATCCAGCCTAGCAAGCGGCGCTCCCAGAGGATAACGAAGGGAATGCTGAGCAGCAGAACCGCTAGGGGAATGATGATCCGCACGAGCGCACCCCAAACGGGGTGCGCCAGCAAGGCCGCTATGTCCATCCGTGCCTTGTTCCTCCGTGCACGAACGGCATTGTACCAGCCCGCGAATCTCGCACAAGGACCGTTCGGCGCATCGCGCCACCTCGCCCTGCGACGAACCCTCCGCGTCGCTCTATGCCCCGGCCCGCGTCCGCCGGCCAGCAACTCCCGACGGCCCAACTCGACCCAAAGGACCGCGCCGGGGCACGCTTCGGAACCTCCGTGTCGGTGCAGTGATCCGCCTTCTCGACACGCCCCTTCCCGGGACCGACGATTGCCGCGTTCTCGCACGGGCCCTTTGCAATTCCGGCGAAACCGGGAATCCAGTACGAGGATTGCCCTCCCAAAGAGGGCGAAAAGGTCCACCCAGGGATCCCGAACTCCCCCTCGCCACCGCGGGCGGGTGAGGCGATAGGGTTCTTAGCCCGAAGGTTCCAGCACCCAGTCCTTCTCGTTCAGAGCCTCCAGGAGCCCGGCGCTATCCATGTGGTGGCGCACCTCGTCTGTCGTCAGATGCCGCATCGCCGGCTCGGGAGAATCGGCCAGCGTCCACAGAGTCGCCGCCGCCACCATAGCCGCGCGGCACATCGCCGGTAGCGAAACCTTGTCGAAGGTGTCCCCTGCGCTGTGGTAGTACCGCCCGGCATCGTTCGGCAACTTCGCCATCAGGCAGACCACGGGAACGCCCGCGAGCATGAACGCCTGATGGTCGCTGTGCAGTCCCGGTTCATGCGCGAACTCCTCGCGCATCCCGACCGGCGCCAAACCCCGTGCCAGCCCGCGCAGCATGGCTTCCGGCTCCCGGCGCATCGGCGTCCAGTACCCGTACGGGTCGCCCGTCATGTCGAAGTTCATCACCGCGACGTGCTGCGCCAGAGCGTCTCGGTGCGCTCGGGCATACTCGTAGGATCCGCAGATGCCCACCTCTTCAGCGGCCCACAGCGCGAACACGATGCTCCGCCGCGGCCGCTCACCCAGCGCTGCCAGTGTCCGCGCCGCCTCCAGCACGATCGCGCAACCGAGGCCATTGTCCACCGCGCCCTGTGCCACGTCCCAGGAGTCCAGATGCGCACCCGCCAGCACCACCTCGTCCGGGACGCGCCCGTCTAGCCGGGCGAGCACGTTGCGCGCCACGCCGCTGCTCACTCGGTTGGTCATGCGTATCCGTACGTTCGGGCTCAGCCCGTCACGGATCTGGCGGAGCAGCCTCTCGCCATCTTCCAGCCCGATCCCCAGGCTCGGTATGGGAGCAGGGCTGTCCGCGCATACGCCCGTGCGCGGCAGGGGCCCCGCCGCGGAGGAGTAGATCATCAGCCCGGCCGCGCCGAACTCCGCAGCCAGAGCGAGCTTCTCCGAACGGTGCAGCGCGCGCTTGCCCGGGGCCGCACCCTCGTCACACAGAGCCACCGCTCCCGGCACACGCTGGCGCAAGCGCTCGAAGTCCTCTCGGTCGCCGTGGCCGACGTCCAGCACCTCGGCTTCTAGGTCGGCGGATGCGGGGGAGTTCCCGTGGGCGAGTGCAGTCAGACGCCAACCGGAAGGGCCGAGGACTTCCGCCTCCAGCGGGCCGCGCTCCCACACCGCGACCGGGAACTGCTCGAACCACACACGGTCGAGTCCCCAGTCGGCGAACAGGGCCTGGCCCCACTCCTCGGCCAGTCGCCCGCTTTCTGTACCGGAGGTGCGACCACCCACGGTGTCGCACAATCGCCCGAGCTCGCGATACGCCATTGGGCGCCCAAAACACTCGGCGAGCAAGCGGTCCAGAATCGGAGAGGGGATCACGGGGTCTGTCGGGGTTGCGGTGTCCATAGCCCCAACTTAGCCACCGGTGCTGCGTGCCCTCCCTAGGCCCCGGGCCATCTTCCTAGTCGCACTTCCGGCGTCCCGCCCGAGGGCCCATCGCCGGCACCGCGCGAGTACCCGTCCGGCCGGGCGACCCGGAAGACGGCGACACGAACGCCGCTCGGACGGTAGGGGGCAGAGAGAAAAAAAGATGGAGCCCATGACGAGAATCGGACTCGTGACCTCTTCTTTACCAAAGAAGTGCTCTACCACTGAGCTACATGGGCTTCTGGTGGCGCGACTAGGATTCGAACCTAGGTAGGGTACTCCCGACAGATTTACAGTCTGTTGCCATTGACCACTCGGCCATCGCGCCATATGAGGACGAGGAATCTAATACCACAGCGGAGGCGGAATCGTCAAGAAAACCCTATAGCCAGGGACCGCAGCCCCCTTGCCCAAAAAAGGTGCCCAGCCCACTTACTTCTGCCTCCTCTCGGCATTCCGTTTGCGGGGTGGCTCGACTGCACGGAGCAGCACGCCGCGCTCGGCCAGATCGGCGGCCAGCCTGTCAGCGCTCCAGTCCTCCCGCAGCGCTTCTAGCACCCTTTCGAGTAGTGCCGCCGGTACCCGGCCCCCCTCGCTGACGGCTTCGAATCGCGCCGTGCAGGGCACGGTGCCGAGATACACACCGAAGGTGACGGCCTGGGCGATATCCACCAACGGGTCCGGTAGCTCCTCGTCCGGTACGGGCCAGTCGCCATGCAGGGCGTGCGTCCGCGGGCGGGAGGACTCCATTAGCTCGCGGATGAGGTTGGCCGCCGCCGGCCGCTCGGAACCCCAGTGGCGTACCGCGAGTGACACCTCCTCCGGCCAGCGTCCCTCGAACCCTACCAGCCCGCTCAACAGAAAGGGCCGAAAGCACTCGTCAGGAACGCCCTCCGCCAACCAGAAGCGCAGGAGCTTCAGCCCGCGTCGGCACTGGATGGAGGGCGGAGTGCGCGAGGGGGGAGGTTGCCACTCCATCTCTCGCTCTATCTCGGCGATCTCTCGGGCGAAGCGGACCAGCAGCTTTCCGTGGCGCGAGGGCCCCGTTTCGGACTGCGCCTGCCGCCATTGCTCGGACCACCAGGGCGGACGGTGGAATCGCAGCGTGAAATCCAGTAGGCCGGTGACGACGCCTACCAGCTTGTCCAGCGCTTCCGAACGCGCAGCAACCAGAAACCGCGAAGGGCCCAAGGTGCCTTCCCAGTTCGCCTCGGCGGCCTGTGGAGTCCTGCATGTTACTCCTCACCAGCGCGATAGGGGGCGTTAGTGAGAGCGTGCAGCCGCCCCGGACCGTCATGCTGAGCCTGTCGAAGCATGGCGCCGCACCCTCAGCGGACCTCCAGGCATCGTCATGCTGAGCCTGTCGAAGCATGACGGACTCCTAATCCCTGACGGCTCGCAGAGGTGCGGGTCGGGCGTCCTACACGGCCACGCCGAGGTTGTCGAAGCATGTGGCCCCATCCCTTAGCGCACCTCCAAAGACCGTCATGCTGAGCCTGTCGAAGCATGACGGACTTCTAATCCCTCACGCCTGACAGAGGTGAGGGTCGGGCGTTCTACACGGCCATGCCGAGGTTATCGAAGCATGCGGCCCCGTTCCTTAGCGCACCTCCAAGGACCGTCATGCTGAGCCTGTCGAAGCATGCCATCGGTGAGTGCGAGCGCCACCGAGTGAAATCGAGAACGTGCGGCCGGCGGTCCCATGCTTCGACAAGCTCAGCATGACGTAGGGCTGAGGCATGACGACAGGCTTGGCATGACGTGCGGCTCAGCACGACGCCGGGTTCAGCATGACGGCAAGCTCAGCGTGATAGCAGGTTGAGCATGACGTCGGGCTCAGCATGACCTCGCCAGTGACCCGACCTCTACGCAAGGTAGGGGCTAGGATCAAGGGGAGGGTGTGTCGGTGACTCGCCCTGAGGGACCGGGTGACATGGTAGAACCAGGAACACCGTCATGCTGAGCCTGTCGAAGCATGGCATCGGCGAGTGCCAGCGCCACCGAGCGAAATCGAGAACGTGCGGCCGGCGGCCCCATGCTTCGACAAGCTCAGCATGACGTCGCCAGCGACCCATCGTCTAGGAGACGTGAGGCACAGCCGCTGGCAAGCCGGAATCACCCGCGACGAACGTGAATCTCATCCCCCACCGCTCGCAGAAGGCGGGGTCACTGGGAAGGAGGCACCGCACCCGCGGCGTCCCAATCCGTCATGCTGAGCCTGTCGAAGCATGGCATCGGTGAGTGCCAAAGCCACCTAGTGAATTCGAAAACGTGCGGCCGGCGGCCCCATGCTTCGACAAGCTCAGCATGACGTAAGGTTGAACATGACGTACGGCTCAAGCATGACGACAGGCTTGGCATGACGTGAGGTTCAGCACGACGCCGGGTTCAGCATGACGTCGGGCTCAGCATCATGACGGCAAGCACAGCATGAGGTACGGCTCAGCATGACGGGTTCGGAGCATCGTCAGCCGCTGCGGCCTTAGTATCATCTATCCCCCCTCTCGCAGTGGTGAGGAGATGGGACAGCTCGGAGGCGATCCGCTCGGAGGCACCCTGGTTGGCCTCGATGAGACGCTTCGCATCATCCGCGATGGCGCGAAGCTTAGCGGGATCGCGCAACAGCGACAGCATGCCCGCCGCCAGCTCCTCGGACGTGCTCACCCGGAAGCCCACGCTCTCCCGCACCGCCAGCTCGGCGATGTCGCGGAAGTTATGCATCGCGGGACCGAAGAACACCGCCTTGCCGTAGGCAAGAGGCTGAAAGATGTTCTGCCCACCGAAGCCGCCGAAGCCGCCTCCCACCACCGCGACGTCCGCACACGCATACGCCTTTGCCAGCTCGCCGAAGGTGTCCAGCAGCAAGCAATCCGCGCCTTTCTCCGCGTGGGACCTTCGCGCCGCCCGCAACCCCCTCTCGGACAGCGCATCCAGCACTTCGGGGGCGCGCTCTACGTGCCGCGGTGCGAGTACGAAGTAGAGCTCCGGTAGCTCCGCCTTCACCCGCAGCAGGGCGTCCAACACTAGGGCCTCTTCTTCCTGACTTCTCGTGCTGCCCACCACCACGCATGGTGCGTCCTGGGGTACGCCGAACTCCTCGCGCGCCGCCACACCCTCGACCTGCTCCGCCATGGCCTGATCGAACTTGGTATTGCCTACGTTCTTGACCCTGGTGGGGTCTGCACCCAAGGCGACGATGCGTTCGCAGTCCGTCTCCGACTGCATCAGGCAGAGGTTCACGAAGCGGAGCAAGTAGCGATAGAAGAAGCGGAAGCGCCTCGCTCGTGCGAAGCTGCGGTCCGAAAGCCGCCCGTTCGCGATCATCACCTTCGCCCCAACCGCGTCGGCGGCCCACAGGAAGTTGAGCCACAGCTCGGTCTCCATAATAACCACCGCCGTCGGCCTGGCACGGATCATCGCGTTCAGACAGAAGCTGGCGACGTCCATCGGGAAATACACGAGGTGGTCATAGAGGTCGCGTGCGCCGTCCCTGGCTGCCTGTTGCCCGCTGGAGGTGGTGGTGCTGAGCAATATCTCGTAGCCCGGCAGTCGTTTCCGAATCTCGCGTAGCAAGGGGATCGCGGCGTGCACCTCTCCCACGCTGACTGCGTGCACCCAGATGCGCTCGGGCCCTGGCTCCACGCGCAGACGGCCCATTCGTTCAGCCCAGCGTACCGGCTCCGCCCGGCGACGCGACCGCATCCAAGCCCACGGCAGCCAAAGCCACGCCGTGAGGCTAACCAGCAGGTTATAAAGGAGAAACACTAGCTCCTCACCAGTTCTTCGGCGCGCGCCTCCAGCCTGCTGATCTCCTCACCGATGCGTCTGCAGAGAGCGGCCGTCTCCTCGGGGCTCAACTCGGCGGGCACCGTATGTGGCTCGCCCACCACGATGGCCGCGCGGGCGAAGGGAGCCGGGATGAGATAGCGGTCCCACGTGGGCAACAGCTTGCGCGGATAGGCGCTGATACCGACGGGAATGATGGGCCTGCCGGATTGCTGTGCGATGAACAAACTGCCTTCGCCGAATACGTGCGAGGGCCCGCGCGGACCGTCCGGCGTAAGCGCGAGGTGTCCGCCCTCGCGCACCCTCTTGGCAGCCTCGAGGGCAGCCCGGACACCGCCGCGACCCGTGGAGCCGCGCACGGTGCGAAAGCCGAAGAGGTTGAAGATGCGGTTCTGGATCTCGCCGTCGCGGGAGAGCGAAATGATGGCCCACCACCCTCGCTTGGCGAAATAGTTGGCAGGAACGAAGGTGCGCCCGTGCCACGTTACCAGCACGCTGCCTCCGTCCTTCTCGACCTCGCGGAGCCTCTCCAGCCCCTCCACACGGTAACGCAGCGTGAGGCCCACTGGCCGCGCCACAGCCCACACTAAGGTGCCTAGAATACGCGGACGGGCGCTAGCCCACACGGTGCTCATCGGGGACGATTCTGACCCATTCCAGAACGAGAAGGACCCATTCGGAGATTGCTAGCTACGGTTGGCTCGAAGGCGAGACCCCCTCGCCTAATCTCTCTTCCGCTACCTGCGGGCGCGACACCGAGAGAAGGTGGTAATCGTTGCGGGTCGAGTCGGGCCTGTTACGTCCCGGACGCCGTCTTCAGGTCTTCGAGAATGGACGGACTAGCTACATCCAACACTAAGCGGTAGCTGGGTTGTCGAGTGGCAAAGTCCCATCAGCCTATTGCGGTGGTAGAATGCTTAGCGGTAGGCCATACGCTGCATTATTCGGTCTGCTTGGCTGGCTGGCCTCATGGCAAGAGATGAAGCTCTGCATTCTAAGGTCCGCATCACGCGATACAGACCTCGCGCAGAACCTGAAGCTGCTGCAGATGCGCGTAGGAGATGAGTATGCACTTCGCTACCGCTCGAGGTGCATTCATCCCGACTTGCTGGCTGCCGACGCTCTCCCTGGCTCAGCTTGCCTACTCGTCTACTGCGATCCATCTGAATACAAGCTTATACCGATCAGGCATGCGCGCCTCTATAACTGCCATCTGGATCAGCACTCGGGCGTCTTCTACCTACAGTGTGGCCCGTACTGCGATCCGAAGGCCGCTGCGGACTGGTCGCGCGAGTTCAGGGCCACGCATCCTCACGCGGGTATACCCCCCGATGGGCATTTCGTCGTGCCGTTGGCGGACATTCCGATGTGCGCTCAGGCAGGCTGCAACGAGCAGAGGCAGTCCTGGCGCGAGATAGTGGGGGACCTCGCTAAGCAAGACCGTTACGGTAGGTGTTTCTTTCTCTTCCACAACGGAATCGAGGCCGATGACGGTTCCGTACCGGAGGGGGACCGTCTCCGAGTTGGAAAGAAGTACGTCTGGCGGGTCCTTTCGTACAACAAGCACCTGAAGCAAGAAGAGCTCGAACGTGTAAGTCCAATCGTAATAACGGACGAGGCAGTACTACGTGCAGCGTTAAGCGCTTCGCGTGGCCTGAAGGCGTATGGTGACATCGAGGTTGCGTTGGAACCGTGTGCAGCAGGGGAGTCGCGATTGGAGTTATGCCTCTCCGGTGTCGCGGATTCCACTGCACGACTGAAGCTCCAAGTGGAATGTACTACCGAAGACCGGTTTTCGCAGCCAGAGCCTGCCGCAGCACCTGCCAGTGACGAGGCCATATCCGCCAAACTGCGAGTGTTCAACGCGCTGTGCAAAGCGCTGGATGGCCAGGAAGACCTTCGGCTTCGCGTCCTCCTAGAGAGCTTCGATGCGGAAGAGCGCACCCACCTTCGAGTAGCGGAGCAGCTGATTAGGGCATGGTACGCCGTCGGCAGCCTGCACGCATGTACCGACCTTCTTCCGGCGCTGCGCGACGATGACGTCGAGCGTCTCTCAGAACACGTGAAGCGATGCCTATTGATCGCGTACGCGATCAGGCATCGCAGGCTTCCCACGGTGAGACCGCTCCGTGAGTTTCCATTGTTCGAAGAGGAGCACTGGACGGAGTTTCGTCGACATGTGCTAGCGATGCCGGCTTCTTCAGCTGCCGAGCTCGTGCTGTCGCTCATGAGAGAGGGCCAACAGGTTCTAGTGAATGAGACTGATATCGCCGAGCTGCTGTCTCACGACGAGATACGTCAGGGTTTCTGTACACCTGATAAAGTAAAGGCCGCCACGGTGTGGCTCGCTGAGAACGCCGAGCCCTCTCTGGCATTCTCCTTTCTAGCCGATAGGATTGAGGCAATAGACTTGGGCGATCCGGATATTCTCCGAACAGCAGTGAGCATTGGCGAGAGGTGCCAGGCGACGGAGTTGCTCTATGTGGTGGAGCGGCTGCTAACACGGTTGTTACTCCTCAAGGACGGAGAAGCAGTCGTAGCGCTCGTGCATCGCCACCGCGGCTGGATGGACCCTGAGCTGGTCTGCGACATGCTCTACAAAGGGGCGATCTGTATCCAGGATCCTCAGATCAGAACCGACAGGCTGTTGGAGGCTGCCGACGCAGCTCTCGACATCGGGGATCGGGAAAGGGCCGGTGCGATCTTAGATCGGCTACGAGGGCACCTATCCGCGGTACCGGACCTGAGGGTCGAGGAGCGACTGGAGGCTCTAGCAGGAAGGATGGAGGCACTCGCCGAGACGGTGTCCTTTCGAACCCCCTACCAGGAGGCAGCCAGGTTTGTTCATCAGCAACTAGTCGGGAGAGAGATAGCTCTGGTAGGTGGCGACTTCGAGCCTGAGTGGCGGGATGACCTCCAAGATGAATTGGAGTGCCGGATTGACTGGTTCCAGAGTGCACGTGGCCGGCGCATAGGCAGGAACTCCACGATCATCAAAGGCATCGAAGCAAAGAAGTACCGCATCGTCATTCAGCTAAGGTGGACTAGCCATAGCGAGGAACTGAGACGCGCGTGCCAAGCACACGGTGTGCCGCTACGCTTCTCCTACAGCTCGGGAAAGGAAAGCGTGGTGCGGCTGCTAGCCTCCTGCCTGCAGGGTGAGCATCAAGCCCCGAGCTAAGCCGGTGTCCTCTACACCGTGGTCGCGGCTTGGGCCTCAAAGGTTGTTCGGGTCGTAGATGCGTTCGGCGGGGTAGCGGATGGTGTAGCGGGAGGCGTTGAAACCGGAGTAGTTCAGGAAGTCGGTCATCCACGGCTCTTCGTAGTACACCCAGCGCACGTGCCCATCCACGTAGCCGACGTTCCACCCGCGCTGTTCGCGCCAGGTGGTGTGCGTGTCGATCCAGTTGTCCTGCACCAAGATGCACCGCGCGGGGCTCTTGTCGATCGCCGACATGCGCGCATTGGACAGCCAAAGATTGTACCAATAGCTGGTCCGCCTCTCCCAACCCGGCCGCTGGCGATCGGCGCCAAGCGGCCCGCCGAGCACGTTGTCCTCGGCACAAAGCCAAACGCCCGTACCTAGTTGCAGATCGCCTTGCTTCTGAAAGCCTTGCCGGACGTAAGGGTAGATGATCCGCCCTACGTCCACGTCGATGTCGCCCCAAGCCTGCCGCCGCAGGTTGTCGTAGTGCACGGGGAAGGTGTCCGCCTGGTCTCCTGCATACATCAGAAAAGCGTGCTCGAGCTGCTTCACGTTGTTGATGCAGGCGGTGCGCTTGGCCGATTTCCGCGCCCGGGCGAAGGTCGGGAAGAGAATCGCGGCCAGGATGGCGATGATCGCCACCACGAGCAGCAACTCGATCAGGGTGAAGCCGCGTCTGCCGCCTTTTTCCACGAGGTTATTGTATCGTGTCTCGGCGGACTGGGACCCCATTTGCGAGAAAAGGTACAATAGTTTCTGGTTTGGACCGTCGAGCCTGGGGGACTGAGAAATGTCGCGCACTTCCTCCCTCTCCCTTCCCATGGGTGTGGGCTGGGGTTTGGGTTTCCGGCGTCACCCCCAGACGCCGCGGCAAAGGCCCCCGGCTGGTCGCCCGCCCGACCTCACTCCGCACACAACCTCTGCCCAAAGGTGATTACCCCGCATGAACGTCGCCACTATCGAACGAAATCGTTGGCTCGTCGTCATCGGCGCGCTGCTCATTCAGCTCGCCCTCGGCGCCATCTATGCCTGGTCGGTCTTCACACCCGCCCTCACTAAGGAGGGCGGCGACTTCGGCTTCTCGGCCACGCAGACGCAGTGGGTTTTCTCGCTCGGCCTCGCGACCTTTGCCGTGTTCACCATCATCGGCGGTCGCTTGCAGGCGAAGATCGGGCCTAGGCCGGTCGCAGCGCTGGGCGGTCTCTGTCTCGGCTTGGGCTACGTGCTCGCAGGGCTGATCGGTCAGACCTTCCTTCCACAGCTCCTGCTCATCGGCGTGCTCGGTGGAATGGGCATCGGCTTGGCGTACGTTTGCCCCATCGCCGTCGGCATCAAGTGGTATCCAGACAAGAAGGGACTCATCACTGGCCTCGCGGTTGCGGGCTTCGGCTTCGGCGCGACGCTCTGGATCGCCCTCGCCGACAGCCTCGGTGGGCTGGTAGGCGGACATCTGATCGCCGACCTCGGCGTACTTCGCGTCTTCCTCCTCTACGGAATCGCCTATTTCATCATGGTCGAGCTCGGTTCGCTGGTGATGATTAACCCGCGTCCGAACTGGACCCCAGCGGGATGGACCCCCGCCCAAGCGAGCGCTGCAGCAAACGCCCGCGAGTTCTCGTCTTCCACCATGCTGAGGACCGGCCAGTTCTACGGCCTCTGGCTCAGCTACGTAGCGGGTGCGCTCGCAGGCCTGATGGTGATCGGCATCATCAAGCTCTTCGGGGCGGATGCGCTGCAGGCCAAAGGCAACATGTCGGCCGAGCAAGCGGCTGCTTCGGCAACCCTGGCAGCAGGAGTGTTCTTGCCGCTGGGCAACGGTTTCGGGCGGCTGGCATGGGGAGGTATCTCGGACCGGATCGGTCGCAAAAACTCGCTGGTTTTGGCCGCCGTCATCCAAGCCGTCGTGATGTTCGCGTTCTTCTTCGTGGGTGGCGTGCCGGCGCTTCTTTACATAGCGACAGCAATCGTGGGGTTCAACTTCGGTGGCAACCTGGCGCTGTTCCCCGTGGTGACGGCGGACTACTTCGGGCCGAAGAGCGTGGGGCAGAACTACGGTTGGATGTTCACCGCCTACGGCGTCGGTGGCATCGTAGGGCCCATCATGGCCGGCATGTTCAAGGATGCCGGGAAGGCCGCGGCAGAGACGGGTGGCGTGCAAGCCGCAGCCAACGCATGGCTCCCCGCATTCCTCATCTCCGGAGCCCTGTGCGTCGTGGCGGCCATTATCCTGTTCGCGCTGCGCCCGCCGAAGGCTCAGGAAGAAGTGTTGCAGAAGGCGGCGTAGTAGCCTTCCTGCCAACGAAGACTGGGGGCGCGCGAGCCCGTCGGGCTCGCGCGCCAAAATCGTGTATCATGTCCCATCCCGCCGAGAGGGGGAGGCGAACAGACCGGGGGGGGAACGATGTCCCAGTTAACAAAGCTCTGGAGCGCGATCGGCGTGCTGGCGATTGCGGCATGGGC
>BTVI01000042.1:0-24971 GCA_045862955.1 Fimbriimonadales bacterium
GGCAGGCGGGGTCATGCTTCGACAGGCTCAGCATGACGGTTTGGGACGCTGCGGGTGCGATGCCTCCTTCATTCCATGCCCCGGCCCGCGTCCGCCGCATTCCTCCAACCCGCCGCACACCACCAACCCAAGGACCGCGCCGGGGCCCGATGCCGCGCATGGACAGACGCCAACCAGACTTCCTCCCATGCCCCGACCCGCGTCCGGCTACCTGCACCCTCTACGCGCACCGAGCGACCCCCAGGACCGCGCCGGGGCAATCGCAGCGAGAGGTTGCCTCCAGGCCCCGGCCCGCGTCCGCCAACTAGCAGCGACCGACCGAATGCCTCGAACCTAAGGACCGCGCCGGGGGGAGAGTCGGGACACCCGTGTCGGTGCCACCATCCCCTCGCCGTCCCCATGATGGCGGGCTCCGGTGCAACGCCTGCGGCTGGCGGGGTCATGCTTCGACAGGCTCAGCATGACGGAGAGGGGTGTGGCGGGTAGGGGCCTGGCGGGCAGCCGGTGTGGCGGGTAGGGGTGCGGCGGGAAAGGCTAGACGGGTAGGGGTGTTAGGTGTTGGCGTTGCTGGGTGTCGAGCCCGAACGATGTCATCGGAAGCCGTCCAACGGTCGCAACTACTCCCGTCCTTCTGCGCCTCGTCATGCTGCGCCTGTCGAAGCATGAGGGAGACAGAGGCAAACGTACCTGCTGAACCGCAAGGCGGGCGGCAGGCGGGGTCATGCTTCGACAGGCTCAGCATGACGGTTTGGGACGCTGCGGGTGCGGTACCTCCTTCCCAGTGACCCACCCGCTCACAGTGGTGAGGGTTTGCATGCTTCGGTGTCAGCGCGAAGCGGCGATGCCGAGGCTGAGCCGGATGCTGCTCGGCCGGGGCCTGAGCGCACGCTCCATGCCCCGGCCCGCGTCCGCCGGCCTGCACCCGCGAACCGCACCGAGCGACCCCGAGGACCGCGCCGTGGCCAGAGTCGGGACACCCGTGTCGGTGCCACCATCCCCTCGCCGTCCGCATGATGGCGGCCTCCGATGCAGCGCTTGCGGCTTGCGGTTGCATGCTTCGACAGGCTCAGCATGACGGTTTGCGAAGCTGCCGGTGCGGTACCTCCTTCCCAGTGACCCACCCTCGCGCCGCGGTGAGCGGAGTAGGTACCGACTGCTGAACGTTCAGGACCAGTGCCCCACTCGCTCGCAGTGGTGAGGGTGCCACGCTTCGATGTCGAGCGCGTCGCGGAGTTCGGACGCCCTGACGCCGAGCGGCTGCTTGGCGACGCGAGCATCATTCGCAATCGCAGAAAGATCGAAAATCGCAGAAAGACCGAATCCACCGTCGAAAACGCAAGGATCGTCCTAGGCTTGACGCAGGAGAGGGGTTCCTTAGCCAACTGACTGGATAGCCTGCCGCACGGCGACTTGACCAATTATCAGAGAGTGCCTCGACAGACCTTCCGTTTCTGCGGTCCGGAGATTACGCGGATGTTCGCGATGGGTTGTGGCGGTGTTCCGCCTCCGCACGACCCCCATTGCCACACGGGCTCACGGTAGAATCTCACTGTACCGAAGGAGGTCGACGATGACCGTCACGCAATCCGAGATGCTTCGCGAAATCCTGTCCGCTGAGAGCCCCATTCCCGTCCGCAGCCCGCGCGGCACCACGCGGAACGCCCGTGGGTGGGTGCAAGAGGCCGCTCTCCGCATGCTGCTCAACAACTTGGACCCAGAGGTGGCCGAACGCCCCCTGGACCTGGTGGTCTACGGTGGCATCGGCAAAGCCGCGCGCAACTGGGAGTGCCTGCGCCACATCGTGCGCTGCCTGCTCGCGCTCGGCGACGACGAGACGCTGCTCGTGCAATCCGGCAAGCCTGTCGGTGTGCTCCCTAGCCATCCGGATGCGCCGCGTGTGCTGATAGCGAACAGCCTGTTAGTACCCGCCTGGGCGACGTGGGAGGTATTTCGCGAGCTGGACCGCAAGGGCCTGATCATGTATGGCCAGATGACGGCGGGCTCGTGGATATACATCGGTTCGCAGGGCATATTGCAGGGCACCTATGAGACATTCGCAGAGCTTGCACGCAAGCATTTCGATGGCTCGCTGGCGGGTCGGTTAGTGCTAACAGCCGGTCTAGGTGGCATGGGTGGTGCGCAGCCCCTCGCCGTCACCATGAATGGCGGCGTGGCCTTGTGCGTGGAGGTGGATCCTACCCGCATCGAGAGACGAATCCAGACCCGATACTGTGACATATGGACGGACAACCTAGACCAGGCACTCGCATGGGTGCGAGAGGCGGTCGAGCGCCAGGAAGCGAGGTCCATCGCACTGTTAGGCAATGCAGCCGAGGTGCACCCATGGCTGCTGCAACGCGGTGTAATACCGGACGTGGTGACCGACCAGACCTCTGCCCACGATCCTCTCAACGGTTACATTGCTGCGGGCTACACGCTGGAGCAGGCGGCGCGGGCGCGAAAGGAGGCTCCCGAGCGTTACCTGGAAGACGTCTACCGCTCCATCTGCACACACGTTCGTACCATGCTGGAGTTCCAGCAGCGCGGCTCGGTGGTGTTCGACTACGGCAACAACATCCGCCAGGTGGCTAAGGACCACGGTGTGGCGCGGGCCTTCGACTTCCCCGGTTTCGTGCCAGCCTTCATCCGGCCACTTTTCTGCGTGGGGAAGGGGCCCTTCCGTTGGGCCGCCCTATCGGGCGATCCGCAGGACATCGCAACGATTGACGAAGCGATCCTGCAGCACTTTGCTCACGATGTGTCACTCTGTAGGTGGATCCGCATGGCAGCGGAGAGAGTGACCTTCCAGGGGCTGCCCGCACGCATCTGTTGGCTTGGCTATGGCGACCGAAAGAAGCTGGGTCTCATCATTAATGATCTGGTTGCATCGGGGCAGGTGTCTGCGCCAGTGGTGATAGGTAGGGACCACCTGGACACTGGTAGCGTGGCATCGCCGAACCGTGAAACGGAGGGAATGAGGGACGGTTCGGATGCGATTGCCGACTGGGTGGCACTGAACGCACTGATCAACGCCGTCGGTGGTGCCAGCTGGGTGTCCGTGCACCACGGCGGAGGGGTAGGCATGGGATACTCGCTGCATGCCGGAATGGTGATAGTTGCCGATGGTACCCCCGAAGCGGCACGCCGCCTCGGCCGCGTGCTAGATACCGATCCCGGCCTCGGGGTACTGCGCCATGCGGATGCCGGCTACGAGGAGGCGATAGCAGCAGCCGAAAAGCACGGCCTGCGCATTCCGATGCGAGAGGAGATCGAGTGACTAAGGGTGACCTGCTCTTGACGGAAATCGGAGAGCTATGGACTTGTGCCGGGCCCACACCACTGAGGGGGGCGTCGCTCTCTGGCCTAACCAAGTCCGACGCAGATGCGATCGCCATTGTAGATGGCAAGGTCGAAGCCGTGGGGCGGACCGACGACCTCGTGAACCGCTTCGACCTTCCCGAGTTCCCTGTGGCGGGCCGGCTCGTGACACCGGGCCTGATCGACCCCCACACCCATGCCGTGTTCGCCGGCGACAGGGGCGACGAGTTCGCGATGCGCTGTGCGGGTGCAAGTTACTCCGAGATCGCCGCAGCGGGCGGAGGGATCCGAAGAACGGTCGAGCAGACGCGCCAGGCTCCATTCGAAGAGCTTCTAGAAACCGCACTCGTCCGGCTCGAGGCCATGCTCATGACCGGCACTACCACCGTCGAGATCAAGACGGGCTACGGGCTAAACCGTGAGGCCGAGCAGAAGATGCTGGATGTGATCTGCGCGCTCTCGAAGGAGGCTCCGGTCGAGGTGATCCCCACCTTCATGGGTGCACATATGCCCGATCCGGACCGAGATGCAGACAGCTATGTGAAGGATCTGGTCGAAAACTTGATCCCAATGGCCGCGCAGCATCCAGCGGCTCCCCGCTTCAACGATGTGTTCTGCGACGAAGGCGCTTTCGACCTGGACCAGACGCGCGCCATTCTCGAGGCCGGACAGCAGTACTTTCTCCAGCCCAAGGTTCACGCCGAGGAGTTCGTGCACACCGGTGCCGCGCGTCTTGCCGTGGAACTGGGAGCTGCAAGCGCCGAGCACCTGCTGCAGGCGAGGGATGAAGACATCCAGGCACTAGCCGCCTCCAACACCGTCGCCGTGCTTCTCCCCGGCACCTCCTTCTACCTGAACCTACCGCAATCTGCACCCGCCCGCAGAATGATCGAGGCGGGGTGTATCGTCGCACTAGGCTCGGACTTCAACCCGGGCTCCTGCAACATCTCGTCTATGCACTTCGTCATGGGCCTCGCCTGCCTCCAGATGGGGCTCTCGCCCGCAGAGGCACTCGGAGCCGCCACCGTGAACGCAGCCGCTGCCCTCGGACTAGAGGCCACCCACGGGCAGTTAGCAGCAGGGTATTGGGGAGACGTCGTAGTCTGGGAGTGTTACAGCTTGAGCGAGATGATCGGCCGATTCGCGCGGCCTGTCCCTGCGATCGTCGTCAAGCGCGGCAGTTTCGTGTTTCCCGACCTGGACACCGTGGAAGCGATCACCGGCTCGAGGCAATCCCGGTAGCGTATTGCTGACACATCAGCGCCGCCAGCCGCACCGCCGTTCCGTCGTCCAGTGGGGGCGAAACCTCGTAGATTCCCAGAGTGCGGATCCTCTTGTCGCGCCCACTGAGGAAGGCAATCGCCGAAGCATCGGCCGCCGAAAGTCCCACTGGACTGGGCGCGCTCACACCGTGCGCATCAGCCATACGCACCGAATCCATGTCGAAACTAACGCCTATAGTGTGAGCCCACTTGCCTAGCGAGTCGAGCGATTTCGCGAATGCCTGCACATGACCAGTCGGACCGGACTCCTCCAGCATGACGATCGTTGCGCCACGTTGCTCGAGATAGCGTCGGTGCGCGTGCGATGTGGAGTGATACTGAACGCCGAACTCTACCAACTCGTGCCCTCGAAAGCGTTCGTCCCCTTTCTCCAGCAGCCTCCAGAATGCGGTACCACTGTTGATACCCTCCACGACGGGGCGCACGTCGAAGTGCGCATCGACATTAACGATCCCTACCCGCTTCTGATGCTTGCAGCAGTCTATCAATCCGGCAAAGTGTGGATATGCGATGTCGTGCCCACCTCCCAATAGCAGGACCCGCGCCGAAGTGTTAGCAAAGAGCCACTTGACAATGTTCTCGACCCGTAGGTGCGTCTCTTCGATGGTATCTAGCAGTCGGACATCACCCACGTCAGCGATATGGAACCTTCCGAGCTGGTTCCTGTCGCCCAGCGTCATGCGGAACCACGCGCGCCGGATCTCCGAGGGCCCACGGTTAGCACCGGGACGCCCTCCGATAGCTACCACGGCCCGATCGTCGGGCACGCCTAACACTATCAAGTCGGTCTCGTGCTCTCCGAGCTGTTCTAGGGTACTCACGCGAACGACTTCTCCGATGCGCCAGTCGTCCTTGTCCTGCCTTCCGTACAAAAGCGCCGGTGAAATGGGCTGAAGGCCCTGCTGCAACACGCCAACGGTCATGCTAGTTCTCCCATCTTCTCTTCTACGTGTCTCACCAACTCGCCGCTGCGCACGGCCCTGCTCACACGCTCGATGTCCTCACTCGGCGAGCGGTCTCCCGCACGGTGCGGGGCAAGGCTTTCTATGGCTTCCTGAGCCGCGGCAGTGCCGTCGCCGGGCTGGATCCCTCGTTCTTCCATTCGAAGCCTCACGGCTCTCGCTCCAGCCAAGAGTTCTACCGCAACGATGCGCGACAGGTTGCCAACCACGTAATCGAGCCGCCTAGCCGAAGTAGCGCCCATGGACACATGATCCTCTTGGTTCGCGCCGGTCGGAATCGTGTCCGCCGAGGGCGGAAACGCCAGCGATTTGTTCTCCGACGCGAGCGCGGCTGCCGTGTAGTGCGCGAGCATTAGCCCCGACTCCACCCCGGGGTCCGAAGCCAAGAAAGCCGGTAGACCCCTAGATAACGTCGGGTTGAGCAGGCGCTCCGTGCGCCTTTCCGAGATGTTGCCCAACTCGACCAAGCCCAGCGTTAGATAGTCGAGCACCAGTGCGCACGGCTCGCCGTGGAAGTTGCCCGCTGAAACGAACTGCCCCCCGACCCACACCGGGTTGTCGGTAACCGCATTTAGCTCCACCTCGAGCACCTGAGCGGCGTGCATCCATGCCTGTCGCACTGCGCCGTGCACCTGGGGCACGCACCGTACGCTGTAGGCGTCTTGGACCTCTCCGCAGTTCTCGTGCGAGCGCATTAGGCCGCTGCCCTCGACGAGTCTTCTCACGTTCGACGCCGTCTGCAGTGCGCCCGGATGCGGCCGCAACGCCAACACCTCTTCCGAATACGGTCGTATGGAGCTGAGCGACGCCTCCACATGCAGTGCTGCCGCGATGTCCGCCGAGGTCACGAGGTTGGCAGCCTCACGAGCTGCGAGCGCACCCACGGCGGTGAGGAAGTGTGTGCCGTTGATCAGCGAGAGCCCGTCCTTGGGGCCGAGAGCTACAGGGCTGAGCCCGGCCTTGGATAGAGCCTCGCGAGCCGACATCCGCTCGCCACCGAACTCCACATCGCCTTCCCCGATGAGACAGAGGGCAACGTGTGCGAGTGGCGCAAGGTCCCCACTCGCCCCGAGCGAACCCTGACTTGGCACCAGCGGGTGGATGGATTTGTTCAAAAAATCAATTAAAAGTTGAACAATACTCGCGGCGCACCCGGACCTCCCGTGTGCGAGAGAGTTCACGGTCAGGGCCATCGCAGCTCGCACTTGACGTGTAGAGAAGGGCGGGCCGACTCCGGCTGCATGACTCCGTACGAGGTTCAGCTGGAGCTCTGCAAGCCTGCCGGATTCCACGCGCCGATCCCGAAGCGGTCCGAAACCCGTATTGACGCCGTACACCGCTTCTGAGCCACCCGCCGCCTGCATCACTGCAGCGCGCGCAACCTCGATTCGCTCCAGTGCGGCCGGTGAAAGTCGTACGTGCCGACCCTCTGCCACGTCGGCTAGGGCACCGAGGGTAAGCCCGGCACCATCCAGTTCCAGCGGCTCGACCGACGGGTACGACATGCCTCTCAGTTCACCATGCTGCAGTCTCTGTCCTGCAGCCGAGCAAGTGAGCGGCCCCTCGCGCGAGGCGAGGGGCCGGATGGAGGAGCCGGTAGGGCAGGGACCGGGACGGTGACACTACTCGCGCGCCTTAGCCCGAGCGGATACGGCTCCCCGATAAGCGGAGGTCACGGGCATACCATGCGAGGATGCGGTGCAGGTCGCACCAGAAAACGGCCACTCCCAAACTAATGCAACAATCCTCGCGTGGCGAGTCCCAGCGAGTTCCTCCCGTCCACATTCTAACGCAGGGTTGCGAACTGGGCAAGCGGCGCAGCCCCTGTTCCGGCATTCTTACCGGACAGGCCGCCGATGGGAGAAGACCACGAAGAGCACTACCCCCGCAAGCAGCGCTTTGAAGCCGTGTCGGAACAGCGCGAAGCTCCACGGTTGGCAGAGGGCTACGATGCCCACGATAATCATCGCGAGTGCGAGCGCCTCCATCCACTGAGCGAAACGTCCGCTGAGCATCTCTAAAAAAACGCCTCTTGCGTAGTCGGATCGAAGATATGTGCCCGCTCGAGGTCCACCCTCGCGTAGACCGGTTGGCCCGGCTTGACCGAGAACGTGGGGGGCGTCCGGGCCTTGAGCAGGTGCCCCGCAAGTCGGACGTCAACGATGTTCTCCGATCCGAGCGGCTCCACGACGTACACCTCGCCTTCCAAGAACTCCGCTGCCGGCTTCGTGGAAAGGGCGACGTCTTCGGGCCGCGCACCCAGCACGAGGTCAATCTCCCTCGGCACGTCCCGAAAACGTGAGGACACGAGGGGCATCGCCACTTCGCCGGAAAGTATGAGTCGGCCGTCAACTACGCGGCAGGGAATCATGTTCATCGCGGGGCTACCGATGAACCCGGCCACGAACATATCGCGAGGATGGTCGTACACCTCGCCGGGCGTCCCATACTGAAGCAGACGCCCCTCATTAATAACCGCAACGCGGTCGCCCATGGACATCGCTTCCACCTGGTCATGGGTCACATACACCGTTGTCGCTTGCTGATCCGCCTGCAGTCTCTTCAGCTCGGCTCGCATCTCCATCCTCAGCTTCGCGTCTAGGTTCGTCAGCGGCTCATCCATCAGGAACACCTTGGGTTGCCGCACCATCGCTCGGCCGATAGCTACCCGCTGCATCTCGCCGCCGGAGATCTTGCCCGGCCGCCTGTCCAGGAGGTGTTCAATGTGCAAGATTCGGGCAACTTCTTGTACTCTTCTGGCGATCACGTCCTTGGGCGTTCGCGTGGCCCGAAGCGGAAATGCAAGGTTGTCGAAGACCGTGAGGTGCGGGTACAGCGCATATTGCTGGAAAACGAACGCGATGTCCCGCATGGCGGGCGGCAGCTTGGTCACCACGTCGTCGCCGATGCGAATCTCGCCACCGTCTGGGATCTCGAGACCCGCGATGCAACGCAGTGTGGTTGTCTTGCCGCATCCCGACGGTCCGAGAAACACCACGAACTCGCCATCGTTTACCGTGAGCGACAGGTCCCGCACAGCTACCACATCGTCGAACCTTTTTGTCAGGTGCTCGACCCGAACTTTCGCCATCGTTACCTCTTGATCGCCCCGAAGGTGACCCCACGAAGGAGGTGATTTCGGAGTAGAAAGGTGAAAACCGCCACAGGTACCAGGAACAACAGCGTGCCTGCGGCGATCACGCCCCATTCCAACCCGCCCGAACCAACGCGGGTCTGCAGGCCCGGAGGCGCGGTCAGCGCGGCTCGGCTAGTTAGGAACAGGGCGAACGCGAACTCATTCCATGCCGTGATAAAGCAGAACACGGCTGTAGCCGCAATTCCCGGCAACACTTGAGGCAAGGTGACCAGCCGAAACGCACGCAGCCGAGAGTAGCCGTCGAGTAGGGCGGCCTCCTCCAACTCCGCCGGTATCTCTTCGAAGAACCCTTTGAGAAGCCACACCGCGAACGCCAGATTGAACACCGTGTATAGCAAGATCAGCCCGATGTGGGTGTCCAGCAGGCCCAGCGTCCGGTACATCAGATAGATGGGGATGGCGACGACCACCGGTGGCAACATGCGCGTGGACAGAATGAAGAAAAGCCAGTCGCTCTTGCCCTTGATTCGGAATCGCGCCAAGGCATAAGCCGCCATCGCACCTAGCCCCACAGCTAACACCGTGGCCGAAACACCTACGATCAGGCTGTTGCTCACCTGCTTCACGTAGGCCGTCATCTCCCTGTTTCGCCCCTCGCCCTGAAACAGCAGCTTGTCATATTGGCGCAGCGTCAGCGGGGCAACCAGGCGTGGCGGCTTGGTAACGATATCCTTGTCGTTCTTGAAGGAGGTGATCCCGATCCAGTAGAGGGGGAACAGAAACACGACGAGCGCAAAGGCGATGCCGAAGTACGCAAGCACGTTGCGGACATTCATTCCGCCCACTACTGCTATCAACAAGATAGCTAGTACCGAAACACCGACCGCTGGCTGTCGAAACAGCACCGCGACTCCGCCTAGCACAGTATCGAGGTTCCATAGCACCAGTACCCCGAGGACGAGCAGCGGCCACCATGCTTCCAATCGAGCGAACCAAACGTTGTTCAGAACGCGCTCCGGGATGGATACCAGTGGTCGTGCATCGGCCTTGGATTCACCGCGCGTTCGATTCAGCATGCGTATGTACAGGTTGGCCAAACCAATGATCATCAGCAGAACGACGTATGCGAGCGCGCACGCCTTCCCAGTGTCCAAGCGAGAAAACGCGAGTCGCCAGAGCTGCATCGCTACAGTCTCGGTCGCGCTGCCCGGTCCGCCGCTGGTCAGCACGAAGACGAGATCGAACATCTTGAACGCATCCATCGTCCGGAACAGCAGGGCAACCAACAGCAGCGGCATGATGATGGGCAGTGTTATGTATCGGAACTTGAACCACCCTGTCGCCCTATCCACCTCGGCGGCCTCATAGAGATGCCGTGGCACCGACGACAGTCCTGCCAGTGAAACAAGCATGATGAATGGCGACCACATCCACGTGTCCACCGCTACCACGGACCACACGGCGCGCGTCGGGTCCATCAACCACAGGCTCGGCTCGTACCCCAATGCCCCCGCTACCACGTTGATCAGTCCCCAGTTGGGGTCTAGCAAGAAGCGCCAGAACAACCCCACCAGTACGGGTGAGAGCATCATAGGCAGCAGGAGCAGTGTGGTTACCAGGCCCTTTGCGCGGAACTTCCGGTTAAGCAGCAGCGCAACTCCGAAGCCTATCACGAACTGCGCGATGACCGATAGCACTACGATCTGCGCGGTAGTGACGAAGTACCCCCACATCTCGGGGTCGGTGAACACGGCGCGGTAGTTCTCGACGCCGATCCATACCGGGGGGTCTTGTCCAGCTGCACGATACGTGGTGAAGCTAAGATACAGCGACCAGAACAGTGGGAACACGTTCATGGCGATCAGTAGAATGAGCGTAGGTGCGAGGAACAAGTTGGCGACCCCGCGGTCGCCCAAACCCATTCGAAACGCTCGAATCGTCGCCAAGTCCGCCCTACTTCGCCTTCAGCAACTTTGCGTCCACCAGTATCTTGCGATGTGCGGTCGCGATGGCGTCCAGCGCCTCCTTGGGGGACATCTGCCCGGTGATGGCCGCATGCAGCTTCTCCTGCGAAACGTCCAGCATCTCTTGGTACACGGGGTTGTTCGTAAAGTCACGCAGGAGCCCAGCCGTATCACTGAATGCCTGATTATATGGTTTCGCGTTCCTGAAGTCGTCGCTGTTCAGCACGACCACGTTAGCGGTAAGCCCGCCTAGGCGAGCCCATTCCCGCTGCGTTTCCTCCTTCGCGAACCATTGCATGAACTGCTTGGCCTCGCTCTGCCGCTTCGAGTAGGTAGATATGGACATCCCCTGACCGCCCAGCGACACAGCATGGGCCACCTCGCCGGGGCTGACGAAGTAGCCTGTTACTTCGGCATAGGGGTTGTATTGCTTATCCGCAAATCCTGGCATGAAGGCGTACCACTCCATTGCCATCACTACCAGGCCTTCCTTGAAGGCGTTCTTGGTCTCGTCGAAGTAGTAGTCTTCCGCGCCGATCGGGTTGAAGCGTTTCAGGTCAATATAGAACTTCAGCGCCTCGACCGCCTTGTCGGAGTTGATGGCGCCCACCGGGTCGCCAGTGTTCGGGTCGGCCCAATCCGCCCCCCAGCACCAGAGAATCTGCTGAAAACCCATGGTCAGAGCATCGTAGCCCTTGGAGTAGAAAGTTGCGACCCCCCATAGATTCTGTTGCGGCCGCGTGAAGAACTCGGCGATGTCCCGAAGCTGGGTCCAGGTTTTCGGCGGGGCCAGGTCGTAGCCGTACTTTGCCTTGAACGCTGCCCGCTCCTGCGGGTCCTCGAACTTGTCCTTGCGATACGCAAAGCCGATCGCATCGAACTCGCACGGCAGAGCGTAGTACTTGCCGGACCCCGAGGGGTATTCGCCGTACAGCTTGAGTGCCTCGGGGGAGATGTCTCGCAGCCGGATCGCCTTCTCCATCCACTCTGTGAGGTCCACATAGTGCCCCTGAGTGACTGCCTGACCGAGCCACTGACTGTCGCCGATGATGATGTCGTACTCCGCACTCTTCCCGGCCCAGACCACGTTGCGAATCTTGTCGCCGAAGTTCTGCCAAGGGATCTGCTCTACGACGACCTTCTTGCCCGTCTCCTCCGTGTACTTCTGGCACAACTTGGCCAGTGCGTCTGCAGGTTCCCACTTCGCCCAGACGATGACCAGCTCGTCCTTCGCCGCTCCTTCCTTCTGGCCTCCGCAGCCCGCTAAGGCGAACAGCGACAGAGCCGCGAGCAGAAGCAATACGTGGCGCATACGGTCCTCCTTGCGCGAGGCATCTACGACCGGACCTCGATGCTGAAGTCGACGATGTCCAGCGAAGGGTCGGCAACGTCGCCTCGCGGTTCGATGTTCCCAAAGTACGCGTTATCGTATGTAGAGTCCTGCGTCACCGAGAGGTTCAGGAAACGGTTGATATCTCCAGCACCGGCTCCGAGCGCATCCCACCGCTTGCTGTCCGACGGCTCGTCCGGATTGGTCGGCAGGTAATCCGTGGCGATGATGTTCACCTGAAGGTGCGTGATTTTCGCGGCGTCTGCTGGCGTCGCACTGATCTGGGCGAGATCGATCTCGAACCGCAGAATGCGGTCGCCGGTCGCTGGGGTGGTAAAAGCGACGGGCGTCCCGAGTAGCACGGGCTGCACCTGCACCCCCGGGTCTTCGAAGCGGTACAGGAAGTATTGCCCGAGCGGCTGTGCCTGGAACGGCCCTAACGCCACCATGTGCGTGTAGCGCCCCGCTGCATAGCCGTTGCCCCATGGAGGCTGTATCACGGGCAGCGGGCCGGTCTGCCCGGCCGGATCCCCCTCGTTGCGAATGAGGAAGAAATAGTAATACGGCTCCCGAAGGTCCGAGCCGATGCCCAGCCGTGCTTCGCCAGCGAGCGTAATGGTGATTACGAGCCGCTTCGCACGCGTGCCGTCCGACACATCCGGAAACCGCGCACAGCCGTTGAAGGCCAGCGCGAGCAGACCGCAGGATAGCAGTGCAAACCGAGCGAACATCCTTCTTCGAGTGGTGGGTGCCCGTCCCGCCCTAGTGGACAGAAGGGCGGATACGGGGGCACCTCAGTATAC
The DNA here is from genome assembly GCA_045862955.1 of Fimbriimonadales bacterium. Taxonomy (GTDB): domain Bacteria; phylum Armatimonadota; class Fimbriimonadia; order Fimbriimonadales; family JABRVX01; genus JABRVX01. Next base: position 12,758 of record BTVI01000042.1, read on the forward strand.
TGCGTTCCGGCGAATCGGCTAAACTGAAGGCCAGTCGCGGTACGCACCGCGAGCGCCTTGGAGGAGCTGTTGGAAGTACTACGGATTCGGGGTGGCCTCCGTCTGGAGGGCGAGGTGCACGTTGCAGGAAGCAAGAATGCTGCACTCGCCATCCTCGCGGGGAGCATTCTCACGGAAGAGGATATCCTGCTCAGAAACCTGCCCGACGTGCGCGACGTGCGCATAAAGGTCGACCTTCTGCGCGAGATCGGCGTCAAAGCCGACTGGACCGAAGATGGACTCTGGCTCAACGCGAAGCCCCTGCGAAGCGGCATCGTGCCTCCGGAGGGTTGCCGCAGCATTCGAACCGCCTTCTATCTGCTGGGCCCGTTGCTGGCTCGAGTAGGCGAGTGCGTGGTGCCGCTGCCGGGCGGATGCAACATCGGCGCGAGACCGGTCAACTTCCACGTCCGCGGTTTGAAGAGCCTCGGCGCGTCGCTCTCACTGCGCGAGGGCTGCTATCACGCCAGGGCCGAAAAGCTTATCGGCGGCGACATCTATCTCGACTTCCCGAGCGCAGGTGCCACCCAGCACCTAATGACAGCCGCCGTGCTAGCCGAGGGCGCCACCTCCATTCACAACTGTGCGATCGAGCCCGAGGTCGTCGCGCTTGCCGACTTCCTCAATCGCCTCGGCGCGCGAATTGACGGAGCAGGCACGAGCACGGTCACTATCGAGGGTGTGAAGCGATTGAAGGGCGGCGAGTTTCGGGTGCCGGCGGACCGTCTGCAAGCAGGAACCTACTTGCTCGCAGGCGCCGCTGCTCGTGGCGATGTGACGGTGCGGGGTATGGTTCCCGAGCACCTACACTCGCTGATCGCCAAGCTGCGCGAGGCAGGCGCACAGGTCTCCGAGGGACACGATTGGCTGCGCGTCAGCCAGCCCACTCGCCCGAAAGCCGTGGATGTGCGGACCATGCCCCACCCGGGCTTCCCAACCGACCTTCAGCAGCCCATGTGTGCGTACCTGGCTACGGCAACCGGCACATCGCTTATCAGCGAGACCATTTACGAGGCGAGAATCGGACACGTCGCCGAGCTGCGTCGGATGGGGGCCGACATGCGGGTAGACGGCCGCAACATCAGCATCACCGGAGTGGAACGGCTCACCGGTGCAAGAGTGACGGCAACCGACCTTCGTGCCGGTGCAGCCCTCATCGTCGCTGCTCTTGGTGCCGAAGGCGAAACCGAAATCCACAATTTGCAGAATATCGAACGGGGTTACGAACACGTGGATAGCATTCTCAGCTCGCTCGGTGCCGACATCGAGCGTGCCACAGTGCCCGACCCCGTGGACGCAGTCGCGAAATGAGCCTCGTGCCCGAACTCGGCATCGATCTCGGCACAGCCAACATCCTCGTGTACCAGCGTGGAAAGGGCATCGTTCTGCGCGAGCCGACCGTCGTCGCCATCGCCATGCCATCACGTAAGGTATTGGCGGTGGGAGAAGAGGCCAGACTGATGCTAGGGCGCACTCCCGGTAACATCACGGCTGTCCGCCCACTCCGCGACGGTGTCATCGCCGACTACACCACCACCCTGAAAATGCTGCAATACCTGTTCGATAAGTGCTGTGGGCCTCGGAGATGGCTGAAGCCGCGCGTCCTGATCTGCGTGCCCAGCGGCTGCACCAGCGTGGAGCGTCGCGCAGTGGTGCAGGCAGCCAAAGAGGCCGGCGCGGGCGATGCCGAGACGATCCAAGAACCAATGGCGGCGGCCATCGGGGCCGGACTCCCCATTAGCATGCCAGGCGGCAACATGGTGGTGGATATCGGCGGCGGAACGACCGACATCGCAGTGATCTCGCTCGGCGGCATCGTGAAGGCGCAGGGCATTCGGGTCGGCGGAAACAAGATGGACGAGGCCATCATTCGTCACGTCCGCACCGCCTATAACCTGATGATCGGAAACGCCACCGCCGAAGAAATCAAAGTCAAGATCGGCTCGGCTTACACGCTGCAACCCGAAATGCGGCTGGAGGTACGGGGCAGAGACCTCGTCGCAGGGCTCCCGAAGACGGTCGAGGTCACCAGCGAGGAGATTCGCGATGCAATCGCCGAGCCGGTGAACGCCATCGTAGAGAAGGTTTGCAAGGTGCTTGAGGAGACCCCGCCCGAACTTGCCTCCGATATCATCGAGAGAGGAATCGTTTTGACGGGTGGTGGGGCGCTGCTGCGTGGGCTCGACGAGCTGCTGAACGTCGCCACCGACATCCCGATTCACGTCGCCGAGAACCCGCTGAGTTGCGTGGCCATCGGCACGGGAAAAGCGTTGGAGCAGATGCGGGACTTCGGAAAAGCCGGCTTTCCCGTCGCCAATCTGTGGTAGGAGGAGTACTTCCATGTGGCTGTTTGGTGTCTGTCTGTCGGTTGCACTAGCACTCGGTGGCTTCAGCGATGTGCCGAAGGACCACTGGGCCTATGAAGCCGTCACCGCGATGAGCGCACGAGGCTACATCTCGGGCTATCCGGACGGCACATTCCAGGGAGAGCGTCCCATCACACGATTCGAGTTCGCAGTCGCACTGGATCGCTTCGTACGGGACGTAGAGAAGGGCCTGAAAGAAGCTCCCAAGAGCCCGAACGTCAAGGACAAGAACGTCGGCGTCGCACCGACACACTGGGCGCACGGCTCGCTGCTGCACCTGCTCGAAGCCGGCTACCTACCACCCAGCTCTCCCATCTTTTCGGAGAAGACCAAGCAGCTAACAGCGAAGCAACTCGGTGAGGCACTCGGCAAGATCGCCGCCCACATTGCCTACCTACACGCCGCGCCGCCAGAAGACTGATCTATACACCGCCGGATCGGCGCAACTGTCTGCCCTTCGTCATGTAGTACAGCGCTGGCACGGCGAGGCGCGAGATCAACGTAGACGCGATCTCGCCTGCCATCAGCGCAATCGCCAGGCCCTGGAAGATCGGATCGAACAGTATCACCGAAGAGCCGACGATAACGGCTGCCGCCGTTAGCAGCATCGGGCGGAATCGTGTTACCCCCGCGTCCAGCACCGCTTCCTCCAGAGGAAGTCCCTGGGACAGTCGTAGCTCGATGAAGTCCACCAAAATGATCGAGTTCCGAACAATGATTCCGGCACCTGCGATGAAGCCGATCATGGATGTGGCAGTAAAGAATGCACCCATCAGCCCATGAGCAGGTAGTATGCCAATGAGAGTTAGCGGGATGGGTGCCATGATCACGAATGGCGTGATGAAGTTCTGGAAGCTCGCTACCACCAGCATGTAGATGATTACTAGCACTGCAGCGAATGCGATTCCGAGGTCCCGAAAGACCTCGTAGGTGATGTGCCACTCCCCGTCCCACTTCATCGAGAACTGATCACCCGTCTCCGGCAGCCGCGTGGATAGCACATTTAGCTTGGAGCCGTCCGGCATGCGAAGTTTGTCCAGTTCCTTGTTGATCGCGAGAATGGCATACACGGGCGACTCCTGCCTGCCGGTGACATCCCCTATCACGTAGGTCACAGGCATCAGGTTCTTATGGTAGCGGCTCTTGTCCGCTGGTCGCTCGACCGTGCGCGTCACCGAGGACAACGGTGTCAGCCCGCCTGCGGAACGAACGTGAAACGACTCCAGGTGATACGCATCGCTCCTCTGCTCGCGCGGGAAACGGAGCACGATGCGCACATCTTCTTCTTCATCGCTTCGGTGTGCAAGACCCACGGGTAATCCGGAGAGTGCGGCAGTCACAGTGGCATGGATATCGTCCGTGCGCACACCGGTCAACGAAGCCTTGGTGAAGTCAGGCTCGATTTGCACTTCAGGACGATCCGCCTCCACATACCAGTCGACGTCGGTAACACCCTCGGTGCGCTCCATGATCTCGCGCACCTGACTAGCGACGGCAATCCGGCTCTCCTCGGTCGGCCCGTACACCTCGGCAACGAGCGTGGATAGTACCGGTGGCCCAGGGGGGACTTCGGCCACCTTCACGTTGGCACCCATGCGTCGTCCGACCTCGAGCAGTTGCGGGCGCAATCGCTTCGCAATGTCATGGCTCTGCGCCTTACGCTGAGCCTTCGAGACGAGGTTCACCTGGATATCTGCGACGTGCGGCCCGCGTCGCAAGAAGTAGTGGCGAACGAGCCCATTGAAGTTGTAGGGCCCGGCAGTTCCTATGTACAACTGATAGTCCGTTACCTCGGGAACCGTGGCGATCACGTCGGCTAGTGCTTTGGTCACAGCTGCCGTTTTCTCCAGCGACGAGCCCTCCGGCATGTCCACGATCACCTGGAACTCGCTCTTGTTGTCGAATGGCAGCATTTTCACCACCACGAACTTGGTGGCGATCAGGCCCATCGAACCGAGCAGCATCAATCCGACTAGAACGAAAAAGGAGAACCGTGCAACTCGACTACGTAGCAGTGACCCCATCACTGCCAAATACAGCCGGGTGAGAAGTCCCTTTCGGTCGTGAGAACCGTGATCGTGGCTTCCTTTGTGGTTGCGCAGAATGCGCACCGCGGCCCAGGGCGTGACGATGAACGCAACGAGCAGCGACCACATCATGGCCGACGACGCATTGATAGGGATGGGCCTCATGTATGGCCCCATTAGCCCGCCGACGAAGGCCAAGGGCAGGATAGCCGCAATCACCGCGAAGGTGGCAAGGATAGTGGGATTGCCGACCTCGTCCACGGCACGGATCGATACGTCTATCAGCGACTGGTCCTTCGACTTCATCCGTATGTGGCGGACGATGTTCTCCACAACCACGATGGCATCGTCCACGAGAATACCGATGGAGAAGATGAGCGCGAACAGCGTGATCCGATTGAGCGTATAGCCGTAGAAGTACATGACAGCCATCGTCAGAGCCAAGGTGACGGGTATGGCGATTAGAACTACCAGCGACTCCTTGAGCCCTAGTGCCAACGCAATTAGCAGAGTAACTCCTACCACGGCGATGGCCATGTGGAACAGAAGCTCGTTCGACTTCTCCTTGGCAGTTTCGCCGTAGTCACGGGTCACTGTCACTTGTACGTCGGAAGGTATCAAGCTTCCCTTCAAGTGCTCGACTTTGGCTAGCACTGCGTTCGCGAGGTCACTAGCGTTCGTCCCCTTGCGCTTGGCCAGCGTCAGAGTAACAGCTTCCTCGAAGGTCTCGGGTCCGCCCTCGCGGTTGGGACGGCCGAAAAACACGTACTGATCTGCATCGCCCCTGCCCAGACGTACGTCCGCCACGTCCTTCAGCCGCACTGGACTGCCGTCTGCTACGGCAATGGGGACCTCGCCGATCGCCGACGGCTCGAACAAGAATCGCCCGGTGCGCACACCGAGCGACTGATCCGAGGCCGTCACTGCGCCGGTTTCGCGCCGTTCATTGACGCTCCGTATTGCCCCGGCCACGTCGGGCACTGTCACGCCCCGACCTGCCATCCTGTTCGCATCCAGTTCGACTAGCATCTCCCTGGGGCGCCCACCGATGATGCCAATCTCGGACACCTTCGGGATCTGCTTCAGTTCGGTCTCCAGGCGCGTCGCAATAAGGCGCAGTTCGTCCGCCGAATAACCTCCTCCGTGCAGCGTGAGCGCGAGGATCGGTATGTCGTCTATGCTCCTCAGCTTCAGGATAGGTGGACTAACACCCTGCGGGATGCGGTCATAGTTGGACTGCAGCTTTTCGCGCAGCCGTACCATACTGTCTTCTTCGTTCTGCCCCACGTAGAATCGCACCACGCACAGCGACTGCCCGGGGCTGCTCGTGGTGTAGATGTACTCCACACCCGGTATCTCCCACAGCAAAGCCTCCATCGGCTTGCTGACGCGTTCTACCACCTCCTCTGCAGACAAACCGGGGGCCTGCACGATCACATCCACCATGGGCACGATGATCTGCGGCTCTTCTTCGCGCGGCGTGCGCCACACCGCCCAGATGCCGAGCGCAACAGACGCAGCAATCAAGATGGGTGTTAGCTTGGAGTCTATGAATGCCCGCGCTAACCGGCCCGCCAGCCCGAGATGCATGCTAGTTGTCCCCACCGTTTCGTTGCACGCGTTCACCCGCACGTAGCCCCGTGAGCACGATGACCCCGTCGGGTGTGCGCTCGCCGGTAGTTATGAGTCGCAGCCTGGGTCGGTTCTGCGCGTCCAACACCTTCACATACTCGAGGCCGCTGCGCCGCACGATCGCGCTCTCCGGAATAGTGATCGCGCGCTTGCTGCCCGTCCTAAGTTCCGCCCGACCGTACATGCCAGAGTACATGCCGGGCTCCCGAGCCACCTCGAAACGCACGATCGCAGTTCGCGTGCTCGGCTGCAGGCTGGGCACGATCTCTATCGCGCGTCCCATCCTCTCACCGCCGAGCGCATCCAGCACCACTCGGGCCGAGGTCACACCCAGTCGTACGTGCCGCAGAGCTGTCTCCGGTGTGCTAGCTTCGAGCCGCAGCGGACCCGAGGACTCGATCTGCAGCAACGGCACCCCGGGCGCCGCAGTGGAGCCGGGGTCGGCCAGCCGCTTGGTGACCACACCATCGAACGGCGCAACCACCGTCCGATAGCTCATCGCGACCTTGGCCGCCTGTGTGGCTGCGCTGGCCTGCGAAACCCGCGCGAGCGAAGCCTTGGACTCGGCCTTACGAATGTCCACGCCGAGCCGAGCCGATTTGGCCGCCTGCAGCTCGGCTTTCGCCGCCTCGAATGCCTGCTCGGCAACCCGCACCTCTTCCGAGCGGGTTCCCTCCATCGCCAGGCTCTCCTGTTCCTTCGCTGCTGCCAAGCGGCTCGCTGCCACCTCGCGGCGTGTAGCTGCCTGATCGAGCGCCTGCTTCGGGATCGCGTTCTGGTCGTACAGTGACTTGTACCGTTGATAGTCCGCCTCGGCGAGCCGAAGGTCGGCCTCCGCCTGCTGTACGGCCAGTGATGCCTGCCTCTTCTCCTGCTGCCTCAGCCCGGCGCGGGCTTGCTCCAGCCGTGCCTTTGCAGCCTCGTAGTGTGCGGTGGCAGCAGCGACCCTCGCATCCGCCTGGCGCGTCTCTAGGTCCGTTGCGGTCTGCGCAGCCTCGCTTCCGCTCCTCGCGGCTGCGAGCGAAGCCTCGGCCTGGCGCAAGCCTGCCTCGAGATCGCGCGAGTCCAGCACTACTAGCACCTGCCCCTTTCGAACGAGGTCACCCTCGCGAACCGTGATGCTCTCGATGCGCGCGAGAATCTTGCTGGAGACCGATGCTTCCATCTTCGGGCGCAACGTGCCGGGCAGGGAGAGAATGATCGGCACGTCCCGCTCTTCCACCGTGAAGGCCTCGACATGCGCACTCTCTGTAGACTCCGCAGCCGAAGCTCTGGCAGTAAGCGGGTGGTCGCCGCCCGGTCGAAGCAGCCAGGCACCCAACACACCCAAAACGAGAACGGCACCGAGATAGATGCTCACTCGCTTCAAGATGCTCTCACCTCCATCCCGGAGAGCGTCTTGGCTCCTACGGATCACAGTCCTACTTGCGAACGGTGCCCAATCCGATCGGTCTCCCCGTGCATGCGCTGGGGAAGGTGGTGCCTAACACCGTTGCAATCGTCGGCGCGATGTCTTCCGGTGACACTCGCTCGACGTACAAGCCCGGCTGAATGCCGGGCCCCCGAAATAGGATCGGAACATGCGTGTCGTACACGAAGGGCTGACCGTGGGTGGTGCCGGACGAATACCCGCCTAGCATCCACCACGGCTGCAACACGATGTGCACGTCTCCACAGCGGTCCGGGCGGAAACTGCGATACAAGGTCTTGCCCAGCTCGGTAATGGGAAGACGACCCTCCATGTATTGCGTGCGGGTGTACGCAGCGAACACGCCGGGCTCCTGGCTCAACACGTCGGCGATCACTCTCTCGACGGCCTCTGGATCGGCCTTCCTCGCCCTCGCAGTCTCAGGGTCGTAGTGCACCCACTGTGCCGTCTCACCCAGTCGCCAGTCGCCTTCCCCGGGGAAGCGCTCATCCAAGGCTGCTATGATCTTCTTGTAGACGGGCCCCAAGTCCAGCCTGCCCGCACCGATGCCCGAGCGTAGTGCCTGCTCTGGGATGGGGGCCACACCGTGGTCACCGGTCAGTGCGATGAGACACCGGTCAATCCCACCTGGTACATGTGTGTTCAGCCAGTTGAAGAACTGCGAAAGCATCCGGTCGGTCGCCACCGAAAGCTCCAGTACCTCCGGGCTGTCCGGACCGAACGCGTGACCGAGGTAGTCATTCGTCGAGATGCTAACGAGGAGGGCATCGGCCACCTCGTCCTTGCCCATCTGCTCGGTGACCGCCGCCCGCTTTGCCAGCTCGAGCGTCCACTCGGTGCCCCACGGCGTCATCCTCAGGGTGCTGTAGTACCCGGTGTCCGATCCGTCCAGCTTGTGTGGAAATTTCGTGCCGAACGATGCCGGCGCACCGACGTTCGCCGCCGGTACGGGTATGCAACGGTCGTGCGCTTGCGGGACCACGGCTTCCCACACCTTGTCCTTGTAGTTATCCGCAAGCTTCTGCTCGTTTGCCTGCTGCGCCCACTTCGGCAGTCGCCCTCCGTGGTAGTACTTGCCGGTTCTGGCCTGGCCAGTGCGCGAGTCGTACCACACGACTGCGTCCGGCAAGTGACCCGACTGGAGGATAGCAGCCCGGTCCTTGATGGAGATGGACACCACCTTCGCTTTGCCCCCGGTCGCCAGCTTTAGCTCATCGGCGAAAGTGGTGCTCAACAAGTTGCGCGGTGACATCTCGCCTGGTTCGAGCGGGTCCTGCGTGCAGTACACGGCCTTGCGTGTCGTCCGGTCGAACCATTCGTTGCCGGCAATCCCGCTGTAGAACGGCGGTGCACCGGTACCGATCACCGAGTGCCCGACGCCGGTCTCGAGCGGGATGTGATCGAATCGCCCGTTCGTAAAAAAGGCTCCCTCTTCCATCAGGAATCGGAAGCCGCCGAGCGTCCCACCCTTTCGAGCGGGTAGATACAAGTCGCTGAATCGGGTGAGGTAGTCCCCACGGAACTGATCGATAACGATGAGGACAACGAGTCGAGGTCCCTTGTCCGCGAGCAGCGCATCCCGAAGCGGGGCTTGCGCGCTCGCGGCAAGTGAGGCGAAGGCAAGCAGAAAACTCAGAACGTATCGCATTCGAACCTCCCCGGAGAGCTAGTCGGACACTTCACATTCCACGGCGACCCTGCACAGGTCCCCGTATCGCGCCCCCGAGCCACCACCGCGAGCACCACGCAAGGTGCCTCGGATCCGTGGGCCACCTGCCAATTCTACCCGTGGGCCTTCGAGGGGGTGTAACCGCACCCGGGCCCCTTGCGTCCAAGTGTGCAAAGACAATGCGCCATGCGCTCGGCAAGAGAGGTGCGGATATGCGAAGATGGCTGAGCATCGTGCTCGGATTCGCCTCGGGGGTATGTTGGAGCCAAGGGACGCTCATCCCCAGGGAGATCGGACCGCCGATCCCAGACCGTTGGGGCCCTTGGGTCCTGCAGTCGCATCGCGTGGAGGTGAGCATCCGGGATGGCGTCGCGGAGACCCGCGTCGAGCAGGTTTTCCTCAACAAAGGGACGAGACCGCTCGAGGCCGACTACCTGTTCCCGATCCCAGCGGGAGCCAACATCTCGCGCCTCAGCTTGACCGATGGCGACAAGCTGATGGAGGCCAAGATCATGCCCGCCGACGAGGCCCGGCGCATCTACGAGAACATCGTGCGTGGCCTGCGCGACCCGGCGCTGCTCGAGCTCGTGGGCAACCGCCTCGTCCGCCTGCGCATCTTCCCGATCCCCCCGCAGGGCACGCGCCGAATCCAGCTCGCCTACAGCGAGACCATGCCGCGTGAGGGCGGCGCCTACCGATACGCCTATCCGTTCCGTATGGATGCCCGTTCGGAGGGTGCGCCCGATCTGGTGACCCTTCGCGCCGACATCACCAGCTCGCAGCCCCTGCAAACGGTCACCTCGCCCAGCCATCCGACCGCGGCAATCCGAGTCGAGAGCGCGAGCCGTGCCACCGTCTCATGGGAGAGCGGGCGGCCCTACCAACCCGTGGACTTCCAACTCCTCATCCGTTCCGGCAGCGAGACGCTGGGTCTCAGCGCCATGACCTACCGCACCTTCGGCGATGGCTTCTTCTTGCTCTTCCTCTCGCCAAGGCTCCACGCGCCGGAGGCCGAGATACCGAAGAACGTGGTCTTCGTCTTCGACCGCACCGGTAGCATGAGTGGTCAGAAAATCGTGCAGGCGCGCACCGCTCTCCGCTATTGCCTGGAGAAGTTGCGACCGATGGACCGCTTCGAGGTGATCGCCTTCGACGACTCCCCCGATGCGCTCTTCCGCGGAACGGTCGAGGCCACCAAGGCAAACATCGAAAAGGCCATTCGCTTCGCCGAAAGTATGGAAGCGCGCGGCGGAACGAACATCCTCGCCGCTCTGGACGCGGCACTCGATGTCCTCAGCAACTCAGCGGGCCCCTTCGACGCCATCGTCTTCCTCACCGACGGCCAGCCGACCGTGGGCGAGACCGACCCGAAGCGCATTGCCGACAAGATCGCGGACCGAAACCGAGAGCTGAAGCACGTCATACATATGGCGCCCGACGGTGTAACCCCGCGCGAAGACCCACTTTCCGCACGCGTGCGCATCTATTCGTTCGGCGTCGGCCGCGACGTGAACAGCCGCCTCCTGAACCGGCTCAGCATGGACTCGGGCGGTGACGACAACTACGTGACCGAGGGCGAAGCTATCGAGCCCGTGGTTGCAGGCTTCTTCGAGAAGGTGGGAACGCCGGCGCTGCGCGACGTCCGCATCACCTACGACGGCATGGACGCCTACGACATCTTCCCACGCCAGCAGCGCGACCTGTTCCGGGGCAGCGCGCTCGTCATCGCCGGGCGCTATCGTGGCACGGGTTCGGGACGGATTATGGTCACCGGCCGAGGCGCGAGCGGAGAGGAGAAGGTCGAACTGCGGCTGGACCTCGGCGCCAGACACGACCGCGACGACTTCATCCCACGCATCTGGGCCACCCGCAAGATCGGCTACCTGCTGACCGAGTTGGACGGGTCAGGGCGCAACTCCGAGCTGGAGAAAGAGATCGTACGACTCTCCCTGGAGTACGGCATCGTTACACCGCTGACCGCATTCCTGATCGCCGACGACGGGCCGGTGCCACAGATGTGGCGAGCCCGCCGAGCTTGGGGAGAGGACATCCGCGCACCGGAAGGGATGCGCGAACTCGAGGCAGAGATCGAGCGGTCGGCCAAAGCATACGAGCAGGGGACCGCCCAGCGCCTCGGCCAGTGGCTTGGCCGCACCGAGCAGCATGCCGATGCCGCACCGATGTCCAAGGCCTACGGCGGCGGCTACCAGGTCGGTGGCCCGAGAGGCGCCGAGGGAATCGCGCAAGCCGGCCCGATGATGCAAGGGCAGGCACGCTGGGATACAAGCTCGCAGCGGCAGCAAGGCGCGGTGTACGCTGCAGACAAGACCTTTTACCGGGCGGGCAGCGCCATGGTGGACAGCATGCTGCAGCCGGGCGGCAGACTGGTGGAGGTCAAGGCGTTCAGCCGCGCACACATCCGGCTCATCGAACGCTATCGCAGGCTGGCATCCTACAGCCAGGTCGGAGACACGGTGGTCGTGCAACTTCCCGGCGGTGCGGTGCGGATCGGTTCCACGGGCGCCGAGGAGCTTTCTGACGAGGAGTTGAAGCGGCTCATCCCGCCGGAGTACGTCCAGACGAGCTTGGGTCACCCGGACCACGCCCGGCGTGCCGCCGGCAGCGCTGATCGCCTCCGCCTCCAGGCGTGAGCCCCTCCTCCCTCTCCCTTACCCAAGGGAGAGGGCGGGGGTGAGGGTTGACCTAATCCTCAGAGGATGTAAATGGCGCAGGCAAGTGGAAGCCTTAGCAGCCCTCGACTCCCTCCCCTTGCAGCGAAGCGGAAGGGGGAGGGTTGGGGAGGGGGTCGGGTGCCACAGGAAGCGAGTTATTCCATGCCCCGGCCCGCGTCCGGGCGTGAGACGCACCTCCCTCTCCCGTACCCAATGGAGAGGGCTGGGGTGAGGGTTGCCACCCTCCTGGGCGGGAAGGACGCGACTCTATGCCCGTGCCCGCGTCCGGGCGTGAGACGCTCCTCCCTCTCCCTTACCCAAGGGAGAGGGCTGGGGTGAGGGTTGCCACCCTTCTAGTCGGGAAGCATGCGACTCCATGC
>BTVI01000043.1:0-23382 GCA_045862955.1 Fimbriimonadales bacterium
TCCCGCATTACGCTGGCGGGCAAAGCAGAAGTCAGGATGGACGCCGACACGGGGCGCCCGGGTGCTCTGGCTACGCGCAGTGCCGTCTGCGCCTCATCTATGAACTTCCGGCAGGTGCCTATGCCGTCTTCGTATTGCGGAAAGTCCTCGTACCACTTGCGCGGTGGGAAGGGCTTCCCCGCATAGAAGAACCACTCGTCGGAAGGGAACAGGAATGCCGTACCTATGCGGGCTTGCATCTCGCTGCGCAATCCCTCTGCCTGGGCGAGCAAGTCCGAGGCGTATGCGGCATCCACGGGGGCGAGCTCCGTCAGCCTCTCTCGATGCTTCGTGAGCCCAACGGGCACCACGGCCACCGAGAGCACACCCGCGTCTCGCCCAGACGCGCGCGGGTGCAAGGCAGCCAGTTCACGGACGGTACGATCCAAAGCTTCGCCGTCGTTCCAACCCGGGCAAAGCACCACCTGCGCATGGCTGTCAATCCCGTTCTCGGCAAGGGCAGCGAGTTGGTCGAGCACGGGCGCGGGTGCCTTTCGACCCAGCATCCGCCCCCTCAGATCGGGGTCCGTCGCGTGCACCGAGACGTACATCGGCGATAACCCTTCACGGCAGATTCGCTCGAACTCGCCTTCCTTTAGGTTGGTGAGCGTGACGTAGTTGCCGTGGAGGAAGGAGAGGCGGTAGTCATCGTCCATCAGATACAGCGAGCGGCGCATTCGTTTGGGCATCTGATGGATGAAGCAGAACACGCACTTGTTGTTGCAGGTGTGAATCTTGTCGCCCAGCTCGAAGCGGAACTCGATCCCTAGGTCCTCTCCGAACTCTCTTCGAACCGTGATATCGAGGCCGGTCTCACCACGGCGAACTCGCAGCACGAACTCGGGCTCCGCGCTCTCGTACCGAAACTGGATCACGTCCTGAAGCGGGGCGTCGTTGGCCGCCACTACGACGTCTCCCGCCCGCAGCCCCGCACGGTCGGCAGCGCTCCCCGGCACGACCTCGGCAATCTCGAGGCCTCCACCTTGAACTACGGCCCGTTCTGACACGATGCGGCAGTATACCGGGCCGTATGGGAGTACTCTATTTCCGTGCCCGATGTAGTCGAGGCGGTTCGTGAATTCTGGCGCTTCCACGGGCTCCGGCCCGGTGGCGTGGTCGTGGGGTTCTCCGGAGGGGCCGACTCCACGGCGCTGCTGTACGCCTTGTGTGCCCTGGCGTCCGAGCTGGGCGTGCAACCCATCGCTGCACATCTACACCACGGGATGCGTGGGGAAGAGGCCGACGCAGACGCCGAGCACTGTGCCGGAGCCGCTCGGAAGCTCGGCGTGCCGTTTCACATGCGGAGAACCGACGTCATCGAGCTCGCCGCAGAGCGCAAACTGAACATCGAGGAAGCAGGGCGCGCCGCGCGGTACGAGTTTCTGGAGGCAGTACGGCAAGAGGCCCGAGCCGACTACATCGCCACGGGGCACACCCTGGACGACCACGCAGAAACCGTGATCATGCACTTGATGCGGGGCACCGGTCTGCGAGGGCTACGAGGCATAGCCCCCGTCCGTGGAGCGCTGCTGCGGCCACTGCTCGCCGTCACGCGTGCTCAGACCGCCCTGTACTGCGAGAGCAACGGCCTGCGGCCGGTGGTGGATCGCACCAACTTCGAGCTCGGCCGAGAGAGGGCCGGACTACGGCATCGCCTGGCCACCGCGGTTACCGAGAGCTACAAGGAAAGCTCCTTCCGCTCCATCGCCCGTTTATCCGAGATCATCGCAGCGGAGGACGAGTTGCTCGGCGCACTGACGGACGCGGTGTTCGATTCGCTGAAACTACCGCAGCCTTCTTGGGTCGAGTGCCTCGGCATCCGCCCGCTGGAGGTGGTGCTGAAGGGAGAAGGGCTGAGGACTCAGCCCATCGCGCTGCAGCGGCGTCTGATCCTTCGCGCCGTAGGAAGCCTGCAGCCGTGCCACGAGGCTGGATTCGAGTTCGTGGAGGCGGTTCGGACGGCGTTGGCCCGTGGGTGCCGGGCCGGGTTCAGTGTGCCCAATAGCGATGTTGCTGTCATCGTCGGTCTCCACACTCTGCGCGTGTGCATGAACACGGAACCCGAAAAGTACCGACTGCCCCTCGTGCCCGGTCGTGCCGTGCGTGTTCCCGTCTTAGACTTCGACCTCGTGCTGCGCGAGGGGCCGTCCAGCCCGTCCCGAAGCACCCCGGAGGCATCTCTCGACCGACAATTACTGGTGGGTGACCTCTACGTCGAGCCCTATGCCCCGGCAAAGTACCGTCCCGTCGGTGGGAAGGCCGCGAGGCCCGTCAAAGATCTGCTGCGGGAAGCCGCTGTGCCGGAGCGGATGCGTCGTCATATCCCGGTTGTCCACGACGAGTTGGGGCCCGTGTGGGCATTCGGTTGCAGACCCGCTGAACGGGCGGCAGCTACGTCGCGAACGACGGCAAGCCTGCTGATTTCTGGCGTGCCGAAGGACCCGGCGGTATAATGCCCGCGCGCGCAAGCGGGTGACCTGCGTAACCGTCGTGCCTCGCGGTACGTACGAGAAAATGGGTGTACGTCTCGCCTGGCGGAGGTGTTTTTGAGTCGGAGCGCTAGAACCTTTTTCATATTGGCTGCCGTTGGTATCGTGCTCTTTTACGTGTTCATATCCGGTAAGGGCGGTGTCGGCGCTTTCGGGAACCACGTAACCGAGATATCCCAGGCAAACCTCATCGAGTACCTCAACAACGGGAGCATCAAGAACGGCGAGATTTCCAACGACACTTTCACCGGCACGCTGAAAGACGGCACCAAGATTCGGGCTCGCGTCCGGTACCCGTACTCCGACGAGCTGAACGCGGCACTGGATAAGTCGCCTCAGGTGAAGGCAGTAGGTTCGCCACTGTCGGAAGCATGGCTGCCCCTGCTCACGTCGCTCATGCTGCCGATAGGCCTAGCGCTCGCCTTCTGGTTCTTCATCTTCCGACCAGCTCAGCAGTCGGGAAACCAGGCGCTGTCGTTCGGCCGAAGCCGAGCACGGCGATTGGGGGAGAACGTTCCCAAGACGACCTTCGCCGACGTTGCGGGCGTGGAAGAGGCCAAGCAGGAGCTCAGCGAGATCGTTGACTTCCTGCGCAATCAGAAGAAGTACGTTGCCGTCGGCGCGAAGATCCCGAAAGGGGTACTGTTGCTCGGCCCTCCGGGATGCGGCAAGACGCTGCTCGCACGGGCGGTGGCCGGTGAAGCGGGAGTGCCGTTCTTCCACATCTCGGGCTCCGACTTCGTGGAGATGTTCGTGGGCGTCGGCGCGGCGCGCGTGCGCGACCTGTTCGAGACCGCCAAGGCCCACCGCCCTAGCCTTATCTTCGTTGACGAAATCGACGCCGTGGGACGACAGCGAGGAGCCGGTCTCGGCGGTGGGCACGACGAGCGCGAGCAGACGCTGAACCAGCTGTTGGTAGAGATGGACGGCTTCGACCCGAACATCGGTGTCATCCTGCTTGCGGCGACGAACCGGCCTGACGTGCTGGATCCCGCGCTCCTTCGCCCCGGACGCTTCGACCGACAGGTGGTAGTGGATGCGCCGGACCAACTCGGTCGTGAGGCCATCCTCAAAGTGCACGCGAAGGGCAAACCGCTCGCCGACGATGTGGACCTGTCCGTGCTCGCGAAGCGCACGTCCGGCATGACCGGCGCCGACCTCGCGAACGTGCTCAATGAAGCAGCGCTTCTAGCCGCACGCAAGGACCAGACCGAGATTCGAATGCAGAACGTGGAAGAGGCGCTCGACCGCGTCATCGCAGGACCGGAGCGCTCGAGCCGCGTGCTGGACCCGAAGGAGCGCGAGGTCATCGCCTACCACGAAGCGGGCCACGCGATCGTCGGGGAGATGATGGAACACGGCGACCGCGTGTACAAGATCACGATCTTGCCACGCGGCCTGAGCCTCGGCTCCACCTGGATGCTGCCAGAGCGCGATCGCCACAACCGCTCACGCAGCGAGCTGCTAGACATGATCACGGGCCTGCTAGGCGGGCGCATCGCCGAAGAGCTGGTGTTCAACGAGACCACCACGGGCGCGCGGGAAGACCTGCAGCGGGTGACGGAGTTGGCACGCGCAATGGTCTGCGAGTACGGCATGAGCGAGAAGCTCGGCACGCTCACCTTCGGACGGCGGCACGGTAACCCGTTCCTGGGCCGCGACATCATGGAAGACCGCAACTTTAGCGAAGACGTTGCGCGTGCCATCGACCAGGAAGTGCGCGAGATCGTGGACAGTTGCCATCGCAGGGCCACGGAAATCCTGATTGCGAATCGCGACAAACTCGACGAGCTGGTGAAGGCGCTGCTGGAGAAGGAGACGATAGGGCGCGAGGAGTTCCTAGCGATCCTGAAAGGGGCCGTTACACCCGAGGGCACCAGGGTCGAGCAGCGGCTGGCCGGTGCGGAGAGCCCCGCCCCGGCGGACGAGACTGAGGCCGAGGACGCGAGTGTGCGCGTAAAGCAACCTCGCCCCGGTCTAGAGCCCGGCCCAGCCTAAAGAGCCCAAAGGGCTCTCACCGCCGCGGGAACATGTTTCCGGGCAACGTAGCTTCGCCGTCCCGGCGGTTGGCCTCGCGTCTCCGCCGCCGCACTTCGCGCTCGAAGTCCGTGTCAGAAGACAGCGGCACGAACTCCGATCCTCGGTTTGGGCTTGCAGCAGGGCTCTGATTTTCTCGTCACGACGCCGACGGGTTAGAGGACGACGGCGCGCGGAGGGAGCCCGGAACTGCGAGGGAGCGCGGAGCGTGGCCAGCGGGTCACCTGCCTGGTCGGGGCCTCTTGTTCGCAGTCAATCAGCCACATAGAGCCTATTCCGACCCAGTAATCACCAATCTGCTGGAGTGGTTCCTGTGGCCCGTAACCTCCATCGGTGACACAATGGCCGCACGGCTCCTGCTGCGCCCAGACGGTGCCGGCCATGTCTTCCTATCGCCCGCCCATGCCGGTGAGGGTAACACCCTCGATGAAGTATCGCTGAGCGAAGAAGAACACCAGTACGACCGGCAGCATGACCATAGTAGTAGCGGCCATGAGAGCGCCGGGGTCACCACCGTGAGAACTCTGGAAGAGCTGCAGCGCATAGGAGACGGGCATTCGCTCCGGTGAGTTGATGTAGATCAGCGGTCCCATGAAGTTGTTCCAGGTCCCCGTGAAGGTCCAGATGGCCACTGCCGCCAGTGCGGGCCGCACCTGTGGTAGCATGATGGACCAATACGTCTGAAGGTAACCGCATCCATCGATCCTCGCGGCCTCCTCTAACTCCGTTGGCACGGTTAGAAAGAACTGTCGGAGCAGAAAGATGTTGAACGCCGACCCGAACAGCGATGGCACCCACAGCGGATACAGCGTATCAACCCACCCTAACGATCGGAAGATGAGGAACACTGGTAGCATCGTCACTGCGCCCGGCAGCATCAGTGTCGCCAGTAGCATCAGAAAGATGGCATCCCGACCAGGGAATCGCAGCCGCGCAAATGCGTAGCCCACGATGGAGCTGGCTAGCAACGTGCCCGCCATGTTCAGCGCCACCAAGAGCAGCGTGTTGAACACGTAAACGGTGCCATACACCGTTTCTTCGGGCAGGCTGCGAACGGCACGGGCGTAGTTCTCCCATTTCAGGCCCACCTCGCGAATGTTCTCGGTCTCTCCGGTGCGCGCCGTATACCGCCTGCCAGCAAGCCGCTCGGGCTCCAGAATCTGGATGGTGCGGCGACCGTCTGCGAACTCGCGGACCGCTGCACCCTTGATCCGAACTCCCTGGTACTGGCCAGTAACGAGTGCCGCCCGACGTCCATCGATCTGCACGTACTGCTGAACGCGAGGGACCCAAACTGGTGGCACCTTCGCCATGTCCACGTCCTCCTTGAACGAGGTGACAATCAGCCAGGCGAAGGGTATGCCGAACACTACCAACCCAGCCGACAGCACGATGTGCAGCAGGCTATCCAGCGCCGCACCTCGTGTCGCGTGCAATCCTCTCCGCGATCTCCTAGCCGCAAAGATGGCTCCAAGTAGCGTACCGAGAAGAGCCAGTGCCCCGATTGCTATCGAGATGGAGTAGTTCTTATGGGAAGTGTGAATCCAGTACCCGAATCGCGCAGGCTCACCGGGTGGCGATGATACTAACACCCCGAGCGCTGCGGTCACCAATACGACACCGGCCGCCCCGGAGATTAGGAACACCCAGCTCCATCGCCCGATGACTCCCCTGCTGCCGATGCCCGCCCATCCGGTCAGCCAAAGTGCGAAAACTAAGAAGAGCGAGGTCACAGGGATGAGGGCACTATGGAGCGTCATTCCTTCGCCTTCGCCCCCTCGTAGTACACCCATCGCGGCGCCAGCTTCAGCTGGATCACCGTGAGGGCCAGCACTACCACGAAAAGCACCCATGCAATAGCAGACGCGTAGCCCATGCGGAAGTACTTGAAGCCGTTATCGAACAGATAGAACACGGGTACCAGCAGGCTATCTACGGGCCCTACTCCCTCGGAACCCGGAGGGCGCATGATGTAGATTCGGTCGAACTCCTGGAGCGCGCCGATCGAGCCCATGATCACGTTGAAGAACAGATAAGGTGATATCTGTGGTAGCGTGATCTTTCGGAAACACTGCCACGAGGTAGCACCATCTATGCGAGCGGCTTCGTACAACTGCTTGGGCACGCCCTGTAGTCCTGCGAGCCACAGCACCATGCCGCCGCCTGCGCCCCACAGACCCATTACGATCAGCGCCGGTTTGGACCAGGTGGCAGAGGAGAGCCAACCCGGCAAGTCGCCCGACCATACCACTCTCAGCGCCGCGTTCAGGAGTCCCTTCTCCGGATCGCCCGATAGCACCCAGGCCCACAGCACGCCGGCGGCAACGATAGGTGCTACCGCAGGAATATAGAACCCCGTGCGATACACCCTCATGCCACGCACGCCGGTGTTTAGCAGCATGGCAATCGCAAGCCCCGTCACGAGGTTCAGCGGCACACCGATCACTGCCAGGTAGAAGACGTTATACGCCGCCTTCCCGAACTTGGGCCAATCCGACGTGAACAGCTCCGCATAGTTGGCAGTGCCCACCCACCTCGCGGGGTGCATCGCATCGTAGTGGCAGAAGCTGAGCAAGATGGAGACCAAGATCGGGCCCGCCGTGAAGCAGACGAAACCGAGAGCCCAGGGGGTGATGAACGCATAGCCCGCAAGCGCCTCACCTCGAGCGAGCCGGCTCATCCTTCGCGTCCTCAGCAACACGAACGCGATCCCACCCAGAGCGCCACCGATCACGAGCCCCGCCACGGCGTCTATGGCTGCGGCCGGCACCTCCGGGTGCCGCTCGATCTCCGCCACCCGGTCCAGCTCTCTCTGAACCGCGAGCTGACCGTTCCGCAGTGCGGCTGCAGGAGTCTGCACGTGGCGCACTGCCTGGTCGAACGCACGCACGTGCTCGTCCCACAGCTTCTGCCCAACGAACGTGACGGGGCGAAACCGAGCGGTCGGGAGAAGATCGATGAACTGACGAAGCCCCGCCGCCAGGTTCTCGGACTCGGGACGGAACTCCCGATACAGCCGCTCCGTGGCGATGCGATTGGCGCGAAACGTCATCACGTTGATGCGCCCGAGGCTCGCGTAGTACTCCCCTTGCACCCGTACATCCAGCACAGCCGACTCTGGGCTGGTCATCCATTTGATGAACTTCCAAGCGGCTTCCGCATTCTTGGAACCCGTGGGGATCGCGTACGAGAAGCCGCCACCCCAGGTGATAAAGGTGTCTTTCTCGTTGGCGAACTCGCCGCGGCGATAGTAGCGGTCGTCCGGCACCGGCGCCGGCGCGACGCCGAAATCGAGCGTGGGTTTGTAGCGGGCGATGTGACCGAGCGACCAGCTCCCGTCTATCTTCATCGCCAGCTTGCCCGTGAGGAACGGGTCTAGTTCGTTCGCCTGGAAGCCCGACACGAAGCCCTCGATGCGCTCGATGCCGCCGAGCATGTCGTACATCTCGACCATGAGCTCAAGGGCCTTCCGCGTGCGTGGGTTGTCCAGCGTGCACGTCTTCCCGTCCGGCGACATGAACTCGCCGTTCATCTGCCACGAGTAGAGGTAGAGCCACGAGTTCCCGAAGTTCGGGATGAAGCCGATCCGTTTGAACGTGCCGTCCGGCCTTCGCTCAGTGAGCGCGAGAGCATAGGCTTTCAGCTCGGACCAGGTCCTCGGCGGCCGGTTCGGGTCCAGTCCGGCTTTGCGGAGTTTCGGTGCGGCAGCCCGGAAAACCTCCCGGTTCCAATACAGCGCCCGGTCGTCCGTCCCCGCCGGAATCGCGTACACCTTGCCCTTGTAGACCGCTTCGCTCCAGGTCGCAGGATAGTAGTCTTCCTGCCGCGGGCACATCGGATCGGCTCGGTCCCGCTCCAGGAATCGATCCAGAGGCTCGAAGGCACCGCGGCTCGCCCAATCGCCGATGGTGAACCGGTCCTGAAAGACGAGGTCCGGCGGTGACTTGCCGACGATGGCGGTCAGGAGCTTCTGGGGGTTCATCGAACCCGCACCCATCGAGAGGACCGAGACCTTGATCCCTGGGTTCCTGCGCTCGAACTCGCGGATCTGCGCTGCGAAGCCCTTATCCTCCTCGCCCAGGCTCATCCCCCAGACCCGGAGTTTGATCACATTGGGACCTGCCTCCGGCGGGCGCAACGCCAGAGCCGTGACCCAGAAAACAATCACCAGCCCGCCGACGAGCAGAAACCATCTCATCGCCTACGATTGTAGCCGCGAGCAAGCCCTCTGCGGTTGGACAGAGCGTCGGTCTCCCGCCAAGACAGCGGGCCCGCCCGTCGAGGGCGAGCCCGATACCTCAGCGAACGGGTCTCGAACTAGAAGCGGAACCCCACTCCAGCGAAGAACCCGTTGAGCTTCGACTCGACACCCGAACCGGAGGCACCCATGTAGCCGCCCTCGATGAAGAACGGTGTCGAGCCCGTCGCGAACTCGTAGCCCACGGCGAACCGGTAGCCGAACACGGTCTTGTTGTTGTCATCCGGCGTGTCGGCAAACGTTACGCCGACGCCCAGACTGTAACGGAACGTGTCCACATGGCCGACGTAGTTCACCAGCACGGGTATGGCGGTGAAGTCACCGGAGCCGTAGTAGTCCCCACTGATCGAGTACTCCGCACGGTAGTTGTTGCTGGGGTCCGGCTCGCCGAGGTTCCCGAGCTTGTACTCGAGGCCCGCAGTGAACCAGACGTCTTCCGTAGCGTCGCGTGTCGCACTCTCCGTGGGGAAGAACGCACCCGCTCGGACGGTCAGGCCGACCGGCTGGACGTCCTGCGCTCTTACCATAGTTCCGAACGCGAACGAACCGACCAGTGCGACGACCGCCAACAGCGAAATCCGATTTCGCATCTAATGACCCTCCCTTGTACGGGGTTTTGCGCAGCCATTCTACCCTTGTGCGTGCATAGCAAGCGACCTCTACCCAACCACGGGACGCTGAGCGGGTGCGCAACCACGTTCCAAGCGCAGATTCGGCCACCCGTTAACATTGACGGCAACTAGAGACGGATGTCTCAGGGGCTTTGTCGCACAGTCGTGCGGGTTGCGTGGCAGGACCGGCCCGGTACGCAAGTGTCCAGGCACGCTTCCTCGCCGTCCGGGCCAAAGGAGCCGAGGGTCTTACCGCACCAATAGTGCTTCGGCGGGGAGACGTGATCCGGATCCAGCACAGGCGGTGGAATCTCCTCGTATTGCTCGCTCTTGCAGTAGAGGTAGACGCAACGCGCGAGTTCGGCTTGCTCCATTCCTAGGCCTCCTCCAGACCTGCGGCCCGCAGCACTGCGATACGAACCACGTTGGCAGCCAATCGCACCTTGTAGCCGTTGTGCTTCAGCGGCTTCGCCCCCGTGACCGCTGCTTTGCCTGCAGTTTCAGCCACGCCCGGGGTTATCGTCTTGCCCTTCAAGGCCGCTTCGGCTTCGTTCGAACGCCACGGGATTGGAGCGACGCCGCCGAGCACGACGCGACAGTCCTGGACCGTGTTGCCCGACATTCGCAGCGTTACGGCTGCACTCGCTAGCGCCCAGTCGAAGGACTCCCGCTCGCGGAACTTGTAATAGGCGCTCCTCCAGCCCGCCGTCGCCTTGGGCAGCGTCACGGCGGTCACGATCTCGTTCGGAGTCAGAACGTTTTCTTGCCCCCAGTTCACCGCGGGCAGCACGAAGAAGTCGAGTAGCGGAAGCGAGCGCGCTGACGTGCCCTGAATGTCCACCTTGGCGTCGAAGGCGATCAGAGCCGGAGCTAGGTCCGAAGGATGCACGATGTGGCAAGGCCCCCCGCCCAGAATCGCGTGATACTCGTTCTCGCCGTCCTCCGCGTAACAGCGGTCCCCCCCCTTCTTCAGGCACTCGATCGCGACGTCCCGGTAGTACCAGCAGCGGGGACGTTGGCACAGGTTCCCGCCCACCGTTCCCACGTTTCGTATCTGAGGGGAACCGACGGACCGTGCGGCCTCCGCCACCGCCTTGTACTGGGACTCGACCCGCTCCGACTCGGCAAGTTCCGTCAGCGTGACCAGCGCTCCGATTTTCAGGTCGTCCCTTCCCGTCATCTCGTTCAAGCCGGCGATGGTTTTCAGGTTGACGACACGCGAAGGGGTGACGAGCCCTTCTTTCATCTCGCACAACAGATCGATCCCGCCCGCAAGCGCCTTCACCCTTTCGCCGCTCAACGCGGAGACCGCCCCCTTAAGGTCTTTGGGAGTTACCCACTCAAACGCGTTCATCCATCGCCTCCAAGAGCTTGCGAGGGGTAATCGGGAGGTGCCGAATGCGAAGGCCCGACGCGTGGTACACGGCGTTGGCAATCGCGCCTGCAGTCGGGATGACCGGCGGTTCGCCGATACCTGCCACCTTCTGATGGGTCTCGAACAGGTACGGGACGATCTCGGGCATCTCCCATGGCCCAGGCAGCTTGTACTGCTCCAGATCGGGGTTCAGGCATCGGCCGGTGTGCTCGTCCATCTTGCGCGCCTCGAGTAGCGCCATGCCGATGCCCTGGATCACGCCGCCGATGATCTGGCTCTCGGTAGTCAGTCGGTTCATCCAGTAGCCGCAGTCGTGGACCGCCAACACTCGAATCGGCCGGACACGACCCGTCCACATGTCCACCTCGACCTCTGCAAACTGCACTCCCGCAACGCCACCTTGCTGCAGCGAAGCATCGAAGGTGCCGTTCGACACGATCCCGCCGATACCGAGCCGTGAGCACACCTCTGCGAACGGGACACTCTTAGACGGATCGCTCGAAACGAACACTCTACCGTCCCGAGCGTCCAGCGATTCAGCAGGGTGACCGAGCACCTGCGCGGCCTTCTCGAGGAGCTGCTTCCTCGCGTCGAGCGAAGCGGTCTTGACCGCAGGCGCTACGGATGCCGTGGTGGTCGACCCGCCGCTCGCGCCGGAGTAGCCGAAGTCGCTATCCCCGATCATGGCCCGGACCTGGGTGATGTCGACGCCGAGGTCTTCGGCAACGATGGAAGCGATATACGTGCGAGTGCCAGTACCGAGGTCTTGGGTGCCTAGCTTCACTTCGATCGTGGCATCTCGATGGATCGTCAGCTCGACACGAGAGCCGGGTCCGCCTCCTCCGCCCCACGTGGAAGTTCCCACTCCCATACCGCGTCGGAATCTCCCGCCGTCGGCGCCAGGCTTCGGGTTCCGCTTCTCCCATCCGAACAGCTTGGCGCCCAGCTCGAACTGCTGCTTGCGTACACCATCGGTGTTTGCCAGCCGCAGCTCCAGTGGGTCCATTCCCAGCGCGTAGGCCAGTTCATCCACCACTTGCTCGGTGATCGCACAAGCCTGGGGATGCATCGGTGCCCGAAGCGGCGCATCCGAGCCGCAGTTGGTGCGAACGGGCCGCGACCTGACCGCACGTGTCTCTGGTCGGTACACGTACGGGAACGGCATTCCCCACTGTGTGCTGTACCCGGAGGTACCGAAGCAATCCGCAGCAATCACCGACAGCTTTCCGTCCTTGCGGCCGCCAGCCCACACGCGTGCATGGGCATCTGGACCGTTGCCCGTGGTCAACTGCTCTGTGTGCCGGTCGCGCATTAACTTGACGGGAGCCTTCGCCTTCTTGGCGAGCGCCGCGCAGATGGCGAACTCGCTCCCCGGCCCGAGCTTGCTCCCAAAACCCCCACCCATGTGCTCACAGATCACGCGGACGTTCCCCGCCGGCACGCCTTGGTTCTGCGCCATGCCGCCCCGCACGCCGTGCACCGCCTGCGTGGAGCACCACATGGTGAAGCGGTCGTCGCCATCCCAGCGCACCACGCAGCCATGGGTCTCCAGGCAGGTGTGAAGTCGTACGGGAACGCTGTAGGAACCCTCGATGGTCGCGTGGGCCGCACGGAGTGCGGTCTGTGCCTCGTCACTAAGGGCAGGGAAGGGCTCCATTCGTTCTGGGTCTCGTGAGGCGACTTGGGTGGTGACGCGATGAGGACGAACATCGTACTCGACCCGGATTGCCCGCAGTGCATCGCGCGCCTGGTGCTCCGTAACTGCCGCAACCGCCGCAATGTCCTGCCCCTGGTGTCTGATGTTGCTTCCCGGTCCAGCCTCCACGTGCACAGCCTTCACGCCGGGCATCCGCTCTGCTTCCGAGGTGTCCACGGACTTGACCTGCGCTGCGGCGTGGGGCGAACCTAGGATGACGCCGTAAAGCATGTCGGGGAGTTGAATGTCGTAGCTGTACTTGGCTCGCCCCGACACTTTGAGCGGCCCCTCGACGCGAGTGACTCGCTGACCCAGGTACTTCGACTTCGAACGGTCGTTCCACTCCGGCATCCTACGCCCCCTCCCTCATTGCCTTCGCTGCAGTCTGGGCGGCCTCGAAGATGCGCGTGTAGGTTCCGCAGCGGCACACGTTGCCAGAACAAGCATGCTTGATGTCTGCCAGGCTCGGGCTCTTGTTCGTCTTCAGCAGATGGTTCACACACATCACGAAGCCGGGAGTGCAGAAACCGCACTGCAGCGCGTCATGCTCGACGAAAGCTTGCTGAACCGCGTTCAGCTTGCCAGGGGCCCCGAGGCTCTCGACCGTCTCGATTCTGTGTCCTTCGCAATCAACTGCTAGCTTGAGACACGCATAGATGGGCTTGCCGTCCAAGTACACGGTGCACGCGCCGCAGGTACCTCGGTCACACACGCGCTTCGAGCCCGTGAGGCCCAGCCTGTCGCGGATGGCGTCCAGCAGCGTGACACGCGGTTCCAGAAGCAGCCGATGGGTCTCACCGTTCACGTTCAGCGTGACCGTGCGCTCACCGAAACCCTGGGGCTCTACCCCGGCCGATCTGCGTTCGGCCTCTGTGTGAGCCTTGTGCAGCCCAACGGCTCCACCCACAGTGACGACCGCCGCCGCGGCGCCCGCCGACTTTAGGAACTGCCTTCGACTGAGCTTTGGCTTCTTCTCCTCGCTCATCCCACACCTCGAATGCCGGGCCGAGGTGCCCAGCGCTGCATACTGACTGTCTACTTTCGCCCTCGCCGACTCAGTTCCTTGGTGCTACCACCTACGCAGAAGGGCCGCTCTGATGAGCGGCCCTGGAACGGGTGGGCAGGCAGAGGTGAGAATGCGACCTACAGCCGCCCCGGAGGAGGACCACAGCGTACGACGATGTCGCCGCGGACCGGGCCCGCGGCCCGATACACTGCATTGCCGTCCGGCGAGAACACTTTCAGCTCGAAGTGATCCAGAACATCCAGCGGGCTGCCGGGGTACCAGCGGTCCGAGACGAACACCTCGGCGTAGGCCTGCCGTCCGTCGAATAGGGCGGGCCCGGAGAACACAGCGTCCTTCCCGCGGCATTCGAACTTCTCGACCTTGAGCCGAACGGAGTGGATCGTCTTCTCGCGCCCTGTGTTGGACCGAAGCACTTCTCGGAAGTTCAGAAATCCTCGAACGTTGCCTTCGAACGAGCCCGCGTGGAAAATGAAGATGCCGAGATTCGTTCGAGAAGGCATCTGGATCGTGCCGCTACCGAATGCGAGACCATCGCCTGCGGCCAGCGCCATGGCGGCGAACAGCGCGACGCCGGTTAGTCCAATCAATAGCCTCTTCATGCGCAAGCTCCTTTGATTTCGGAGGTCCGACCCTGCGGGGGCGGTCGCCTCGATGTTTCTGACGATCAGGACAGCGAATAGTTCTGTCTGTATCCGAATGAGCCGGTGTAACAACCAGCCTCCTAGGGAATCTGCTGCTGTGCGCCGTGCGAAGTGCAACCCGATGCACCCGTGGAATGTAGCTAACGTAGATGCAGGCGCTTTCCGCCTAACGATGGCGCCTCGTGGAGGGATTCGAGTGGGAAACCTACGTCTAGACGCTGCCGGTACCCGCCCACGCCGGCTTCGCGGTGGTGCGTCCTGGTGGGGTGTTGCAGCTATCGCCGCAGTCGTTGGGGCAGGCGCAGTCGGCTATAAGGTCCTCTTCGACCGCCCAGGGGAGCTGGCAATCGGCTTCCTGCCTGCAGACGCGCAGGCCATCATCACGGTGGACCTGTCACCCAGCCCGGCCCAGGCACAGACCTTCAAGGCGATCGGCGATGCGCTGGAGCAAGAAGGTTTGCTGGACGAGCTCGAGAGGGGGATTGCCGAGGCCGCAGCCCAGAACGAGCTGGTTCGAGAGCTGCGCCCGCACATCAAGACCAGCTTCGCCGTAGGAGTGTGGGGCATCGAGGAGGGCAAGGAGCCGAAGCACGCGGCGCTCCTGATATCCATCGGCAACCCCGGGGCCGTGAGTTCGTCGCTGGCGAAGCACCTGCGGGGCTACAAGCTCGAGGGCGAGCAAGCTTACGTGATTGACAAGAATGCTACGGCCGCCGTGCTCGCAAACTACCTAGTGATCGCACCCAACGAGGAGTCGGTGCGCCGCGTTATCGCCGTCCACGCGGGCAAGTCGCCTTCCGCGGCCGACCTCGCTCCGTACCAGGAGGCCAGAAAGGCGCTGCCCGACGACGCGAACGCAATGCTGTTCGTCTCTAACTCGCTGTTGCGCGAAGCAGGCAAGGAAGCGGAGCGCGAGCTGAAGGGCGCGAATCCATTCCGCCACAGCGGGTGGTTCGCCGCGGGCCTCACCGTTCGCAACGAGGGGCTGCTCTGCTCCGTGCGCGCGCCGTTCAGCGCCGACGAAGTCAAGGAGATGCAGCCCCTGGCGAAAGTGCCGGCGCTGAGCCTCGATTCGCTCGGCCTGCTGCCACGGGGGGCGTACGGGCTTGCCGCGCTGTCACAGCCCGCCGCGATCTACGACGTGATCCGCAACTTCGCCCTTGCCAAGCCCGAGTCGAAGCGAGAGATGGAAGGCGGGCTGGCGAAGTTGCGATCCGAGACGGGTTTCGACCTCGAGCAGGATGTGGTCCCCGCCTTTCGAGGCGAGTTCACCGTCGCGCTCTATCCTTCTCGGGTGCCCGGCAACGATGATCCCGAAGCGCTGCTCGTCGCCGATTCCGCCAACGGTGCCGACCCGGTTAGCTTCGTCGAGAAGTTCCGGTCGGCTATCAACTCCGGTCGCTTCGACAAAGCGGGGCCGAAAGCCAGGTTTTCGTCACAGCCGTATGGCAGCACCACGATTCAACTGCTCGACGTATCCGGCGACCCGAACGCGAAGGGTAAGACCCCCTGTTATGCGGTGATCGGCAAGACCGTCGTCGCCTCCACTTCGCTGGCTTTGCTGAAGCAGGTGGTGGACACGCAGGGCAACGAGGCGACTACGCTTCGCTCGGACCCGCGCTTCAAGCGTATGGCAGATCGCGGGCTCAATGCGAGTGGCTTCACGCTGATGGCGGACCTGCCAGCCCTCGCGCAGGATGCTGCCGGCAACGGCCGGGGGCCCGACTGGGACTGGCACAAGTTGTTCGGGGACGATGGGCTAACTTTCAGCGCCTCCTATGATGGAAAGAAGGCCACGGCGGAGATGTTCGTACCGCTGGACTGGGTCGAGTTGGTGCACCGCATCGGCGCGGAAGCGAAGAAGAGCCGCAACGCGGCGGGTACATCCGCCAACAGGGCGTTCTGAGCACTGCCTGGGGGCGCGTGCTCTGCCGCACACGGAAGGCGAAGCCATTCACACGATGCCTTCGCCCGCCTTCGGGTGAAGGCATCGTGAGCTGCAGAAGCAGCATACTTCCGGTGTCCCGCCCGCTCTGGCCTGATCGCAGAGACGGCGAACCCTCGGTCAGCGTTTCGGAGGGAGACGGCTGCCCGGCTCCGCGGAGACGACGCTGGGGGAATGTGTTCGCCCGTCTCTTGCCCCGCCTTCGGGCGGAAAAAGTGGAGCACGGTGAAGACCGTGCTCGGTAAGCCTCCATCCGAGGGCGGATGGAGGCATGGGAAGACCGTGCTCGGTGAGCCTCCATCCGAGGGCGGATGGAGGCGTGGGAAGACCGTGCTTTGTGAGCCTCCCTCCGAGGGCGGATGTAGGCATGGGAAGACCGTGCTTGGTGAGCCTCCCTCCGAGGGCGGATGGAGGCATGGGAAGACCGTGCTTGGTGAGCCTCCATCCGAGGGCGGATGTAGGCATGGGCAATTAGTAGGCGGTGAGCCTTCATCCGAGGGCGGATGGAGGCATGGGCAACACGTAGGCGGTGAGCCTCCATCCGAGGGCGGATGGAGGCATGTCTATAGGCAGGTCAGGTGATTCGCGTGGCTAGTCCGAGTTCAGGGGGCAGCAGCCCCCGGAACCACAGGGGGTTTCGGACTTCGAACTCGTCTCGCACGCAGGTGGAGCGCCGGGGCGTGAGGAGTAGTCGTTGATGTGAAAGCCAGGGCCCTTGAATGCTATGCCCACAGCGTGAATCTGCTTCCGGACCCTGCCTCCGCATCGTTCGCACGTAGCGACGGGCGGCGCAGTCGCGCTCTGAAACACCTCGAACTCGTGGTCGCACTCTGTGCAGATGTAGCCGTAGGTCGGCAATCCAATCCCTCCTTACACAACGGTTTGATTTCGTAGCACCATTAGTACAAACGTAGGAAGGGTGAGGACCTTCCCCACCTTCCTCGGATTTCGGGCCACCCGCCACAGCCACTCCAATCCGAGCCGCTGAAAGGCCCGAGGAGCCCGCTTAGCCACCCCAGCGTACACGTCCAGCGTTCCCCCAACGCCGATGGACACCGGGACGCCG
The DNA here is from genome assembly GCA_045862955.1 of Fimbriimonadales bacterium. GTDB lineage: Bacteria > Armatimonadota > Fimbriimonadia > Fimbriimonadales > JABRVX01 > JABRVX01. The sequence continues at coordinate 17,185 of BTVI01000043.1, forward strand.
AGCCGTTCGCGATGCCGCGCTATCCATTTCTCCTGACGCGGCATGCCCATCGCAACCAGCAAGATATCCGGTTTCGCTTCGATGATCCTTGCCAGCACCTCGGGCTCTTCCGACTCCCGGAAGTACCCGTGGTAGCTGCCGACGATACAGCACCCAGGGTATGCCGTGGCCAGCGCTCGGGCCGCCTTCTCTGCGACGCCAGGAGCTGCACCCAGCAGATAGACACGGTAGCCATGCTGCTGGCTGAGCCGGCACAACTCGCCTGCCATGTCACAACCCGCCACGCGTCCCCGAATCGCCAGTCCACTGCGCCGAAGCGCCCAAACGATGCCGCTGCTATCCGGCGTGATCAGGTCGGCGGAAGCGAGCAGTTTGGCCCATTCGCGATCCCTCGTTGCGAGCACGAGTCCCCCCGCATCCAGCGTCACCACCAATCGCGGCACGCGCTCATGGATGAACGTTTGCACCCACCGCAACGCGTCGGACATGGTGGTTACATGGATGGGGATTCCCAGCACCTCGCCGGCAGGCGTCGGTGCGCTCGCTACTTGAACCGAGGCCACTGTGTCAGGATTCTACCTTCGGTTTCGTGGCAGCCTTCCACTTGGGGCGATGATCGTTGCGTGAGCGAGGAGCCTCCAGGGCCAGGCGCAGCACCTCTTCCGCGCGCGAGACGTAGTGAATGGTCATCTCCTCGCGGATCTCGCGAGGAATGTCCTCCAGGATGTCCTTCTTGTTACGCTCTGGGAGCAGCACGGTGCGTACGCCGGCTCGATAGGCCGCAAGCACCTTCTCCTTGATGCCTCCAACCGGCAGCACCTGTCCGCGAAGTGTGATCTCTCCGGTCAGCGCAAGGCGCGATCGGAACGGCCTCCCGGTCAGCAGGCCCGCGAGAGACGCCAGAATGGCCACGCCGGCACTCGGTCCGTCCTTCGGAGTGGCGCCGGCGGGAACGTGCACATGGATATCGTTCTTCTCGAAGAAGTCCGGAGGGATTCCGTACGCCTCGGCGTTGGTGCGCAGGAAACTAAGAGCGGCCTGCGCCGACTCGCGCATCACCTCGCCGAGCTGCCCGGTCAGCACGAGGGTCTTTCCTCCCGGCATCTTGGTGCTCTCGATGAACAGAATGTCTCCGCCCGCAGGGGTCCACGCGAGTCCGACTGCGACCCCTGGCTCCATCTTGCGCTCCATGACGGCCTCGCGAAGGAAAACCGGTGGGCCCAAGAACTCGCCGAGGTTCGCCGAGGTCACCGTCAGAGGTTCCTCGTTGCCCTCTGCGATGCGACGAGCGGCCTTGCGGCAGACGGCAGCGATTCGTCGTTCCAGATTGCGCACGCCCGCCTCGCGGGTGTAGTTGGCAATAATGTGTCGCAACGCGCTTTGGTAGAACTTCAGCTGGCCCTTCTCTAGGCCGTGCTCTGCGAGCTGCTTCGGGACCAGGTGCTTTCGAGCGATCGCCACCTTCTCTTCGTCCGTGTAGCCCGACAGCTCGATCACCTCCATGCGGTCGCGAAGTGGAGGCGGGATCGTGTCCAGCAGGTTCGCAGTCGTGATGAAAAAGACACGGCTAAGGTCGAAGTTGACGTCGAAGTAGTGGTCCCGAAATGCGTTGTTCTGTTCCGGGTCGAGCACTTCCAGCATTGCCGAGGAAGGGTCACCACGGAAGTCCGAGCCGAGTTTGTCAATTTCGTCGAGCATGAAAACGGGGTTGTTGGAGCCTGCTCGGCGAAGCCCTTGCATGATCTGGCCGGGGAGCGCGCCGATGTACGTTCTGCGGTGGCCGCGGATCTCCGCCTCGTCCCTCATGCCGCCCAGCGAGATGCGCACGAACTTTCGTCCGAGCGCCTCGGCGATGGAGCGGCCCAGCGACGTCTTGCCGGTTCCGGGGGGACCCACGAAGGCGAGAATGGGTTGACGAACCGGCCCGCCCTTGACGCGTCTCACCGCCAGAAACTCGATGATGCGCTCCTTGATCTTGTCTAGGCCATGGTGGTCACGGTCCAACACGCGCTTCACACGGTGTAGGTCGAGATTGTCCTCGGTGCTCACGGACCAAGGCAGCGCAACCATCCAGTCGATGTAGGTGCGGGCGACCGAGTACTCGGGCGAGCCCGCGGACATGCGGCGAAGGCGGTCGAGCTCCCTGCGACACTCCTTCTCGGCTTCCTCGCTCATCCCCGCCTCGCGGATCTTGGCCTCCAGCTCCTCGAGTTCCATCTGCTGGTCTTCGCCCTCGCCCAGCTCCCGTTGGATGGCTCGAAGCTGCTCGCGCAGGTAGTACTCGCGTTGCGACTTGCTCAGCTCGGTGGTGACTTCGCTTTGCACTTTGCTGGACAGCTCCAGCACGCGCACTTCGCGACCCAGAATGGCCATCAGGGCTCGCAGCCGCGGCCCCAGCTCTACGGTCTCCAGGATCTTCTGCTTGTCCACTACGCTCAGCGGCATGTGGGCCGCGACGAGGTCGGCAAGCACGTTCGGCTCCGAGACCGACTGTGTGAGCGAACGAAGCTCGTCGGGAAGCTGGGGCGAGAGGGAGACCGCTCGCTCGAACAAGGTGGCGACGCCTCGCCGAAGGGCCTCTATCTCGATGGCTGCTTCACCTTCCGGTTGCGGCGGTTCCGGGAGATGCTCGATGCGAGCCCGTAGGTAGGGGTCTTCCTGGATCGGCTCGACTATGCGGAAACGCGAGAGACCCTGTACGATGAGGCGCACCCCGTCGGCCATCTTGACCATCGTGCGGATGATCACTGCACACCCGTACTCGTACACCTCGGCAAACGAAGGCTTTTCCGTGCTCGGGTCGCGCTGCGCTACCACGCCGATGATGCGCTTGTTGCCCAAAATGCTGTCATCCACCAGCTGGATCGAGTGCTCGCGGCCGACTGCGAGCGGAGCAATCAGCATTGGGAACACCACAGCATCCCGAAGCGGCAAGAGGTTCAGCTCACCAGGAATATCTGGCCTAGTCTCCTCTTCGTCAGTCGGTTGATCGACCAGGGTGGGAAGTTCCATGCGACTATCCTTCGACTACGGGGATGGTGCGTGCTTCAGACGGCAGGTCGCTCTTCGGCACAGTAATGGTGAGCATCCCGCTTCGGTAGTTCGCGGTAATCCGGTCAACGTCGATGGGGATGTTCGGCAGCGGCACTTCCCGCAGGAAGTCCCCGTAGTAAATCTCCAACTGGAAGCACCGCGTGCGCTTAGCCCCCTCAGCTTCGTTCTCCGCTCGGGACCCTCGCAGGATGAGCGACTTTCGGTCTGGTGAGAAGGACACCGAGATTGCGTCCGGGTCCATACCTGCGATCTCGGCGATCACCATGATTGCGTCTTCCGTCTCACACACATCCACCCGAGGTTCCCAGAACCTTCGTGCCGTAACGGGGGAGTTCAACGCCCCGTGAAGCAGTTCCTCTGATAGGGACTGTAGCTCGGTACCGATCTGCCAGAACCAGTCAGCTTGGCGTCTTCGTGCCATCTTCTTCTCCCTCTGAGCCGGGTTCGGCTTCGTGTGCATCGGAGTGAGAGCGTGCGATCGGCGAAGTGGCGAACCCAAAGGAGATTCGTACCTCATAAGCCCGTGGCCAGGGTAGGTCGATGCTGACGTCCACGAGCTCGGTGAGGATATCCCAACGATTTGTCCCATCGGACGCGACCTTCGTCCCCAGGAAACCTATTCGGAAAAACGACTCGAGCATCTTCGCGGTGTGCTTTGCCACGAAGCGTGTGAGAAGAACGAGGTCCTCACCGTGGACCTCTTCTTTGCGACCCTTCAGATCGTTGGTCAGGTAAGCATAAGCCTGCGGCCGGATGTAGTTGTGATAACCGTACTCCCCCGCCAGGCGCTGCAGAATGAAGGCGCGTTGGCTCAGCTCCCGTGCCCTCGGATCGAGCTGAGGGTCGCGCAGTGCGAGCCAATACACGATGGCTTGCGGGAGGGCCGTGCCCAACGTGTTGCTCACGGTGTTCCACCCCGCGTATCCCGCCAGGTAGCCGCACAGCTTGCTCTCCAACAAGAAGCGGACCAAGGCGGGGTCCGCGGTGCCGCCCGCGTCTAGATTGAGGTCGGCGAGCGCGACGAGCCGCCCCGCCGCCAGGTCGTCCCTCAGCGTGCGCTGGAACTCGGCTAGGTCCTCCGCGCTTCGGCCATAGCTGTTGATAGAAAGAACTACGTCCGCCTCGTCCTTCGATGCCGCGGGGCGTGCGCCGGCACCGAACACTTGCATCTGGACCGCCTGCTCCGTAGTCTGGCCTTCGTTCGGTGCGACGACAGCCTTTCCCGACTCGCTGGACCACTGCACCCAGATGCGTGGGGTCAGTCGCTCGGCCCGCACCAGGGCACGCGCGAGAAGCACGCATGCGGTCTGGTCGATACCCCCGCAGATCATCGCCTTACCGGCAATACCCTCGCGTTCCAGCAGCGCCTTGAGCGAGGCCCGCTCCAGCCGATGAGGGCCATATGGCTCGGCGTCGTCTTGCCCGAAGATGAGAAAGTCGATCGCCCCTTCTTTCAACAGCCGGACCAGGTGTCGCTGGACTTTCGCGTTCCTCTCGCGCGTACGCTCGTACTTCTCCAACTCGCCCTTGGGCACTTTCACGAGGTGCTCTCGGGCTTTCGTTGCCGCTCCCTTGCTTCCGGTCGCCCGGTACTGGTCCTGGTAGTAAAGGTACTTCGCCAGCTCCATGCGCCACGGAGCCGCGTCCTTCGTAGCGGTCGGTGCGGTACGCATGATGGTGCTGAACACATAGATAGGAAGGTCCGGACGGTCTGCGCGAATGGCCTGCAACAGCTCCAGCCGCTGTTCGGCCTTGGCCTGAGAGACGGCATCCGTACGCGAGGGGACCAGCCCTCCGTAGCACAGCATGTCCGCGGAAACGATGATTGCATCCACTCCCGACCGAGAGGTCTCCCTCAGCCAGACGGCTAACTCATCGCACTTTCCGGGAGTGCGAAACACCCCCAACATGGCCTCGGGAGGGGCCAACACCGACACCCCGGCGATCTGACCCATCATCACCGGCATCTGTGTGCATGCCGGGCGGGAGTCGAGAGGCAGGAGCGCGATGCGTCCATGCATCTTCGAGAGTGGCGACTCCTGGGCGGGCGTGACCTGTTGAAGGCAAGCGGTGGCGACGATCAGACCGAATACGGACAGCAAGTCACTCTCCTTTTGGTGTGCGATGCATTAGCTCGCGTACCGCGTCCATCGGTGTGAGTGTTCCCGAGAGCACGCGGTGAATCGCGTGAAACAGCGGCATCTCCACATGGTGGCGCTCCGACAGCAGCACCGCTGCGTGTGCCGTCGGCACCCCTTCGGCCACCTGTTGCACTTCTCGAATGGCGTCCGCCAGCGGGACGCCTCGGCCCACGGCATGACCCACGCGATAATTGCGACTGTAGGTGCTGACGGCAGTGGCGAAGAGGTCTCCGACGCCTGCGAGCCCCATGAACGTCCTCGGCTCAGCACCCATCGCCACTCCCAGCCTCGCCATCTCGGCTAGTCCTCGAGTCAACACCGCTGCCTTGGTGTTGTCCCGGAAGCCCAACCCGTCGGTCATTCCGCCGCCGATGGCGAGCACGTTTTTGAGCGCGCCCGCGAGCTCCACGCCGATTACGTCTTCGCCCGTGTACACCCGAAGCGTCGGAGACATGAACAGCGTCTGCAGGTCTGTGGCGAGCGCGCGATCCCGCGACGCGATCACGGTGGCGGTGGGGAGCCCCGCAGCCAGCTCCTTGGCAAGATTGGGACCTGACAGGGCGGCGACCTTCGCTTGCGGTCCGAGCACCTCGAAGGCCAACTCACTCATCAGCTTGCCGGTATCTCCTTCGAGTCCCTTCGCTGCCATCACCCAAGGCAGGTCCCGCAGCTGCGGCACGGCAACGCACCTCTGAAGCACCTCACGCGCTGCCCCACTAGGCACTGCCAGAATCGCTACCCGCGCGGCGTTCGCAGCCTCATCCAGATCGTCGAAGGCTTGCACACACTCCGGCAGCGTGTGGCCCGGCAGATACTTCTCGTTCACGCGCGAAGCACGCAGCCGCTGTATCTCGGCGCTGTCGCGCCCCCAGAGGGAGACGGAGACGTCTTTGCGCCCGAGCACTAGGGCGAGAGCCGTTCCCCAGCTTCCGGCGCCGACAATCACTGCATCGCTCACGCAGGTCGATCCCCTTCCCGTGTCGCCTGCCAGTCGGCGCAGGCG
>BTVI01000044.1:0-23204 GCA_045862955.1 Fimbriimonadales bacterium
GGTGTGGGTCTCGTTGGCTTGCTCGGCCTTCGCCGACGCAAGTAGCATCCCGCTGCGAATAAGCATCAACGGCGTGGGGACGGCACTAGTGCCTCCCCATGCCCGTTTTCTAAGGGGAGACCCCAAGGTCTGTCCCATTGACGGGTCGCCATTCGGCAAAGCCCGTGTTACACTGAAGAGAGCGATCGCTAGCCGAGCAGAAACGAGGGGCCAACGCCGTGAAACGAATATTCGCTGTGCTGCTTCCGGCCTTTGCCGTCGGTGTCCAGGCCCAAGTCGTAGGGACCTTCGACAACACCAGGCTGATGACCGAGGACATGAACTTGGCATCCGGGGACTGGCTCTCCGGCATGCGCGAGTGCTTCCAGAGCCGAGGGGCACCGATCACTACCACCGGCACCCTCACCCCCGCCTACTTATCTGGCGTCACCGTCTTTTTCACCAGCGAATTCCTTAACGATGTGCCCTCGAACGACGAAGTGGCGGCGGTCGTCGCATGGGTCCAAAACGGCGGCACCCTCATCGTCACCGGAGAGTGTGGGTGACACGGTAGCACCATCGGCTACAATCGTCTGGTCAACCCCTTCAAGGTGTACTTGGGACCGACGACGTTGCCGGGAACGGGTCAGGTCTTGACCCGACATCTAATAACCGCAGGGCTGACGACAGTGCAAGTGGGCCAGAACGCTCAGCTGGCCGTCCAGGGCCCTCACTTGGCGCTGATCAACGATCCGAACGCAAAGTTACTCGCGGTTCTGGTAGAGAACACGCCGGAGACCGGGCTCGGCAGGGTACTCGTGATCGGCGACATCACGATGTTCACGGACGATTACCTCAACCCGTACCCGGAGAACCGGCGGCTGGCGGAGAACATCGCCGCTTGGTCGCTCGGCTTGTCGCGCGAACTCAGCGGAAACGTGCAGCTGGGGCAATACGGTCCTCCGCCGACCGGCATTCCCGTCTCTCTCAGCGTGTATGCTGGCTCATCGCGCGTGGACGAGGAAGTGACACAGCTGGATGCGCTCGGCAACTACTGGGTGGCTGTCGAGGCGCAAGGTATCGTGGATGTAGTTGTCAAGCCATCGCACTGGCTCAGCGTGCGGGAGCCAGGTATCGATCTCGGGGTGTCCGGTGCGACCGTGGACTTCGTGGTACCAATCAACGGCGATGCAGATGGCGACGACCTCGTAGGCTTAGCGGACCTGGCGCGCATTCTCGTGACGTTCGCAACCAGCCTGGACCCGAATGCCGATCTCGACGGCAGCGGACTGGCCGATCTGCAAGACCTGAACATCGTGCTTACCAACTTCGCGAAGACGGGCGACGGCTAGCACTCTCTAAAGACGATTAGCTTCTCCTGGGTCAGATCACGCACGGAGTAGCCGATACCACCGGTTCCGAGCCCAGATTCGGCACGGCCGCCGAACGGCATCCAGTCCACCCGAAAGGCGGTGTGGTCGTTGATCATCACCGCGGATGCCTCCAACCCTCTCGCCGCGCGAAGGGCCGAGGCGAGGTCCCGGGTGAAGACGGCAGCCTGGAACTTCCACCGAACCGCATTGGCCATCTCGATGGCTTCGCCCGAATCGTCGTACTCCACTATGCAGATTACCGGACCGAACACCTCCTCCGTCACCACGCGACTGTCGAGGGGCGGGTTTGCAAGCACCGTCGGGGCGTAGCACTGGTCGCCGACGGCGCGACCTCCCACCGCGAGCCGGGCGCCCCTTGCAACGGCCTCGGTGACCCACTCGTGAACACGGTCCACTTCACGCTTCAGAATGAGCGGACCGACATCGGTGGCGAGGTCTGCGGGGTCGCCGACGTTCAGCGCTTCGGCACCGGCTGCGAGCCGCGAGACGAACTCTCCGAAGACCGACCGCTGCGCGAACACCCGCTGCACACTGACGCAGACCTGTCCGGCGTGATAGAAGCCGCCCTTCAACAGCGCCGGTACTGCAAGATCGAGGTCGGCAGTCTGATCCACGATCACGGGAGCCGCGCCGCCGTGCTCTAGAGCGCAGCGCACGCCGGGAGCCAGCTTGGACCGCAGGTACCAGCCTACTCTCGCGCTCCCGATGAAGCTGAGGAAGGCTATCTCGGACGACGAGGCGAGCTGCTCGGCGACATCGTTCTCGCAGGGCACGGGGAGCGCACACTCGGGTGGCAGCCCCGCCTCGTGAAGCATCTGCACGTATCGCAAACACGAGAGCGGTGTGCGGAGATCGGGCTTCACGAGCACGGGGCAGCCGACTGCGACAGCCGGAGCGACCTGATGCGCGATGAGGTTCAGTGGATGGTTGAAGGCACTGATCGCGAGCACGACCCCGATGGGCTCACGGATGGTAAAAGCCATCCTGCCCTCTGCCGCCGCGGAGGCGGTCATCGGGACTTCCTCGCCGTGCAGACGCACACCTTCTTCGGCGGCGAGCCGGGTTGACTGCGCCGCACGGGACACCTCTATCTGCGCATCTCGGAGCGGCTTGCCTCCTTCCCGGGCGATGAGGAGAGCGAGGTCATCCCGCTGCTGCTCGATGCGTTCTGCCACCTCGCGCAGGATCTGGGCGCGCTCGTGGAGCGGCGGCGTCGGGCGCCTCCACCCACCGGCAGACTCCGCAAGGTGCAGCGCTCGGGATGCTCCTTGGGCAAGAAGTGCCTGGGTCTCCCCAACGGTGGAGCCGTCGTAGGGCGATCGGACCACGAGGGAAACGACTTCATTCGGTCCAAGGGACGGGATGAACGACGAAAGCTGTAATATCATTAGGGGGTTCCCCCTTAGCCTGGGACTTTCAGCAGAAACTGGTTACGGGCGTTTCAGGTTCGACCGAAGGGCTATCGGAACCTTTTCGCGAACTTTTCCCTCGGAGGGCTAAACCTAGCGCGCGGGTTACCTCGTCTTAACAAATGGGATCATCCGGTAAGTAGTGAAGTCCCGGATTCGACGCCGATACTGTACAATGAACATCGCGTCAATTGGATCGAGCCATCATCTTATCGGTTTTCCTCGATTACCGGGTGGTCACCGGACGCTTAGAAGGAGCAACAAAATGATACGGACTGCCAAGCGTGGATTCACGCTCATCGAGCTGCTCGTCGTGATTGCGATCATCTCGATTCTGGCGGCGATCCTGTTCCCCGTGTTCGCGCAGGCACGCCAGCAGGCCCGCGATACGCAGTGCATGAGCAACGTCAACCAGCTCGGCAAGGCGCTCTACATCTACATTACGGACTACAACGACAAGCTGCCCGACTATCGCTTCTACCACCTCGTCCAAGGAGCCGACCAGGATGTGAAGGCGGGTGGTGGGTACGCCTACATCAAGAGCCGCGAAGTCTTCCTCTGCCCGATGGACAAGCGAACACGAGCCGGCGTGAGCGGGAAGGGTACGTACAGCTACACCTACAACGCCTTCCTCGTCGGTCAGACTCCTGCCCAGACCTGGCCAGAGCGACCAGGTAGGAAGTTCAGCAGCTTCCAGGAGCCTGCCCGGACGCCGACGTTCGTAGAAGAGCGGACCTACTGGGAGGACCCGAACTACAGCTGGGACATCAACGACCCGGCGTTCATCTACATAGACCGAACCAGCAGCAAGCACGCCGGACGAGCTAACTCCGGCTTCTTGGACGGGCACACCAAGAAGCTGCCGCACAGCACGACGGGACACCAGTGGAACTTGGCTCGCTGGGACGACGGCGTGTACATGTTCTGCCCGCCTCTGAAATAGACCATTTCGCATCCGGCGCGCTGTTGCCGAGAGTCCAGCGAAATGCCCCTGGTAGCACCAGGGGCATTTCGCACAGTGGAAATTGCCCTGCGATTCGGAGCGCAGGACGGGCGAACCGAGAAGAGTGGTAGCCCGGACGGGACTCGAACCCGCGACCTTCGCCTTGAAAGGGCGACGTCCTAACCACTAGACGACCGGGCCACACTACCTGCTACGAGCACTCGCGCTGGCAGACGTAACGGAAGGACTCGCCGTCCAGCGACACCTCCACTCGTGCAGGACCGCCACACCGCCGACAGGTGACCTCTTCCGTGCGGAGCAAAATGTAGTTGCTCCGCATCTCTTGCGACACGTAGACGTCGTGCAAAAGCCATCCTGCCGCGAGCAGCTCGTTCGCCGCTGCGGGACTGCGCACCTCGACGACTGCGCGCACGCGGTGCAGATCGAAGTCGAAACCGACGTCTTGCTCCATTGGGTTCCCTCGCGGCCCAAGCAATATACCCCACGCCTTCCCGGGCGCGGGGCCGACACATCCCCGAATGAGGGACCAGAGACCGACCTACTCGTCCGACGCAGGTGGCTTCTGCTCCGGTTCCTTAGGCTCTGGGGCTTTCTCCTTCGGCTGCTTGGACTTGTCTTTGGAAGATGCGGTAGCGCTCTGGAAGGTGCGCGCCCCTGCGAATCGGCTGCTGTAGTGGCCGCTGGTGTACGAGTCTATGCGCACGCGACCCTTGCCGCTCGATGCGTGAATGAACTTGCCGCCGCCGATCGCGATTCCTGCGTGGCCGATGCGCGAGCCACCTCGCGCCGACTTGAAGAAGACCAGATCGCCGGGCTTGATTTGGTCTTTGGGGACGACTTTGCCCGTCCTGGATTGTGCAGCGGCGTTGTGGGGCAAACTGACGCCGTGCTGCTTGTACACGTACCGCGTGAAACCCGAGCAGTCGAAGCCAGCTGTCGATTCGCCGCCGTAGCGGTATCGAACTCCCTGGAACTTCGCGGCATAGTCCACCAACGAGTTGCCCGTGGTTGCAAGGCGCCGGTAATCGGCACTGTAGCGCTGTGGCCGCGATGCGTAGCTGCGACGATAAGAGGTCGCTGGGCGGTTGGACGAAGCGTAATACCGCACTCGTGGCGCCGCGGGACGTGGTGCTGCCCAGTTCGGCATCTCGGCGGCGACGAGCATATCGCCGCGAACCCAGCCCGTGGTGCCGTGCTGAAATCGCAGCCGATACCATCCGTCGGCCGCGGCAATCACCTTGGCGGTGGTGAACTTGTCCACGAGCGTGATGCGCTTCGCCGAGTTGCTCGGAGCAACGCGAACGCCGACACGGTCTGCATCGAGCATCGCCCAGTTGGAGGCTCCGGGGCCACTCGGCCTCGGTGGTGAGAGGGCCGGCAGATCAACGAGGCGTTCGGGGAGAACGCGCCCTGGCCCGGGAGCGAACAGAACGTCTCCCGGCTTCAGCCGAGCGAAGTTGGCACCGGGATTCAGTCGGTGAAGGTCGCTCACGCGGACCGCCAGACGATCCGCGATGTTCCAGTCGTTGTCGCCTTCTCGCACGACGTATCGAATTAGCGGGCTCTTGACAATCTTGGGCCGCATCGGCGGGCGAAGCGGCGGGAGATTGAGGATGCTCTTCGGAGCCGCTGCCCTCACACTTGCGGAAGGGGTAGCGCCGGGCACGTTGAGCGTGGAGCCTATCTTCAGGCGAGTCCACACTACTCCCGGGTTGGCGGCACGGAGAGCGTGCCCGCTGACGCCGAGACGCTTGGCGATGAGTACGTCGTTATCTCCCGGTCGAACCGTATAGGTCGCCTTCGCCGGAGCCTTGGAGCCGAGAGCGGGACCACTGGAGACGTGATCCCGAAGCGGATTGTAGGTCAGAAGCGCCCGCGGACCGAAGGTGAAGGGGTGGGCCACGCTCTGCCGAGCGATCCCTTCTCTCGTCGTATCCTTCTTGTCCGCGAAGGCGCAACACAAAAAACAGAGCAGCGCGGTGGCTACACTGGTGAATCGGGTAGGCATAGACGCCTCCTTCCCTGGTGTAGTTGCCCGTGGGTCTGGCCTAACTTCAGACCAGCGCAAACTTTACCCGTTGCTAATCGGAATGTCAACCTCGGCCGCTCCGGCCAGTCCCGTCAGCCTCCTGACCGTGCCCAGCCGTTCAATAGTCAGCTCCGCAATCGAGCTCACATCTAGGTTCGGGTGATGGATGGGCCAGTTCTTCATGGCCATCAGCCGACCCCGCACGATTGCCTGCAACTCTTGGAGTTCTACGCCGGACAGCGCTTCCCTCTTCGCCGTCTTCGCTCGGGCGTTCATCTCGTCGATCGTGGCAAAGCGAATGCCTGGGACTTGGGTGAGACGCTCCAGTGCCCAGCGCAGGTTCGCGAGCATGGTTCGGTAGTCGGTCTCCGGGCGCAGATCCGCAGAGCGCCACTTGCTCTGGGGAGGGTTCGTGCCGTGCGCAAAGTTCACACCGTCCCAGAACTCCACGGTCCGCAGCACACACGGATGACAGACGAACACCTCGCACCACTCCACGCCGGTCGCGATTCGCTGGCCAACCACGTCGTGCAGCTCGACGTGGTGATCTTCCAGAGCGGCCCGGTCGAGTAGGAGCCAGTCGCCGAGATACAGCCCAGAGCCGTAAGCGGTTAGCCCATCGAACTCGTGCAGGTCGGAGCCCGGGGGCGCCGTGTGAGCGTACACGAACGCCGGGACGCCCAACTCCTCGAGCGCGCCGACCACTTGCGGGCCCCACGTATTCCCTGCTCCGCCCCAACAAGAGGGCTTTCGGCCGAAGACGCGCTCGATGGCCTCCACTCCCGGGCGGTTCTGGCCGAGCATCACTTCCACGCCGTCGTCCCAGTCCAGACCCTCCAGCGCCTCGCAGGTCGTCGGATGCACGGAATGCAGGTCGGTGTGGAGGCCGATGTCGTGCGGCTCGAGAGCTCGGAGCACATCGCCGCGACCCTCACGATCCAGTCGTCGAGCCAGCTCCCCGACGACGCAGAAAGTGGCACGCAATCCGAGCGAAGTGAGAAGCTCGGCGACATCGCGCACTGCATCGGGCTCCTTCGGACCGATGAAGTCCTCGGCGTCCAGCAATAGCGAGACGTACACGCTACGCCTTCAGGTACTTGTCCAGCCAGTCCACGATCTGCCCCAGGCGGTGCAGGCGGAGATCGGGGGGGCCGCTGCGGGATAGGCCGTGCGACGTGCTCAGCGGGTAGCGCACGAATTTGGTCTCCACACCCAGTCGCTTGAATGCGCTGAACAGCTGCTCCGCCTGCTCGATGGGACAGCGCAGGTCCCCTTCGGAGTGGATGATCAGGGTGGGAGTCTTGACGTTCTTCGCGTATTTCAGAGGGCTCTGGCGCCAGAGGTCCTCGATCTCGTCCCACGCATTGCCCTTCCACTCCGTGTCGGGAATGAACGCGAAGTCGCAGGTGCCCGCGAAGGAGAGAAGGCTGACCACGCTGCGATCGGTGATGGCCGTGCGGAACCGGTCGGTGTGCCCCACGATCCAGTTGGTCATGTAGCCGCCATAGCTTCCACCCATCACGGCCATGCGCGAGGGGTCGACGAAGGGCAACGACGCCGCGTGGTCCGCCACTGCCATCAGATCCACGTAGTCGGCGTTACCCCAGTCTCCCGATATCGCCCGCGTGTGCGCCTCGCCATAGCCCCGCGAGCCGCGCGGGTTCGAGTACACCACCACATAACCCTGAGCGGCGAGTAGCTGGAACTCGTGGAAGAAGGTCTCACCGTACTGCGCGTGGGGTCCGCCGTGAATCTCCAGCGCGCACGGATAGCGTTTGCCTTGCTCGAAGCCGTGCGGCTTCAGCACCCAGCCGTGCACCTTCTGCCCAGGCTCGCTCTCGATCCAGAAAGGCTCGGGCTCGCAGACCGCCAACTGCTCGAAGAGGGGCCCGTTGAAGTCTGTAAGCGTGCGGACCTGCAAATCGTCGCCGTCCAGCTTCGCGACGGCCACCTCCGCCGGGCGCGTGGCGGAAGCGACCGTCAATGCGAAGGTTCCGGCTCCATCCGTGTCTCCAACCTCCCACAGCCCGCGACCTTCGGTGTGGAAGCGAAGCTCGCCGCCCTCGGCAGGAATGCTGCACACGTGGGTGCTGCCGTGCTGGTCTAGGCTGAAGAATAGGCGCGTGCCGTCCTTGCTCCAGAAGACCTTTGCGCCGAACGAGGCCTCTCGGCTATCGCCGAGCACCGAGCCACCTACCGAGTAATCGTGCTGGGTGCCGAATAGGTCGGAGGCACCCTGGCCGCTTGCATCGGCGACATAGATGCGGTTGTTGTAGCCCGACCACCAGTCCTGCTCGTTCAGGTGGCCGACGTATGCGATACGGGTGCCGTCCTTCGACCAGGCGGGCGCATGCTTGGGTCCTTCGGGCAGCCCCTCGAGCTTGGATTCGGCTCCGGTGTCCACATCCAGGATCATCAGGTCGTCGAGTTGCGGCGTCTCGGAGGGTTCTGGGGAGCGGTTGACCACGAAGCAGAGGCGCTTGCCATCGGGTGCCCAGCAGAAATCCTGCGCGCCGTACCGCTCGTCGGTTAGCTTCTTCACTTCGCGAGTGGCGAGGTCTACGACGTGCAACTGGTGGTGCTGATCCACGAAGTATCCGTCCCCGTCCAACCGGTACCAGATATCGGTGATGATGCGCGGCGGGGTGGAGAGGCCCTTTTCCTCACGCTCCTTTTGTGCTTTTTCGGTCCATTCGGGGGCAGTGGGTCGGAAGGCGAATGCGATGCGGGTCGAATCGGGTGACCATTCGATACCCGCGATGGACCCCTCCTCGAGGTCCGTGAGCTTGAAAGCCTCACCGCCATCGGTAGGCAAAAGGTAGATCTGCGCCTTCGGCTTCTCTCGCGCGGCAACGAAGGCCAGATACTTGCCGTCCGGTGACCACCGGGGACTGCCTTCGCTCTCCTCTCCGAACGTGAACTGCCGGCTCGCGCCCGTCTCCACGTCGGATACCCAGATGTGGGTGCGGTACTTGTTCTTCTCCTTGTCCACCGTCTTGTGGCAGAAGGCAATCTTCTTCGTATCCGGTGAGAGCTGCGGGTCGCCGAGGTAGACGAGTTCGAGCAGGTCCTCGGCGGCAATGGGTCTTCGCGCCATCGTGGTTACCTCCCTGGTGCTGGCCGAAGTGTATCCGCCTTGCTGGGCTTGCCACAACAGCAGGCCCTCCCTTCCGGCGTCCCGCCGGCGATCGTAGCGCCGTCGCATCCCGTCGCCGCGTCGGCGAAACCACTGGGCTTGGAACCTTAGTGTCGTCGTCCCGGCGTCCTGCAGGATTCCATGCGCCGACTCTCCGGCTCCGCGGCACCTGGCAGAGGCTAGCTGGTCGCACTACATGAGCAGCCGAGCGTCGGGTCGCGTGCTACTCCTGCGTCGGCTTTGGGCCGGTCTTGGGAAGGCTGCCGTGCTGAAAGAACCCCACCTTCACCCCGAACGCCTTCTCCGGGAAGAAGCAGACAGGGCCTGTTCGGTGTCCGCGAGGGACACGACGGGCGCCGCCAACAGGCAACACAGTACGAAAAGCATCCATGCAACCCGCCGCCCGTCCGCACCCTGTCATAGTGCACCTCGTCATTACGTCGAGTAGCTAGGGATTATCGGCGGTAGGCTCTGCAATCAGCTTACACCGACATAAGAGCCGGCTTTCCCCGTCTATCAAGCGGCGTCGAGCAATTTCGCCGAGAAAGGTGCGTGCCTCTGACCGCGCGGGCTCCTGCCGGGCGGGGGGCCACCTTCCGCCCCTCCCCTGCGGTAGATTCGGCACGAGGTGAACGATGTCCGATAAGCTGGCCGTTTTGGGTGGAACTCCGGTTCGAACGGGTCCGTTGGGCAGATGGCCCATCTGCGACGAGCGCGACGAACAGGCAGTGCTGCGTGTACTGCGTTCGGGGCGCTGGGGCCGGTCCGGCGACGGAGAGTTGGAGCGTTTCGAGGCGCGCTTCGCGGGTTATTGCGGAGCTCGCTACGGCGTCACGGTAACCAACGGCACCGTTGCCCTGCGCATCGCACTGTGGGCAGCGGGGGTCGGGCCGGGAGACGAGGTGATCGTGCCACCATACACGTTCCTCGCCACCGCAACCGCAGTGGTGGAGTGCAACGCCACACCGATTTTCGTGGACATCGAGCCGCAGACCTATAATCTGGACCCCGAGCGGTTCGAAAAGGCGATCACGCCACGGACCAAAGCGGTCATTCCCGTTCACCTCGCGGGCCTGCCCGCGGATATGGACACCATCTGCGAGATCGCGCGGCGCCACGGGATCACCGTGATCGAAGACGCAGCGCATGCCCACGGGTCGGCCTACAAGGGACGGCGATGCGGGTCCTTGGGTGACATGGCCTGCTTCTCGTTTCAGTCGTCCAAGAACTTGAATAGCGGAGAGGGCGGCATCATACTAACATCCGATGAGCGGCTGTTCGAGCTGTGCCGTTCGATCCACAACTGCGGGCGCCTTCCCGGGGGTAGGTGGTACGACCATAACATCATGAGTGGCAACTACCGCCTGTCGGAGATGCAAGCGGCGCTCTTGCACGCGCAGATGGACCGGCTGGACGAGCTGGCTGCCCGGCGAGAACAGGTGGCGCGTAGATTTACAGCCCTGTTAGGTGATGTGCCCGGTATCGAGCCCCTGCCGTACGGACCTCATACCACCGCGCACGCCTATCACCTATACGTGATACGCTATGACGAAACCGTGTACGGTGTGCCCCGCGCTACGTACTGCAAAGCGATCCAGGCGGAAGGGGTTCCGCTCAGCGAGGGCTATGTGTTGCCTTTGTATCGCCAGCCTCTGTTTGCTAACCGCGCCTTCGGACCGTTCCTGGTCTCGGAACAGATGGACTACAACGCCGTCTCTTGCCCCGTGTGCGAGCGAGCGTGCGGCACGGAGGGCACTTGGCTCTGGCAAGGGCACCTGCTGGCCTCCGACGAGGACGTCGAGCGGGTGGGCGAGGCGTTCCATAAGCTATACCGGCTTCGCGACCAATTACGAGAGGTGCCCAATTGCTAGTCGGTGCCGCGGAGACTGACATAACACCGGATTGGCCTGTCGAACTCGGTGGCTTCGCGGCACGCGAACAGCCCAGTGTGGGGGTGCACGATCCCATCCACGCTAGGGCTCTGTATGTTGTCGGCGCCGACGGTGACAAGCTCCTGTGGTTGCATGCCGAATGTGTAGGATTCGATGCTAACTACGTAGCTCGGATTCGAGCTATGTTGTCCTCCGCGCTTGCGCTCCCACCCGAAGCAATCTGTCTCTCTGCTACTCACACGCATTCTGCCCCGGCCACTATCACGCTCACACTCACAGGCCATCAGGACCCTTCTTACATGCAGTGGCTGGAAGAGAAGCTGTGCGAAGTCGCCGAGGGGGCCACGCGGTCGGTCGAGGAGTGCCGGGTGCTGTGTGGTAGGAGGGATCTTAGTCTCGGCGTGGAGAGGCGGCGTGATGCGACTGCTCCGGTGGATGAGACCGTGACCGTCACGGCCTTCGAGCGAGCTAGCGGGGACCTGAAAGCGGTGGTAGCTAACTACGCCGTGCACAACGTGGCGATGGGACACGAGAACCGCCTGATAAGCAGTGACATCCACGGTTACGCTGCGAGCTGGCTGCACGAGAACCTGCCAGGTAGGCCGATCTGTCTGTTGCTGCCTGGTGCGTGTGCGAACATCAATCCCCCCAGCGAAGGAACCGACTACGATCGTGTGGCCGGGTGGGGCAAGGATTTGGGTGGTACGGTGGCGGCAGCCATCCACGGCGCGAACGAGGATAACTCGTCCGTAGGGATCGAGCTGTTAGCGATTGAAATCCCACTAGAAAAGCTGGATGGTGTTGCGCTCGCCGCACGAGCAGACTCCCTTCGCGCCGCGATGGGCGATGGAAGCACATACGCATCTGCACGCTGTCGAGAGGCTGTGAGCATCTGGGAACAGCACATGTTGTCGCGTCCACAGCGCGAGTCCGTCACCATGGACGTGCAGCTCATTACGCTCGGCAGCACCTGCTATGCTTGTGTCGGCGCGGAGGTGTTCTCGCATATGACGCGGGCCGTCCCGACTGTGTGCCCCGTGGGTTGCGCGAACGGCATCATCGGCTATATCGCCCCCCGTCACATCTATGACGTGGGTGGATACGAGGTGGACTCCGCATACGTCTTCTATGATACGCAACGCATCCTCCCTGGTGGATTCGAGAAGGTGGTTGCACTCCTAAGGGAGCGAGCGGGATGCTGAGGGAGATTGCAGTCCAGAACCTCGCAGTGATCGAGAGCGCACGACTCGAGATGAGCGGACGCCTCATAGCGATCACGGGTGAGACGGGTGCGGGCAAGTCGCTGGTAGTGGACGCCATCGGGCTTGCGCTGGGCGACAGGGCGGATAGCCAACGTGTCGCGTCCGGCGCGCGCAAGGCGGTGATCTCGGCGGTTTTTGCGGTTCCGCCGGCCGGCACGGCAGAAGCCGAGCTCCGTGCACAGGGGTTCGAGCTAGAAGAAGGCATGCTCTTTCTGACGAGGGAGATCACGCCCGAAGGACGCTCCACGTGCCGCATCAACGGCCACGCCGCTCCAGCATCGGCGGCACGGACAGTGGGAGAGTGCCTGGTCGACCTCCATGGCCAACACGAGCACCAGACCTTGCTTCGCCCCGTCGTACACCGTGACCTGCTGGATGCATGGTTAGGTGAAAAGGCCATGGCGCTGCGCCAGCAGATTGGGGACTGCTACACCGCGCTGCAGGACGCCGAAAAGCGAATCGCTGATCTGGAGAGCCGCTCGCGTGAGCGCGAACGGCTGGCCGATCTGCTCCGCTTCGAGCTTGCCGAGATAGAGGGCGCCGACCTGACACCGGGGGAGGAAGCCGAACTGCATGCGGAGCGCAAGCGCATTCAGAATGCCGAGCGGCTCTCTGGGGAAGTGACAGTCGCGCTAGACGCGCTCACTGCGGGCGAGACGAGCGCGAGCGACCTGCTAGCCACCGCGGAAGCCGCCTTGCAACGAGCGGCTTCGCTGGACGAGCGGCTGACCGACGTACTAGCTCAGGTTCGCGATGCGCTGGTATCAGCGCAAGAGGCCGGTGCGACGCTGGCCGATTATGCGGAGTCCTTCTCGGTGGACCCCGAACGCGTTGCGATCGTGGAAGACCGCCTCGACCTGCTGCACCGCCTGCAGCGTAAGTATGGCGCAACCGTGGAGGAAGTTCTGGCTTACGCGGAACAGGCTCGAGCCAACCTCGCCGACTTGGAGGGTGGCGAAGAAGCGTTGGAGGCACTGCGCGAGGAGCGAGATGCACGTCGGGCGGAGATGTTGGCTGCGTGCAAGGAGCTGACCAAGCTGCGGCGCGATGGCGCGCCGCGATTCGAGAAGGAAGCTCTGCGACACATCCGGGACCTGGCGATGGAGCAGGCTGCCTTCGAAGTGCGCCTCACCCCCAAGGAACCGGACGCAGGGGGAGCGGAATCGGTGGAGTTCCTGTTCTCCGCGAACCCGGGCCATCCGCCGCAGCCACTGGGACGCATCGCCTCAGGCGGAGAACTCTCCCGAGTCATGTTAGCGCTTCGGTGCGCGCTGGCGGGGGCCTCGCCGGCGCCCACCATCGTGTACGATGAGGTGGATGCGGGGCTGGGCGGACAAGTGGCTGCCGTCGTGGGTGACAAGCTTCGGCAGCTCGCGCAACACAGCCAGGTCATCGTGATCACACACCTGGCGCAGATCGCCGGGCGCGCAGACGAGCAGTTCTGCATCACCAAAGAGGCACTGGACGGGCGGACCGCGGTGCGCGTGGAGCGGTTGGAAGGCGAGGAGCGGGTGCGGGAGCTGGCGAGGATGCTGAGCGGGGACGAGGCACGCGACACGGCCTTGCGGCATGCTAGAGAGCTCCTTGCCGAGGTGTGACCCCCTCGAGCGGCGCTCCACCCCAACGATTCTCCTTCGTCTCTTCGCACAATGAGCGCGAATCGGCCGAAAGAGATGTACAATAGTTACGCGGTAGGACGGATATCCGCCGTATGGAGGTGACTATGCAGGACCTTCGTAGAGCGTTGGGCTTCACGCTGATCGAGCTATTGGTAGTCATCGCGATCATCGCCATCCTCGCGGCGATCCTTTTCCCCGTGTTCGCCTCTGCGCGTGCCAAGGCTCGGCAGACGCAATGTAGCAGCAACATCAAGCAGCTCAACATTGGCATGATGCTATACATTAGTGATCATGACGATCGCATGATCACGTATCACTTCTTTAACTACGCGAGCGGCTATACGGACGACCTACGCAAGGGTTCCGCCAACAAGTACATCCGCTCTCCAGAGGTCTTCCGCTGCCCTGCCGACAACATGGAGCGATGGGACTGGGCCAACTGGGGTCCCGACATGCCGAAGATCAAGGGCACCTACTCTTACACCATCAACTCCTACCTAACCAAGAGCACGCCTTACGGCTGGAGTGATACATACCAAGGCAAAGTCAAGCTCAGCTACTTCCAGGAGCCGGCTCGAACACCCAGCTTCGTAGAGGAAAAAGGTATCAACGAGTGGTCTGCGTACGATCCGGGGCATCTCTACTGGGGCATCAACGACTCGCGCTTCGGCAACGTGGACGAGACGAGCGGGCGCCACAACGGGAAGTGCAACGTGGCTCACCTCGACGGGCACGTAAAGACCGTAAAGGGCGATCTGATCTGGCTGTACGCGCGCAACGACGATGGCACGTTCTGGTGCTGCCCACCAGTGAAGTGACCTCCGAACGCTGACGGGCTTAGCCCCGTCGCGCTGCCCCGTGCAGTGACGCTGAGCCTAGGGCCCGTCGAGGCCCCCACTTGTCATTCCGATTGCCAGCCGTTCCTATGAGGTTAGGGCTTGGCTGACGCAGCAGTCGTGTCATGTAGAGCCCCTTACACCGTCCGACATACCCCACACCGAATCGTCGTGCTGAGCGTGTCGAAGCATGAGCTCGAATGCTGCAAAGGCGGTACTAGCAGCAGATAGCATGCGGTGTGTGCTGTCATGCTTCGACAAGCTCAGCATGACGGGCCATGGCTGCCCACATGAGGAGCACCCAGGAGGACATACCGAGACAGGTTCAGCATGATTCGAAGGGCTCGAGGCCACACGAACAGGGGGACATACCGAGACAGGTTCAGCATGATTCGAAGAGCTCGAGGCCGCACTAACAGGAGGACATACCGAGACAGGTTCAGCATGGCTCGAAGAGCTCGAGGCCGCACTAACAGGCGATCCCCATCTGCCCTGAAAGGCTCAGCATCACGAACCATTGTCACCGGAGAGCTCCTGGTCAGCCTACCGCAAACTTACCGGCAGCACATACAATACGATACTGTATGATGGCACTTCGATGCTCGATCCGGGCCGATCCACCTTCTCCTCGACGACGAACACACGCGGCTCCACCCCTGGTTCGTTGTAGGCCATGGGATCATCGTGGCGCATGGTGTATCGCACCCCGCCCGCCACTACCTCCAGCCCCTTCCACTCCAGCCGCAGAGATCGTGGCTGGCCGGTGGCGTTCACTACAGCGAGGGTAAGTCTCTTGCCGTCCTCGGTGAGGGCTGCCGCCACGTCCAGCGGCTCCATCGTTCCTTCGAGCAGCAGCGGAATCGCGCCATAGTGTTGCCTATAGAGTTTGAGCACCAGGCCGGTCGTATCGAACGCCGCGGCTGTCGGCGTCGTCTTGATGGCTCCTATCACGTTCACGGTTTGCGCATAGTTAGCCATTGCGATGATGTCGGTGTTTCGGAAGAACTCGTGCAATCCCACCGCGATCCCGAGCGCATCCTTGTGAAAGTACCGAGTGCCGATCTCGCCGAACACATCCGGGCCATACCAATAGTTCCACTCGTCCATGGCAATGCGAATGTCTTTGCCCCGTAGCGATGGTAGCTGCTCCCGATACTCCCGGTGGGCGACAGCCTTAGCTCTCACGTTGTCCCGGATTTGCGCGACGTGGCTCATCACCCCTACCTTCGCGCCGCAATAGAAGTGTTCGCTGATCAGATCCATACTATCTGCGCAGTGTGTCAGCATCTGCTTGGACCACTCTCCTACGGCACCTACGCCGATGGTCTTGATAGCGGGATCCACAGCGCGCATCTTCTTCACGACCTCGTTGTGCTTCACCACATACTGCCCGAGTGCCATGTGGCCGAGCTGCCAGTTGCCGTACATCTCGTTTCCGATGCCCCACCACACGACACCCCACGGCTCCTTGCGACCGTTCGCGGCGCGCAGCCTACCCATCGGCGTGTCCGGGGCACCGTTGACGTACTCCACCCACTCGGCAGCGGAATTGGCATCACCGAACCCGGTGTTCACGACGATCAGCGGCTCGGCACCTATCTCGTGGCAGAAGTCCAGGAACTCGTGAGTTCCGAAGTCGTTGTGCTCGAGCCCGGACCACGCCGGGTTCCTGCGTGGTGGCCGCTTGTCAGGGTCGCCGATCCCCTCGCGCCAATCGTAACCGCTGACGAAGTTTCCACCCGGCCAACGGTAGATGGGTGCATTCAGCTCTTTGAGGAGTCGCAGCGTGTCACGTCTCATTCCGCGCACGTTGTCTTCTGGCATGAGCGACACGCACCCGACGTGGAACGAGCCCGATCCGGACGAAAGGATCTCCAGGCGTGCGGCGGCACTATCACCATGGGAGGAGAACTTCAGCGGGTACTTCTCGTAGTTGGGGCCGAGTCTCTTGATGTCCACCGTGTCACGCTGTTCGGGCTCGTCGCCCCACACGAGGCTAACACGTATGGGTGCCACGGTAGCATCGCCACGCAGCCAGATGCGTCCCATGTAACGCCTGCCACTCACTACTGTTAGCCCGCCATGGGACAGTCCGGCCGCATCCTTCCCCGGCAGGCGAACCAGGGGCGTATGATCCCCTACGAAAGGCTCGTTCCGATCCATGGTGACGGCGGCACCTCCTACCGACCGCCACGGTGACTCCCTATCACCTACCGGAAGGCAGAACTTGCGATCCTCCAACATCTCCGCCCAGATGCCGCCATAGATGCATCTGCCGAGGTGCTCGATGAACTGCCCGTAGATGTACTTCGAGATGGGCTCGCCACGCTTGGCGGCATCGATCGTTACCGAGGGGCTCAGCTGACGCGAAGAAAGGCGCACTAGACGCACATCGTCGAACCACGCCGTCCCCTTCGCCCGCCCGAAGTAGCCTAGAATGCAATTGATCTGGATCGTTTCGTCCGCATCGGTGTCGAACTCCATGGACAGCTCGGTCCAGTCGTTATCGCCTACCAGTGCGCGCGTGCGCTCGGGCCTAGTGTGCAGATTGACGAGGGCGCCTTGTCCGTCAATAGGGGTCACGCCCTCGGTGCGGACCCAGGCGCTAAGGCGGTAGCGCGAGAAAGGCATTACGGTGGCGATGGTCACCCAAGCAGCATCGGCACCCTCGGCCGAGCGCACCGCCACACAGCGTTCGCCGTCACGCGCCTCACCCGACACGGACAGGCCTGCCGGCCCCGCCCAGACCTGCTTCCGCCAGTGCTCGGGGGTGCCGTTGCTGAGAGCTTCGAACGAGCCGTTCGGGAGTTCACTATCCATGATCCGTCCGCCCAGTCCGCCGGCTGAGAGCAGCGCGGCGAGCGTAATGATAAGAGGTGTCATCTCACCCGGGAGGGTTCGCTATGGGCGTGCGAGCTCCTACGCGATGGGCAACCACTCCCTGCGACGGGCAGCGGACATCTGCAGCTGTGCCGGTGAAACGGCCGAAGGCGCCGCCGGCTGTGGACGCCTTCGATGCCAGTCGGTCTCGCGCTGAAAATCGGAGGCCACACGGTAGCACACGTCCTCTCGAAACGCCGCGGCGATGATCTGCCCACCCAGTGGACACCCGTCTTCGAATCCTATCGGAAAGGCAACGGACGGCCATCCCAGCAGGTTGGCAGGGCCCCGATCGCCGCCCATCTTCTCGAACGACTTGTCGAACGGCACGTCCGCGGGTGGCGCACAGTGATAGAAGACGGGCGTGAAGATGGCGTCGCACCGCTCCCACACAGCGTTAGCAGCCAGCGCCTGAGTCCGTAGGCGCATGGCCCACAAATAGTCCGTCGCACGAGTCTCCAGCGCAGCGGCGAACCCGGCCACCTGATGGGGATCGGCGAGCAAGTTCAGCTTCTTGCTTCGGATGAACCGCTCGTGCGCGCTCGCCCCCTCCGCATCCACGATGATGCCGACCGCCAGACCATAGGGCATCGGAGGGTAGGCAACGTCCACCGTCTCGTAACCGAGTGAGCGGAAGACTCGGAGAGCTTCGGCGTACGCCTTCTCGCATGCCGCTGCGTCGTTTTCTGCGAAGCTTTCCTTCAGCAAGCCGATCCGCGGCTTGGGCCCGGGGCGCCGCAGGTTCAGCGGCTCTGTAAGCGTGCTCGGATCGTTCGGGTCCGGCCCCGCAATCGCCTCCAGCACCAGCGCACAATCCTCCACCGACCGTGCCATCGGCCCGATTTTGTCGAGCGACCAGCACAGCGCCATTGCGCCATGCCGGCTGACTCGGCCATAGGTGGGTCGGAAGCCCGTGACGCCGTTGAACGCACTGGGGCAGGTGATGCTCCCGCTGGTCTCGCTGCCGAGCGAGTAGGGCACACAGCCGAGCGCCGTCGCGGCACCCGAGCCGCTACTGGAACCCCCCGACCACCGAGACGTGTCCCAAGCGCAGAGGCAGGCCCCGGTGTGCGAGGCCGCGGCGATGTTATAGTTCCCTCCCCCCGCCAGCTCTATCATCGCCAGTTTCGCCACTAACACCCCACCGGCTTGCTGCAGCCTGGCGACCGCTGTCGCATCGTAGTCGAATACCTGGTCCATGTGGCCGGGAGAGCCCCAGCGCGTCGGAATGCCCTTGGTGGCCAGAAGGTCCTTCACACCGAAGGGAATGCCGTGCAGGAGCCCTTTAGGACGCTGCCTGTCCGCCGCCTTGGCCTGTTCCAGCGCCCGCTCCTCGGTGAGTTCGGCGACCGCGTGATGGGCCGCGCCGAGCGTGCGCAGCCGGTCGAGATACATCCGTGCCAGCTCCACCGAGGAGACTTGCTTTCGGCGCAGCGCAGCGGCGAGGTCGGCGATGGAGGAGAGCGGGTCAATCATGTGCGGCTACCTGCTGCGGTCGGTCGGAACACGAAGCACGGCTCGCTGTTCTCCGGCAGCGCGTAGCGGCGTCTCGCCCTCGCCGCCTCCGCGTTGCCTTTCAGCGCCTCGGCGAGCAGGCGCCTATGCTGTTCGGACAGGTCGGTCGCGAGCTGCAAGACGACTGCATCTACTTCCGGTTCCGGTGTGTGCTGTGCCTGCGATGGGAGTGCTCCGGCCACGCCCAACACTGCACTGACTGCCAGAAACTCACGTCGCGAAACGGGACACTTCATGCACCGCCACTTCGCTCCCCGCGTCTATACTCCTCCCGCACTCCGGCCGCGACTGTCATCCGCAGTGACAACGAGGCAGTCATTCGCCGCACCGACCGGGTCCGCAATGGGTGCCGTTGGGGCGGTCGGTGGTACACGGGGCGATAGGCTGCAAGTGTTATCCGATCGCGACGCGCACCAAGCCGTGATTGGGGACTTCGAACGAGATCTCGTTGGTGCCTTCCCTAAGCGGGTGGGCGAAAAGCGAGTGCCCGTCTGCATCCTCTATCCCTATCACCGTATCGCGCTCGCACCGCACCAGCAACTCACACCGCAGACGCTCGTCCTTCAGCACCGTGTACCGCACATCGAACACCATGCCCCTATACTTCAGGTTTGTGATAGTATACGTGCCACCATCCCGCATCATTCGCTTCGGCAAACTGGGAGCCAGCGCGAACTCTTGCGCGCCAACTTCTCGGAATCCTACGATGTTGCGTATCAGCAGGGTAGGCATGGTAGCCCCCCATCCATAGCACTCTGCCCCGTTGCGAATCTGGGGATGCATATCCACCGGCCAGAATTCGGCTGCCTGCCCCGGGATACGGTAGTTGTACGGCTCCGGCAGACTGAACTTGGTATCACCCATCGGTGTCGGCTCCCGGCCCGCTGTGCGAGAATACACCCTATCGGCTGTGGCTGTCAGTGTTTCTGCCAAGAACGGGCGCAGGCCTGCGTTCCATGCCGCCTCGCTGAACGGGAACCAGAATGAGGGCCACTCTAGGAATGGAGTGGGTTCATCCGCGAATCGCCGGAACATGGGGCGCACCCCTTCCACCTGCTCCGGAGTGGCGATGCCCACAGAGAGCGGCACGAACATCATGACATCGTAGTAGTCCTCCAGAATGATGGGCTCTCCGGTCCTCGCATCGAAGTCGCGAAACCAACCATCCACGTACATCGCACGCGTCGTCTCGATGCGCTTCTGTGCTAGCTCGCGCCACCTCTTCGCGTCTGCCTTGTGACCCGCTACGGCTGCCAACTCCTCCATTACGGCGAATGCGTGAGCCATCACCGCTTCGACGTCTACGGTACGCACGTAGTCGGATACTTTCGCCTCCTCACCCACGTCGATCAGGAAGCGGCGCGAGCCGTCTTGACCGGACTCCCAACTGTTGTTGCAGTGGAACCAACCTTCGTCGTCGGTACGGTTCTCCAGCCACCAATCGAGGAAGGCTCGCAGGTAGGGGTATAGGTCACGTATCCACGCGTCGTCTCCGGTGCGGTGGTGTAGGCAGCGTATTACGTGAAACGGCAGGCCCCACGTAGGTGCCGTACCACATTCGGCCCCGCCTGCGCCTATCATGTTCATGCTGCCGTCCTCACGGGAACATGGCACGTTGGGCATCGGTGCGTCGGCAAAGGTGCCGTAGATGACTTCCTTGGCCAACTCCTCGTCGGCATAGGACAGACACATCATATCCAGCATGGTCTCTCCGAGCACCGCACGGGGCGTGTAGATCTGCATGGCATCCCACGGATGCTGATAGATGCCAATGGGTGGGCGCGTGTTCATCCGCAAGGTCTCTAGGTCCAGCACCCATCCCTGCTTCCATTCATCCGGCCAGTCGCCGGATAGCACCGGTGCCGAGCGGTAGAACTCGCGGTCCTCCTGTAACTGCCTGTCTAAGATGACCGTCGCGTTGCCTAGCACCTCTCGATGGCGGCGCAACGTCCACAGCTCGTTGGTGCCACGTGTTAGGGCGAAGGTTAGCTGCTCCTCACCGCCTGCCGGCACGGTAAGCCGGTAAGTCAGGATGCTGAACATCGGCAGCGGCAGGGACTCGGATGCACCCTGGTTCGACGTTCGATCATTGGAGCGGACCCACTCGTCCCACTGTTCGCGGTGTGGTGTGGCCTTATACGCAACCGGCTCTCGATCCGCTCCCAACGCGAACACGTCCCCGTAGGCCCACATCTTGCACACCGCCGCAGCGTGCTCGCCATCGAAGGTTGCAGCAAGGCCGTTGGAGCCCCACCAAGGGCGCTCCACGTGACCGTACTCGTTGGTCACATGTACGAAGACCTCGCGCACTCGGTCCGACGCGTTGCGGACGCTGAGCAAACAGGCCAGCGCGTGCTCCTCCGCCAGGAAGTACTTGGCAGAGAAGCTGAGGCCATCGGTCTCCCAGTCGTAGCTCATCATCGTCTTGGTGTGATAGCGCGAACCGAGGCGAATCCCTGCACGCGAGAAGTCGTCGGGGGATAGCAGCGTGCGACCATTTGCTGCCACGCCGAGGTGGAGGAAGGACAGGTAGTTGACGT
This sequence comes from Fimbriimonadales bacterium, assembly GCA_045862955.1. GTDB lineage: Bacteria > Armatimonadota > Fimbriimonadia > Fimbriimonadales > JABRVX01 > JABRVX01. The sequence continues at coordinate 21,456 of BTVI01000044.1, forward strand.
GGCGCAGGGCGCCCTCTCCGTAGGGCCAGGGGAAGCGACGGCACCAGAAGCCGAAGCCGAGCGGGGGGACGGAACGGATGATGCCACTGCGGTTCATCACTGCGCTGTGATATGGATTGTCCAAGTAGCCGAACGGCGGGTAGTCGAGAGCGGGGTACTCGGGAGGCAGCACGATTTCCTGGTTGCGACGTGTCAACTGGTTCACTCCTTCAGTTCGGGTTCAGGCGTTCTTTCGCCGTGGAGCCGGCGGTGCCCTGCGTTGGGCCGAGGCACCGAGGGACCAGGCTACTGGCGGCGAACTCGCTATCATGCAGGAGTTCGACCAGTTCGTGACCTTCCTCTACACCAAGGACCTCCAAGCCTCGTCCCGCTTCCTTTCGGAGACTCTGGGCCTGCGGCTGGTGCTGGATCAGGGCCGTTGCCGCATCTTCCGCGTTGCGCCGCGGTCCTATCTCGGCGTGTGTGAACGCAGTGACCCACCGCAGTCGGCCGGTGTCATCGTGACGCTAGTTACTGACGACGTGGACGGCTGGCATGAGCGGCTGCGCGATGCGGGTATTCCGATCGAGAAGGAACCTGCTCGGAATCCAGACTTCGACATCTACCACATTTTCTTTCGCGATCCGAACGGTTACCTCTTCGAGATTCAGCGATTCCTCGATCCCTCGTGGCCACAGGACTGAGGTAGGTGTGGCCTATGTCGGATCGGTGGGTGAGAGGGTCGTCCCCTTGCCATGGTACGCCAGGTGCCCCGCGTTCGACAGGCTCGGAATCGTGCAGGCCCACCGCACGGTGGGCCTGCACGCAGCGGAGCAAAGGTCAGTAAGACTTAAGGCTGGCCCTGCTTGCCGAAGTTCAGCAACACGATGTTGAGGTCCGCCAGGTCGGTTAAGCCCGAGCCATCGAGATCGGTCAGCACGTTGGCCTGACCGAACTTCACTAGCACGGCGTTCAGGTCCGCCAAGCCGACCGAGTTGTCGTTGTCGGCGTCACCGTTCACCTGAACGAAGGCGACCGTGTTTGCGCCAGACACGATCGTCTTCGAAGCCTCCACTGCTCGCAGCCAGTGCGAGAACTTGATCGCTACGTCCCAAGTGCCCTCTGCAACGCAAGGCACGCTAGCGGTTCCGGACGCATCCAGCGTGATAGGATAGGTGTACTGCGGAGTAGTCTCGCCGGGATTGCGCAGTTCCAGTATCGCAGTCTGACCGAATGGGCTTCCGAAGTTCTGAAGCGTGACCGACACATTGAGCGTGGCCGGCGGGCGAAGTTGGAATACATGGATGCGGTTGGTGTCTTCGCTACCAACGTAGATGATACGGTTGTCGGGATCGTAGGCAACCGACTCGATCTCACCCCACCCGAGCGGAGAGAACTCCGTCTCGCCGAGCACGTTACCGTCGAAGTCGTAGATCCAAAGCTTGTTGACGGTGCCGGGCGCCCCGACGGTGCTGGACATCAGCAGGTACTCACCCGTGAGGTCCGTTCGGCAGAGCATCCAGTTGGCAGCCTGCGCGGGGATCACACATAGTCCCTTGGTCTCGAGGTCCTGCGTCACCCAGCTCTTCACGATTCCCGTGAGACCCGAGGAGTCGTGCGTGTGAAAGTCCAGCCAGATACCGTCTAGGTCGCGATCCTCCAACGTAACGAACTGATCGAGGCTCGGGACATAGGCAATGTCGTCCGGGTTCGGCACTGGGCCGATGTTGCACACATAGGCTGGCGAAGTGTTGGTGTCCACCGTGGCGA